>JAUZOE010000002.1 GCA_030706605.1 Bacteroidota bacterium
AAACAGAAAATTGCTATAATTTTATCTTCATTAAGCATCGGTAAAGATTTTTTAAGTGTCGTAACTCAAAATTATTCTTTATCGATGTCCTTTTTAATTAGCAACTTGGGTTAATTAGTCCCTGTCATGGCCTCCATGATTACCTCGCCCATGTTCACCCCCATTTCCGCGACCATTATTTCTTCCTCCATTTCCTCTGCCATCATCCCGTCCATAATCCCCACGATCACCGTGACGTTCATCTCTGTCTCCATAATGTCTATCCCCCCCCCTGTCGCGATTGTATCTTTCTCTTTCAGTAAAATACCTATTATCCCGACTATCCCTTATTACAGGCTGATAACGCTCCCTATAAGATCTGTAATGATTACGATAATATTCATCCCGATCCCATGGATTACGTTGGTTAATTACCACTTTATAACTATGGTAAAGATCATAGCGGCCATAGCGGCCTGGTAGTGAGGCAGCAAAATTCCAGCGACCGTGATCATAGAAAACGAATAACCCCCGCGGAACATCGTAATAAACGTCCATATCGGGCAGGTAATAGTAATCAACATAATCATAACCCACAGGGCCCCATACTGGTTGAAGGCCAATATTTACGTTGACTCTTACCTGTGCTTCTGTTTTATAGCAAAATGCACTTAAAAGAATTGCTGAGATAAGGAGAATTTTTTTCATCGTTATATATTTAATTGTTTAGATTACTAATATGATGACACTTTTATTTTAACATACATCAAATTTCATCTTATAATTACTAGGATGTAACTATTATGCCTGAGTTTAATGTAAAGGCTACAATAACTTAATCTTAACATTTTTCACAGACTAATGAGAATTCATTAGTATTAAATTTTAAAAATAAAATACCTAGTGGTTGTCGGGATTAATCTGAACTTATCTGTTATCGCTATTAATGATTAATCAGGAAAAAGTAGTTCAGTTATATATTTCTATTTAAAAACAAAGAGGAAGATTTTTTTTTAAAAGAAAATTAATATTTACTGTATGATTTGATTGCAATAGTATTTTTAGACAATTTTACAAAATAGAAACAGCCTGTTTTATAATAATAATTTTGGAAGAAAAACGAGAACCAGCTCCTCAAAAAAAATTACTTTTGCAACTATAATTATTCAACATGAGCAAAGGACCTGTATCCCAATTTATAGAACATCATTATCGTCATTTTAATGCAGCTGCTTTAATGGACGCAGCGAAAGGATATGAAGTACATATTAATGAAGGAGGAAAAATGCTGGTATCACTTGCAGGAGCTATGAGTACTGCGGAATTAGGAATCTCCTTTGCTGAAATGATACGCCAGGATAAAGTGGCCATCATTAGTTGCACGGGAGCCAATCTTGAAGAAGATATTATGAACCTTGTAGCTCACAGTCATTATAAAAGAGTACCGAACTATCGTGATCTAAGCCCCCAGGAAGAATGGGATCTTTTAGAAAATCATTACAATCGTGTCACAGATACCTGTATCCCTGAAGAAGAAGCTTTCAGAAGATTGCAACAACACATTCATAAAATATGGAAGGATGCTGAAGCAGCAGGAGAGAGATATTTTCCTCATGAATACATGTACCAATTGCTGCGGAGTGGCATACTCGAACAATATTATGAAATAGATCCAAAAAATAGCTGGATGCTTGCCGCTGCTGAAAAAAATATTCCGATAGTAGTACCCGGCTGGGAAGACAGTACGATGGGAAATATTTTTGCTTCTTATGTTATTAAAGGAGAATTGAAGGCTTCTACCATAAAGAGCGGTATAGAATATATGGTGGAGCTGAGCGATTGGTACCGGAAAAATTCTTCAGGAAAAGGTGTTGGATTTTTCCAGATTGGTGGCGGCATTGCTGGTGATTTCCCCATCTGCGTAGTACCCATGATGTACCAGGACCTGGAATGGACAGATGTTCCTTTCTGGAATTATTTCTGCCAGATATCAGATTCCACTACATCTTACGGATCTTATTCAGGAGCTGTTCCTAATGAAAAGATAACCTGGGGTAAACTGGATATTAATACTCCCAAATTTATTATAGAAAGTGATGCTACTATTGTGGCGCCTTTGGTATTTGCATGGATTTTAGGATGGTAAATCTATTCAAAGTTTCTTTCTTTTGAAAAGCGAATCGATTCATAAATCAAAAAATTACTGGTTTTAATAAACCCGATATTTACATTTTAAATGATAAGTAAAAACTTCTCAGCGCAGCAGGCAGCCATCCTTACTGCCATTCCCATTGGCATAATGGGAAGTTTGGTATTTTATCTTTACAGCCATTTATGGCTGCCCTCATTAATTTTTCTAATTTCAATCATCCTCTTAGCGTATTACCTCATTAATTTTACCATCCAGCGATTTATTTACCGGAAAATAAAACTGATTTACAAATTAATTTACCAGACCAAAGCCAGTAAAAAAGAAGAATTTTATTTTAAAAATATTCTACCGCAAAAATCAATTGAAGAAGTAAATGAAGATGTAGAAGAATGGGCTGTACAGCATAAGGAAGAGATAGAAGTTCTTAGAAAAAACGAAGTATTCCGAAAAGAATTTTTGCTCAATCTTTCCCACGAATTAAAAACACCCATTTTCGCTATCCAGGGATATATAGATACCTTACTAAATGGAGCTTTGGATAATAATGATGTCAATAAAAGATTTTTGGGGAACGCCTCAAAAAATGTTGACCGGCTGGTAAACCTATTAATAGACCTCGATCAAATCACTAAATTAGAAAGTGGCGAATTATTTTTGGTTAAAGAAAATTTCATTATCCAGGATCTCATTAAAGAAGTCTTTGATTCTCTTTCGATAAAAGCGGATGAAAAGAAAATAAAATGCTTTATAAAGAGTGGTTGCGAGTTACCTTTAACTGTTTTTGCAGATAAAGAAAAAATCAGGATGGTGATTATCAACCTCGTTGATAACAGCATAAAATATGGCAAGCAAAATGGGACCATTGAGGGGAGTGCTTATAAGATAGATGGCAGGAAAATATTAGTAGAAATAAGCGACAATGGCTATGGCATAGCCGAAGAGCATCTTTCCAGAATCTTTGAAAGATTTTACCGGACAGACACTGCACGGGCCAGGAAGGTTGGTGGGAGCGGACTAGGTTTATCTATTGTAAAACACATTATTGAAGCACACGAAGACACAATTCATGTAAGAAGCAAAACTGAAGTGGGAACTACGTTTGGTTTTATATTGCCAACAGCAAGAACATAAGTTTTCCTTTACATTTGATAATAATTACTTCATTTTATTTCTCCAAAAAATAATCTGGATCAAATATCGGGTTTACCACTTTCGGTAACCAATTCTGACTTTTTCGTATAGGCTATTCTGTTGATTATTTTTTCAAAATAAATCCAACAGATAATTGCCGAAATAACTCCGATCGCAGATCCGGCTAATACATCATCTATAAAATGCTGGCCTAAATAAATACGACTATATCCTACCAGAGAAGCTAAGAATAAAAACAGAATAGAATAGTTTTTATTCTTTACCCAAAAACATAAAACTGCAGCCAGGGCAAAGGCTGAAGCGGTATGTCCGGAAGGAAATGAATGAAAATTATGCAAGGTTATGCCATCAATAAAATAAGGATAATGTGAATTCTTTAAATATAAAGCCGGCCGCGCTTCTAATATAAAGTATTTTAATACCTGTGCAATTATTCCTGATAAGGCATAACTACTAAATACCATTAACCCTAAAAATCGCTTTTTATATAAAAATAAAAAAAGACTCAGTACAACTATAAAAAATCCATCACCGAGGTAAGTAGCCGGGATAAAAAAATAATCTAAAAATTCGGAATGGAATGGATTCAATAAGATAAACCCTTCAGCCTTTGTATAAAAGATCAGTAGGAAAATTGCCAAGAATACTAATGCCATATAACCAATAAAATAATATTGATTTTCTTTATAAATACGTTTTAAAGTCATGAAGTCTTTTTTCCTGAATTTGTAAAATTAACCAAAGCGTGAAGAATGATAATCTAAAATAAAAAACCATCCTGAAATATTGCAGGATGGCAAAGTTTTTAAGCTTTACGCGATTAAATAAGCATATGCTCTTAATCATAAAAATCCTTGCAGCATTAATCCATGAGGTTTTTATTGGTGCTTTAATACTTTTGCTTCAACATAAAATATAATTTCTTCAGCAATATTTTTGGACTGGTCACCCACTCTTTCTAATTTCCTTATAATAGATAAAACAAATAAAGCTTCGTTTATATTTTTAAGATTTTCAAGAATATATTTCGAAATATTATTATCAGCATTTTTATTTATTTCATCAAGCATATCATCTCTTGAAAAAATAGTGCGGGCAAGAAGTGTATTCTCAAATTCAAAGGCAGCCTGCGCATCTGTCAAAATACTTATGGAGCCTTCAAACATTTGTAGCAATTGGGTTGATTCTAATATTTCCCTGTTGAATTTTGCAGGTGAATCTACAATATATCTTGAAATACCGTCTGCAATATCTCCTATTCTTTCAAGGTTAGTATTAATTTTGAGCGCCGCCAATAAAAAGCGCAAATCGATAGCAACAGGGCAATAGAGAGCAAAGATATTTTCGCAATCACTATCTATTTTTAATTCCAGGGCATTTACTCTTTTTTCCCTTGCAATAACTTCCCGGGCCAGGTCTTTATCAAAATTTAACATGGCCTCCCTCGATTTTAATAATTGCGAAAGAACCAGTTGCCACATCCTGATCACTTCAGATTTTACATCCTGCATTTCTGTCTCAAATTGTGTCATAGCTTTTTGTATTTATAGTTCATTAACTAAACCGGCCGGTTATATAATTTTGGGTACGTTTATCTTGTGGATTTGTAAACATATTTTTAGTTATATCATATTCAATTAATTCTCCCATATAGAAAAACGCAGTCTTATCACTAACTCTACCGGCCTGTTGCATATTGTGTGTTACAATAATAATAGTATAATTATTTTTAAGCTCATGTAGCAATACTTCTATATTAGAAGTAGAAATAGGATCCAGGGCCGATGTAGGTTCGTCCAGCAACAATACTTCAGGTTCCATGGCAATGGCTCTTGCAATACACAAACGTTGTTGCTGTCCACCCGATAAAAAAGTTCCTTTTTTGTGCAATGAATCTTTAACCTCGTTCCATAATGCAGCTTTTTGCAGTGACTGCTCAACGATAATGTCTTTATCCCGTTTAGCAATTTTCATTCCATTGAGTTTGTAACCCGCTATCACATTATCGTATATACTTAAATTAGGAAAAGGATTGGGGCGCTGAAAAACCATTCCTATTTTATGGCGTACAAATATGGGGTGCATCCCATATACATCTTCATTATTCAGCATCATTTTACCTTTGGTAGTAGCCCCTTCAATTAATTCGTGCATACGATTAATACAACGCAGAAAAGTAGTTTTGCCGCATCCTGAAGGTCCCATAACCGCAACAACATTATTTTTAGGGATCTCCATGTTTATTTTCTTAACAACATGATTCTCTCCAAAATAAGCATCAAAATCAATAGCTTTTAGAATTGTATTTTCCATCTTCTGGTTGTAATCTTTGTGATTATGTTCAATAATAATACCCAAATAAGCAAAATAAGCGCCGCACCCCAGGCTAGGTCGTGCCATTCATCATATGGGCTGGTAGCATAGTTAAAAATCAATAATGGCAAACTTTGCATTGGCTTTAAAATATTTGTAGAAAAGTAGGGATTGCCAAATGCAGTAAATAATAAAGGCGCCGTTTCTCCTGCAATTCTTGCAACAGCTAATATTATTCCCGAAAGCACACCACTAAATCCACAAGGTAAAATAATTCTTAGTATAACTTTATGATAAGGCAAGCCTAAAGCGAGCCCGGCTTCTTTTAATGTTGACGGTAATAATTTCAGCGTTTCTTCTGTAGATCTTACTACAATAGGCAGCATCATTATTGCCAAAGCAATGCTTCCTGATAATGCTGAAAAAGTACCTAATGGTTTTACTATCCAGAAATAAATAACAATGCCAACAACGATTGAAGGAGTACCCTGTAGCACATCCACCGAAAGGCGACACCAATAAGACAATCTGCTCTTTTTATTTTCACTTAAGTAAATGCCTCCCATAATACCAAAAGGAATAGCAATTATTGCAGCATAAAAAACAATCAACAAACTTCCAATAAGCGCATTGGCTATTCCTCCCCCGGTTTCACCTACAGGCTTTGGCAGGTTTACCAGGAAATGCCAGTTAATTTTTGTGAATCCTTCTTTTAAAATATAAATAAGAATTAAAAATAAAGGAAGTGTACATAAAACGGAAAGAAATATAATAAAGCCTTTAAAGGCTTTACTCTTACCTAACCTATATTGTATATTTTGAGGCATAAATTAATCAGTTGTAAATCGCTTAATTATTTTTTTTCCGATTAAATTAATAAGAACAGTAACAAGAAATAAAATCAGGCCTAATTCTATTAATGAGGATAAATAAAGTGTGCTTGCAGCTTCAGTAAACTCATTAGCAATAACACTCGCCATCGTATTACCGGGATCAAAAATACTTTTTGGAATAATGCTTGTATTGCCAATAACCATTGTTACCGCCATAGTTTCTCCCAGCGCCCTTCCTAGAGATAACAAAATTCCCGCAAAAAGACCCGATTTAGAATATGGCAGAATCACTGTTTTTATCACCTCATACCTGGTTGCTCCTAAGGAATAAGCTGCTTCTTTTAGTGAAGAAGGCACCATTCGGATCATTTCTCTTCCTAATGATGCGGCATAAGGAATTATCATAATAGCCAAAATCAAGGAAGACGTAAATATTCCAATACCATATGGAGTTACGCCAAGTTTCAATTCCATACTTCGCACAATGGGTACCAAAACAAATAAACCCCAAAAACCGTAAATCACCGAAGGAACAGCAGCTATTAATTCTATAGAATTTTTTAAAAATTCAGAAAACCAACCACGGGGGTAATATTCTCCCAAAAAAATTGCTATCGAAAATGAAAAAGGTATAGATATAATTAATGCCAAAAAGGAAGTAAATAAAGTACCCAGCAAAAAAGGATAAGTTCCGTAAACATTGGCCACGGGATCCCATGTTTTTCCAAATAAAAAACTAAAACCCAATGCTTTTATTGAAGGCATTGATTGTACAATCAATGTAAATAAAAAAGCAATTACCAACACGAGAATACTTAATGCAACCAACACAAGAGAAGATCTGAAAATCTTCTCCATCCGTATCTGGCGAAAAGTCCGTTTTATTTTAATACTTTTCCAAACATCCATTTTTGCTATATATGAAATTTCCCGCACTAATAAATTACTGCGGGAATCCCGTGATTTTATGAATGAGAATTTCATTACAATGATAAGAATTTTATTGCAAAACAGGTTTGCCATTAAAAACAGGTTTGCCGTTAAAAGTCGCAGATTTCAAAATAGCTTCTGCTACAGCAACTGCTGCCGGTGATAATGGTGCATAATGTAACCCCTCACAGTATTGCTGTCCTTCATGAATATTCCACCACAATAATTTTACAAGGTTTTGTGCTTTTTGCTCTGAACGTTTATTGTAAGCTTGTTCCTGGTAAATCAATGCCCATGTAAAACCACTTATCGGGTAACCTTCTGCCGCATCAGTATTTCCTAAAAATATTTTTGAATCAGCAGGCAATTGTACATTACTTGCAGCACTTGTTGAAGCAATGCTGGGTGCAATAAAATTGCCAGCCTTATTCTGTACTTTTGCAAAGGCCATTTTGTTTTGAATTGCATAAGCCAATTCAATATACCCAATCCCTCCGGGAGTTTGTTTAATAAGCCCTGCCACGCCTTCATTACCTTTTCCACCAAGCCCTATTGGCCAGTTTACAGCAGTTCCTTTACCTACTTTTGATTTCCATTCATCATTCACCTTTGAAAGATAATCAGTAAAAATATTGGTGGTGCCGCTTCCATCAGAACGGTGAGCAATAACAATAGCCGTTGCAGGTAATTGTATCCCTTTATTAATGGCAGCAATTTTTGCATCATTCCATCTGGTAATCTTGCCAAGAAAAATATCTGCAAGTACTTCCGGACTCAAGTTCAGGGTATCTTTTACCTCAGGTAAATTATAGCTTATCACGACTGCACCCGAACACATCGGAATGTGCAAAACCGGCACGCCTATTTTCTGTGCCTGTTCATCATTTAGTGGTGCATCAGAATCACCGAAATCAACCGTTTTATTAGTCAATTGCAAAATGCCCCCACCGGATCCAATTGACTGGTAATTTATTTTTAATCCTGTTTGTTTATTATATTCTGAAAATTGTTTGGAAAATAATGGATATACAAATGTACTTCCTGCTCCCAAAAGCGTCTTGTCATCACTGTTCGTTGCAGTTGAATCTGAACTACTATTATTTGAAGATCCGCCATTACACCCAGGTGTAATGCTGCCAACAATTGCTAATACAAAAGCTACAAAAAGAGCGCTTTTTATTTTTGATTTTAATTTCATAATTGGTATTTTAATATTAATAGAAATTTTTTAAAAATGATTATTTGCCAAAAACGTAATAAAAAGTGAACCGGTAAACAAGGTCATAACTGTTATATTTATACGCAAAACCCTGGTTAATATATTTATTATACCAGATGTTTGGCATAAGGTGTACTTTGCTCACAGGTGTAAAATCCAAACCGGCAGTAATAAATTGTTCTTTTGTAGATGGATCATTAAAACCACTGGCATTGCCAACATACTTATTATACTTAGCATTGTCAATTTTATTATCCGGGTTCAAGGCATCGAAACGTGCAAAGAAATTTAATTTGTCTTTTATAATAGGTCCGTGGGTAAAAATTGATATCCCCTTTGCCTGAACCGTCAAAACATCAACATTGCCTGTAGAAATTTCTGTAGCCTGGTTATCGTTTTGCAGTCTATTATTATAGGCTTCCACGCCAACGGTGATTTTTGGTACAATATAGGCTACAAAACCTTTAATCATACTTCTTGAATGCTGCATTCCCGCAATCGGAGACATGCGGTTATAATCGATATATAAATTTACATACAATTTTTTATCAAGGAATTTTCCCCAAATATCGGTGGAGAGCCACTTATATTTATCTCCTTCGGGTTTAGCCCCGGTTCCATTACCCACCATTACATCATAACCAAAATTTCCTGTTTTTGGATCAAACTTACCCTGCAAAGCAGCCCCTAAATCATAGGAAGGCGCCCCGCGGTTATCATATATGGTCTTTTCTATAGAGCGATAAGCCCATATATTTTCTGATGACATAGGGAAACCTAATGTTGATACCTGACCAAGAACAAGATCTGTCCCTTTCCAAACATTTTTAATACGTAAGTTGGCCAACTTTATATAAAAAGCCAGTTTATTATCAGCCAATGCGTCACCGCTTGTTGCTCCATTTGCAGCCTCAAGTAATATTTCAGCAGAAAATTTCTTGTTGATATTATAATTATAGCCAAAATACAAACGCCTTATCTGGAAAGCATTTCTACCTTTCGGGATACCTGTGTACTGGTTACCACCACCCCTGTTTAATGTATCAGAATGACCCTTGTAATAAAAGTCTGCGAATGAATATCCCCAAAGTTGGCCAGAATTAGGGCTTCCGGCCTTAAAGGCCGAATCAGAATTATTAGTAAATTGGGCTTTCAAAGAACTACTTACAAACAATCCCAGGCAAAGAAATGGTCCAAAAAATAAATGTTTTTTATTAAACATTTGGCATATATAAATAATTTCGTGCAAAGCACTACTTATCATGTTACCAAATTGTTACATGCACATTAATTTAATGTTAACAAATCAAATTTTCTTTGCAAATTATAATTCATTCACATTGTGATCAACTTAACTTAATAATGATCTTAAAAACCACCCCGCATGAATGGAGGGTGGTACAGGCAGAAAATTTCTGTTTTGCTTGCGAAAAATTTAAAGTTTATTTTATTTAAAAATCAAGTGTAAAATAGGTCCCCCATATTATTAATACATTATGCCAGGATTAAATAATCGTTAACAATAATTCCTTATAAAGGTTATTTTTTGCGCAGATCCAGGTTTCTTATTTTATTTCTCCCACCAGGCTTTAAAAGTTGTATTTTCTGTTCCTCCCATATTCTTTATTTCGGCACCATAGTTAGTACTATTAATTGTTTGTTCTGATGTTGGATATAAAAATCTCGAAGGAATCACCCCATTATTCATATTAGCATATCCGCCGGTTTGAAAATCAGGATATCCGGTGCGCCGGTATTCAATCCAACCTTCGAACCCATTATTAATATTACTGATCCACTTTTGTGTGATGATTTGATTAAGAGCCGATGCCATGGAAGAGTTGTCAAACATGACAGTAGTATGCGTCAGGTAATTGCTGGCAACTGTTGCAATAAACCCCGCTTCTGCGAAAGCTCCCATAATTGCGTTATCATAATAGGTTTTAGCAGCAGCGCTTCCCCCCGCTATGTAACCTTTTAAAGCAGCCTCTGATATAACAAATTCCTGTTCTGCATACGTCATTACTTTTGCTTTTAGTAAAGAAGGATTGCTACCCGTTTTAAAACTTGCATTAAAATTAGAAGCGCCGTTCACCTGGTCTGTAGTAGCATCTACTACTAATGGCATTCCTCCATAGTTTGAAAAACTGAATGGAGTCCCAGAAGCAGTATTAGTGTTTATAGCAAAATAAACCGTAAGGCGAGCCGTATCTGATGTATTTACAAATGTATTGTACAGTATGTTGTTTAAATATTTTACTGCAAAATCACCAGAACGCTCTGTAAGGCTCACAAAATTATAAGGAGTAGTGGTCGGTAATTGCAATGTGGCACTTTCTGTGGCATTTTGCATTAATGTTCCACCTGCTACTATGGATTGCATTTCTGCAGATGGATCCATTTTTGAAGATACACGCAAAAGATAGCGCAATCTTAAAGCATTAATAAATTTTCTCCATAAAATAGTGTTGGAATTATAAAGCATGTCTCCTGAAATTATGCCATTCGGATTTGCATTTAAAAGACTATCCGCTCTTTTAAGAGATGGCAATATTCCCGATTGAGTATCTGTATATACTGTTTGCTGAGGATCATATGACGGAGTATAAATAGCTGTATTGCCTTGCAATGCTTGCTTAAATGGAATGTCGCCCCATAATTCAGTTAATTGAGCAAAAGCATAAGAACGTAAAGTAAGAGCCGCAGCCTCCAGCAAAGGATTACTTTTTGCCTGGGCAAGTATATATAAAGTATTTGCATCTCTTGCCGATTCATATAAAGATATCCAGTAAGGTTCATTTGTTATGGGAGAGTACCGGGTTGGCTGATCATAATAAGATTGGCTAAAAGTCATGTATTGATCATACCCGTTTCCCAACGTCCATACAATATTGGCATTATTGTAAAATTCTGAAACAATTGTATTTGATAATAAGGTAGTAGCATCGGGCGATTCTAATGCATTTGGGTTCTGATTTACCCGCTGCAATTCTTTGGAGCAGGATGCCAAAATAATACTGCCTGCTGCTATGGTAAGAAATACTATATATTTTTTCATGATTTTATTTTTATTAATTACATTAAAATTTAAGTCCGAGCGAAAAACCCAGACTTTTAGCAGATGGAATACTCAGAAATTCTGTTCCGGGTAAAATCTGTTGTCCGCGAAGCGCTAAAGTTTCGGGATCCACATCTTTGTTCTGAGTAAATTCCAATACATTCCTTGCAACAAAAGCCAAGTTCAGTTTTGCATTGGATGTGCCACCAAAAATTTTATTAAATGTATATCCTAAACGAAATTCCCGCAGTTTTAAATAAGAAGCATTGTACATGAAAGCTTCATTATTAGATGCATTATAGTAAGCATTATAATAAGTTGCAGCTGACACTTTTACATTGTTGGGAACATACTTTCCTGAAGCACCATCCATCATAACTCCATTTCCTTTAATTCCTGTTTCTCTGCCAGGCAATGTTTCTACAGACATGCCGCCAGCTAATACGCCTAATTCAGTATAAGAATAGAATTTTCCACCCTGGTGCCAATCCCAAAGAAAGTTCAGATTGAACCCTTTATAAGACAGGTCATTAGACCAGGCAAGCACAAAATCAGGATTATAGTTACCTAATAAAGTATTTTGTGTGGAAGTAAATGTAGGAACACCATTTTTATATACAATGTTACCCTGCGGGTCTCTTACAAAAGAATTTCCATACATATTGCCTAACCGCTGTCCAACTTTTGCATCGTACTGAATGGCACGATAATAACGATCATATTGAGTTACCTGGGCATATACATAAGTATTGATTCCATCTGGAAGTGATACCACTTTCCCCACATTATGACTAAAATTAAATGCTATATCCCAATTAAGTCCATCAGGATTAACCGGCCTCAATGCTTTAACTGTTAACATAATTTCTATACCTGTGTTATCAATTTTTCCTCCGTTTACATAAGCATTGGTATACCCTGAAGAAACAGGAATTGGTAATTGCACTACTTCATCTTTCGTTTTTGATTTGTAAATAGTAGCGTCTATCCCAATTCTATTATCCACAAACCTGGCTTCTACACCAAGTTCTGTTGTCGTTGTCGATGAAGGTTTCAGATTATTGTTGGCCAAAACATTATTGCCTGTTGTAAGTGGGTAACTGCCAAAGGGCGTATTGGTATTATACGTATTGCTGATTGAATACGGATCTGCATCACGACCCACCTGTGCCGCTGAAACTCTTAGTTTTAAAAAAGAAATAGCGGCTGGAAGATGCACCATATCTGATATGATACCACTTAATGAAGCAGAAGGATAATAATAGGAATTTTTACCCACAGGCAAAGTACTCGAATGATCATTGCGTCCTGTTACATTTAGAAAAAGTAAATTTTTATAGCTTAAATCAGCAAATGCATACATGCTGTAAACGATCTTATCAAACTTTTGATATAATGTGGGTAACTGGCTTTGTGCATTAGAAAAACTATACAATCCAGGAGTGATTAAAGTATTGGCAATATCCCTGGTGTACGTAACATTTTGCATAAATCTGTTGCCACCGACAGATGCACTTACATTAAATAAATGACCGGGTTTTTTCTTATAACTGATAAGAAAATCAGTATTATTTTCAAAATAAACTACATTATCAGTTCGAAATCCTCCCGAAGGAAATCGAACAGTTGTAAAAGCACGATGTCCTTCCCTTGCATCATTATAGTAATCTGTTCCTGTTCTTACCATAATGTCCAATTGAGAATTAACAGCATATTTTAAAGAGGCATTCCCTATAACCCTGTTTTTATTGAAACTATTTACATTGTCGTTCAATGTTACATATGGGTTATCATGATTGTTCCAATAACGTAATTGATTTTGTTGATTTCTCCCGGTTTGCCATTGTTGTTTAAGGGCGTTTATATCCATGTTAATAGGCATCCCATACACACCAAAGAAAGTGTAAATCACACTTTCAGAACCATACCCAATATTAGGCCGGTTCCGGCTGCTGCTATTGATAAAATTGATAAAAAAGTCTGAGGATAATTTATCGCTAAAAGAATGACTCCCTCTGAGAGAAAGGCCAAAACGATTTAAACCTGTCCCCGGCAATAATCCTTTGTTTGATAAATTATTAAATGAAAACCGGTAAGTTCCATGATCGCTTACACCACCAAAACTGATATTATTTTGTGTTGTAACACCGGTTTGAAGAAATTTCTTAAAATGATCAGCATGGCCAATCCATGGTGTAGGTGTCACGGTCAAACCAGGATTTGCACCACGGTAAACCAGGTCGCCAGCAAGGTATCCATTTCCGGCAGGGCTGTTAAACTGTACGACATCTAAACTGGGATCAAATTTAAGCCCCCAGTTGGGTATATTATTTTCACTGGAACCCCCTCCGTTTACAAATGAATAGGTATTAGGAGCTCCAGTTAATGGGTAAGCATTTACACCTGCACCATACTCATTTTGGAGACGAGGCAATTTTAACGGGGTTTCAAATGTGGTTGTTGAATTAAAGTCGATTCCTATCAATCCTTTTTCGCGGGTTCCTTTCTGTGTTGTTAAGACTACTGCACCATTGGCAGCTCTGGAGCCATATAAAGCGGCGGCAGTTGAACCTTTCAAAACTGTTACTTTAGAAATATCGTTGGGATTCACTTCTGCTGCGCCATTGCCCCAATCCACTTCAGCCCAGGTACCTTGTCCTGAGGAATTTTCTATTGCATTATTAAAAAATGTTTCATTATTTATAGGCACTCCATCGACAACAAATAAGGGTTGATTAGTTCCATTGAACGAGTTTTCTCCCCTGACAACAATCCTTGAAGTAGAACCCACACCAGCTCCTCCATTTGTTATTACAACACCTGCGACTTTTCCACTGATATTATTAATCAGATTGGGGTCCTGTGATTCGGTAAGTTGTTTTCTATTAATTGATTGCACAGCATATCCCAGAGTTTTCGATTGTTTACTGATACCCAGCGCGGTTATTACTATTTCATTTAATGATTTATTGTCTTTTTGGAGCGCTATTTCAAAAGTATTCTTATTTCTAGTTTCTATTATGACCGGCAAATACCCGACAAAAGAAATATTTAATTTTTCGTCTCCCCTTGCATTAATCTTAAAATTCCCAGAACCATCAGTGAGTGTTCCCGCTTTCGTATTTTCCAATAATACAGCAGCACCGACAACAGGCGTTTTTTCAACGTTATCTATTACCCTTCCGGTTATTGTCCTTGTTGCCTGCGCTAATAGTTGATTCGGGCTTAATAGAAGAAATTGTCCCAAAAAGAAGATTAAGATTACAGAATAAAAATTTTTCATAAATTTTTTGTAAGGTGAATTTATTACTTAAACAAAATGTTTAAAAAGTGAGGCTAAGATTGATTATAAGTACAGTCAAAGCATTAAAACAGTTACCTAGATGTTAAGCAAATACCCGTTTTTGAATTTGTAATCTTTGCTCAAACTTTTTTGCTTTTTACAAAGCCGTTTATTGAAAAATATTTAATAAAAAAGGATAATTATATATGATCCAGGTCAGTTTTATGCTGCAAAGAGAGCAAAGTAATGTTATGGAAGAGTTACCACTATATTATCTAAAGGTTATGAATTTATACTATTATGAATAATAGGTTTTCAAAACTACACACAACATATTCTGGATAATTGTTGAAAGTAATTATCAACTTTAAGTAACCAATCAGTTTCATTTTTAAATTCAGAGTTATCCCAATAGCATATTACTTTTGTAATCAATTTTAGTTACTTTGTATTATGAATAAAATTTTAGTTACAGGAGGATGCGGTTATATTGGAGCCCATACCATTGTTGACCTTATTCAAAATGGTTTTGACCCTATAAGTATAGATAATAACTCAAGGTCTACGCCGGCTTTACTTGCCGGTATAAAAGACATTACCGGGGTTACTATAAAAAATTATAAAGTTGACCTCAGTAATTTTGATGAAGCCTATGCTGTATTCCAGGAAAATACAGATATCAAAGGCATTATACATTTTGCCGCTTATAAAGCAGTTGGTGAATCAGTAGAAAAGCCATTAATGTATTTTGAAAATAATTTATTCTCTCTTATTAATGTTTTAAAATGTGCTAACGAATTTAATATACCTCATTTTATCTTTTCTTCTTCATGTACTGTTTATGGCAGCCCGGATAAAATACCTGTAACGGAAGATACACCCACTCAGCCCGCAGAGTCCTCATATGGCGCTACCAAACAAATGGGAGAAGAAATTGTAAGAGATGTAACAAAAGCTGGCGAGTTGCAGAGTGTTTTGTTAAGATATTTTAACCCGGTAGGTGCTCACGCCTCAGCTTTAATCGGTGAGTTACCCTTGGGAAAACCACAAAACCTGATTCCAGCAATCACACAGACCGCGATAGGAAAACTTAAAGAAGTTACTGTTTATGGAAATGATTATCCTACAAGAGATGGCTCATGCATCCGCGATTATGTACACGTATGTGACATTGCTCATGCGCATACACTCGCACTGCAATATTTAATTGAAAAGAAAAATAAGGAAAAATCTGAAATCTATAATCTTGGCACCGGTAATGGCGTTTCTGTTCTGGAAGCTATCCATGCTTTTGAAAAAGTAAGTAATCATAAACTTAATTACAAAATAGGAGCAAGAAGGCCGGGTGATATTATGGCAATTTATGCAAACAATTCATTGGCAAAAGATAAATTGGGTTGGATTCCCAAATATTCATTAGACGAAATGATGGATACTGCCTGGAAATGGGAATTAAAATTAAAACAAGATGAGGCATTACATAACAATCCCAATTTTCAGATGAATTAGCATTTTTAAAAAAAATTTCGTTGAATCATTTGTTAGATGTATCATCATGGACTTAAAAAGAAAAAAATTCTATTATATTACCTTTTGTAAATTAATGATGCATCTACATTAACTATTCATTAAATTTGTCGTTGTCAACAACTTCTCTAAGTAATGGCTTTTATAGATATTAAACTTCCTAAGTCACTTTCAAAGGCATTAAATATACCTGTTACCTGTGCTAAAAGGCAGCAATTGAAAGTTTTGGAAAAATTATTAAAAAAAGCCCGCTTTACTGAATTCGGGCAAAAATATCTATTCGACCAAATACTACTGAGCAAGCATACGGGGAAATATTTTCAGCGGATAGTTCCCACATATGATTACGATAAGATATTTAAAGAATGGTGGATAAAAGCTCTTGACGGAAAACCAGACGTATGCTGGCCCGGCACCATAAAATTTTTTGCCCTGAGCAGTGGCACCAGCGAGTCATCAAGCAAATATATCCCCATCACAAAAGAACTTATAAGAGCTAACACACTTACCAGTATCAGGCAACTCATCAGTTTGGCCTCTTATAATAATGTTCCTAAAAAATATGTCGGCAAAGGCTGGCTAATGCTGGGTGGAAGTACCCACTTACAAAAAAGTACAACTTACTATGCCGGCGACTTAAGCGGAATTCAGGCTAAAAATATTCCTTTTTGGTTTCAGGGAATGTACAAACCAGGAAGAAAAATTGCTAAAGAAACAGACTGGTCTAAAAAATTGGATGAAATTGTAGAAAGGGCTCCTGAATGGGATATTGCTTTTTTAGTAGGAGTACCTGCCTGGGTACAGCTTTGTATGGAAAAAGTTATTGATCGCTATAAGCTGAAGAACATTCATGAAATATGGCCCAACCTTGCGTTTTATGTACATGGAGGTGTTGCCCTGGAGCCATATAAGAAAGGCTTTAACCGGTTGTTGGGAAAACCAATTACTTATATAGAAACCTATTTAGCAAGCGAAGGCTTTTTAGCTTACCAAAATCGGCAAGATGCCAAAGGAATGAAGCTCGCTATTAATAATAATATCTTTTTTGAATTTGTTCCATTTGATCAGCACAATTTTGATGTGGAAGGAAATATGGTGGCCAACCCGGAAACATTAATGATACACGAGGTAGAAACAAATAAAAATTATGCAATTCTGATAAGTACTAATGCTGGTACCTGGCGGTATTTGATAGGTGATACCATACAATTTGTAGACCTGGAAAAATATGAAATTATTATCACTGGACGAACAAGACATTTTCTAAGTATGGTAGGTGAACACCTGAGTGTAGATAATATGAATAAAGCTATCAACATGGTAAGTGATGAATTAAACATCTCTATTGGCGAATTTACCGTTGCAGGAGTTCCTCATGGTAATTTTTTCGCCCATCATTGGTTTGTTGCGACAGACGACCATGTAAATTCAGAAACCCTCAGGATGATGATTGATGAAAAATTAAAAGAATTAAATGACGATTATGAAGTAGAACGAAAACATGCTCTTAAAAGAATTTTTTTAGATGTACTGAGTGAAGATACTTTTATGGCATTTATGAAATCAAAAGGCAAAGTAGGTGGCCAACACAAATTTCCCAGGGTATTAAAAGGAAAAATGCTGGAGGACTGGCAACAATTTCTTAAAGAGGAAAAGGTTTAAATCTCTTGCAGTTTTTATAACTAACTACTTATCTTTTTTATTGTAGTTTTATCTTCCCTGATTCATTAAAATTTAAATTTGTTTTTGATAAATGATTGATGCTATAGAAGCAATATTAAAAGGCCTTGCAATGGGGTTATTGCTTGCGCTTTCAGTTGGACCTGTTATATTCACAATCATCAAACAAAGTATTAATAATGGCAGAGAAGGCGGTTTTAGCTTTGTGATTGGTGTATGGATCAGCGATTTTTTATTGGTAGTTTTAAGTAATGCATTTTCTGAAATGGTAACCCGTTTGCTCGATTTTAAAATGCAAATAGGCATAGTAGGAAGTGCCTTTTTAATAGGCATGGGAGTATTTTATCTCTTCTTTAAAAAAGTTCACATTCATCCTGAAGATATTTCATTACCACCACTAAAAAGCAGTGATCACGCAAAAATTGTGTTACAGGGATTCCTGCTAAATACCCTAAACCCTGCAGTGATGGCTTTCTGGCTCACTGCCGCTACCGCTATCGCAGTTACTCATACTACCCGGGACCGCATCATTATTTTTGCCACAGCCCTGGTACTCAATATGAGTGCCGATGTTATAAAAGTAACTTTGGCCGGCAAATTGCGAAAGAAACTAACCATAAAAAACATTAGGTTGATTAATAAAATATCCGGTTTAATTTTGCTAATATTTGGAGCAGTACTTCTTTTTGGTGTTTTACTTTTTGCAAAAAAAATATAATATGAAGGGTTTTTTGGTTCTTTTGAGTTCCCTTTTTCTTATTGCATCATCCTGCATGGCTCAGTATGATATTCTTATTCTGAAAAAGAATAATCGAACTCAACAATCTTTTTTCACCGGAAGTGAAATGACATTTACAACGGCAACAGGATTTTATCATGCCTATGTTACTTCGATTGAGAGAGATTCAGTTTTTCTGATTCAATATGACATCAGACAGATACCCACGAGCCTTGGTGTTTATGTTCTGGATACCCTTGCCAGGTATAATTTTGGTATCAATTATCATGACATAACAGGCTTTGACAAAATGACTAATAAATTTGACTGGAGCGCCTCAGGAGGTGCATTGTTTGGCGGAGGGGTTCTTTTAACTACTGTAGGTTTGGGAACCTGGATTTTTACAAAACCAAATACCAGGTATTATGCCAGTCCCTCACTGGTGATTGGCTCGGCAATCCTTGCAGGTATTGGATACCTGATGTTAAAATCAAGTAATAAAGGCAGGCGTTTAGGAAAAAAATATATGTTGCAATATATAAAAATGAAATAGTAAAATGTTTTTCTGTTGAATAGTAAAATGAAAGTAAAAAGAAAAGGACTTCTCAGAAGAATAACTCGTGGTATTTTGAAAATCATTTTATACGGATTTATTTTTTCCATAATATATATTCTCTTTTGCAAATGGATCAACCCGCCAATAACTCTTACACAATTAGACAGCGTTTTAAGCGGACACGGGCTGCACCGTGATTATGTGAATATGAATGAAATCAGCCCCAATATAAAACTGGCTGTAATGGCTGGCGAAGATCAATTGTTTCCTGACCATAACGGTTTTGATTTTAAAAGCATTCAAAAGGCAATGAAACATAATCAAAAAAGCAAGTCACTACGAGGTGCAAGTACCATAAGCCAGCAAGTTGCAAAAAATGTTTTTCTATGGCAACATGGAGGTTATTTCCGCAAAGGATTAGAAGTTTATTTTACCTTTATGATAGAACAAATATGGGGTAAGAAACGTATACTTCAGACCTATCTTAATGTTGCTGAAATGGGAGAAGGGATCTTTGGTATAGAAGCCGCAGCCCAACATTATTTTAAAACTTCCGCAAAAAAATTATCAAAAAAGCAGGCTGCAATGATTGCAGCCTGCCTACCTAACCCTAAAGAATTTACGATAATTCCTTTATCGTCAAGAGTTGCCTCACGCTACTCCTGGATATTAAGGCAAATGAATAACCTGGAAGCAGATCCTGATGTACAGGATTTACTGAGGTAAGTACTTAAAATTCCAATATATTTTCTCTAATTTCTACTATCCATCTTGTTAATTGTAAACAATAGCAGGATACTTTAGACTCAATTATCTATAACCCCACTCAAAGAATTTATTACAATTTTATCATCTTTCTAAGTTTTGATCCCACAATAAAAGCCTAATTTTGCGCTTCATTTCCATCCATGAGCGACGAAATTAAACATGAATGTGGTCTTGCTTTTATCAGGCTGCGTAAACCTTTCTCTTATTACCGCCAAAAATATGGCTCTGTACTTTATGGTCTGAATAAGCTGTACCTCCTTATGGAAAAACAGCACAATCGTGGCCAAGATGGCGCTGGAATAGCTGCCGTAAAGTTAAATACAGAACCAGGTTATCCTTTCCTTAACAGGATAAGAAGTGTAGCCAACCAGG
Source organism: Bacteroidota bacterium (assembly GCA_030706605.1). Lineage (GTDB taxonomy): Bacteria > Bacteroidota > Bacteroidia > Chitinophagales > Chitinophagaceae > Ginsengibacter. The sequence continues at coordinate 20,541 of JAUZOE010000002.1, forward strand.
CAATAGCCGATCTTTTTGCACAAATCGGTGGGCAAATAAAGGAAATTCAAAAATATCACCCAGATATAGAACAACATGCCGGACTAATGAAAGGACATATTGATTTCCTGGGAGAATTACTTCTGGGCCATTTACGCTATGGCACACAGGGAAAAAATAATGTTGAATTTTGCCATCCTTTTATTAAAAGAAATACTATTCCTGCACGTAACCTTGCTTTAGCAGGCAATTTCAACCTCGTAAATAAAGACGAATTATTTGATCTCATTAATAGCCCACGTGATGAAAAAGATCGGGAAAGTGACCTCGGGGCTATGATGGATGTAATTCAATATTTTTTAATAAAAGCAGACGAAGCCTCGCCTGAGTGTCCAGATATAGCACATGTGCTCAAAAAATCAGTTCCTTTCTTTGATGGAGGCTTTACTTTTGGCGGCCTTACAGGCAGCGGATCTGCTTTCGTTGTAAGAGATGCGCACGGTATCCGTCCATGTTATTATTATATAAATAATGAAGTAATTGTGGCCGCTAGCGAACGCGCTGCTATACGTACTGCATTTAATGTTGGTGAAAACGAAGTAAAAGAATTAATGCCAGGTAATGCACTGATTGTGGAACCTGATGGCCAATATTCAATTCAACAAATATTAGAACCCAAAGAAAGAAAAGCCTGCAGTTTCGAACGTATTTATTTTTCAAGGGGAAGCGATGAGAAAATTTACAGGGAACGAATTGCATTAGGATATCACCTCAGTGAAAGAGTACTTAAGGCGGTAGATTATGATCTTAAAAATACCATTTTTTCTTTTATCCCCAATACTGCAGAAACTGCATTTTATGGAATGATAAAAGGGGCAGAAGATTATCTGAATAAAATAAAAATTGAAAGAATATTAAGCTGGGGAAAAGATTTTGATGAAGAAAAGCTTACAGAAATGGTTAATCGAAAAGTTCGTTTTGAAAAGATTGCTATCAAAGACGTAAAGCTACGCACTTTTATTACAGAAGACCATAGCCGAAATGAGATGGTACAACACGTTTACGATATTACTTATGGCACTGTAAGAAAAAATATAGACACTCTTGTAGTCATTGATGACTCTATTGTAAGAGGAACTACTTTACGTGAAAGTATCATACGAATGCTGTCACGACTGGAACCTAAAAAAATTATAGTGGTTTCTTCTGCTCCACAAATAAGATACCCCGATTGCTATGGGATTGATATGAGCAAACTCGGCGAATTTGTAGCCTTTAAAGCCGCCATGGAATTAATCAAAGAAAGAGGTATGGAATCGCTTCTTGCAAACCTGGTTGAAAAATGTAAAGAGCTTAAAAGAAATAATCAATTACATGTTCAAAATCTTGTTAGAGAAGTATACAAACCTTTTTCATTAGAAGAAATTTCTAAAAAAATTGCACAGTTAATCACGCCCCCGGAAATTACCGTTGCAGTGGAAATGATTTATCAAACTATAGAAGATCTCCACGATAGCTGTCCTACCAATTTAGGCGATTGGTATTTTACAGGTAATTATCCTACACCTGGAGGCAACCGCGTTGTAAACAAAGCTTTTTTGAATTATATGGAAGGAAAAGATGTACGGGGTTATTAAATGTTAGATAATTCATTCCTTGCAGCTAATAAATCATATAAAAATGAAAACGCTTCTACTCATCAGACATGCAAAAAGTAGTTGGGATCATTCTATCCTTTCAGACTTTGACAGGCCCCTAAATGAGCGGGGAAAGCAAGATGCACCAATAGCAGCAAAAATATTAAGAGATAAAAAAATAAACATTGATGCTTTTGTTTCAAGCCCTGCCAAAAGAGCCAAAAAAACTGCTGAGATTTTTTTAAAAGAATATGACAAAAAAGAAAAATATCTTACACTTATTCCCTCACTTTACGAAGCTTCTACCGCAGAATTCTACCAGGTAGTTGAAAAACTTGAAGACAAATACGATTCCGTTGCTTTATTTTCTCACAATCCCGGCATTACCGATTTTATCAATTCTCTTGGCTGCAACCCGATTTACGATATGCCCACCTGTGCTGTATATGGGTTAGAAATAAATACAAAACACTGGAAAGCTTTTAAAGATTCGAAAAAGAAATTTCTCTTTTTGGATTATCCTAAAAAAGAACAATGAATTCAATTGTGATAAATTCACATTGAATACTTTAAAGTGGCAACAAATCCGGCAATAACCTTTTTATAGTCATTTAAAGGAGTATTAAAATCTTGAGGAGAAAATCCTGCGTTATTTTTCAATGCGATGCTTAAAGAGAATTTTTTTTGTTCAATGGAATAAAAATATTTTTTTTCAAAAAGATGTTTAGCAAGATATTCCTGTTCTGTTTGCCCGGGGGTAGGAACAAAAATTGCCTTCTTTTTCAACTTTACAAGATCCATAATAGTTGTGTATCCGCTCCTGCAAATTACCATTTTTGATTGTTCAAATGCTCTATTCAATTCTTCGGAAGAAAGGTGATTAACAATTTTAATAGAATCATTTGGAGTATTTAGCTCTTTTTTTTCTCCCGGCAAACCTCTTACCATTAAAACTTTTCCGGGATAGTTTTGGAGTTCTGATAAAATCATATTTTCAAAAATAGTGCGTTGAGGCTCAGGCCCCGAAATTGAAACTAACAGATCATAGATATTTGCAACATCCCGTAATGCCTCAAATCTTGATAATGGTCCCATATAAATAACCTTTGAGGAAATTTTTCGAGGATGAGATAACTTACCCGCAAAACCATTTTCTTTAAAATCCGGAACCCAGCAATTTGAATATTTTTTGATAAAAAAATTATTGATTTTTTGAACAAAAAAATCAACGAAAGAATTTCCTGTATTAATAAAAAGCTGATGAGTAATAAAAATACTCGGAATATTTTTACAGTACATTCCAAAACGGTTATCAGAAATTACAGCATCAATATAATGACCCTTTGCTATTTTTTGTAACCATTTTTTTTCATTTCTGATAGCAAAAAATAGTTTTGGGACCTGTAAAAACATTTTAGTAAAAAATCCTGTCTTTTGCTGACTATACTCTATTTCATAGCCTTTGCACCGTAAAAATACGAGATTAGGAAATTCTTTTTTTAATAAAAAAAAAGGTTGATTATCGGCCACAATTACCACCTCACAGCCTAATTGAATAAGCTCATTAATAATTGGAATACAACGAGTTGCATGACCAAGACCCCAATCCAAGGGGGCTATTAATATTCGTAATTTTTTTTTATCTTTAATAAATAATTTTTTTTCTTTCAAAAGATTACAATAATTATTAGTAAAAATAGTTTAATTTGGTAAGCAGATTTATTGCTTGGTAGTGAAGATTTCGTAAATGGAATTTTCTCAGCCCAAAAATAATTCAAAAGATATCAATATTTTTTTAATGAAAAACGTAAGCAAAATTTTGTTGATTTTATTAGTAACTATAGCAATATTTGCTATAAGCTGCAATGCTTCCAAAAAAAGTAATTGTGGTTGTCCTAGTAAAAGCGGCATGATAGGCTATTAAAAACCAAATTCAAAATGGACAAGTTTAACCGGGATCTCTTGGTACTGTTCAAACAAGAACTCAACCCCCAGGCAATCGAACACGAAGTGGAGCTTCTCCACGAATTATTATTTTATGTAGAAAAAATTGACAACGTTGTCGTTTCTTATGAAGTAGTAAATGTTAATAAGTATTCCATTACTTCAGAAAAACAAATTGTTAGGGAAACAATTAGCCATCGGCAATTAAAGCCTTTTGTTTTTTTGAATAATAAAAATTAAAAAAATTATTCGCTTATCGACCAGGTTTCTCTACCTCTCAAAAGTTTATCTAAATCTCCTTTTCCTTTTGACAATGCTTCATCTATCTGCATTGTCATTACCTCTTCATAACAAGGTCTTTCCGTTTGGTAAAAAACTCCGAATGGCCGCGGGAAGTGATGCTCTGCCTTCGGATCATCAAACAATCTTGTAAGTATCTGGGCTTTGTAAAAATCATTTTCATCATGTATCCACAAATCATTTTCACTTACCTGTTCATTTAATTCTACCACAACAGGCCTGAGGCCATCTAATTTAATTCCTTTGTTTTTTTCGTTACCAAATATCAATGGCTTACCATGCTCCAGAAATAAAGCTTCTTCAGGCTTTGATTTCTTTTCCGTGTATATTTCAAAAGCTCCGTCATTAAAAATATTACAGTTTTGATAAATTTCCAGGAAAGAAGATCCCGTATGTTCGTGAGCCCTCAAAAGCATTGCCTGCAAATGTTTAGGATCCCTGTCCATGGTCCTGGCAACAAAAGTTGCATCAGCGCCTAATGCTAAAGCAGATGGATTAAACGGGTGATCTATACTTCCGTAAGGAGTGCTCTTTGTAACTTTATGCTGTTCACTTGTCGGTGAATATTGGCCCTTTGTAAGACCATATATTTCATTATTGAAAAGCAAAAGGTTTACATTAAAATTGCGCCGCAATAAATGAATGGTATGATTTCCACCAATACTGAGACAATCACCATCACCGCTAACAATCCAAACACTTAATTCAGGACGGCTGGCTTTTAAACCGCTGGCGATTGCCGTAGCTCGTCCATGAATACTATGCATGCCATACGTATTCATATAATAGGGAAAACGACTACTACAGCCAATTCCCGAAATAATAACGAAGTTCTCTCTTGGAATTCCTAAAGTCGGCATTACTCTTTGAACCTGTGCTAATATGGAATAATCACCGCATCCGGGACACCAACGTACTTCCTGGTCTGTAGTAAAATCTTTAGCGGTTAAAGAGGGTAGGGTTGCTGTTTCGCTCATTTTAAAAAATTATGCTTTCAAAGTTACTACATACTTATGTTACAGAAAATACAAGCAACAGTGAAAAGAGGAATTATAATGTAAAAATTCTGTTAAGCAAATATAATTTCAAATTAAGTGAATTTCTTCCGAATCCAAAATAATTTTGATTAATGACCTTTATCTGACAACCTGAACATTTTCAATGGCCCGGAATGCTATATAATAAGTATTACAAAAGGCCTCGTTAGATTAGCAAATATCTTGCATTACTGATTACCGATATTGTTAATATCATCATCTAAACTTTGGTCAGGCAATTTGCTTAACTGAGCTTTGATAATAAAGTAGCTGGTTATGGCAAATGTTAAGCCAACCAATATTACCGAAAAAAGATTGTCTTTACCAAAGATCATTACACCTACAATTATTCCAATGATTTCAGATATAATCCAACCCAAAATGGTATAAATTTTCCAGATTCCGGGTTTAAGCCCTTTAGCATGTGCAAGCTTTCCAATTTCTTTTGTCAAAAAAACAAGAACAATTATTTCAATCATTTCGTTAGTTATCGTTAATAAATTATCGTTGAAAGATCATACCAGGTCTATATCAAAATTTACTAATTGTACAAATTCTGAAAGCCGGGTATCGATATCCTGCTTTGTAATTTCTTTCAGTCTTTGTGGGCCAAATTTTTCCACACAGAAACTTGCCAGTGCCGAGCCGACTATAATGGCAGTCTTCATGTTTTCAAAACTAATATCTTTGGTCTTAGCAATATGCCCGATAAAGCCCCCCGCAAAGGAATCTCCCGCCCCGGTAGGATCAAAAACATCTTCTAACGGTAAAGCAGGTGCAAAGAAGACGTGATCTTCATGAAACAATAAAGCACCATGCTCCCCTTTTTTTATAACCAAAAATTTAGGGCCCATTTGCAAAATTCTTTTTGCAGATTTTACCAATGAAAATTCTCCGCTCAGCTGCCTCGCTTCGCTGTCATTAATCATCAATACATCAACCATTCCCAAAACTTTTTTCAAATCATCCAGAGCCGTTTCCATCCAAAAATTCATTGTATCCAAAACAACCAGTTTTGGCCTAGTACGCAATTGTTCTATCACACTTATTTGTAATCCCGGCATAAGATTGCCAAGCATTAAAAATTCTGCTCCTTGGTATTCTTCAGGCACTTTAGGCTTAAAATTCGCCAATACATTCAGGTCTGTTATCAAAGTATCGCGACTGTTCATATCTAAATGATATTTCCCACTCCAGAAAAAAGATTTTTGGTCGGCCACTATTTCTACTCCGGTTAGCTGCACATTTCTTTTTTTCAATTCATTCATTTCTTCATCAGGAAAATCGTTTCCTACAATTGAAATTTGCTGAATCGGCTGGGTCAAATGACTCGCAGAATAAGCAACGTAAGTTGCAGAACCACCTACAATTTTATCAATTTTTCCAAAAGGAGTTTCAATAGCATCAAAAGCCATTGTGCCAAGTGTAATTATCGCCATAGTTAAGTTACAGGTTTTATGTTTAAACGTTGCAAATGTAAGTTAAGGAGCTGAAAACCGGGTATCTTGTAATTTGAAAGCAAGCAACCCTTTCAGGAAAAATTTTTTATCAAAAGAATTCTCCTGTTCAATGAAATAGAAACCCATTATTACCTGGATTGCCAAATCATAAAACAAATTACCTTTACAAAACAAATTTTTGCTAAAATGCTTTTATCAATTCATCCTGAGAATCCGCAGATTCGTCTTATTAACCAGGTTGTTGAATGTTTAAAAGATGGCGGAATCATTATTTACCCTACAGATACTATTTATGGTTTGGGATGTGACATTCATCATCCAAAAGCCATAGAACGTATTTGCAAGATAAAAAATGTAGACCCCAAAAAAGCACAGCTTTCTTTCATATGCAGAGATCTGAGTCATCTGAGCGATTATACCAAAAGCATTAATACACCATTATACAGGATCCTCAAAAATTATTTGCCCGGTCCATTCACTTTTATTTTGCCAGCCAGCAAACAAGTACCCAAGATATTAAAGAACAAAAAAGAAACTATTGGTTTGCGCGTACCCAATAATATTATTTGTATGTCCATTCTTGACTCAATGGAAAGTCCTCTCTTAAGCACATCTCTTCCAGGAGAAGAGGTTCAAGAATATACGAATCCCGAAATTATTTACGAAACTTTTGGAAAGCAGGTTGATTTTGTAATTGATGGCGGCCCCGGTGGCATTATTCCTTCAACCATTGTTGATTGCACTTCCGATGAATGGTTGGTTACCCGCGAAGGATTAGGTGAATGGAGAGCATAAGAAACAGTGTTTTACTTTCAATAAAAATTAATCGCTACTAATAAAAAAAGGGTAGCCATTGAAAAATTAAATTTTCAAAATTTTTCAATCAATTTTTTTGTTCCAGCAATATTGAAACTCTTCCTATGGTACCGGCATAAGCCATATATTTCAATAGCAGAGCGATGTTCAAGGGTTCCATAACCTTTATTTTTATGCCAGGAATACATTTTATATTTTTCATGTAATTTTTGCATATACTCATCCCGGTATGTTTTTGCCAGTACACTCGCTGCAGCAATTGATGCATATTTTCCATCTCCTTTAATAATGCACTGATGAGGAATTTGTTTATATGGTTTGAACCCGTTGCCATCTACTAATAAAATTTCTGGCTTGTGCTTCAATTTATTCAATGCAAGATGCATTGCCTTAAATGAAGCCTGTAAAATATTAATGCGGTCAATTTCTTTATTATTGACTCCAGACACGGCATAGGCAATGCTATCTTTTTCAATGATCGGTCTCAGGTAATCGCGCTGTGCTGAAGTAAGTTGCTTTGAATCATTCAGCAAAGGATGATAAAAATCTTTAGTTAGGATAACAGCAGCGGCAAACACCGGGCCTGCATAGCATCCCCGTCCTGCTTCATCAATACCCGCTTCAATAAATTTATTATGGAAAAAAGGAAGTAACAATTCAATTATTTTGATCAAAAATAAACCAGACTTTTATTTTTGTATCATCCTTTTTTCAACAGATCATTTTAAAATAACCTGATATGGGCAATGTATGCTCTCACAGGATTAACTTTGCCGGAATAAAAAATAATAATGGAGGAAATTTTATTAAACAAATCCAATAAAAATATTGCTAAGTGGCTTTACCTGGGAGTCTTTATGTTAATGATTCAGATTTTATTAGGAGGAATCACCAGGCTTACTGAATCGGGATTAAGCATTACCGAATGGAATCCCATAACCGGCGCTCTGCCTCCATTGAACGCTGCTCAATGGCAAATAGAATTTGATAAATACAAAGGCACAGACCAGTTCCGGTATATCAATGCCAACTTTTCTTTAAGTGATTTCAAATCAATTTTTTTTTGGGAATGGTTTCACCGGACCTGGGCAAGATTAATGGGAATTGTTTTTTTAGTCGGATTTTTTTATTTCTTGATAAAAAAACAGTTTAAAGCAGACATGATCATACCACTTATCATTTTATTTCTTTTAGGCATGATACAAGGCGCTATTGGGTGGATAATGGTGGAAAGCGGGTTAATGCCTGAAAAATTATTTGTGGGACACATTCAACTGGCTACACACTTCATGACGGCACTTGTATTGCTTTGCTATACCCTTTGGTTTGCCATGCGTATTTCAATTACTGAAAAGATGAAAACGATCAACAAGCCTCTGAAGAGAATAACCATACTGATCATTTGCCTTCTCTTTTTCCAACTAATTTATGGCGCATTTATGGCAGGATTGCATGCAGCCGTCGCAGCGCCTACCTGGCCGCAAATTAACGGGCAATGGGTTCCTGATGTAATGAATGGCCTATCCCCTTCATGGAAAAATTTGATTGATAACAAAATAACCGTACAATTTATTCATCGGGGCATCGCTTACACGCTTTTAATAATAGTACTTATTTGGTGGGCAAAGGCAAGGAAATTCAAAGGAAGTTCATTGTTCAACAAAACAAAATTTATACCGGTAGCACTCATATTTCTGCAAGTAATTCTTGGAATATTAACAGTTACACTTTCTCCGTATCGCAATAACCTGGTTTGGTTTGGCGTTGCTCACCAATTAGTAGCCATATTATTTTTGATGTCAATTCTTTTTATGCTATTTATTATCATATCTAATAAATCACGCAATCGGTATACTTAAAAACGAACAGCAAAATATTTTGCAATGAAGAAATTTGCCCGGATATTTTATTTTTCATTTCCAATACAATTATTGCTGCTTCATTTCAGAAAATCGCAAATTCTATTATTTTTTTGGCTGATTATTTTTTTAACGATCACTGGAAATTTTATGCAAATTTTCGGAGCCAATGGTTTATTTCTCGCCCCTGAATACCTTGGAAATGTAAATGCTGCCGGAGCCGCTATTACAGGATTAGCCGCAGGAGTCTTTATTATGAGCTGGAATATAACCACTTTTATACTCCATAGTATACGATTCAGATTTTTGGCCACCAGTTCAAACCCTTTTTTAAAATATTGCATTAACAATTCAATTATTCCAATTGTTTTTTTAATCGTTTATTTTTTTGAGGCATTTAATTACGACGTCAATAAAGAATTGATTCCTCCAGGCCAGTTTCTACTGATTGCACTTGGGTTTTTGGGCGGCTTTCTCTTATTAATTCTTTTTTCATTTGTCTATTTTTTTACTGCCGACAGGACAATAGTGAGAGCATTTAAACCTGATTATAAAGAATTAAATGAAAAAGAAAGTATAAATAAACCAGGAGATATTACCACTCAAAACGATTTTGGATTACCTGTAGGGTTTTATTTAAATACTCGTTTTAAAATCAAGAAAGCCAGACCAGTAAGGCATTACAGCCAGAGTTTTTTGGATATTATTTTTAAAAGACATCATTTTTCTGCAATGATTACGATGCTCCTGGCCTTTATTTTTATGATATTTATTGCTTTTTTTCTGGATCACCCGGTATTCCAGGTTCCTGCAGCTGCAAGTATCCTTATTTTGTTTGCCATAATGGTTGCGGTTTTTGGCGCGCTTTCCTACTTTTTAAGAAGCTGGAGCCTGGTTTTTATTATTTTCCTTTATAGTATACTGAATGTACTTTATAAATATGATATTATAGATCCAAGAAATAAAGCCTACGGATTAAATTATACCAATAAGACACGACCAGAATATTCTTTGCAAAGCCTGGAATCACTCAATAGAGAAGCAAAAATTGAAGCGGATAAAAATAATATGATTGCTATTTTGAACCGATGGAAAAAAAAGCAAAAAGAAGATAAGCCGATGATGATTGTATTAAATTTTAGCGGAGGAGGAATAAGAAGCGCCTGCTTTGGAATGAACGTTTTACAGGAATTAGACAGCATGACTAACGGAACCATCATGAACAAAACAATGCTGATATCTGGTGCATCGGGAGGAATGCTGGCTGCGGTTTATTTTCGAGAATTAGAAAGGTTAAAAATTAATGGCAAAAACGTTAACCCTGAAAATAAAAAATACATAGATGATATTTCAAAAGATTTATTGAACCCGGTGTTTTCTTCAATGATAGCAAGAGACCTCATTGCTCCCTCACAAAAATTTACATACGGCAAATACAGTTATGTAAAAGACAGGGGATACGCATTTGAACAAAAATTAAACTTAAATACCCATGGCATGCTGGATAAAAACATTGGGTTTTATCAATCTGCTGAAAGCAATGCCGAAATTCCTCTAATGATTTTGAATTCTTCTGTAAGCAGGGATCTTAAGAAAATGATGGTTTGCACGCAGCCGCTAAGTTTTATGATGCAATCAACATTTATAGATAGCGCTTCAAAAATGGCAGGACCCGATGCGATTGACTTTGCTGCTTTATTTAAAAACGAAAACCCGATGAACCTGAGATTGCTTACCGCCTTGAGAATGAATGCAACGTATCCTTATATTTTACCAAGCGTATGGCTTCCCTCCAATCCAGTAATAGATGTGATGGATGCAGGGCTTAGAGACAATAATGGCGAGGAAACCACACTTCGCTTTTTAAATGTTTTTAAAGATTGGGTTAATAAAAATACACGCGGTGTTTTAATTATCCAGGTTCGGTCAAGGCAAAAGGGAAGCTGGGCTGATCCAGTTAAAAATGGCGGCATTTCAGACATCATTACCAATCCATTTACGATGTTACAAACTAATTGGTTCAGACTACAAGATTATTTCCAGGATGATGAAATGACTTATGCACAAAGTTTTTTAGACAACAACATTCATCGTGTGGCTTTTATGTATATCCCGGAAAAAGAAGAAAGTGGTGCATCACTTAATTTTCATTTAACAGCCCGGGAAAAAAGGGAAGTAAATTCTTCTTTACGCAGGCAAAATAATATAGAAGCATTTGAACAAATAAAAAGAATTCTGCAAAATTAGGGCTGAATAAGCTTGTATGCCGAAGGCAAAATTTCTATTGAAATTTCTGCAACTGCCTCCTCCGGATCACCATCAATATGCAATGGGGCCATATCCGGATTTTTGATTTTTATTTTATTGGTCTGAAAATATAAAACATTTTTTTTGTAAGTCGCTTCCTCATTTACTGCTATCGCTTTTCCCGCCAATATTTGTTTGACAAATGCCAAAACAACTTGAAATTTGCTTGTTTTTTTAATTATTATAATATCCAGTAATCCATCGCTAAGACTTGCTTTCGGCGCTATTTTAAAATTATTTCCAAATTGATTACTATTGGCAATGCAGATTAAAAAAGCTTCTACATTAAATAAGAAACGATTGATATCAATAGAAAAAGGATAAGTTTTTGCGGCAAAGAAATTTTTAAATGTCTCCCTGGTATATGAAGAAAGGCCTCTTTTTCTTTGTTTAGAGAACTCCTGTGCCACCATAGCGTCAAATCCCAGGCCGCAAACATGGCAACTCACCTGATTGTTTATTAAAAAAGCATCCACATATGATGCCTTTCCTTGTAAAATAATATCAAAGGCTTTATCAATAGATTTAGGAATTCCGGCAGTTCTTGCCAGGCCATTTCCTGAGCCCAGAGGAAGAATTCCTATATTAACTTCGGTCTTTAGTATATAAGATATGATTGGGCTAAGACTCCCATCTCCACCACAAATAATCACATCTGAAATTTTTTCTCTTTCAATTTTCTCCTTTAGGAAATCATAATTGCGATCTGAAGACGTAAATAATATTTCAAAAGCAATATTTTTTTCTTCACATTTTTTAATAATTTTCTTTTCTAATGACAACTTGCTCTTAGTACCAGAAATTGGATTGATAAAAAATAAAATTTTACGGCTCATTAGTTTAAATACACTTTAGCGAGTTTCTTCATTTTGGATGGAATTTTCATTCTTGAATCAGCAGGATTTTCTACCAGGATTAAATTTATTATTTTTTTTGACAATATCTTTTTGCAAACCCTTTTTAATTCAAAAGGAAATATACCAGGATTCGAAATGTCCTCTTCCGTAGAAAATAACATTTTTTCTTTTTCAGAAACCACTTCCAGGGTTCTTTTGTAGGCTGCAGAAATGTTTGGGGAATTTACTTTTATCAAAAACCCGGTAATTTTCTTATAAGAACTTTTATTGATTATAATCGTAGCTGGCAAATCAACAACCGTTATAATAGCAGTTTCTTTACCATTGATTATTGCACTTATATGATATTGCCCAAAAATATTTTCGTTCAGAAAAAATATAAGCAGAAACGATATTAAAAGACAAGGCTTCACGTAATTTTAATTTAGGGTTTTCCACAATAAATCTTTTAATTCCGAAAGCCCTTTATTGGTTATTGATGAAATAAAAATATGCGGGATATTTTCAGGAAGCTCCTGTTCTATCGCTTGTTTTAATTCATCATCAAGCATGTCACTTTTGCTAATGGCAATCACAAATTTTTTATCCAATAACTCAGGATTATATTCTTCTAATTCATATCGCAAAATTTGAAATTCTTCAAAATGATCATTACTATCTGCCGGAATCACAAAAAGTAGAACGGGATTGCGTTCAATGTGTCTCAAAAACCTATGTCCAAGACCTTTACCTTCAGCAGCACCTTCTATGATTCCTGGAAGATCTGCAATACAAAAGCTTTTTTGATCCCTGTATTCCACCATACCCAATTGAGGGGTCAAGGTAGTAAAAGCGTAATCAGCAATTTTTGGCTTCGCAGCAGTTATCACAGAAAGCAAAGTCGATTTTCCTGCATTAGGAAACCCAACTAAACCTACATCTGCAAGTACTTTTAATTCTAAAGAAACAAAAGTTTCTTCGCCTGGTTCTCCAGGTTGTGAGTGTTCAGGTGCCTGGTTGGTGGGTGTAGCGAAATGCGAATTCCCCTGGCCACCTCTACCGCCTTTCAACAGGATCTTTTGCTGCCCATCTTCTAATATTTCTACCATATTACCATTTTCTTCAATAGTTGCAATGGTACCCAAAGGCACGTCTATGATAATATCTTTACCATCTCGACCGGTACAATTATTCTTGCTACCATTTTCTCCATTTTCAGCGAGAATATTTTTAAAATAACGCAAATGTAAAAGTGTCCATAAATTTTTATTCCCACGTAAAATGATGTGGGCACCTCTTCCGCCGTCACCTCCATCGGGGCCGCCAAATGCAGTTAATTTATTACGCAAAAAATGCCTGGCTCCACTTCCGCCATGCCCGCTTCTACAAAAAACTTTAATTAAGTCTATAAAATTTGTTTTTTCCATCGTGGTAAAGGTCGCAAAGTTTTTTTTAGGAATTGATTTTGTTATGTGATACCCTCTTTTTTTCATTTTACAATGGAAGCTAAAAGTTGTTGATCCATCAATTTTTACAACCCTTTTTAGAATTTCATTGAAAATAAGCCATCAGAATGCCTAATTTTGCTGCGGAAACTCATAAACATAAATATGCAACTGTACGCAGTAGATATTGTGGAGAGCATTTCTCCCGATGATTTTAAAAATAATTATTATAACACCCAAAAACCCCTGGTTATTACCGGTCTTGCCAAAGAATGGCCCGCTTATAAAAAATGGAACTGGGATTATTTTAAAGAAATAGTAGGTGACAAAAAAGTAGGACTTTACAACAATATTAAAAGCGATGCTTATACGCCAATTAATACTGCCGATGATTATAAAACTTTTGGTGAATATGTAGATATGATAAAGGGAGGCCCTGCGGCCTGGAGGATATTCCTGTTTAATATTTTTGATCATGCCCCGCAGCTTATAGACGATTTTACCTGGCCCGAGCACCTGATGAAAGGTTTTGTAAAAAAGTATCCGATGCTTTTTACCGGGGGAGAAACCTCGATCACTCACATGCATTTTGATATTGACCTTTCACATATTTTGCATACCCAATTTGCTGGTCGCAAAAGAGTTCTTTTATTTCGGCATGAAGAACAGCATAAGCTTTATCGTAAACCTTTTGAAGTATTAAGCCTGGCTGATTTTTCCAATTATAGCAAAAATGTGGGTAATCCAGATTACGAAAAGTTTCCAGCATTGAAACATGCTATAGGCTATAACTTAATTTTAAACCCCGGAGATACGCTTTTTATGCCCGCCGGATATTGGCATCACATGGAATATATTGACAGTGGATTTGCCATGAGCTTGCGTGCGCTCCAAAATTCTCTTTCCGGAAAAGCAAAAGGAGTATGGAATTTATTTGGAATGAGAAGTATCGACACAGTAATGAAAAAAACCTCTCCCAAATGGTGGTACAATTATAAAATTAAAAAAATTGATGAACTGGCTTCTAAGGAATTACAAAAATTTTCAAATTAACCGCCCAAAAAGTTGCTTTTATAACTAATTTATTATTACTTTAGCAGCCCGTCCTATTTTTCCTTTTCCTATTGTTTAAAACCGCGTCTAAACCAATACCCTAATTAATTTGTAATTAAGGTTCTTTTATATATCATTTATCCTCTATCATCTTTTTCAAGAAATTATAAACTTTTTCTTGTGGTTTCAGAGGTAAGCAAGGCCGGTGATTTTTATCACTGGCCGTTTTTTACTCTCTCTCTCTTTTAATTTCCATTCTTATATTATTTGCGATTTTCATATTGACAGACAATGATTGTAAATCAATATTTTTGACAAATGGCTTTTCAAAATCTTACTCCAGAGCAATCTCTTCTAAAAATAAAGCAGTATTGTGCCTACCAGGAAAGATGCCATGCAGAAACGCGTGAAAAATTATTTTCTTTTGGATTGAACAAAAAAGAAATTGATGAAATCATTTCGGTACTTATTACTGAAAATTACCTGAATGAAGAACGATTTGCTATTCATTACGCGGGAGGTAAATTCCGGATGAAATATTGGGGTAAATATAAAATAAAGCAAGCGCTGAAATACAAACAAGTAAGTGATTATTGCATTAAAAAAGCACTAAAAGAAATTGACGAAAAAGAATATCAAAAAACTTTTCAGAAACTGGCTGATCAGAAATTAAAAACCCTGAAAAGTGAAAAAAATATTTTTGTAAAAAAAAGAAAATTACAGGATTTTCTATTGCAAAAAGGATATGAGAGTGATTTAGTAAGCAACGAATTAAAGAAGATTGGGAGCAAATAGTTTCCTCAATATTTTTTCATAATCTTCACCAGTATTTTAGCAATAAGAGCATGGCCTTTATCTGAAGGATGTAGACCGTCAAACGTCATATTCATAGCACCTACCGGATAAGGATACTCATCCGTTGTCGAATTAAATGGAATGCCTATAAAATGAGGATAGCGATAATTTTTATAAACGCCTGTTTGCGGATCTTTTAAACGTTTATAGTTTACTATATTCTTTTGTGTTATCCCGCTATGATGATAAAGGTCCACCACTTTTACATGTTCATATTCACCAATACGGCTAATAGCATTGGCAAACTCTTCTAATGTTTGCCCGTTTTTTTCTTTATATGATCCATAGGCATTATTTTTTTTGTCATTTATATATACAAAATCTCCCCGCTGCATTGGCGTTATCAGAATAATCTTTGCCTCTTTATTCAGTGAACGAAGTTTATTCATAATAATCCGGAATGCACCATACAAAGTTTTACTGCCTGTATTATTTTGATAATCAGCAAAAGTGCCTACGGGCCTTCCTTGCCACCAGTCATTAGTCCCCAGAAAAACAGAATATACATCGGCTTTTTGTAGATTAAGTTTTTCAATAGCGACAGCAATATTTCCCGATGTCCAGCCATTATAGCCCTGGTTTATGTAATGAATATTGGGAAGTTTTTGAGTTACCACGGTCATATATCCTTTCGTAATTCTATTAGCCGTTTCATTGGTATGATCATTTAAATAAGTAATGGAATCTCCAATTGCCACCCAGGTAATTTCTTTTTCCTTAAAAGAGGTTATGGCGCAAAAGAGCATCAACACTAAAATCAGTTTTTTCATTTTGTAATTTTAAGACATGTGTGGAAATGGCTTTTTAATATCAATTTTTAATTGGATTTTCCATACTACTTTATATTGCAGCCAATTATAATTCACAATAAATAAAGCTAACCAATTGTAACAATACACCCAAATGGTCCTGATTGATAAATTACTAACTTCTTTTTTCTTGCCAAATCACAATAACTTTACACAATGTCTTCTCTTACCATAACACTCATTCAGCCCAACCTTTTTTGGGAAGATAAAAAGGCTAATCTTGAAATGCTTCAAAAGAAAATTGAAAGTATTTCAGAAAAAACCGAGGTGGTCATTTTGCCCGAAATGTTTAGTACAGGATTCAGCATGAAGCCGGAAATGTTTGCAGAAACTATGGATGGAAATACGGTACAATGGATGAAAAAAAATTCGGCTGAAAGAAAAATAATAATAACCGGGAGCCTTATTATAGAAGATGAAGAAAACTATTTTAACCGGCTGGTGTGGGTGTTGCCTAATGGTGAAACGGGCTATTATGATAAAAGACATTTATTTGCTTTCGGAGATGAGCATTCCCATTATAAAGCAGGAAATAAAAAATTAATAGCCTCTGTAAAAGGATGGAAAATCAATCTGCAGATTTGTTATGACCTGCGTTTTCCTGTTTGGACAAGACAGTCTCCCGGAAAATCAGAAACCCAGTATGATCTTTTGATTAATGTAGCCAACTGGCCCGAAAAAAGAAGCACGGCCTGGAAAACTTTATTACAGGCAAGAGCCATCGAAAATCAGTGCTATGTAGCCGGTGTAAACAGGGTGGGTGAAGATGGCAATAAAATATATTATAATGGGGAAAGCATGATCATTGATCCTTTAGGAGAAATTATTTATATCAAAAATAAAGAAGAAGACATTTTTACTTACACCTTACAGAAGGAAAAAGTGAATGAAGTAAGAAAACAGTTTCCCTTTCAGGAAGATGCCGATTCGTTTATTATAAGCGAATAAAAAATTTGATTACTTTTCGTCTTCGATCATTTTTTTCACCACTTCTAACTTCGTATCTACTCCATTAAGAATATCACGCCAGTTAGGGCCAATATAAATATCCGGCATTATCCCGATCCCTTTTGTAGCAATATGATGATATTGTACCAGCCTGAAAAAAGGAAGCCGAACTTTTAATTTGGTATTTTGCAAGGTAATATTAGGAATCATAATACCGGAATTACCATACCAGCCACCACCAGTTTCTTCACCTGCCAGTATTATATTCGGTTGATCTTTTACCGCATTACAAAATAAAGCAGAAGCCGAAAAAGTCAGCCCGTTGGTAAGTATATAAACATTCCCGTTAAAATGATTTTTACGTTTAACCCGGAAGAAATGTCGTTCCCAATACCCGAAATGATAATTCCCGTCTTTCTTCTTATGGGTTGCAAAAAGCAATACAATATTATTGAGCCATCCCGAGGATATTCTTCCTGTATAGGGATTAAAATTTTTACTTATAGAATAAGCTGTATCAGCAACTTTAAAAGGAGCATTTCGCAAAAACTTGGTAAGCAATACTGATTTATTTATATCGCCACCTCCATTTGCCCGCAAATCAATTATTAACTTTTCGGCTTTTTGCTGGCGGAGATCCCGAAATGATTTTCTGAAAAAATGACTTAAGTGCCCTTTAGAAAATCCATTCACAGTCATTAAGGCAAATGAAGAATCATATTCAAGCGAACGTATATTTTCTATCTTTTGGCGGTGCGTCATTTTTCTCTCTTCCCGCTTCCGCTCTTTTGTTTCTTTTTTCACTGTATCAGAAGGAGGTGCATAATAGGGAAGAAGAGCACTTTTTTCAACACCATTGCTGTCCGTATAGTCAACATAATAATTTTTATATAAACCAAAAACATTACGATGAAAATAAGGAAAACTGTTGCTTAGCCTAATATAGTTTACATTTTCAGTATAACCATCTTCTGCCATATAATCAAACATAAGGCTGATCATATCAGTGCTTTTTAATCCATTAATTGATGTAATAAAGTCGCCGGGTTTTATTGCAGAATCATTTCGATTAAGGTTACCTGTTACCATCATGGTATCTTTCCAAACTTTTAAAAAAAGAGGGAATGAGGGAATACGTTTGTTTTTAATAAATTTATTCCAACCTTTGCTCATACTAAAACTGGTGTGTCCGCAATGGATAACAGAAGTAATCGGTGCCAATATTTTCCAACCAAACTGAAGCTCCGTCATCGAATCAGTAATGGCTTTATATCCCTGGTCAAAATAATAATCCATACTGTCTTTCGGGGTATACCAATAAAGTGAAGGATGTTTTTTTTCAAGGATGTGGCGAAGCAAAGAATAATCCTGTTGTAATTCTTCTTTAGAATATTTTTTATTGGGATTATAATTTTTAGAGGCGGAACAGGAAAAAAGGACAAGAACAATAAACAAAAAAGGTAGTCGCCTCATGATTTTAATAAATCTGGATACTTTTGTTGGCAATATTAATGCATAAAAATAAATTAATCACGTAAAGCATTCCAGCCCTGTGCTATAACGGGATATTTATTTCCACCTTTGGTAATTATTATGGAACCTTCTTCCTTTCCTGTAATATGGCCAATTATACTTATCTCCCCATTAGCCGCAATTTTTTCATAATCTTTCTGGTCAATAGTAAATAATAGTTCATAATCTTCTCCTCCGCTAAGTGAGCAAGCCGTAGGATCCAATTCAAGTTTATAGGCAAACTGCCGGGAAAGATCACTCACCGGGATTTTTTCTTCATACAAAACACAACCCACTTCGCTTTGTTTACAAATATGTAAAATCTCGCTGCTTAGTCCATCACTGATATCAATCATAGACGTTGGCATTAACTCTTCTACTGCAAAAAATTCAATAATATCTTTTCTTGCCTCAGGTTTTAATATTCTCCCGATTATATAATCCTGGTTTTCCAAATCAGGCTGTACGCCTTTTGTTTCCAGGTAAACTTTCTTTTCTCTTTCTAACAAAGTTAATCCCAAAAAGGCCCCTCCAAGATCGCCGGTCACGCAAATAAGATCTCCTTTTTTTGCAGTGCTTCTTGTAACAAATTTTGCCGACGCTACTTCACCAATTGCTGTAACACAAATAATAAATCCTTTTTGAGAAGAAGTCGTGTCGCCACCTACAAGATCAACATTATATTTGTTACAGGCAATATAAACGCCTTCATAAAATTCATCTAATGCTTCCACACTAAATCGGTTGCTGAATGCAAGGCTCATTGTAATCTGTGCCGGTGTTGCATTCATAGCATAAATATCACTGAGGTTCACAATCACGCTTTTATAGCCTAAATGCTTCAAAGGAGTATACATTAAATCAAAATGAATTCCTTCTACCAGCATATCGGTAGTCACTACCACTTGCTTTCCAAAATGATCTAAAACGGCAGCATCATCCCCAACCGTCAACACGGTTGAGGCGTTTTTAATTTCATTGTTCTTTGTAAGATGGTCAATAAGACCAAATTCACCAAGAGAAGACACTTCTGTTCGTATTTCTGCCATTTTTTTGATTTGTGATTTTAGTTTTTCAGGCATTTTGATTATTTCAAATGCCTTATTGTTCACTTTTTTCTCAATGTTCATTTTGGGTATTTATAAAGAAGTTTCTACCGGCTTTTTTATAAAAGTTCCCTAAAATCTTCTGTTTATTCTGCATTAATCCATTCCACCAGTTCGTCATGAATTTTTCCATTGGTAGCTATGATGCCAAACTCAAAAGGAGAATATTTTTCGCCTTTTAAATTTGTTACCTTTCCTCCTGCTTCTTCTACAATTAAAAAACCTGCAGCACTGTCCCAGGGATATAATTGATGTTCATAAAATCCATCAAATCTTCCGGCAGCAACCCAACAAAGATCTATGGCCGCACTGCCCAACCTGCGCAGAGGGATTCCTTTTTTAATCAATCTTGAAAAAACCTGTAACGGACCGTTAGGCTGATCTAAATAAGTATAAGGAAACCCCGTAACAAGGCAACTTGTCAATACTTCAGTTTTATCACTTACCGATATTTTTTGATCATTAAGGGTAGCGCCTTTATTTTTTTCTGCAAAGAAAAATTCATTTAAAATGGGATTAAATACGGCACCCATGAGCATTTCACCACGGTATTCCAGGCCAATACTCACACAACAGATAGGAATGCTGTTGGCAAAATTTACGGTACCATCTATCGGATCAATAATCCATTTATACTCGCTTTCAGAAATTTTTTCTTCGCTTTCTTCGCTTACAATTCCATGATCCGGGAAAGCCGTTTTTATTACTTCCCGAATGGCTTTGTCAGAGGCATGGTCAGCTTCGGTAACCAAATTATTAATCCCTTCTTTGTTGCTAATAAAAAATTTACCATTGAAGAATCGTTTCAATTCTTTAGCGCCAGCCTGGGTAGCATTAATGAGTGTTTGTTTGTACATGCTGCAAAGGTTCATTAAAATTATTACATGATTTATAACAAATTTCACGAATTTCACGAATTTCCAATACTGATTCTTAAATAACAAACCAATTAACCATATCGCTATTTGCAACTTTCCGTCATCATAGTAAGTTATAATGTTAAGTATTTTTTGGAGCAATGTCTTTTGTCGGTATTAAAAGCAATGAAAAATATTGATGGAGAAATAATTGTTGTGGATAATCATTCCACGGATGACAGTTTTCTCTTTTTCGAAGAAAAATTTAAAGACGTAAATTTTATATGGAATACGAGCAATTCAGGATTTGCCAAAGCCAATAACCAGGCCCTTAAAATAGCCTCTGGAGATTATATTTTATTTCTAAATCCCGATACCCTTCTTCCCGAAGATTGTTTTGAAAAATGTATTTCCTTTATACAATTACAAAAAAATGATTGTGCCCTTGGAATAAAAATGATTGACGGGTCGGGGAAATTTTTGAAAGAAAGTAAAAGAGCTTTTCCCTCTCCAATGACTTCTCTTTACAAGCTTTCCGGGTTTGCAAAACTTTTTCCACATTCAAAAATTTTTGCAAAATATCACTTGGGTTATCTATGTGAAAATGAAAATCATGAGGTAGATGTACTGGCTGGCGCCTTTATGATGATTCCCAAAAAAATCCTGAATGTTGTCAATGGTTTTGACGAAGCTTTTTTCATGTATGGCGAAGATGTGGACCTCAGCTTTCGCATCCAGCAGGCGGGGTTCAAAAATTTTTATTTCGCGGAAAGCAGTATCATTCATTTTAAAGGAGAAAGTACAAAAAAAGGGAGCTTGAATTATGTAAAAATGTTTTATAAAGCTATGAGCATTTTTGTAAAAAAGCACTATGGCAGCACCCGGGCCCGGTTATTTAATCTATTCATACAAGCAGCCATTTTTTTACGTGCCGGCATGTCAATCATTGCCCATTTTTTAAAATGGATTGGAATGCCGGTAATTGATGCAGGGATAATTTTATTTAGTTTTTGGAGCATGACATTTTTTTGGAGCACTTTAATAAGACATGAGATAAACTATCCATCCCATCTTCTTTTTATTGCTTTCCCTGCTTTCACTATTTTATTTTTAGCCGCCTCTTATTTTGCAGGATTATATGATAATGATTATAGGCAATCAAGATTAAATAAATCAGCACTGGTCGCCATTCTGATTAATCTTTCTTTTTATTCATTGTTGCCCGAAAGACTTCGTTTTTCGAGAGGAATATTATTGTTTGGTTCCATACTGGCTTTTCTTTTAATGACATTGGTACGCCGCCTCTTACTGAAATGGAACATTATTGAAAGTGCTGCAGAAAGGGATGAAATTAATCAGACAATTATTGCAGGAGCACAAGAAGAGTTTAATAGGGCAAATTATTTTCTTAAAAATTCAGGGAAAAAAGAAAGAGTGCTGGGAAGAATTGGCACCAGCAGGTCAGAAGATACATCTGCCATTGGAAAAATTAAAGATATTGCTGATATTTTACATTCATACCCGGTAAAAGAAATCATCTTTTGTGAAGGAACACTTTCCTTTAAAACAATTATTGAAACAATCCCAACTATTTCTCATCATGTCCGGATAAAATATTTTGCCACAGGGAGCCACACAATCATTGGAAGCGATGATAAAGATGTCACTGGTGAATTTATTACAGAAGATGAAAATTATCATTTGGCCAATGCGGTTTATCGTCGTTCAAAAAATTGGTTTGATTTAATATTATCCCTCATTTTCCTAATCTTATTTCCATTTCTTGTTTTTATTAAAAACCGACCTGCGATTTTTTTAAAAAATATCATGGATGTCTTATTAAGAAAAAAATCTTGGATTGGTTATGCTGGCAATAAAAAGAGTTTGCCGGAATTATTACCCGGAATTATTACCACAACAGGTTTGCCACATTCATTAAACTCGCTCCCTATGCAAAGTCTTTTTAAGACTGATAAATTATATGCAAAACACTTCAGGATATTGCACGACCTTAGATTAATCTGGAAAAATTTTAATTTACTTTCCTAAAACAGATTAATGATTTTATGCTAGTAACCAAATTGCTTTTCATACCCGAATTAGCACATTGATTAATTATTTCCGAAATTGCACCCTAAATATTAAATATTTAATGAATGGCATATAATCGTTTCCGGCCCTCACAAACAGCGACTCCGGTAGTTTTAAATCTTATTATAATAAACGCTATTGTTTTTGTAGCCCAATTGGTTTTCGATAAAACAGGCGGCCAAACAGCATGGCTTACTAACAAATTGGCTTTATATTCATATGATACCGGCTTATTCAAGCCTTATCAATTAGTAACCCACATGTTTGCCCATGGTGGTTTTTTTCACATACTTTTCAATATGTATGCTTTGTGGCTATTTGGTGCGGTTTTGGAAAAAACATGGGGGCCAAAAAGATTTTTGATTTTTTATCTTGTATGCGGCCTGGCTGCTGGTGTAACAGAAATGTTCCTGGTAAGTGGTGGTGCCGCTATAGGTGCATCAGGAGCGGTTATGGGTTTACTCGCTGCATTTGCTTATACATTTCCGAATGTCCAGTTTTATATTTTACCTATCCCGTTTCCTATAAAAGCTAAATACTTAGCCATGATTTATGCGGCTATAGATATATTTGGTCAGTTTTCTGGCTACGGCGGCAATATTGCTCATTTTGCTCATCTCGGAGGATTAGCTACGGGCCTTATATTAGCAATTATCTGGAATAAAACTGATAGAAAAAACAGGTATTAAATTTTACTTATCTCTTCTTTACTGCCGGGAAATTGGTAATTTTACAATAGTGCTAAAATCACTTTACATGGGAGAATCAGAAAGATATATGGACAGGCGTTTAAAAAAAATGACTCTCGGTGATGATAGTAATGCGCTTATGGCACTTGTTGCTATCAATGCAATGATATTTGTTTCTTTTGGACTGATACAGGTGGTTTATTACTTATCTCAATCGTCTGATTCTGCTTTTCAATACGAAATATTAAGAAGGTTTATTTTGCCCGCCAAATTATCAACACTGGCTACAGAACCATGGACAGTTGTTACTTATATGTTTGTGCATACAGGGATTGTTTACACATTTATCAATATGATCTGGCTCTGGGTATTTGGTTCCATCCTTCAGGACATGTCAGGAAACAAAAATATAATTCCTATTTATTTATATGGAGGATTAGCCGGAGCTTTTGTTTTCATAGCAGCTAATTATGCTATTCCACAATTAAAGTCGGAAATTGAATATTCCACAATGCTTGGAGGAAACGCTTCTATAATAGCGGTGGCCGTTGCGGCTACGGCACTTACTCCCAATTATCGCTTTTTCAAAATGCTTAACGGAGGCATTCCATTATGGATACTTACCATTCTTTATGTGATTATTGATTTTGCAGGAATGGGAGGTACTGCCCATCATCTTGCGCATTTAGGTGGTGGACTTATTGGGTATTTATTTATTGCCGGTTTACGAAAGGGTTACGACTGGGGTAAGTGGATGAACGACCTTTATTCCTGGTTCATAAACCTTTTTAATCCCGATAAAAAAGCTGTACCTACCAATAAAATAAAGGAAAAAATATTTTATAAAACCGGCACACAAAAACCTTTCGAAAAAAGATCTGTAATAACCCAGGAACGCATTGATGAAATCCTTGATAAAATCAATCACAAAGGCTATAAGTATTTGTCTGAAGAGGAGAAAAATATTTTAAAGAAAGCCCGTGAAACAGATTTTTAGTTCTTTATCAAAATTCTAATTCACCGTAAAACGGATTGCCGTAAATGGAAAAACCTTTTCTGCGCAGACTCACAAAAAAGATCTTTATTATTTCAAATATTGTGATTGGAATATTTTTCCTGGTAGGAGCCAATGTAAAATATTTTGATCCGGATAGCTGGTGGTTTCTGAGTTTATTTACACTTGCTCTTCCTTATTTACTACTTCTATTAGTACTGTTTATTTTGTTTTGGTTATTAATAAAGCCATTTTGGAGCTGGATTTCTCTCCTGGTTATTTTCATTTCTTTACATGCTGTAAAAAATATTTTCCCCTTAAATTTTTCTGCTGGCTTTACATTGGTAAAGCAAAAAGGAAATATCCGTATCATGAGCTGGAATGTAGAACAATTTGATATTCTACATCATAAAGATCATCCGGAAGTAAAACAGGAAATGTTTGACCTTATCAATAAATATGATCCGGATATAGCCTGTTTCCAGGAAGCAGTTGCCGGAGAATATAAAAAGGGAATCAATTATTTTCCTGACATTAAAAATGCTTTGCATTTTAGTGACTATTTATATTCTTACCAACTACGGGATGATTACGACCGTTATCATCATTTTGGAATTTTGGTGTTTTCAAAGTTTCCGATTATAAGAAAACAAACGATAGTTAATAATCCCAATGATTATAACTCTACTTTTCAATTTATAGACGTGTTAGCAGGCAATGATACGCTCAGGATATTTAATGTTCACCTGCAATCATTAAAATTTTCTAAAGAAAATTTAACTTACCTGGACAGTGGAAAAATAATTGACAACTCAAATATTACTGAATCGAAAAGTATTATTTCAAAAATAAAAAAGGGGATTATAAAAAGAGCCTCCCAGGCATTCTTCATAAAAGATGAAATGAATCACAGTCCATATCCTATTATTGTTTGCGGCGATTTTAATGATGTCCCCGTTTCTTATGCCTATGAAACAATTGGTGCAGGGCTTCAAAATGCTTTCGTAAAAAGAGGATCAGGTATTTCGCGAACATTCAGTTCTATTTCTCCCACACTCCGAATTGATAATATTTTTGCTGATAAAAAGTTTACTATCTCACAATTTATCCGTGTTAAAAAATTACTTAGCGATCATTTTCCTATTATTGCCGATATGAAACTAAAGCCTGATCATGAATAAATGTTTAAAATAAAAGAGTATTGTAAAAGGTAGGATATCTTTGAAAAAAATAGAAGTATTTATCATCTGCAGAAAATGATTTTTAAATTAATAATTTTTTATGCCTTTAAAAGTATATAACTCTCTGTCCAAAAAAAAAGAAGTATTTGTTCCTATCAATTCTCCACACGTAGGCATGTATGTTTGTGGCCCTACAGTTAGCGGAGAAAGCCACCTTGGCCATGCAAGACCTTATATTACTTTTGACGTCGTTTACCGGTACCTCAAATACCTGGGTTATCATGTGCGCTATGTGCGTAATATCACAGATGCAGGTCATTTTGAAGAAGAGGGCCGGGAAGCAGAAGATAAAATTTCAAAAAAAGCATTACTAGAAAAAGTAGAGCCAATGGAATTGGTGCAAAAATACACCAACCTTTTTCATTGGGCCTTTAAACAATTAAATACTCTCGATCCTGATATTGAACCAACTGCTACAGGACACATTGTAGAACAAATTGGTATGATTGAAAAATTATTAGAAGCGGGATATGCTTACGAGGTAAATGGCTCCGTTTATTTTGATGTGAAAAAATATGCATTTTCTCATAATTATGGAGAATTAAGCGGGCGCAAAATAGATGATCTTTTAGAAACTACACGCGAACTGGAGGGGCAGGATGAAAAAAGGAATAAAGCAGACTTTGCACTTTGGAAATCAGCACCTCCCAAGCATATAATGAGATGGAAAAGCCCATGGGGAGAAGGTTTCCCCGGTTGGCATATTGAATGCTCAGCTATGGCTACCAAATACCTGGGACCAAGATTTGATATTCACGGAGGCGGTATGGACCTGATGTTTCCTCACCACGAAAGCGAGATAGCTCAAAGTACAATTTGCAATCATGCTTCTCCTGCAAAATACTGGATGCACAATAATATGATAACCATTAATGGAAAAAAAATGGGTAAGAGCTATAACAACGTTATAAAACTTACTGAAATGTTTAGTGGCAATCATCCTTTATTAACACAGGCTTTCAGCCCAATGACAATCCGTTTTTTCATTTTACAAACGCATTATCGCAGTACCCTTGATTTTAGCAGTGAAGCGCTTATTGCTGCAGAAAAGGGGTTAAAAAGATTATGGGAAGCTTACGAAATATTAAAAAAATGGCCCGTAACAGGAGATCATCTGGCAAAAGATATAGAACTTGATGAAAAAATTAATACGCTTATTAAAGAATTTGATGAATTCATAAACGATGATTTTAATACCGCAAAAGTACTTGCCAATATCTTTGAAATAGTGCCTATAATTAATTCTTTAAAAGACGGATTAATTGATCCAGAGGCCATTTCTGCCAATACAGTCAGGCAAATGAAAGAGTCTTTCTCTATATATATTGAGCAAATCCTGGGATTAAAAAATAGCGCTGAGAGCTCTGAACAGTTTAACGGAATAATAGAACTACTGGTAGAAATCCGGAAAGAGGCCAAAACAAAAAAAGACTTTTTTACATCGGATAAAATCCGGAAACAGTTGGCTGTATTAGGAATCGAAATGAAGGATGAAAAAGATGGAAAGATAACCTGGAGCAGAATGTAAAAATCAGTAAATGAAACACATTTTACATTTATCAAAAGATAAAAAACTAAAGCAGCTAATTGATTCACAGCCAGTCCGCACTCTGGAAATAAGAGATAAAGTTTACCTGCGCTTATGTGCTTCTATTTTAAGCCAACAGTTGAATACAAAAGTTGCCAAAGTTTTATATAATCGTTTTCTTGACCTTTATGGCGGCAAAGAACCTACAGCAAAAATGATTTTAGCAACTCCCGTGGAAGTATTTCGGAGTATTGGATTTTCCAATGCGAAAGCTTCTTATGTACACAATGTTTGTCGTTTTTTCATCGAAAATAAAATCAACGATAAAGCCCTCAATAAAATGAGCAATGAAGAAATTATCAGTTTGCTTACTCAAATAAAAGGTGTGGGGAAATGGACTGTGGAAATGATTTTAATGTTTACTCTGGCCAGGGAAGACATCTTTGCCTTTTATGATCTTGGATTAAAACAAAGTATAATAAAACTTTATAAAATAAAAATAACTGATAAAAAGTTATTGCAGGAAAAAATGGAAACCATTACAATGAAATGGAGTCCATATCGCACTTATGCCTGCAGGTATTTATGGAACTGGAAAGACGGTGATGTAGTATAAACTTGCCTTTTATCAACCAAAAAGTATCTTATTTTCTTTTAATTAATGGATTATTGAGTCCGTTAATCAAATTATCAACTACAAGAAAACCGGGCAGTTTGGAAAAAAACTGGGTGAGCGTTTTACAACCATAAGTTCTTACATCAAAGCTAGGATCCAGTTTTCTCAAATTAGTTCCTAATGTAGAAATATAGGCTTCATTACTTTCATTAATACTCATGTCATAGGCCTTATTAATGAGTTTGTTATTTACTGCTACTTTTTCTTTCGTTTTTTTTACTGTTGCCCTTTTTTCTGTAACTTCTGCTTTTGGTTCAAGATTTTCTACATAAGTAAAAATTTCACAGGATTTTACAAACGCATTGGGTGTTTTTTGTTCACCAATTCCCATTACAAAAATTCCAGCCTCTCTTATTCTTTTGGCAAGCCCTGTATAGTCGCTGTCACTGGAAACAATACAAAAACCATCCACCAGCTCAGCATGTAAAATATCCATAGCGTCTATGATAAGTGCACTGTCAGTAGAGTTTTTTCCAGTGGTATATGAAAATTTTTGTATCGGGTTAAAAGCCATTTCATTGAGCAGACTTTTCCAGTGGTTCATATGCTGGGTGGTCCAGTCTCCGTAAACTCGTCTTATAGTAACCTTTCCGTATTTGGAGGCCTCTTCCAAAACTAGATCCATAATTTTTGACTGGGCATTATCGCCATCTACAAGCAATGCTATTTTTTGATTTTTGATATCCATATTGGGTAAGTTGAAAGTTGAGGTCGTTTCATTTATTGAAAGAAATTATGATACGAAATTAAGATTATGATTTTAAATGGATTATTCCTTTTCTATTCCATAATTTAGATCCATGAAAAAAGCTACAAAAAGGAGTGTAATCCTGGGTTGTGTTTTCGTTTTGCTCTCAGCAATTAACCTTGTAATGGAATAAAGAAAACCCAATCCAACCGATTTAACTCTTCAATGGATTATGCTGGTTGTGCTAACGATTTATGCAATTGTAGCATTTATTCGCTTTCAGAAAGCAAAATCTGAAACAGCAGCTAATAAATGACACCTGATACCTTTTCCTCTGAATTATTTTTCAGTGTCCTTTCTTTTCGGGAAGTTAAAAAACGAATGTTTTTATTTCTTTTCATTACTATGAATCTTTTATCTTTGGCATTAACAAATTTTTATTATGAAATTTATCGTTTCCTCTACACAATTATTAAAACATCTGCAACAGATAAGTGGCGTTATCAATGCCAATACCGTTTTGCCAATTCTGGAAGATTTTCTTTTTGAAATTGAAGTTAACAAATTAACAATTGTAGCTACTGACCTGGAAACAGTCATGAAAATTCATATGAATATTGAAGCAAAAGATAGTGGCAAAGTATGTATCCCCGGGAAAATATTATTAGACTCTCTTAAAAATATTCCTGAACAGCCGCTGACTTTTAATATCGATAAAAATTTTGGAATAGAAATTACCAGCGATAATGGAAAATATAAAGTGATGGGAGAAAATCCGGATAATTTTCCAAAAGATCCTGTTGCTGACACCGCCAATTCTTTTAACATGCCTTCTTCGGCATTGGTGACCGCTATCAGTAAATGCCTTTTTGCAGTAAGTAACGATGACCTGAGGCCAGCAATGACGGGCGTTTTCTTTGAACTTTCTCCTAAAGGAATCACCTGCGTTGCCACCGATGCACATCGTTTAGTACGCTTTTCAAGGCTTGATGTAAGTTGCCCTGAAAGCGATACATTTATTGTACCCAAAAAACCTCTTAATTTATTAAAAAATGTTTTACCTAATACTGACGAGGAATTAAACGTTTCTTATAACAGTAATCACCTGTTTGTAAAATATGGCGGCACAGAAATGGTTTGTCGGCTTATTGATGCAAGATTTCCGGATTATAAAGTAGTGATCCCAACAGATAACCCATACAAATTAACGGTTAATAAAAACGATTTTCAAAATGCTTTGCGCCGGGTAAGTGTATTTAGTAATAAAAGTACCAACCAGGTAGCATTGACTATAACAGGAAGCGAATTACAACTGGCTGCACAAGATATAGACTTTAGTTTTGAAGGCAATGAACGAATGGCTTGTCAATATGATGGCGAAGATTTGCAAATAGCTTTTAATGCTAAATTTTTAATAGAAATGCTTAATGCTGCCGAAACTGATGAAGTTTTTATAGAATTAAGTACACCCACAAAAGCAGGCATTATCAAGCCAACAGAAAAAGCAGAAAACGAAGAACTACTTATGTTGGTAATGCCACTGATGCTTAATAATTAATATTCACATTTTACAAATAAATCACAAAAGCAATTCTAAAATGAATTGCTTTTGTGATTTTACCCCAAACAATTTCCGTATTTTTAAAACAACCTTTTTTTATTATAACCATCGCCAATGGATTTGGTAACTATTCGGACTTTTCAAAATTATTTCTCAACTCATATTTTATTAACCAAATTAAGGCATGAGGGTATTGAATGTTATTTAAAAGATGAATTTACCATAACCGTAGATCCTTTTTTATCAAATGCGGTTGGTGGAATAAAACTGGTTGTCAAACAAAAGGATGAACAGGAAGCTTGTGAACTTCTCCGGCTTTTTGATGAAGAATACAGGAATAGTGTAGCTTGTCCTAAATGCGGGAGCCATTCTATAGAACTGGTTCCTAAAAGAACAACCGCTAATATGATAACAGCAATACTCAGTTGGTTATTGGGCGATTATGCCGTTTCTGCAGAAAATATATATCAATGTAGTTCCTGTAAATTTGAAAGTGCAACTTTGCCTGAAAATTATCACAACAATCCACAGGTTCATGAATCCCGGGAATTAAATTAAAAAATATTAGCTTAAAATTAATGAATGAAAACTATTGCACTTATCCCTGCCCGTTACGCTGCCACACGATTCCCTGCAAAACTAATGCAGGTCCTTGGTGAAAAAACCATTATCAGGCACACTTATGAAAATACGGTGGCTACATTATTGTTTGATGAAGTAATTGTAGTAACCGACAGTGAAATTATTTTTAATGAAATTGTTGAAAATGGCGGATATGCGATTATGAGCAGGCAGGAATACCATAGCGGAAGCGACCGGATAGCAGAAGCCGCTGCAAACATTGATGTAGATATAATTGTGAATGTTCAGGGTGATGAACCTTTTGTGAAAAAAGAATTGCTTCAAAATTTATTAAATGTTTTTAAAAATGATCCAAAACAAAAAATAGAAGTAGCTTCACTTATGTATCCAATAACGGATAAAGAAACAATCACCAATCCCAATCATGTAAAGGTGGTGGTAGATAACAATATGAATGCCTTGCTGTTTTCGCGCAATGCAATTCCGTTTCATCGTGATAAAAGTATAAACCCAACTTATTATAAACACATCGGAATTTATGCATTTAGAAAAAAGGCTTTGATGAATTTTACAAAATGGGAAGTCACACCTCTTGAAGCTATTGAAAAACTAGAGCAACTTCGCTACCTGGAAAACGGTATAAAAATAAAAATGGTAATTACGGACGAAAACCCGGCATCCATTGATACTCCCCAGGACCTGGAAAATGCGAAAAATTTATTGTAATTTTTTGTTTGCTCCTTTACTATTGATATTGATTATATTTAGCCAGAATAGTGCCTTTAAAAGAAGGAGTTATGCCTGGCAATTTTTAATCCAAATTAATTACATATAATGGTATTCTTATTGAAAAAACCTGTTTTATTCTTTTTGTGTTTTACACTTACGTTATTATCCTGCAATGAAAAAGATAAAATAGCTATTGAAAATTCCGCTTCTGCATTTGATATAAACCAGGGAGAGGCATCAATTAAACAAAGCAACCAAAATTTCATGAAAGCTTTTAAGGCTTTGGATTCAGAAACTGTTTCCAATAGTTATACCACAGATGCAAAAGCTATGGTGGCTAATATACCTACCATAGAAGGAAGAAATAATATTAAACATTTTATTTCTGAGGAGATGAATAAAGGTATAAGAGACATTGATCTTCACACTATTAAAATTTGGGGAGATAGCAATATGCTTGCCGAAGAGGGCACTTATAAATCTCTTGATAGCCTCGGAAAAAAACTTGATAAAGGCAAATACATTGTTCTTTGGAAAATAGAAGCAGGCAATTGGAAAATGTATCGCGACATCTGGACAAGTGACGAACCAGGAACCCTTATGTTGCCTGAAAAAAAATCGGTTTCTAAAAAGTAATTATATATTTTCGACATCTGTTTTGTCAAAAATCGGCACCTGAAATTTATTTTTATATATGAAAAACAAAAGGTATTTATCAATTATCAAACCTTTTGAGAAAATGGCTACTCAAAAAGTGCTGCAGGTAAATCCCACCATTGCCGCATCCAGAAAAGAGCCTGAAAAAACCATCATCTCGATTTATGAATATACTACTCAAAATGTAAATATTGAGGAGATAAATAAGATAGAAAATTGCTTTAAGCATCTTCTCTCTCCGAATATTAGCTGGATAAACCTGGGTGGGCTCAAAAAAGCTGATGTTGAAAATATTTGTACCCATTTTGGAATTCATCCTTTGATCCAGGAGGATATCTTAAGTTCCGGGCAAAGACCCAAAATGGATGATTTAAATCAACTCCTGTTTGCTTTATTGAATATGTTATATTTTAACGAGGAAACTTATTCTGTGGAAAGTGAACAAATTAGTATTGTGCTTGGCCCCAACTTTGTCATCAGTTTCCAGGAAGATGCATCAAGAGATGTATTTAATCCGATAAGAGAAAAAATAAAAGTTTTCGGTAGCAAACTAAGAATGAGTAATTCTGATTACTTATTCTATTCTTTAATAGATATTCTCGTCGATAATTATTTTTTAATTATGGAGAAATTAGGAGAAAAGATAGAAGACCTGGAAGAGGATATTGCTCAAAGGCCAGACACACACACGCTTGCTAGAATAAATATGCTTCGCAAAGAAATGATTGTCTTAAAAAGAAACATTTCTCCGGTAAGAGAATTAATCAACGGAATTTTACGTAGCGAAAGCGCCTTAATAGAAAATAAAACAGAAAAATATTTTAAAGACGTATATGATCATATCATACAAGCCAATGAACTGGCGGAAAACTATCGTGATATGATGATCAATCTCCAGGATCTTTATCTGAGTAATGTAAATTTAAAAATGAATGAAGTGATGAAGGTGATGGCTGTAGTTACCTGCCTTCTTGCTCCAGCTACAGTTATTGGCGGTATTTTTGGAATGAATTTCAACAGAATTCCATGGCTTCATAATCCATACGGCTTTTTTATTGCCGTGAGTTTAATGCTTATTATTCCGTTTTGGATGATTTGGATTTTTAAAAAAAGGGGCTGGTTTTAATTATATCATTTTACTATTTTGTTTGAATATAGGTACCGTACTACATGGCTCTCCATACATAATACTTTTTGCTACAGGGCGCAGCATTTTTGTAATTTCTACAAAAGCTATTTCAGGGATTTTTTTATCACCACATCCTTTTACCACCACTCTTTTACCATCAAACTCTTTAACATCTGTTTTCCAGATATTTTTTAAAAAAATTATATTAAAAAGTTCTTCTTTACTCCCATAAATAATTTCTTTGGCTACAGGTTGAAGATAGGCTGTGATAAGCATATAAGCCCAAAGGGGAATTATAGCATCGGCTGAGCAACCTATCGCTACATTCTTCTCCTGGTAGGCGCTCCAATCTACAGATTTTAAAGACTCACGAAACTCTTTTTCCTTTAAGATAAGTTCCATATATAAATAGTTCTTTAAATCAAAAACCACGATTTCTCCCCCAGGATAAAACCTTTCCAGGTTAAGAGTAAGTATGGTACTTTGTGCTACTTTATTAACAATTGTATCTTCCATAATTTTTTTTCTTCCTGTAAAGTTACAATTATCATTTTCTTTACTAGTTAATGTCACTGATATTTATGATTTTTAAAACATGTGCAAATAGAAAAGCCACCTGGTCGGGTGGCTCTCTTTATCAGATATGATAAAAAAATTAAAAGAATTTACTTCTGTTGTCTTTAATGTCTGCTATTTTCTTTAAAGAATTAAATGATTTACCAAGAGCAGATTGAATATTACTGTTAATTTGAGCATTCTCTTGCTGGTTCAGTAATTCCTGGGGAAGTTTTGTTTTGGGGGCTATACTATTTACTTTAATTACAAAAATGCCTGTATTTCCAGGAATTGGTGGTGATACTTTTGCCTGGAAATCTTTGTCAAATGCCGCACCGGCAATTTTAGGTTCATTTCCAATTCCGTTAATTATTTGTGCCTGAAAAGTAAGCGTAGAATCCATACCAGTATTTAAAACCTGCAGATTGTATGCAGCTGCTGCTGCCTCAAGCGTAGAAGGATTATTTAATTTCTTTTGTATTTCTCCTGATTTTTTTTCATTTCTGATAACAGACTCTACCAAAGGTCTGGCAGTATTTACATCAGGAACACCTTCAGCTACTTTGCGGTCAACAATAGCCACAATAAAATTATCGCCTACCGAAAAAGGTTCAGAGACCTCACCCTCTTTAGCATCAAAAGCCCATTTTACAATAGACCTTGCGTCCTGCAAACCACCTAATTGAAAATCATTTTCTTTCACTACGTTCGGAACAGATATTTTATTCAATCCGTTTTTAGCAACATATTCATTAAATGATTTTTCATCTTTTGTATTACCGGAAAGCTTGATAGCCGCTGAATTAGCTAAATTAATTGTTTCATCACTTGGTGCAATCTCTTTTGCCATATAGGCAATTTTATAGGCGGGTTGAAAATCTTTTTTATCTAAAATTTCAATATAATGCCAACCAAACTGTGTTTTTACTACTTTTTTGGTTTCTCCTTTATCATTCAACAAAAAATCGCCAAAGGGTTTGGCAAAACCATCGCCTTCTATTGTCATCAAATCGAATGTCATTACGCCATTATCTTTTTTGGCAGCTTCATCAGTAGAATACTTCGCTTCTAATGAATCAAAATTAGCACCTCCTTTAATGGCAACTTCAATACTGTCTGCTATTCTGTGTGCAGTACTATCATCCATTAGTGGTTGTTGTGTCTGGGGATTGACAGTGCCTAATAAAATGTGACGACACTTAATCGTATCTGGTAATATTTTGGTAGCTATTTTTTTGGCAAGTACATAATTCTTTCCATCTAAATAGGGTCCATAAACACCCCCATCGGTCAAATCAATAATTGCCTGTGAATTATTAGGTATTTGTATTTTTGCCTTAGGCGTATATCCATCAAAAAAGGGTATTACAGAGGAATTTCTTCCAAGGAAGAACTTTGCATTTGAATCTGCAGCAAACTCAGGCTTTAAATTTTCCAGAGATTGAAATATGCGGGCACTATCTTTTGCATTGGCAGCTGCGCTAAATGAAACATAAGAAATTTTACGACCAGCTTCCTGCTTATATCTTTCTTTATTTTTATTCAGATAATTTTCAATATCATTATCACTAACCTGAACAGAACTGTCATTTATTACAGTGTAAGGAACGGCTACATAAGAAATTCTTGCAAAATTATTTTTTTCTTCTTCCTGTTCTGTAACAAGCCATTTAGGTTGATAGATACTCGCAGAAATCATAGAAGTATATTTAGTATATAAACTATTAAGCCGCATGGGATCTATTACTTGAGAAATAATAGCATTTCTTTGTTCTTCATTTTTATTTTTTTTGGTTTCTGCCCACCATTGTTGTGCCTGCCCTATATCATATTGCCCGGTTTGCTTATTGGCAAAGGCTTGTTTTAATTGTTGAGGTGCATCGTTACTGAACATAATAGCGCTCATTTCTTTAGGGGTAAAGGTTAATCCTAATTTTGTAAACTGATCTTCTACTATTTTTTCACCAACTAATTGGTTCCAGACAGATTCCATAATTTGATTACGTTGCTCATTCCCGCTGTTGGGATATTGTTGCTCCATCTCCTTTACTTTATCATTGAACACATTAAGTTCAATATCTTCCCCATTCACTGCACCTAACACCGAAGTGTTTCCACCACCGAATAACTTTTTTGTTCCGCTCATGGAATCCATTAAAATAAATCCGATAAGGCTTATAGCAATGATAGCAATTACTATTACAGCTCCTTTCTCACGTATGGTCTGAATGATTGACATATTGATTAATCTCTTAAATTTAAAATAAGGCGGCAAAAATAGTGTAAAATAAAATAGGAACAAACTGTGGATAACCTATTCCAATTAGCTTTGGCAGGCTTTTTTATTAATTCAATTCTTTTATCTTTTATTTTACTTAAATATTCATAAAAAACTTTTCAACACTGGCCTGTGCAAAAATTACTTTTCATGTGTAGAAGTGAGACTTTTTATAAATGACTATCTTAATAAGAAGTAATAACTTGGATACTTTTGGAAAGATTTAAGTTTTTTAGAAAACTAAGAACAAATTTTCCATTCTCCATTCACAAATTTCAAAAATAAATGTTGCTTAATTTTATCAACCTCTTTTTTTATTAACAGATGTTAGAAATATAGATTTATAATAGAACCCTATGTTAAAAATACGATGTTAATGAAATGTGTATAGCTGTGTATAAGTAAGATATTTTAAATTTGCATCAAAATAAAAATACGATCTATCCACAAATTAACACCCCTAATAGTAATAGGAGTTTAAATAAATAATGTATTAATACTAAATACTATGGCAGATATTAACATTGACAAAGCGCGGGTTAATTTAGAAAAAAAAGGTTTCCTTGATTTGGATATTGATGTTAACTTGGACCTATTCTCGGAAATTAAACGTTTAAAAAAAGAAAAAAATGCCATCGTACTTGCACACTATTACCAGGAACCAGATATTCAGGACGTTGCTGATTTTATTGGAGACAGCCTTGCCCTTGCACAAAAAGCTCAATCGACCGATGCTGATATAATTGTTTTTGCTGGTGTTCATTTTATGGCTGAGACTGCTAAAATTCTAAACCCGGATAAAAAAGTTTTATTGCCTGATTTGAAAGCCGGTTGTTCACTTGCTGATTCTGCGCCGGCTCATCTTTTTAAAAAATTCAGAGATAAATATCCCGATCATGTAGTGATTACTTACATCAATTGTTCGGCAGGAATGAAAGCTTTAAGTGATGTAATTTGTACCTCATCTAATGCAGAAGCAATCATTAATAGTTTTCCAAAAGAACAAAAGATCATATTTGCCCCCGATAAAAATTTAGGTGCTTATCTTATTAAAAAAACCGGAAGGGATATGGTTTTATGGAATGGTGCTTGTATGGTTCACGAAATATTTAGTCTTGAAAAAATTACTAAACTTAAAATAAGGCATCCGAAAGCTAAAGTGATTGCACATCCTGAATGCGAAGAGCCAATTTTAAGAATTGCTGATTTTATAGGCAGTACTAGTGGTTTATTGAAATATACGTTGCAAAATCCGGCAACAGAATTTATTGTTGCCACTGAATCAGGAATCATTCATCAAATGCAGATTCAATCACCCCTTAAGACCTTTATTCCTGCGCCACCTGATAATATGTGTGCCTGTAATGATTGCCCTTATATGAAGCTGAATACGCTTGAAAAATTGTATTTGTGTATGGAATATGAAGAACCTGAAATAATAATGGATGAACAATTACGGATAGCTTCCAAAATTCCAATTGAAAGAATGTTAGAAATCAGTAAAAGAAGTGGATTATAGAAATAAAAAATATTGATTAAACTACTCCTTCAGCAATTTTCGCTCTTATTTTTGCTTCAATTTCTTTTGCCAAATCAGGGTTGTCAAGTAAAAGTTGTTTTACGGCCTCACGACCTTGTCCCAATTTTGTAGTATCATAGCTAAACCAACTTCCGCTTTTTTGAACTATTCCTAAATCAACTCCCATATCAATAATTTCACCCACTTTTGAAATTCCACCACCGAAAATAATATCAAATTCTGCTATCCGGAAAGGAGGTGCCATTTTATTTTTTACCACTTTTACTTTTACCCGGTTTCCAATAGATTGGTCGCCATCTTTTATTTGTGCCATTCGGCGAATATCCAATCTTATAGAAGAGTAAAATTTTAATGCATTTCCACCAGTGGTTGTTTCAGGATTGCCAAACATTACCCCAATTTTATCACGAAGCTGATTTATAAAAATACAACAGCAATTGGTTTTACTTATAGTAGCTGTTAATTTTCTCATTGCCTGGCTCATTAACCTTGCCTGTAACCCCATTTTACTGTCACCCATTTCACCTTCCAGTTCGCCTTTTGGAACCAAAGCTGCAACAGAATCTATAACAACTACATCCAAAGCACCGGAAAGAATTAACCTGTCAGCAATTTCCAATCCTTGTTCTCCATAATCGGGTTGGCTTATTAAAAGATTATCCACATCCACACCCAATCTTCTGGCATATGCACTGTCAAATGCATGTTCTGCATCAATAATAGCGCACATGCCACCCTTTTTCTGAGCTTCAGCAATTACGTGTATGGCTAAGGTTGTTTTACCAGAGGATTCCGGTCCGTATATTTCTACAACTCTTCCTTTAGGCAATCCGCCAATACCTAATGCTACATCTAAGCCTATTGATCCAGAAGAAATTACTTCATGAGGTTCCTGGGAGCGTTCATTCATCATCATCACACTTCCCTTTCCAAAATCTTTATCTATTTTATCAATAGTAAGTTTAAGGGCTTTTAATTTTTCAGAAATTTTATCCGTATTTGTATTGGCCATAATATGATAATTAAAAAATTTATTTAAATTGTAAAGTTATTAGTTGCGCAAATATATTGATTAATAATTATCAACACTAATATATTTAGTATTAAATAGATAAAAAGTTTAGTTATCTTAAATATTTTTTATAAAATTATTCTTACCTAAAGAAAAATAATTTATTAATCTGTTTACAGCTTCGTTCAAAGTACTTTCTTTTTTAGCAAAACAAAAACGTAACACTTTATTATCTTTTCCTTCTTTGTAAAAGGCAGAAACAGGTATACTTGTAACGCCGGCATTTCGTGTTAATCTTTTAGCAAATTCAATTTCACTCTCATTGCTAACTTCAGAATAATTATACAATTGAAAATAGCTTCCATGTGAAGGAATAGCTTTAAATTTTGTTTGAGCCATTATGACATTAAAATAATCTCTTTTTTTTTGAAAAGAATTACCAAGTTGGAGATATTCATTTTTATTT
Source organism: Bacteroidota bacterium (assembly GCA_030706605.1). GTDB lineage: Bacteria > Bacteroidota > Bacteroidia > Chitinophagales > Chitinophagaceae > Ginsengibacter. The sequence goes on from JAUZOE010000002.1 coordinate 59,717, forward strand.
TGTAAATATTGTGCAAGTGCATATTGAAGAGGAGAATTACAAGAAAAACAATTGTATTGATGCACTTTTAAAAATTCCTTCATTAGTGTTGGAGGAGCAATGCAATATCCTATTTTCCATCCGGTACAATTATATACTTTCCCAAATGAAAAAGCTATGAAGCTTCGGGCAAAAAGATCGGGATACTTTAGAATACTTTCATGTTGGATACCATCGAAAATTATATGTTCATATACTTCATCGCTCAAAATAAGGATATCCGTACCAAAAACAATCTTTCTTAGTTCTTCTATATCATTTTTATCAATTACCGTTCCTGTAGGATTATGAGGAGAATTCAGAATTATCATCCTTGTTTGCGGATTAATTTTGTCTTTTACTAAATTCCAGTCTATTTTATATTCAGGATAAGTAAGAGGAATTAAAACCGGAATAGCCCCATTAATTTTGATGTTAGGAATATAACTATCATAGGCAGGTTCAAAAACAATTACTTCATCACCAGGCTTTAGCAAAGATGTAAGCGCAGTATAAATAGCATAAGTTCCGCCAGGGGTGATGCAAATTTCTTTATTGGGATTAATTTTACTTTGATATAAATAAAAAATTTTATCAGCAATTGTTTCTCTTAATTCAATTAAACCGTTCATGTGTACATATTGATTATGGCCATCTTTCATGGCTTTATGTACTAGGCTAATCAAATCTTCATTCATATCAAAATCAGGAAAACCCTGGCCAAGATTTATAGCTTTGTGTTTTTTTGCTAATACACTCATTACTGTAAAAATAGTTTGGCCGGTATTGGGTAATTTGCTTTTTATGGAAGTAGTGATCAAAATTTGGGTTTAGTTTGATAGTCGAAATTATAGAATCCTTGTAGAAAAATATCAAACTTTGTTTTTGCGGGGATATATTACAATGAGTAATGGAAATATCCATAAAATCCTGGATAAATATTTAGTAAGTGTTTGGAAGATATATGCTCTCGGAGCCGGAAAAGAATTTATTTTTCCAACTTTTAATGGCAAGGATTTTCCAAATTCCCAATCAAGGTTGAATAGGATGGCATTATAAAATTTCTTTAAACTATCAGCATTCTGTTTCCAATTATTTTCATTTCTTTCTTCTCCATGTATTTCAGGTTCCATGTCGGTATCAAAAAAATACCATGAATTATTAAAATTGAGTTCAGTAGCATAATGATGGGGAAAACCAATACTTCTATAAGGAACTTTTTGTCTTTTCATAACAGATACTAAAACTATGGCTTGTTGTGAGCAGCCGGCATAAGGATATCGTAAGATTTCATCAGAATTAACCGGGCAGGCTACATTGTAGCCAAATATATATTGAGTGGTTGCGGCAATCCAGTTTTGTTTTAAGGAATAACTAGAAAAGCCATGGTAAAACCGATTTCGTATAATACGTGCCACTATTTTTGCATATTCAAAAGAATTGCCAGCATATTTCTTTTCGGAAATACTATCAGCATATTCTATCAATTTTTGTACAGAGTTTATTTTGCTAAGAGAAGGATCAAAAAATTCGACCTTATTAAATACAGGATCTTTTTCAAAATTAATATTGAAAAAATTGGGAAGAAGAAATAAGACAGATAGACTAATTAAAAAAAATTTCATTAGATTTTTTAAAATCATAAAATAAAATAACGAAAAATAGTGCAATTTTATTTTATATGAAATCTTGTCTTTTCTTACAAATATTTATCTCCTTTATTTCTTTTTACTTCAGATAAATATTCTTTTATATGCTGTTCTTTATCCTTTTTACAAACCAATAAGGCATCAGGAGTATCTACTATAATGAAATCTTCCAGTCCTTGTAGTAAAATTAATTTTTCACCATTGGAATGCACTATATTTTTAGAACAATCAAAAAGTATTACGTTATGGGCAGCAACAGCATTTTCATGATAGTCTTTTTCCAGGTTTTCATAAGCGCTGCCCCAGGTGCCAAGATCGCTCCAGCCGAATGAGGATGGAATCACATATACATTATCTGCTTTTTCTAAAATGCCATAATCAATTGAAATATTTTCGCATAATGGATAAATCAGTTCAATTGCTTCTTTCTCTTCTTTTGAATTCATTGCTTTTTTAGCGCCATTAAAAACCTCGTGAATTTCCGGAAGGTATTTTTCAAAAGAAGCAATAATATTTTTTGTTTGCCATACAAAAATTCCTGCATTCCATAAAAAATCTCCACTGGAAATAAATGTTTTGGCCAGTTCCAGATCCGGTTTTTCGGTAAAAGTTTTTACTTTATAGATATTATCACTTACAGCGTGTTCTTCATATTGTATATATCCATACCCGGTATTCGGTTGAAAAGGCTTGATTCCTAAAGTAAGAAGTGCATTGTTTTTTTCAGTAAATTCAAGAGCCTCCAGGCTCACTTTTGTAAATGAAGTATTATCTAAAATAAGATGATCGGCAGGAGCACAGATCAAATTACTTTGTGGATTAAGTTGGTTGAGCTTGTAAGAAATATATGCTATGCAGGGAGCTGTATTTTTTCGGGAAGGCTCACAAACAATATTTTCAGGGTTTAACTGTGGTAATTGTTTTGCAACAATATCTTTGTATTGATCGGATGTTACGATGTAAATATTTTCAGGTGGTAAGAATTGTGCAAAGCGGTCATAGGTTGCCTGAATTAATGTTTTTCCAATATTCAAAATATCCAGAAACTGTTTAGGATACTCAACCCGGCTTACAGGCCAGAATCTACTTCCTATTCCTCCCGCCAGAATGGCTACGTAATTATTTTTATTCATTTTCAATAAGATTAAATAATTCCTTCACGAATAAGATCGTGTAAATGTATGATACCTAAGTACAAGTTGTTTTGGATAACTATTAATTGTGTAATATTTTTTTTACGCATGATATCCAGGGCATTTACTGCCAGTTCGTTGCTGTTTATTGATTTTGGATTCGTTGTCATAATGTCCCTGGCTTTTACTCCCGCAGAATAGAGATCTTTTTCAAGCATTCTTCTCAAATCTCCATCAGTAATGATACCTGATAATGTATCATCATTGCTTAATACTACAGTAGCTCCTAAACGCTTTTGGGTAATTTCAAGGATCACATCTTTTAATGAGCTTTCTATATATACAAAAGGTTTTTCATTATTAATGCACAAATCTTTTACCTGTAAGTATAATTTTTTTCCAAGAGTTCCCCCCGGGTGAAATTTAGCAAAATCTCCTGAAGTAAATCCTCGTTTATGCATCAGGCAAACGACAAGAGCGTCGCCCATTACTATTTGAGCTGTGGTACTGCTTGTTGGTGCAAGATTAATTGGACATGCTTCTTCAGAAACAGTAGTATTAATGGTTATATCTGCATTTTTTGATAAGTAACTTTGCATATTTCCACACATGGCAATGAGTGAATTATTAAAATTTTTTATCAAAGGAACAAGGACTTTAATCTCAGGACTATCGCCGCTTTTACTAATCACCATTACAATATCATCTTGCTGAACCATACCAATGTCACCATGTATGGCATCAGCAGCATGCAGGAAGATAGAAGGTGTTCCTGTGCTATTCAGTGATGCGACTATCTTTTGGGCAACAATAGCACTTTTGCCAATTCCACTAATAACAAGTCTGCCTTTACTGCTGTATATAAGTGAAACTACTTTTTCAAAATCTTTATTAATAAAATTCACCATTTCTTTTATAGAATAAGCTTCCAGTTCAATGGTTTGTTTTGCAATATCAATTATAGTGTTCTCCAATATAGAGTGTAAATTTCTATTTATAATGTATTCAAATATACATTAACCCATAAAAAGAATGCAAACCTACTTTAAATGAATGGTTGAGCAAAGCTCAGATTTCTATTGGGCTACCACAAAATCTTCGTACCTTAACACTGCCAGTTCGCCTTAGATCATAGGGTATAATGTTAAAAGACACTTTAACAACCTTTTTTGAAATACAATTCAATTAACTTTGGAACCCTACGAATATAAAAATATAAAGTGGAGTAGAAACGAAAACCATGCCTACAACAAAAACCAAAACACCGAAAACCTCTGCAAAGGGTAAAACAGAAAAGACAATCAATTCCGGCGAACTTATTAAACAACTTCAGAAAAACTTTGGATTTAATGCTTTTAAAGAGCCTCAGGAAGATATCATTAATAATCTTTTATCGGGCAAAGATACTTTTGTGATCATGCCAACTGGCGGTGGAAAAAGCCTTTGTTATCAACTTCCAGCTATAATAAGTGAAGGGTGTGCTATAATAGTATCACCGCTTATCGCTTTAATGAAAAACCAGGTGGATCTTGTTCGCGGATATAGCAGTACTGATAATATTGCTCATTTTCTAAACAGTACGCTTAATAAAGGTCAGCAAAAAATTGTCAAAGATGATCTTATTTCAGGGAAGACAAAACTTTTGTACGTAGCTCCGGAAACACTAACAAAGGCAGAAAATGTGGAATTTTTTAAGGATTTGAAAATATCTTTTTTTGCTGTGGATGAAGCTCATTGTATAAGTGAATGGGGGCATGACTTCAGACCTGAATATAGGAGATTGCGTGAAATTATGGATCAGATTGATGAGAAAATTCCTGTTATTGCTTTAACCGCTACTGCTACACCTAAAGTACAGAGTGATATTGTTAAAAATTTGGGTTTACGGGATCCTAAAATATTTATTTCCTCTTTTAACCGGTCAAACCTTTATTATGAAGTTGTTCCAAAAGTTAAAAAGGAACTGGCCGTAAAGAGTATTGTAAAATTTATATCTCAGAATAAAGGGAAGAGCGGAATTATTTATACATTGAACAGAAAGACAACAGAAGAATTGGCCCAGATGTTAATGGCAAATGGGATAAAAGCGGTTGCTTATCATGCCGGTCTGGATTCTAAATTGAGGGCAAGACGACAGGATCAGTTTTTGGGAGAAGAAATCCAGGTGATCGTAGCCACCATTGCCTTTGGAATGGGAATTGACAAACCCGATGTACGTTTTGTGATTCATTATAATATTCCTAAATCGATAGAAAATTATTACCAGGAAACCGGACGTGCCGGCCGCGATGGGTTAGAAGGAAAATGTCTGCTCTATTATTCTCATAAAGATGTGGCAAAACTAGAACATCTTATGCGGGACAAATCCTTGAGTGAAAGGGAAATTGGTGCTCAGCTAATTAATGAAACAGTTGCCTACTCAGAAAGTGCTGTTTGTCGTAGAAAAATATTGCTAAATTATTTTGGTGAATCCTATACGGTTGAGAACTGCGGAGGTAAATGTGATAATTGTAAAAATCCAAAAGAACTTTTAGAAGCAAAAGTTCAGGCAGTAATAGCCTTAAAAGCCATAAGAGCCTTGGGAGAAAGTTTTCCAATTACTTATGTGATTCCTGTTATAGTAGGGAAATTAAACCCACAGATAAAGATGTACCGGCATGAAGAAAAGCCTGTATTTGGAACCGGAAAAGACAAAGACGAGCATTTCTGGAACTCTTTAATCAGGCAAATGCTTCTTGAAAATTATATAAAAAAGGACATTGAAGACTATGGCGTTTTAAAAATTACAAAAAAGGGTGATTCTTTCTTAAAAAAGCCGACCTCATTTCAAATTGCACTGAATCATATTTATGAAACCGATGGAGATGAAGAGGAGGATGTTGCAGAAATAGGAGAAGCTATAGAAACAGACGATAAATTAATTCAATTATTAAAGGATTTACGTCAGCAGGAAGCTAAAAAACGCAATTTGCCACCGTTTGTTATTTTCCTTGAAAATAGCTTGTTAGATATGGCAACTCTCTATCCTACTACATTAAAAGAATTAGAGAAGTGCCAGGGAGTAAGCGTTGGAAAGGCTTTGAAGTTTGGAAGGCCTTTTGTAAACCTGATCGAAAAATATGTAGAAGAAAATGATATAGAAAAACCTGACGATTTTGTAATGAAAAGTGTTGTGAATAAAAACAGTAATAAAGTTTTTATTATTCAGAATGTCGATAAAAAAATGCCTCTCGAAACGATAGCCAGGAATAGAACGCTTAAATTAGAGGAATTACTTGAAGAGATGGAAACAATAGTAGCAAGTGGAACCAAATTGAATCTTGATTATGCTATTGAAGATTTGGTAGAAGAATATGAAAGAGAAGAAATTATTGATTATTTTAAAGGCTGCCAGACATCCAGCCTGGAGATCGCGCGTGAAGAGCTTTCGGAAGGGAACTACACGTTTGAGCAATTAAAGATTATGCGTATAAAATTCTTGTGCGAATACGGAAATTAAAAAAAAGGCAAAATTGAATTTTTATTTCAAATGAATAATTCTATTTTTGCCGCCCATTGGTGCGGTAGCTCAGTCGGTAGAGCAAAGGACTGAAAATCCTTGTGTCGGCGGTTCGATCCCGCCCCACACCACAAAACCCCTATTAAGGGGTTTTGTTATTTTATCTATTCAAAAAAATATATGTTCGGAAATGAATTCCTATAAATCCAATTAGAGGGTTATCTGCCAAAATCATCCTGTACCCTCACAATATCATCTTCGTCGCTTGGTTTATTAGTATCAGTATGTTGCCAAATTTCTGCAATAATTCCCCAGTTTTCTGTACCAATCAGTCTGTGGCGCTCGCCTTGTTTCAATATAATGATGTCTTCTTTTTTCTTTAGTTGTAAATTTCCTTCTTTATCTGTATCGCTTTTTATTACACCTACTTCACCGCCAATAACTTTCCAGATTTCAGAGCGCCGGTGATGGTACTGCCAGCTTAATCTTTTATGGCCTTCTACAATCAGAATTTTTGGACTTATTTTGCCTGTTGATTTTTGCTTAGCCTCTATAACATTTAGGAAAAAGAAATTTATAAATTGTTCAGACTGTAGTTCGTCAATTACATAAAATCCACCCCATGGACGATTTTCATCAGATTTGATAATTTTAAAATGATTAGATTCTAAAAATTCTTTTACAGTTTTAAACACATCCTTTTTGTCAGATTGGGGTAATATATTTAGCTCCATTTTTAATATTTATAACGGTTATGAATAAACGAAATTAACGACCCATATAGACCATAAGTATTTGCACATCGCTTGGATTTACACCACTAATACGGCTGGCTTGTCCTAGCGTCTGGGGTTTTATTTTATTAAATTTCTGCCTTGCTTCGTTTGACAATGAAGAAATATTTTCATAGTTAAAACTATTCGGAATAATTTGATTTTCAAGCGCACTCATTTTAATAACCATTTCTTCTTCTTTTTGTAAATACACTTCGTATTTTATTTGTATCTCAGCCTGTTCATGGGTCTCTTTAGAATATTCTCCAATTGTTTCATTAACTATAGGAATACATCTGACCATTGTGTCTAAATCAATACCCGGGCGCAATAAAATTTGAGAGGCTTTTGTTTTTTGAGTTATGGTTGATGAAGATCTATCCGAAAGAAAATTATTAATATGATCAGGCTCAAGATTAATTTTTTTAAGCAATTCTATTACTTCTTTAACGTCTTTTTTTTTCTTATTTACCTTTTCCATTCTTTGGTTGGAAGCTAGGCCAATTTGAAAACTTCGTTCGGTTAAACGCAAATCTGCATTATCCTGCCTTAATAAAGTCCTGTACTCGGCCCTACTAGTAAACATTCTATAGGGTTCATCAGTTCCTTTGTTAATCAAATCATCAACAAGTACACCAATATAAGCTTCGTTTCTTTTTAAGATGAAGGGCTCTTTCCTATTGATTGACTGGTGGGCATTGATTCCGGCTATAAGTCCCTGGCAAGCAGCTTCTTCATAGCCCGTAGTTCCATTAATCTGGCCGGCAAAGAATAAATTATTTACCAACTTGGTTTCAAGGCTTAATTTTAATTGTGTTGGCGGGAAATAATCATATTCTATTGCATAGCCGGGCCTGAACATTTTACAATTTTTAAAACCTGGTACTTTTTTCAATGCCTTATACTGAACCTCTTCTGATAGCGAAGATGAAAAGCCGTTTACATAAACTTCTATAGTATCCCATCCTTCCGGCTCTACAAATAGTTGGTGACGTTCTCTCTCTGCAAAGCGATTTATTTTGTCTTCGATACTTGGACAATATCTGGGCCCTGTTCCCTGTATTCTTCCCTGAAACATCGGGCTTTCATGAAAACCTGATTTAAGAATTTCATGGACCTCGGTATTTGTATAGGTAATCCAGCAACTTCTTTGTTTTGTAGGCTTATTTGTATCTAAAAATGAAAACCCGGAAATAGTTTCATCTCCTTTTTGTTCTTCCATTTTCGAATAATCTAAAGAGCGGCCATCAATTCGGGGAGGTGTTCCTGTTTTTAAGCGGCTACTTTCTAACCCCCATTCAACTAATTGCTCAGTGATTCCTGTTGCTGATTTTTCAGCCATTCTACCACCTTTTGATTGGTTTTCTCCAATATGAATTATACCATTTAAAAAAGTGCCGTTGGTTAGAACAACTGATTTTGCCAGTATATTATGACCTAATGAAGTTTTGATTCCTGTAATGGCATTTCCTTTTTTTGTCAGGCCGATTACAGAATCCTGATAAAAATCGAGGTTGGGTGTATTTTCCAGCATTAATCGCCATTTAGTGGAAAATAATTGGCGATCACTTTGTGCTCTTGGACTCCACATTGCCGGGCCTTTGCTTTTATTGAGCATTCTGAACTGGATCATTGTTTCATCAGTTACAATGCCCGAATACCCCCCTAAAGCGTCAATCTCTCTAATTATTTGTCCTTTCGCAATTCCTCCCATAGCTGGGTTACAACTCATTTGAGCCATATTTTGCATATTCATTGTAATCAACAGGACTTTACTGCCTAGATTGGCCGCTGAAGCAGCAGCTTCACAACCTGCATGACCTGCGCCCACAACGATAACATCATATACTGGAAACATCTGGCAAAAATACCGAAATAGAATTTTGTTTAAAAATGTTTCACGTGGAACGCGCTCTACTAATTAAATTTTTAGATAGCTACTTTTTTAAAAAGTTCCACGTGGAACGTTTTCTTTCTTATGAAAAGAATATTTATGCCCCATTTTTGGTTGTTACCGTGTTGGTCATTTTTAATTAAAATTCATGCGGGCAAGGTAATAATCCTCTTTAGCCCTCATTTTAATTTTTAATTCAGGGGTATGGTCTGAATAGCCACAAAGGTGTAAAATGCCATGAATCATCACACGTTGCATTTCAGTTTCATAGGTTTCGTCTAGTTTGAGAGAATTTTCTTTCACTCTTTCAACACTGATATATATTTCTGAGATAATTGGAAAAGAGGTTTCAGAAAGTGTAAAAGTGATTATGTCGGTTAGTGTATCATGCTTTAAGTACTTTTGATTCAATTTTAATAAATATTCATCTGTACAAAAAATGTAGGAAACGGATTTAAAATCATATCCTTCTTCTGCAAAAATAGAAGTGAGAAATATTTTCAGAAAAGGTTTATATTTTAAAGAAGGGGAAATGCCGTTATTATTAAATAATATAGTGCCCATGAGTGTTTTTTCTAAAATCGAAACAGTTTATTCAGAATGAGTAATACATTTATACTAAGATGAAGTTATCACAAGTTAAGCCAGGAACAAAAGTAAAAATTAAGTCTTTTGAAAATCATGAGATTATTTTAAAATTGATGGAAATGGGGTGTTTGCCTGAGGAAGAAATCACTGTCTGGAAAAAAGCACCACTTGGTGATCCGATTTATGTATTGGTTGCAGGATATTCTCTAAGTTTACGACTTGATGAAGCCGACCAGATAATAGTAGAAACTATTTAAAAATTATATTAAGTGAAAGTTGGATTGTACTTTGGTTCTTTTAACCCTGTCCATATTGGCCATTTAATAATAGCCAGCTATTTTGCAAATTATACACCTTTGCAACAAGTCTGGTTTGTAGTTTCGCCACAAAATCCCTTAAAACAAAGTAATTCATTAATTAATGAGCATCATAGGAAGCATTTAATTGATCTTGCTATAGAAGGAGAAAAAAAAACTTCGTACTTCAAATATTGAATTCAAACTTCCCCGGCCATCATATACAATTGATACGCTTAGCTATTTAGCTGATAAATATCCTCAACACCAGTTTTCTATTATTATGGGAAGTGATAGTTTTAGTAATATAAAGAGATGGAAAAATTTTGAAATTATTTTAAAACGATATGAAGTTTTTATTTACAAAAGACCTGGTTTTAATGTAAGATTTGATATGTTAACAGATAGAATAAAAGTATTTGATGCGCCACTTCTGAATATTTCGAGTACGCATATCCGTGATATGGTAAGACAAAAAAAACCTATCCGATACCTGGTGCCTGATATAGTAAAAGAAGAAATAGAAGCGCAGCAGTATTATGGATAAGTTCTTTTTCTGTTCCTTAAACATCATAATAAGGTATTATCTTTGAAATCAAACCAATTATAACTTTAAATGATTCATAGTCATGTTTTTAGTAAATCATGAAAATACGCCAGTTTAAAATATACTTGTTTGTTTTTTTTATTGTGGTATCGTATGATTCTTATTCACAAGTATCAGTGCTTACGCAGCATAACGATTTGAACAGAACAGGCTGGAATAATAAAGAAACTATTCTTACAACAAAAAATGTAAATAGAAATTCCTTTGGACAAATATTTTCACGCCAGGTGGATGACCAAATTTTTGCACAAGCACTTGTAGTACTCAATGCAAATATTCCGGTGAAGGGTAATAAAAATATTGTCATAGTTGCTACAGTCAACAATACCATATATGCCTTTGATGCCGATTCTGCAAATGTTAGCAATCCTTACTGGCAGAAAAATTTAACGCCAATAGGCTCAAGACCTGTAAAGAATACTGATATGAATGTGTGTGGCGGCTATGTAGATTTTAGTGGAAAAATAGGAATAGTAGGTACACCAGTAATAGACTCTTCAATACACATTATGTATTTAGTAGCAAGAAGCCTAGATACAACTAGCAATATTTACTCGCAATACCTACATGCAATTGATATTACCACGGGATCTGAAGTGTCTCCTGGTCCGATATTAATCACTGCACAAGTTCCGGGCACGGGGGACGGAGGAACTGTTGTAACATTTAACCCTCAAAAACAAAATCAACGTGCCGGGCTTTTATTATTGGATAATACTATATATATCGTCTGGAGCTCTCATTGTGATTGGGATCCTTATCACGGTTGGGTCATGGGATATGATAAAACTACCTTGCAACAGAAAAGTATTTATAACACTACGCCTAATGGTGGCCAGGGAGGAATATGGATGAGCGCAGCAGCTCCAGCCGCAGATGAATTTGGAAATATTTATGTGGCAGCAGGCAATGGAGATGTGGATACTTTCAATAACCCTGTCAACCTTGGTCAAAGCGCCATAAAACTTACCCCTACAGGCAGTGCATTAACCGTAAGCAGTTTTTTTACACCACAAAACTATGATTATACAAATGCAAATGACCTTGACTTTGGAGCGCCAGGAATGCTTCTAATTCCTAATACCAAACAAGTTTTAACCGGTTGTAAGGAGGGTAATCTTTATCTTCTTAACCGCGATACAATGGGTGGCTATAGTGCAACAAGTAATGATGTATTACAAACAATAAGTGTCGGGTCTAATGGTGAGTTTCTACGTTCTTCTCTTGCCTATTATAAAGGGGAACAAAAAGAATTTATTTATAATTGGAGTGAAAATCTTTCCTTGCATGCTTATCCTTATGACAGGGTTGCCGATACACTTGATGTAACAAATGCAATTGTAAGTGATGTACAAGGCCCTATTGGAGCCAATGGTTCTTTCCTTTCTTTATCATCAAATGGTTCAGCAGATTCCACTGCCATATTATGGGTAAACCAGGCAGCCAATGGTCAAGATGCGGAACATGCAGTTCGTCCGGGAATATTACGAGCTTTCAGTGCAACGGATGTAACGAAAGAATTGTGGAATTCTTCGCAAAATGCTAGAGAAGATCCGGGTAATTATGCAAAATTTGTTTGCCCTACTGTTAGTAATGGAAAAGTATACCAGGCTACTTTTTCTAATAAATTAATGGTTTATGGATTGAGGTATAATGCAGGGGATAGCTGTAATTCCGTAAATATTGCTTTACATAAACCTTGCCTGGCATCTAGTCAAACTGTCGATGTAGTAAATGGAGTAAATGTAAACCGATACGCAGATTCAGCATTTGATGGAAATGTTTTTTCCCGATGGGCCAGTGCCGGCAGTGATCAACAATGGATATATGTTGATCTGGGAGCGCGTTACGATTTGTGTAAAGTGGTATTAAAATGGGAAACGGCTTTGGGCAAAGATTTCCAAATCCAGGTATCTGAAGATGCATTGAACTGGACAACTTTAGATTCAGTAAAAGGAAACATAGATTATGATAATTATTTGCCGCTGCAGGGAAGTGGCCGGTATGTGAGAATGAATGGAATAGCCAGGGGGACCACTTATGGATATTCATTATGGGAATTTGAAGTATACGGTACTTTAAGCAGTAATCAAATTGTTGGATCAGGCGATCTCTGTACTGGGGTAACAAGCGCCAATTATAAAGTAACTATTGCAGGGACTGCCTATCAATGGCAATTAGATAACGGAAGCGGATATACAGATTTAACCGATAACGCTAATTACACCGGAACCAAAACGGCCAATCTGCAACTGAACAATTTATCATCTTCGTGGTATGGCTATAAATATCGATGTAAAGTAGATACAGTATACAGTAATCCTGTCACACTAACGTTTTCAAACACCTGGACTGGAGCGATAGATGATTCCTGGGAAAACATCGGGAACTGGAGTTGTGGTAGACTTCCTGATGCCAATACAGATGTATATATCAATAGTGGAACAGTAATTGTAAATTCAAGTCCAACTATCAGAAGTATCAATCTTAAAACCGGGGTGCATTTTACAGTGAACTCAAATTTTATTTTTACAGTAAACCATTAGAAACTGGTTTATAATCTTTATCCCTTTTAGGGAAAGTAGATTTTGCAGAAGAGAAATAAAGAGTTTAGTGTAAAAAATCATTTCTTTCCTGTCTAAATAAATTCATAAGTACTATATTTTTGACAAGTTTTTAATCCTTACCAACGTGGTCCTAAGAAAAGGGACTTTGATTTAATTTGTAAAGATATTTTCTTGAATTGCTTATTATATATTACTTTATAAAGGTAAAATTCTTAAATTCAATGGTTCATTTTTCTTACGAATAGTATAAGCTACCAAATTTTATAATAAAGGTAATTTTGGTAAATTTTTTTGATGCTTTTGTAAAAGTTAAATGTATTAGCTGAGACCTACTGTTTTTAATAAATGTAGGCGTGTCTTCTTAACCATGCAAGAATAAATTTATGATAGTCTGAGATTGTTAGAATTTGAAGTTAACAAATAAACAAATATAGTGGCTAAAACAAAATATGAGCACCTAAAACAGGAAGCATACGAAGCTAATATGCAATTGCCAAAACTGGGGTTGGTGTTATTCACGTTTGGAAATGTAAGTGCTGCAGACAGGAGTTTAGGCGTGTTTGCCATCAAGCCAAGCGGGATTCCTTATGGTGAACTTACACCTGAAAAAATGGTTATAGTTGATTTCGAATCAAATATTGTTGAAGGAGCATTGCGCCCTTCATCAGACACAAAAACGCACGCTGTTTTGTATAAACACTGGGATAAAGTTAACGGAATCGCACACACGCATTCAACTTATGCAACCGCCTGGGCACAAGCCCAAAGAGATATTCCAATTTATGGAACAACACATGCAGATCATAATACGTTTGATATTCCTTGCGCATTACCGATGAGTGATGAAATGATACAGGGTGAATATGAATATGAAACCGGACACCAGGTTATTAACTGGTTTAAAGAAAAGGGTTTGAGTTATGAGGAAGTAGAAATGATACTTGTTGGAAATCATGCACCGTTTACTTGGGGCAGAAATGTGGGAAAAGCAGTTTACAACAGTGCAGTACTGGAAAATATTGCACAAATAGCCTATTTAACTGAAACGATCAATTGCAATGCTCCGCGCTTAAAAGAAGTTTTGATAAAAAAACATTACGAACGTAAACATGGACCAGGAAGTTATTATGGGCAATAGAAACAAACACTATAAATAAATTTTATAAAATATTGATTCAAATTGAATGAAAGATCTTAAAAGTCTTGAAGTATGGTTTGTAACAGGCAGCCAGTATTTGTATGGAGAAGAAACACTGCAGCAAGTTGCAGAACATTCTCAAATCATTGCTAAATCATTTAATGATACTAGCCTAATCCCTGTAAGTATTGTTTTTAAACCAACAGTAAAAACTCCAGAAGAGATTTACAATGTTTGTATTGAAGCCAATACAGCAAAAAATTGTATTGGTATCATTGCATGGATGCATACATTTTCGCCTGCAAAAATGTGGATCAGTGGATTAAAAATATTGCAGAAGCCTTTGTGTCATTTACATACACAGTTTAACAGTGATATTCCATGGAAAGAAATTGATATGGATTTCATGAACCTGAACCAAAGCGCACACGGCGACAGGGAATTTGGTTTTATCATGACGCGGATGCGCCTAAGAAGAAAAGTAATTGTAGGGCATTGGCAGGATCCAAAAGTTCTGGATAAAATTAATGTTTGGACACGTGCAGCAGCCGGCTGGAACGATTGGCAAGGTGCAAAGTTTGTTCGTTTCGGGGATAATATGCGTTATGTAGCAGTTACTGATGGCGATAAAGTAGAAGCTGAAATGAAGTTTGGTTATTCTGTAAATACGCATGGCATCGGCGACCTGGTAAAAGTGATCGGGGAAGTAACTGATGCTGAGGTTGATAAATTGCTACAGGAATATAAAGACAGTTATAAACTGGCTGACAGTTTACAAATAGGGAATGAGAAATACCAATCCTTAATTGAAGCCGCACGCATTGAACTGGGTTTGCAATATTTTTTAGAGCATGGAAATTTCAAAGGATTCACAGATACTTTCGAAGACTTGCACGGGATGACGCAGTTACCGGGCATCGGTGCACAACGTTTGATGGCAGCGGGTTATGGCTTTGCAGGCGAAGGCGATTGGAAAACAGCAGCGCTGGTACGGGCTATGAAAGTGATGGGTAGCGGACTGCAGGGAGGCAATTCCTTTATGGAAGATTATACGTATCATTTCAACCCTGATAACCAGATGGTATTGGGTTCACATATGTTGGAAATTTGTCCGTCAATTGCACACGGAAAACCTTCCTGTGAAATTCATCCTTTAGGTATCGGCGGCAAAGCGGATCCGGTTCGTTTAGTATTTAACGTTAGTGGTGGCACTGCTTTAAATGCTTCTGTCATTGACATGGGAAATCGCTTTAGGTTATTGGTAAATGAAGTTGAAGCTGTTGCACCTGTGCATGAGTTACCAAAACTTCCTGTTGCAAGGGTATTATGGAAACCACTTCCGGATATGGCCACCGGTTGCGCTGCATGGATATTGGCCGGTGGTGCACATCATACCTGCTATAGCCAAAATTTAACATCAGAGCACCTGGAAGACTTTGCTCATATGGCAGGGATTGAAATTGTGTTCATTGATAGAGAAACAAGACTTAGAGAGTTTAAAAATGAACTTTGCTGGAACGAAGTTTATTATCATTTAAACATTAAATAATGGTTTAAAGGAATAAACGTATATCGACGATTTTAACCAATGCCAGGAATGAAATAGAAAATTAAAAACAGCTTAAAAAGAACTTTGCTGAATATAAAGTTTATGAGAGATCACTGGCTGCAGTGTATCGCAAAATTCTTAGGTTGAGTAAAAAATATTTGAAGACCCTCTATTGACCAAATTTCAATTTGTTTTATAATTATGCAAAAATTTGGTTATTTAAATATTTAAATGCTTCCATTGCTCCCATATATTCACAGGTGCGCGCGCCTGCTTTATTTCCGTTGTAAATAATATTTTTCCAATCATCAGTACTTAAAGCTTGTATTTTTTGTAAAGAATAATTTCTGAGTTGGTATAAAACTGCGCCCACAAATGCATCACCTGCTCCAGTTGTGTCTATTGGTAGCACAGTAATACTTTCTACCATACTTTTATTCTTTTGATGCATAAGTAATGTACCTTCTTTGCCCAGGGTAATTGCAAAAGTGGCATTTGTTTTTTCAGATAATATTTTAGCAGCATCAAAAACGGATGAACTTTCGGTGATTAACATTGCCTCTTCATCACTTACTTTAAAGAAATGGCACTGTTGCATAAAATTCCATGATTGTTGAATGAATGTTTCGGTATTGTTTTTAAATAGCAAATGCCGGTAATTAGGGTCAAAACTGATAAAAATATTTTTCTCCAAAGCCTTTTGTAATAAGCTTTTATATGCATGCTGCAACGGTCCGGGTAAAAAAGCTGTAGCTGAACCAAAGTGAATGATAGAACATTCATCTAAATCAATGCCTTGGATATCGTTTTCATTCAACTGTCCATCCGCGCCCCTGTTAAAAACAAAATCACGCTCGCCATCTTTCATTAATGATACAAAAGCAAAAGTGGTAAAGTGATCTTTATCTTGCATCATCCAAATTGTTGAAACTCCGAAGTCTTTCATTACTTCAATTAATTGTTGGCCGAAAGGATCGGAACCAACTTTGGCAGATAATAAAACATCTCCTCCTAAAGCAGCTATAGCAGCAGCTACATTGGTAGGAGCACCACCAGGCTTTTTTAAAAAATGTTCACCTTTTGAGAGTGATGACCCCGTATCTGTGCAAATCATATCTATGAGAGCTTCTCCTATACAAAGTATTTTCATATTAATATTTTTATAAGTTATTTATAGTACTCTGTTTTTATGCCAATAGAAATATCTGTTTAAAAATTGATATCTGATGCTTTATCAATGAATTAATATTGCTTCCGGTATTAGAATTTAATCAGTTGGACGAAATTACTTTGTATGTATCATTATTTACTAAAAAATATTTAAAACATATTTGTCTATAAAAAAGGCAAGATATCACTTCTGAAATGAGTTGACCGGAAACGACCAAAACTAATATAGAGATTAGATTGTTGGGGGAATTATTCATACCGGTGATAAAGGTCGTACACAACCCAGACACATTTTTTATCACTTCCCTATTATTTAATAAATAAGCCTTCTCAATCTTTTTACCTTCACACACATTTTGAAATTTTCTTAAATCCATTTCATGCTGTTTCTACAGGCAAAAAAAACGTTGAACCTGGCTTTCCCTATAATCCTGGGAGAAGTGGCTCAAATGCTATTAGGTATTATTGATACTGCCATGGTGGGTGCTGTGGGTTATAAACAATTGGCTGCAGCAGCTTTGGTAATGAGTGTGATGAACATTCCTTTTGTTTTTGGTATTGGAATTACGATTTCCGTTTCACAGATGGTTTCTATGGCAAATGGAAGAAATGACAAAAAGTTAGTAAGTCATTATTTATTCAATGGTTTCTGGCTTTGTGCTATTGCGGCGCTTATCATTTCATTGGGAATAGAATTAAGTAAAAATATTTTGTTTCACCTGCACCAGGATCCGGAAGTAGCTACCCTTGCTTTGCCTTATATGCAAATTATGGGCTGGTCTGTAATTCCCATGTTGCTATTTATGGCGCTTAAGCAGTTTACGGATGGACTGGAGCATACAAAGACTGCCATGATCCTTTCATTACTGGCGTTGCCTATAAATGTATTTTTAAACTGGTTGTTGATTTATGGGAATTGGGGGTTTCCAAAATTAGAATTGATGGGAGCAGGCTGGGGTACATTGATTACCCGGAGCCTGATTTTTATCGCCCTGGGATTCATTATTTTATACCACAACACTTTCCGAAAATATGTTGCGGTTAGAAGCAAAGAATGGAAATTTAGATGGCAATCGCTGAAAGATTTACTGAACATTGGCATTCCGAGCAGTTTTCAAATAACTATGGAAGCCGGGGCCTTTGCTGTTTCAGGAATTTTGATTGGAACCATTGGAGCTGTAGACCAGGCAGCACATCAAATAGCGCTGAGCGTTGCTTCTCTGACTTTTATGGTTTCTATGGGGCTATCGCAGGCAGGCTCTATCCGCACAAGTAATGCATTTGGTCGTAGAGATGTGAAGTTGATCCGGCTGATTGGGAAAAGTACATTGATAATGGCGTTGATCTATGGCACTTTTTGCGCGATCATTTTTATCTTATTAAAATCTCAATTACCACTTATTTTCAATGATGATAAACAAGTGGTTGACTTAGCTTCCTATTTACTCTTATTTGCTGCCTTTTTCCAAATTTCGGATAGTACACAGGCAGTAAGCGCAGGTTTATTACGTGGCATTAAAGATGTAAAAATTCCTACAATTTTTATTGCTATTGCTTATTGGGCAATAGGGATTCCTGTAGGTTGTCTGCTTGCTTTTTATTTTAATATGGGTGCTGCCGGTATTTGGATAGGATTTATTGTAGGACTAAGTTTTTCGGTGGTCTTTTTAAGTTTTCGTTTTAGAAAAATGGTCAGTATAGAACAAAAGGAATAAATTTTTTATTCTTCCAAAGGTTTTTCATTTTTCAACTTATCTAATAAAGCCTTCTGTTTAGCTATTTCGTCTGTTTGTGTTTGCTGGTCTTTTTTATTTACCTCAAGGTCATTCTGGTAATCTTTTATTTTCTTTTCTAACTTGGTTTGATCCTTTTGCAGATTTTCCAATTTTTTTTCAGCTTTTGCCACTTCATCTGTCTGCGCATTTACAGCAAGAGTGTGTGCCTGTAAATTAATATTGTTTTGGAAACTATTTAAAAAAGAAACACTGTTTTCCGAAGTAGTGATATCTGCGACAATTTTAGCGCCCTTTACTTTTTCCTCAGGAATTTCACCAGCCTTTGCAGTAATCATTGTTACTATTGATTTATCTTTTTCTTTACGGCTTTTTCTGTCTATTTTAAAAAGCACATCCTGCGCCTCATCATTATTTAAATCTTTGAGTCTTACATTACGATACAATATAAATCCTTTTGATTTATCAGAATTATAACCTTCAGCTCTTAATTTTTCTTTGATAACATTTTCAGTTTCATCCGGAGGAAGATTGTACTCCACAATATAACAGGGATACTTTTGTCCATTGTATTCTGCTGTAGTCTTCATGGGCTCCTGGGCAAAGGCAAGGCTGGTAAACAATAAAGAAAACAGTAAACTAATAAGATATTTCATAACAAATAATTTTGGCATATAAGAAAATACAAATTTATTTAATTTCTTTATTATCGGTTCAATGCCTTGTCGCGAATTACCCACAGTTTAATTTAGCTATTTTATAAATTATTCATACCGCTACAATATAAAAAGAATAAAAATTCCAGAAATCATAATCTGACAAAAAAATTTATTCTTCACTCTTTCCATCTGCCTTGTTTTTTAATTCTGTAACAGGCACTGTGATCATTCTTCCTATTGGTTTACCATCCCTGTAAGTAATTAATTTAAGCGCTACCGCATCCTCGGGAACAATAAGAGGTTCTGTATATTTTGGATAAAATTTATCTGGAAAAGAATTATCAAAAGTGTAATAAATATCCAGCCCATCAATCTCAGTACTTAGCTCAACTATTAATTTTTTATCTGGCGAAGCACTGGCATTGATAATTGGATCATACACACTGGGCGCATATTTTACCTCGGCTACATCAAAACGGGCAAAATGTTTTTCTACTCTGCCGGCGAAATTATTCCAATTCTTACTTTCTTTTGGCGACCAAAGGTCTTCGGCAATTGCAAAAGCTCTTGGCCAGGTCATATATTCAGCATGCCGCATATTATAAACTTGCTCTGTCCACAAATTGGCCTGACCGCCTAAAATAAATTTGGCATCTACATTATCGGGAACGGGCTCAAACTCGTATGCTTTTTTTAAACGAAGTGTGGCATATACATGAGGCTCAATAGCCGGATCTCCCTGCATATAATCCAGGTAAGCAAAGGTGGTAGGGCTCATAACAACTTCATGCCCCATTTTAGCTGCCTGTATTCCACCGGCCATTCCCCGCCAGCTCATGACTACTGCATCATGTGCTAAACCACCCTCCAGTATTTCATCCCAGCCCATAAATTTTTTACCTTTTGATTCTACTATTTTTTCTACTCTTTTTTCAAAATAGCTTTGCACTTCCTGCATATTTTTCAACCCTTCTTTCTGCATTAATGCTTTAACAGCATCACTTTTTTCCCAGAAATTTTTGGCACATTCATCTCCGCCTAAGTGTATATATTCAAAAGGAAAAAGTTGGGCAACCTGGGTTATTACCTTATCTAAAAAAGTATATACTTTCTCATTGGCCGGACAAAGTGTATTATCCTCAAGTGCAATTAGCGTATCGCCGTGAGACCAATCCATCATTTCTTCACCTGAAAGTACATGATAATTTTTCGCGTCAGGTGTGCATGATAATTCCGGGTAAGAAGCAATGGCTGCAAGGCTGTGCCCAGGCACATCAATTTCAGGTAAAATATTTACAAATCTTTCCTTTACATATTGTACAATTTCTCTGATATCATCTTGTGTATAAAACCCTCCATAGTTGCGGGGTTCATCTGGTTTTGGTACAGAAAAAGTTCCGAAGTACCCTGTCTTTTTTACATTCCATGCACCTACTTCTGTAAGTTCTGGCAATCCTTTAATTTCAATACGCCAGCCCTGGTCATCGGTTAAATGGAGATGAAGCAGGTTGTATTTATAGCGCACCATTTGGTCAATATATTGCTCTACATCTTCTTTTGTAAAGAAATGTCTGGCCACATCAAACATCAATCCTCTCCATCCGAACCTCGGATAATCAGTAATACTAATGCAAGGCGCTTCCCATTTTATATTTTTAACTGTAACTGCACTTTCTATTTCTTTGGGAAATAGCTGTACCAGAGTTTGCACTCCATAGAATAATCCGGCAGGGGCATTTGCTTTAATAGTAATATTTTTTGGGGTTACTAATAAATGATAACCTTCTTTACCAATAACAGCATCTGATTTTTTATTCAAGATTAATTTTACAGTAGCAGTGGCTGCTACATTTTTTATAATAACATGAATACCTGTAGGAGTTGATAAACGATCTTTCAGGAAAGAAATCACTTCTTTCATTTCAGGTTGATTACCTGCTTCGATCACTACATTTTGTGGTAATGAAAAATGGCCGGAATTTTCGATAATAGTTACAGGTTCCGGAATAATAGCAATTGTTGGTTTACTGACCTGGCTAAATGATAAAACAGAGATAAAACTGCAACATAGTAATGCGAATATTTTTTTCATACAACAAGTGAAATTTTAGGGTATTTAAAAAGTTGAAATTTTTATTATAAGCACAAATGAAATTATTTTCTAAATCAAAAATAAAGTTGCCTGTTATAAAAATTGGAAATTACATCAAAAAAACTGCTTCAGGGAATCTTTATCTTTTCCATATATTATTCTTCCTGTCGCTATCTGGTAATTTATTTTCAGGGTCAATGGTTATCAATATAACAGCCTGTGTTGTTGGCAAATGAAAAGTTTGAATAGAGCTTTGCATCCAGGTTTCTACCGGTAATTTTAAATATTGTTTACTGCCATCTTTTAATATAATTTCAAGCGTACAAGGCATGGCCATCTTTTGCAAATTTGCAATGGTAATATCTACCCCATTTTTTATATCATTTTGTGTATAAGAGACAGATTGAACAGCGAGATCAAGCTGCCAGTTATTATAAAACCATTCTTTCCAAAACCAGCCAAGGTCCTCGCCCGATTCGTTATCCATCGTCCGGAAAAAATCATCAGGGGCAGGATGTTTGTAAGCCCATCTTTCAATATATTGCTTAAAAGCATAATCAAACCTGTCTTTTCCCAAAATAATTTCCCGCAGTAAAACCAAACCGAATGCGGGTTTAAAATATTCAACAGGATGCCGGTATTTTTCGGGGAACAGATCTGCCCGTACCATCATAGTAGGAGCATCCAGGTCTTTAAGTAATGGAATGATTTCATCAGCGGGATTTCCTTTGCCTGGCGCATATTCTCCGTCACGTTTTGGTGCGTACTCTCCGTTATTAAATTCATCTGCAGCATACACATCAATGAACGTATTAAAGCCTTCATCCATAAACGCATAACGTCTTTCATCGCTGCCCACAATCATTGGAAACCAGTTGTGTCCTATTTCATGCGCAGTAACCCAATACAATTCTCCGGCCTTATCTTTCCAGCCATCAAATACAATTCCAGGGTATTCCATCCCTCCTGCTGTTCCGGCCTCATTAACGGCTACCGGGTATGGGTATACAAACCATTTTTCAGAAAAGTATTCTATTGATTTTTTTAAATATTCTGTGGCCCGGCCCCAGGCATTTTCTCCTGCGCTCTCAACAGGATAAACCGACATTGCTAATGATTTTTTTCCGTCCGGTAAATTAACTCTTGCGGCGTCCCAAACATATGCTTTGGAAGCACCAAATGCTACATCACGTGTATTGTACATTTTAAAGTGCCAGGTTTTCATTCCGTTACTAATCCTATGGGCTGCTACCTGGTTTACTTCTTTTACGGTACGGATAAAAACTGTTTGATCACTTTTTCTTGCTAACTCCAATCGTTGGGCTTGTTGCACAGAAAGTACTTCTTTTTCATTTTGCAATTCCCCGCTTCCTGCAACAACCATATCATTGGGGACGGTTACTGTATAGTCAAAATCGCCATATTCACAATAAAATTCACCACTCCCCAGGAAGGGTAAAGTGTTCCAGCCCAAAAGATCATCATACACACACATGCGTGGGTACCATTGTGCTATTTCATAAACCTTACCATTTTTTGTTGAATAAAAATCTGTTCTTCCCCCAAATGTTCCTGGAATGGTATAATGGTATTTTATGTTGATGTTTATTTTTTCTTTGGATGATAAGGTAAACGGCAGCCGGATTTGCATCCTGGTATCATTGATGATATAATCAGCATTTAAGATGTTGCCTCTATATTCAATGGTTATAGATTCAAACTGGTAGCCATTAGTATGATTATTGGTAGCTGGTCCGGATGACCGGGAAGATGCTGTGTAATAATTGGAACGTGCATCTTCGCGATACGTATTTTGATCGAGCTGCAGCCAGAGTGAAGACAATCCATCAGGGCTATTATTAGTATAATGAATTATTTCGGAGGTGCTGAGGATATTCTGAAGTGTATCTATCGTGGCGTGAAGTGTATAGTCAGCGTGGTTTTGCCAATACTTAGGACCGGGCGCTCCATTTGCAGAGCGGAATTCATTTCCGTTTTTAGTGAATACATCCTGCGCAAATAATTCATGTGGATTGAAAATGGATTTATCGGAATTATTTTGTGCTTTCGCAAAATTAAAAAAACAGCAACAGCTTAATAAAAGCCCAGTGATTCTGTAATACATTTTATAAAGTTAGGGATGATTGAAAATGTAATTGAAAATGAAAAGTCATATATATAGTGATCACAAAAAATTATTTAAACATTTTTATTATTTCCCATGCAAAAATTTATTCAATATTGATTTCTTAATAATTTACTAACTTCTGCATCATTTCATCTAACCTTGAATTAGCCAAAAAGTTTTTTTCTAATTCACTATTAAAAGGAACAGGCGTATCCAATGAGGCGCAGCGCAGCACAGGAGCATCTAAATATTCAAAACAGTTTTGGGCTATCCATGCTGCCACTTCCCCGCCAATGCCTCCTGTCAGGGTATCTTCATGTAGCACCAGTACTTTACCAGTACTGTTGACAGATGTTCGTATGGCTTTGTAATCTAAAGGCAATAATGTTCTCAGGTCAAGAATATCAATTGAAATTTCTGGGTGAGCTTCAGCATATTCCGTAGCCCATATCACACCCATACCATAAGTAATGATACTAATGTCATTGCCTGAGCGCACTTTCCGGGCTTTTCCTATTTCTGTTTCATAATATTCCTTTGGGAAATCTGCGCTCAGGTTTCTGTATAAAGCTTTGTGTTCAAAGAACATAACCGGGTTAGGGTCATTAATTGCTGCGATTAATAATCCTTTAGCATCTTCTGGTGTGGAAGGGTAAACTACTTTTAACCCTGGCGTATGTATAAACCAGGCTTCATTACTTTGACTATGAAATGGTCCAGCGCCTACGCCCGCCCCCGCAGGCATACGAATGACCACATCAGCATTTTGCCCCCAGCGATAATAAATTTTGGCAAGGTTGTTTATAATCTGGTTGAATCCCACAGTAACAAAATCTGCAAATTGCATTTCCATTACACTTTTAAATCCTTCTAATGATAAACCGAGGCAAGCTCCCACAATAGCGCTTTCGCATAAGGGCGTATTCCGTACTCTTTCTTTACCAAATTCAGTTACCAGTCCTTCTGTTATTTTAAAAGCTCCGCCATATTCTGCAATATCCTGGCCCATTAAAACCAGGTTAGGATGCGCTAGCATAGACTGGTGGAGCCCCTCTTTAATAGCATCAATAAAACGAATGTTCCGAGGATTTTTTTCTTCCGAAGGAGAAGATGTTACAACTTTGTTTTCTGAATAAATGGCTTTAGCAGATTCAAAGGAGGTATTCTTTTTTGCATATATATCTTCGATTTCTTTTTTAGAAATTTGAGGATTTCCCTTAAATGGACTTTGTGTATTTTCTCCGGATGATATGGGGTCTGAACCCAGGTGACAACTCTCAATGTATTTCTTTATCTCATTTCTTATTTCGGCAATCTTCAGGTTGGTAAGAATATTTTCATCCACCAAAAAATGTTCA
Source organism: Bacteroidota bacterium (assembly GCA_030706605.1). Lineage (GTDB taxonomy): Bacteria > Bacteroidota > Bacteroidia > Chitinophagales > Chitinophagaceae > Ginsengibacter. Next base: position 84,568 of record JAUZOE010000002.1, read on the forward strand.
TAATTTTTTATCGGGTCTCTTTCAATCCATTTTTCAAAAATTTCTTTGGGAACATATTTCGTCCCGCTTGCTTCTTCGTGCCCCCGCATGCGAAAAGTCATGCATTCTATTAAATAAGGCTTTTGATTTTTGATGCAATGTTCACGTATCTGTTTTATCGTTTCATATACGGTAAGGATATTATTACCATCTATTTGTATGCCTTCCATGCCATAGCCTTTTGCTTTATCCACCAGGTTTTTACAACGAAATTGTTCACTTACGGGAGTGCTTAAACCATAGCCATTATTTTCAATAATAAATATTACCGGCAAATCCCAAACAGCGGCCACATTTAATGCTTCATGAAAATCTCCTTCGCTGGTGCCTCCATCGCCAGTGAAAGCAAGTGCTACTTTTTCTTGCTTTTTTAATTTATAGGCAAGAGCAGCTCCATCTGCTAGGGCAAGTTGAGGGCCGAGATGAGAAATCATTCCGCAGATATAATGTTCCTTATTTCCAAAATGAAAGCTACGTTCTCTTCCCTTGCTATAGCCATCTAACTGGCCTTGCCATTGCTTTATTAAATCTGGCAAAGGCATTTTTCTTGAAGTAAAAACACCAAGGTTGCGATGTAAAGGCATTATCCACTCATCAGGCTGAAGGGCATAAGTGGCGCCCACAGCGATTGCTTCCTGGCCGATACCGCTGAACCATTTTGAAACTTTACCCTGTCGTAATAATAAAAGCATTTTTTCTTCTATCAGCCGGGGAAGAAGTAAATGCCGGTATAAATCTATCAGTGTCTCTTCAGATAAATTATTTCTATTGAATTGCATGATACAAATTTCATCTTTTCATCTGTAAATAAAAAAGATTAAGAAAATGGATGTTTGATAAAAGAGAAATAGCTGAATAGAATGCCGGGGAGAAGCTAAAAAAGGCAAGGAGAGAAAATTTAAAAAACCTATTTTTTACCTTTTTCAAAATTATTAAGGGTAGAGGAAAGAAAAGAAAGCAGTATGCCAAAAACGAAAGCCCATAAAAATCCATCTACATGAAATCCGGAGACAAATTTTCCGGCAAGAAGAATCATTAAAACATTGATAATTAGAAGGAATAATCCCAGGGTAAGGATGGTAATAGGTAAAGTTAAAATAATAAGAACTGGTTTTACAATAGCATTTAAAATTCCAAGTACCAACACAAAAATTAATGCTGTTGAATAAGAATTAATGTGGACATGCGGATCCAGGATCATTGATAATCCATAAGCTACTGCAGCAGTGATAAGAAGCCGGATGATGAATCTCATAACACTAATTTACTAATTTATTTAGTGTAAGCTAATTTAAATTACGACCAATTCAAAAAAATCTTCAGGTATTAAATATTTATTGGAAAGCTCCTGTAATTCTTCTGCTGAAATTGTTTTAATAGTATTAAGAGATTCATAAAAATAATGTTCATCAAGATTATTAAGGATCAAACTTTTCCATCGGGCTATCACATGAAACGGTCCATCTAGATGACCAAGATTGACACCCATCATATAATTTTTTACCAATAATAATTCTTCAGCGTCAATGAGTTCTTCCCTCAATAATTTCATTTCTTTATGCACTTCTTCAATAGTGGCTTCGCATACATCTTTTCCGGCTTCAGTGCTAATGATCCAGGCAGTATCTCCAATGTGGTTTTGCAAATGACTTGAAATCCCATAAGTATAGCCCTTTTCTTCCCGGATATTGCTCATGAGCCTTGAGCTGAAATAACCGCCGAATAAGGTATTCAGGACAGACACTTTTTTAAAATCGGGATGATGGCGATTGGGAAACGGACGTGCAATACGAACTGCTCCCTGTACTCCGTTTTCATCGTTGTTGATACGGTATTTTTTTTGAGTGGCCAGTTCTCGGTTTTGCATGAAAGCCGGCAGATCTTTATTAAATGAAAGGTCACCAAAGTATTTTTCCAGCAACTGTTCGAAATCTGCAGGAAGTTTTCCTGCTGAGAAAATACGGCATTTTGCATTCAAATAAAATTGACTGAAAAAGGCAGTAAGATCTTCCTGGTTTAGCGCCTCAATATCTTCCTTTGTACTTACTTTTCCGTAAGGATGTTGGGGGCCATACAAATATTGGTCAATTAACCTGTTGGCAACAAAATCACATTTTAGCAAATTAACAGAAAGACGTTGAATACTATTTTGTTGAAAAATTTCAAGTTCATCTTCGGGGAATATGGAGTCTGTTATCAGTTCTCTTATTACAGGTAATAATTCTTTTAAATGCTTAGATAAGCAATGTAAAGTGATGGTTGTGGTTTCGTTATGACATGCGCGGCTTAAGTATGCACCAAAGTATTCAAAGCTTTCGGTTATTTCAAAAGCATTTTTTTTACTGGTCCCGTTTTTAATGAGATAATTGGTTGTTGCCGCCACTCCATTTTTGTTTTCATAAGAATTTCCTGCATCGAATACAAATTCTATCATGGCCACTTCTTCTGCTCCGTCATTAATATAATAAACAGGAGCTCCGTTTGAAAGTGAAAATCGGGTACATGGATTTAGGGCTATGTTGAACTCTATGGCGTCTTTAATTGGAGGAGCTATTTTTCTATCTGGCATTATTAATTTTTTATAAAGCTGTAAAATTGAATTTTAAATTCAGGGATGAATGCCCCGGCAATTTTATTCAGAATCAGGCATTGATGTAGTGGACCGATAATATAAAGTACTGCAATTAGTATCTACAAAAACTCTGCGGCATTCTTCAAGGATATCATCGGCAGTAACTGCATGATAAAGCAATAATTCCTTATTCATTAAATCGGCATCGCCCAGCAATTCATAATTGGCAAGGCTATTGGCCCGGTTCATTAAACTGATATCTTCAAAAGCCAGTAAACTTTCTGTTTTATTTTTTATTTTTTGCAATTCTGTTTCACTGATCTTTTCTGTTTTCATTTTGTCTAATTCCCCGGAGATGGCTTTTTCTCCTTCCTCAATGCTGATCCCTTTTATTAATTTCCCATCGATATAGAGCAAGCCTGCATCTATACTTCCCAGGTGCGAGCATTGTATGCTACTAAATAATTGTTGTTCTTTTACCAGGCTTTGGAATAATCTTGAAGAGGTACCTCCTCCAAGAATTTCTGTTATCATATCAGCTACATAATATCTTTTATCAAGCCGCGTAGATATGTGCCAACATTTATAAAGGGCATCCAAAGGTACTTCTGCTTCAATTTCTAAAAATTGTGGTTCTTTCTGAACAGGCTCCTGGGGAATATTTCTTACATATTTATCTCCTGAAGGAATATCACCAAACCATTTTTCAGCCAATTCTTTTACCTGGCTAACAGTTATATTACCAGCAACTACAAGTATGGCATTGCAAGGAGTATAATGTTTGAAAAAGAAATCTTTTACATCCTGTAATTGTGCATTTTCAACGTGGCTCAATTCTTTTCCTATCGTCATCCACTTGTATGGATGTTCTTTGTAAGCAAGTTCGCGGAGCTTGTGCCACACATTACCATAGGGTCTATTAATATAATGTTCTTTAAACTCTTCAATTACTACTTTCCGTTGTACGTCAAGTGAATTTTCATTGAAACCAAGAGATAACATTCTGTCGCTTTCAAGCCAGAATCCTGTTTCAATATTTTCTGCCGGTATTTGTAAATAGTAATTGGTAAGATCATTCGTAGTATAAGCATTATTTTCTCCTCCAGCCATTTGCAGCGGTTCATCGTACGATTCAATATTAATGCTGCCCCCAAACATCAAATGCTCAAATAAATGAGCAAACCCGGTACGGTGGGGCTCTTCGTCTCTTGCCCCTACATCATACATTACATCAAGCACAGCCATCGGTGTACTTTTATCTTCATGAACTATAACCCGAAGTCCATTTTCTAGAACAAATTTTTCATATTTTATCATGGTTGCAAATTTGCGTTAAACCAGTTCATTTTCCCAAAAAGAATTTATAAAAATGTTTTAGAAAAGGGCCTTGGTGTTAGAAATTTTAAAACCTTAGCCAGTTGAAACGTTTAAAAATACGTCCTACCCGAAAGGATATAATAAAAGGGGTTTTATCTCTCATCACTAGCAAAGTAACTTTTTCACCAACATTTTGCATCAGGTTTTTATAAACAGTGATATTGTTACTGAAATTATTATTTATCCCCATAATAATATCATCTTTTTTTAATCCTGCCTTATAGGCTGGTGAGCCTTTTATTACTTCATCAGAGAAAATAGCTCCATCTGCGAAATACATATTAATTCCTGTATAAGAGTAATCAAATTTATCATTGAAATGGCTGTTGGGTGATAGATAAATTTCTCTATTAGGATAATTGATGATCATATTAAAACGGCGTAAAATATCATCCCCTATAAGACCTGAAATAAAAGGATAAGAAATAGCATTGTATTCATCATCAAGAATATCAGTAGGGACTTTTTTAAATTTGTATGAGCCAATCTTAATCCTTTTAATTATTGTTAGTAACATTTCCATTTTACCTCCCAAACCCTGCGCCTGAATGGAAACCGGTCTTCTTCTTTTTAACAAAAAAGAACTGTCTTTCTCAAATTGTTTGCTTATTAAAAAATTTAACCCTGCACCGGTATCGAAATAAAAATTTGAAACCACTTTTCTTGCATCCTTAATAGTAAGTGACTGAATAGGCAGTGCTGTAAATAATGGAGTCAAAAGTGTTCCTTTGGATGGGTATTGAATTCTGCCCGGAGAGAAGATTTGAATGTACAAGCTATCAAAATTAATTTTTACTATGAACTTGTGAAAGAAAGTATAACCTATAATACCATCAATCTTTTCCCCGTATACACTAGATAATATATTATAATCATTAATATAAAAATCGAGACTATCTACCTTTAACCCCGGGAAGGTAAGACTGTTATTTTTAGCATAATCTACTTTACGAATTCCGGCAATTCCACTAATAGTCCTTCCCGAAGGCTCATGGGGGATTTTAAATTCAGCAGTAGTGGAGGAATCTAATGAAATAGCCCCACTACCAGTATCCAATATAAAATTGAAAGGTTCAGTAATATTATTAAATTTTGCTTTTACCAATATAACTCCACCAATGAGCTGCTTGAATGTAAATTGTGTTATAAATTTTGCCGGCTCTTCAAAATACACTTCCTGCCCATAAAATGTTAATGTGGAAAAGGTAAAAAGAAGGTAAAGTAAAATTCTGCACATTTGATAAACATTGAATTTAAGATTAATGGGAGTATTTTTGTTTAAAATTTTTACAAGAGGCTTAATTTTACTTTAATTATAAATACTATGGATACATCCCAACTACTACAAAAAGCTCTCCGTTTTGAATTCCTGACTGTAGAAGAAGGTGTATTCTTATTTAAATCGGCTCCGTTGTCTGAGTTGATGGCTGTGGCTAATGAACTTAGGAAAATACAAGTTCCTCATGGCAAAGTTACCTGGATTATAGACCGGAATGTGAACACGACTAATGTTTGTATTGCTAATTGTAAATTTTGTAATTTTTACAGAATTCCCGGTCATGAAGATGCTTATATTACCGATATAGAAACTTACAAAAAAAAGATTGATGAAACGTTTCTTTATGGCGGCGAGCAACTTTTATTGCAGGGAGGCCACCACCCGGAATTAGGGCTCAGTTATTATGTAAATCTTTTTAAAGAATTAAAAAAACTTTATCCTGCCTTAAAATTGCATGCGCTCGGGCCACCCGAAGTAGCACATATTACCAAGCTTGAAAAGTCAACCCATCGTGAAGTTTTGATAGCTCTCAAGGAAGCCGGGTTGGATTCTCTTCCCGGACCAGGAGCAGAAATATTAACAGATAGGGTTAGACGATTAATTAGCAAAGGGAAATGTGGCACACAGGAATGGCTCGATATTATGATAGAAGCCCACCAGCTAAACCTTACCACTTCTGCCACAATGATGTTTGGTCATGTGGAAACAATAGAAGAGCGATTTGAACACCTGGTAAAATTGAGAGAAGTACAGGCAAAAAAGCCCGAAAGTGCAAAAGGATTTTTGGCCTTCATTCCCTGGACATTCCAGGACGTGGATACATTGCTTACAAAAATAAGAGGTGTGCAAAACCTTACTACACCGGAGGAATATATCAGGATGATTGCCATGAGCCGTATTATGCTGCCAAATGTAAAGAACATCCAGGCAAGCTGGCTTACTGTGGGCAAAGAAGTAGCACAACTTTGTTTACATGCCGGAGCCAATGATTTTGGAAGTATTATGATAGAAGAAAATGTGGTAAGTGCTGCGGGAGCTCCTCATCGCTTCACAAGCAAAGGAATACAGGATGCCATCAGGGAAGCTGGCTTTGAGCCGCAATTAAGGAATCAGCAATATGAATTTAGAAAAATACCTGAACATATTAAAGAACAGGTAATTGACTACTAATACAGTTCTTCTACAAAAATCTTCAGTTACCGTGGCTTTATTTAATATTTTGATGATGAAAAATGCCCGTTATTCATTATGACAATGTAGAGGATTAACCACAATTACCCACAGTAATAAAAAAAATCCGACAAATTACCATACTGTTATTGGGTTTCATTATAAGCATTTTTCTGGCATATTTTTTATGGTGATTCCTCACATCACAATATTGTGATGTTGCTTAAAAAATAAGATCATGCCTACACTCAAAAAAAATCATGGCCATGAAAGCGATGTTTCCCGCAAAGGAAAAAACATTAAATCTAAAAGAAGTAAATCCCCCAATGTAAGAGGTCGTTCGGAAAATCAAAAAAGTGGCGAAATGATTACCCCTAACCGGGAAGGAAATCTGGGAAACCGGTAATGCTAAAAGCAAAAGTGTTACACTAAGGTGCTCGTTTGTGAGCGCCTTTTTTGTGATTTGTCACATAAAATATTATTCAAAAGACCTGTTGATGAATTTAACCAAAGGCTTTAACGCTTTGAAAGCCTGTAAAATTTCATTTGATAAACCAGGTTGTGTAAGCGTATTATCGGGGATAGGTTTCAGGGCTACGAAACTTTTTAATTTTAAAAATTCTGCTGCCGGATTTTCTTTTTCATAGCCTTTTGGCACATTTACCAACATTTGATTTTTATCTCTATCTAATTCGCCGTAGGTTTTTTGAAAATCAGGACTGTTGATGATTTTTTTAAATTCCGGAAAACAATAATCAATTTCCTGCCTGATTTTTTTTAACTCAGAAGCAGCAGGCATCCATAGACCTCCGCCAGCAAAACTTTTGCCACCTGGTTGTAAATGAAAATAGTAGCCGGCATAAATTGACTTTTTTCCTCCCTTATTGAAAGAGGCGCCGATATTGACTTTGTAAGGAGTTTTGTCTTTTGAAAAACGGATATCACGATTAATTCTGAACAGGCAGTTTTTTGCGGAAAGTTCTTTCATGTCCTTATCAAAAGAACTCATTTGGCGTAAAAGATCATTTGCCAAATTTTCGAAATCATTTTTTGCTGATACATACGTTTCCCTGTTTGCATCGAACCAGGCTTTATTGTTATTCTTTTTAAGCGCTTTTAAGAATTGGATGGTGTATGTAGAAACCAATGAAATATTGATTAATATTTTGAGGAATAATAAATTTTTATACAGATAACTAATACCGGGCTTTTTACACCTTGCCCCAGCTTTCTCCGCTCTTAATTCTGTAGATAGTCATTTGACTTACTTTAAATTTATCAGCAATTTGCTTATGAGTAAGTCTGCGCCGTGGGTTGTCAAGAATAGTTTTTATCTGCTTTACCTGGGTGGCATTTAGTTTTAATCCTTTGGTTCTGGTACTCTGTATTTTTTTATAAGCTAATTTAACAGGGCTTTTTTGCTGATGTTCAATTACTTCTTTTTGCGAAGCCCATTTTAAATTTTTAGACCTGTTATCAGTTTTAATATGATTCAGGTGAATGACAAATTTTTCATTCCGGGAAGCTTTCTTATTAAATAATTTAGCCACTTCCCGATGGAAATAAAGTGTGCCGCTTTTGCCTTCTATATGAAGGTTTAAAGTTTTATATCCCGCAGTAAGCGAACCGGCCAAAAGCTTCCCATCTGCAAGAATATCTTCTTTATAACTCGCCGCCCGCCCATGGGAAGATATTGCATAATTGTTTCTCATAAGTTTCCATCCGTTAAACCGGATTGGCTTCCAGATTTCATCTTTAAATTTTTTAATCATAGCAAGAGTTTAAAATGAAGTTACAAAACTAACTTTGTATAAGATTCAAAAATTCTTCTTCATTGATTATTTTGACTGTTTTTATTTTTTTTGCCTTGTCCAGTTTACTTCCGGCAGACTCTCCCGCAACCAGGTAATTAAGGTTGGCACTGACTGAGGAAAGAAGTTTACCACCATTTTCTTCCGCTAATTTTTCAGCTTCGTTTCTTTTTAATGCAGGCAGTGTGCCGGTAAATAAAAACGTGTACCCGGAAAGCTTTCCCGACAGGGACTCTGTTTTATTGCCATTAATATTAACTCCTTTTTCAGCGAGTTTTTCCAAGATAATGATATTGTCTTCATTATGAAAAAAAGTGAAAATACTTTCAGCAACTTTAGTCCCGATATCTTTCAATTGTTGTAATTCTTCAATTGAAAATTTTTTAAGCTCAAAAATGGTATCAATGCTTTTTGCTAATATTTTAGCAGTAGTTTCTCCTACATACCGGATTCCCAGGCCAAATATAAGCCTGTTGAGACTTTGTTTTTTTGAATGTTCAATTGCAGTCAGGAGATTATCTACCGATTTTTGTTTAAATCCTTCAAGAGACGCGATTTTATCGTGATCAATAGAGTAAATGGATGGAATATCGGTTATTAAACCCTGGGCATAAAATTTTCTAACATTGGCCTCTCCCATGGTTTTAATGTCCATAGCATCTTTACTTACATAATGGATAATGCGCTCTACTACCTGTGCTTCGCAACTGATATTCACGCATCGCCATACGGCTTCGTCTTCAGTTTTTACAAGGGGGTCGCCACAAACAGGACAGTTAACCGGGAAAATAATTTTTGTTTCTTTTCCGGTTCGTAATTCAGTATTAGGTTTTACTATATAAGGAATTACATCTCCCGCACGTTCTACAATAACGGTATCGCCTAAACGCAAATCTTTTTCCTGGATGATGCCTTCATTAAAAAGAGAAACAGAACTAACGGTAACGCCTCCAATTGGCACGGGTTCTATTTTGGCAACCGGTGTTATAGAGCCTGTGCGCCCTACCTGGAATTCAACATTTATTAATTTTGAAGTTGCCTGCCGGGCCTTAAACTTGTATGCAATGGCCCATCTGGGATGATGGGTTGTGCTCCCCACCTGCTGTTGTAATTCAATCTCATTCACTTTCACTACAATACCATCTATCTCATACGGAAGTTCATCTCTTTTATTTTCAAAATCCCGACAAAAATTTACTACCTGGTTAATATCTGTAAAAATTTTCTTCTCCCGTATCGGGGTTTTAAATCCTAGTTCAGCAAGCAATTGAAGCGTTCCCGAATGAGTTCGGAGTAATTGTGGATAGTTTTTTAATCCCTTTTCATTTAATTGAATAAAGCTCACATGGTAAAGAATAGCTTCCAGTTTTCGTTTTCTAACTGCTGAAGGGTCTTTCATTCTCAGAGACCCGGCAGCAGCATTTCTCGGGTTGGCAAGTGGCGCTATTCCTTCTTCTGAAAGGGTTTCGTTAAATTTTCTGAAATTTTCTTTTGTCAATAATACTTCCCCTCTGATTTCAATTTTTTCTATTCCATACTCAGAAAATTTTGCTGATAAAGGAATAGATCCTATTTGTTTAATATTGGTAGTGATGTCATCTCCGGCAGCTCCATCTCCTCGGGTGGCTCCACGAACCAGCAAATCATTTTCATAGATAAGAGAAATACTGGCACCATCAAATTTTGGTTCAGCGCTAAAATGAATTTTTTGGTAATCTGTGAGCCCGTTTAATCTCTCGCTCCAATCAATAAGGTCCTGTGGATTATAGCTGTTTTCAAGACTTAACATCGGTACCAAATGCGGAACCGTTACAAAATCCTTGTTAAGGCTGTTACCTACTCTTTGTGTAGGAGAATCTTTTGTTATTAAAGAAGGATTTTCCTTTTCAATTTTTTCCAGTTTCTTGTAAAGCTGATCATATTCAGAATCTGAAATTAAAGGGTCATTTAAAATATAATAACGATATTCATGAAAACGAAGTACATCACGCAATTCCTCGACAGTGCCGTTCGATTTTAAAAGAGTATTGGTTAAATTTTGTAAATTCTGTATTTGTGTCTTTGTATACATCTTTTAATTTGAAAATTAAAACTACTAAAAAGCAGTTAGGGATACAAAAAGTAGGATAGTAATTCAATTAAAATTTTGTTGGAAAGGAGTAAAAGTGCAAGAAGATAAAAGATTTTGAAAAAGGATTGATTTTAAAAATTTTTTCTCAACAACCATTTTTTGAATAATCCGGTAATTTGTTTTGGTTTATAGAATTGAGAATCCCTATATTGGCCTGTCTGGCCAAAAAGGATATTTCTTGCAAGAAATGATAATGAAAATTTAGCTATGTGTTCTGATGCGTTAGGGAATATGACTTCTAGTTCGGTATTGAAAGGCGTATTTCCAAAACCGTTTAATTCTGAAATATTTCAACCCGTTTTGTTGACTAAAAATTAGATTACTTCTATTACCGATTTACTGATTTCATTCCTGCCTCAGTATAACGCAGGCCGGATGCTGCATTTTTAGGAAATACTTCTTCAATCATTTCAAGTTCCCTGGCCGATAAGGCGATGTCGGCTGCTTTTATATTTTCCTCTAAAAATTTGATATGTTTTGTTCCGGGTATGGGGAAGATAAAATCCTCTTGCGCCATTACCCATGCAAGTGCCAATTGGGAAGCAGTGCAACTTTTTTCTTTTGCTATTGCTTCAATTTTCTTTACGAGATCCAGGTTTTTATTAAAATTGTCTCCCACGAAACGTGGAGATGATCTTCGGTAATCATCTTTATCTAAATCTTCTATGGTTTTTATTTGCCCGCTTAAAAAACCTCTGCCCAAAGGGCTGTACGCCACAAATGCAATTCCCAGTTCTTTACATACCGGTAATATTTCATTTTCTGGTTCACGGCTCCACAAGCTGTATTCAGTTTGTAAAGCGGATATCGGGTGTTCAGCATTTGCTTTCCGCAGTGTTTCCACATTTATTTCGCTTAGCCCTATACCCCGGATTTTACCTTCTTTTACTAATTGAGCCATAGCGCCTACAGTTTCTTCGATTGGGGTATCCGGATCTTTCCGGTGTAAATAGTATAAGTCTATTACTTCTACATTCAATCTTTTTAAACTTGCCTCGCAAGCGCTCTTTACATATTCAGGTTTACCGTTTAATCCCCTTACAGAGGGATTAGCGGGGTCTCTCAGAATTCCGAATTTAGTAGCAAGTGTTATTTCCTTTCTAAATGACCTGATTGCTTTGCCTACCAATATTTCATTGGTAAAAGGACCATACATATCTGCTGTATCAAAAAAAGTAAGGCCAAGTTCGTGAGCCCTGTGGATGGTTCTTGTAGATTCATGATCATTTTTGTCTCCGTAGAAATCGCTCATTCCCATGCATCCTAACCCTATTTCAGAAGCCTTCAATCCCTGTGTCCCTAATGATTTGATGTTCATATATTTTTATTTTAAGGATATAGAGTAATAATAAACAGGTGGAATTAATAGATACCAATGTTTTCTTTACTCAAACGAGTGGAAAAATAATTTGTTAATTTTTTTGCATAAAAAAAAGAAGGCAATAGTTGTTATCACAATTCTTCCATTTTGCAAGTTAACAATTAATGTATTTTTCGCTGGAATGCAGATCCGGCAATGAAATTAAAAAACAGGAATTACAAAAAAGGAAGCTATTTTGGGATATTCTTAATGGTTAGCTGAAATTTAGTATTCAGGCTAACTTCATAATTATTGTCACTAAGAATTTCTTTAGCGCCCTGGTCTTCAAGGATTACCTGTGCAAGATGCATTGCAAGGTCAGAACCACTAATTACATTACCTACTTTACCGTCTGTAAATTCTATTATAAACTTATAACCTGCCTTTCTGCCGGTACCGGCACGTTCAAAGTCAACCCGGTTAAGGGCTAATACCTGTTCCTCTGTGTTCGACTTTTTCATCAGGATTCTGACAATCGGCAAATATTTTTTCCAGATGTGACTATACATGTAAGAAATTAATTTTATAAATTTTTTGTGGCCGGCAGGCTACATCCGGAAAGAAAACACCGGTAAAAATGTAAATATACGTTAACTGAAGTTCATATAAAATTAACATAAAAGATTAGTCCACTAAAATTACTGAAATTTTTTCAAGGAGATGAACTAAAAAAAATTATATATCAGATTCACTTTTCAAATATTATATATAAAATAAAAAAAACCCCCGCTAAAAAGCCGGGGGATTCCTGATTAAAAACTACACACACTATTTTAAACAAATTAAAATTTGTCCCTTATTTTATATTTCTATAGTAAAAGTCTCTTTTTTTTCATCATGTTTCTTTCCTAATGAGTAAATGGTAATATTTAGTTATTAAGCGGGATATAATAAGTGGAAAAATAAATCTTTTTGCTATTAGACTAAAAAAGATAGTAATTTTATGCTAAATAATTTGGTTATTATCGTACTCTCTAAACTATGGATACAAAATCATTGATACAGATACCAGGATATATTTATAATGAATACCTGCTGGTATTAAACCCCCATGAAGAATTGCGTAATAAGATCATGGAAATTAAAACTAAATTTTCTGATACTTATAAAGTACCGAATGCGCGATGGAGTAAACCGCATATAACTCTTGCCAATTTTGTCCAGTTTGAAATGATGGAAGGAAAGTTGGTAAACCGGCTGAGAATAATTGCTATGGGGTATCATCCATTTAAAGTAGAATTGAAAGGTTTTGGAAGTTTTCCAAGCCATACAATCTTTATCAATGTGGAAAGTCAATTACAGGTAAAAACACTTGTTACGGAATTGAGACCGGCTCAGCGATTAATGACATTGAATAAAGATAATAAGCCTCATTTTATTGATAATCCTCACCTGACTGTTGCCAGAAAATTATTGCCCTGGCAATACGAACAGGCATGGATTCAGTACCAGCAGCAACATTTTTCAGGACGCTTTATGGCCAATGGAATGCTATTGTTAAAAAGATCATTAAACGGCGGGTCTTATCAATTGGTTCAGTGGTTTGAGTTTATGAATTTGCCGGTCAATACCAGGCAGGGAGCTTTATTTGGATAATAACCCCCGGCAAATTAATTTGATATTATACAAACACCTTCAAAATATTTTTATGAATCAACAATTAAAGCAGGATCATTTTAAAGTTGCTGCACAACAAAAAGAAGAAAATGATCAATATATACCCGGACGTGGAGCACAATTCAATACGCCCAACCGGTTTTTGAAAAACCAACAGGTAAAAGAAGAAATAGAATCAATCGATGAATATGAGGAGCAAACTATAAGAACACAATATATAGAACAGCAGGTAAAAAGTATTGTAAACAAAGTAGAAAGCCCTGATCTCAGCATGGTGTATAGTATGAATCCCTATGCTGGTTGTGAACACGGTTGTATTTATTGCTATGCGCGTAACGTATATGAATACTGGGGCTACAGTGCCGGCCTTGATTTTGAAAGTAAGATCATTGTGAAAATGAATGCTCCGCAGATGCTTCGGAAATTTTTGATGAACAAAAAATACGATCCTACGCCGATCATGTTAAGCGGTAATACGGATTGTTATCAACCCGCGGAACAAAAATACCGGTTAACAAGAAGCCTGCTTGAAGTGTGTAATGAATTTAACCAGCCGGTAGGAATCCTGACCAAAAATTCATGGATTATCAAAGATAAAGATGTGCTGCAGGAAATGGCAAAAAAGAACCTGGTAACGGCAATGGTCTCGGTTACTTCTTTTAATGAAGACCTGAGAAGATTGATGGAACCCAGAACCGCTACCGCCAAACAAAGATTAAAAGTAATTGAAGAATTAAGCAATGCCGGTATAAGAATGGGCATTATGATGGGGCCAATGATACCGGGGCTGAACGAACATGAAATGCAGCGAATTATGAAAGAGGCTCGTGATGCAGGCGCTAAGTTTACAGCGTATACGTTTATCCGTTTGAATGGCGCTATCAAATTTTTATTTCACGACTGGCTTTATAAAAATTTCCCTGACAGGGCCGATAAAGTATGGCACATGATAGAAGACGGTCATAACGGGCAGGTAAATGATACCCGCTGGGGTGTGCGCATGCGAGGCGAAGGAAGCATTGCCGAAATGGTAAACCAGCAATATAAAAAATATGGCAAGCTGTATGGAATGAATGAGGACCGGTGGGAACTGGATGCAAGTATTTTTAGAAGACCGGGGGAGCAAGGGAGGTTGTTTTAAAAAAAGTACTTTTATGAAAATTCTTATATGGCAAAAATGAAAAGTTCACAATTAATTATGCTTGACCACTCGAAAGCAAAGGTTGAATTGTATCGCCGTTATTTATCAATTTATCTTAATGTTATTAGTAGGGTGCCCTTTATTAAAAAAATTTATTTATATGATTTATTTGCTGGAGAAGGCGAATATTTAAATGGAGAAAAAGGCAGTTCTGTAATTACTATGGAATGTATTAAAAATCATTTTTTTTCAAATAACCAAACTTCCCCAAATATTGATGTTCATTTAAATGACAGCGAAAAATCTGAAATCGAAATTGGTATAAATAAAATTGATCGTGTCAAAAAATTTGTATCTGAAATTTTTAAACCTTCGAATGTAAGTATTGAATTTTCAAAAAAAGAATATAATGATTTAATTCAAAGGATTATAACAAAACTTGATGGTCTCAAAGATTTCGAAAGAGCTTTACTTTTTATTGATCCATGGGGATATAAAGAGATTAATCCAAAAGAATTAAAAGAAATAGTAAGAAATGGGAAAACTGAAATACTATTATTTTTACCAATATCTTTTATGTACCGCTTTGCGGATAAAGCATTATCTGATGAGAATTTTTTTGGAGGAAAACCTTTAGAAAAATTTTTAAGTGAATTATTTGGAGGAGAATTACCAGACACTAAAAATCAATTAATATTTATTAATGAAGTAAAAGTTCGATTTAAAAAATATTTGAAAATTAATTATGTAGACACTTTTACAATTGAAAGAGGTAATAAAAATTTCTTCTCTTTATTTTTCTTTACAAATAACAAAACTGGGTATTATAAAATGCTTGATGCAAAATGGGATTTAGATGAAGAAAGCGGAAGAGGCTTTAAAATTTCAAATTCTTTACAACCAAGTTTTTTTGATGAAGTTACCGCCGTAGATTATTCTTCTATGATTTTAGATTTTTTGAAAAGTAAAACAATCGTTACAAATCAAGATCTATTTGATTTTGGATTAGATTGTGGTTTTCTGCCAAAGCATACGAAAAAGGCTTTGGATGAATTAAAATCAAAAGAGAAAATATTTCCTATTTCATTAGACAATTTACCTGTGAAAGGATATTATATCGATGATAATCATTCAAGGAAGATTCAAATTAAAATTAAATAATTATGGCACAATCTTCAATCGAATGGACAGAAATGACCTGGAACCCAACAACAGGCTGCAATAAAGTTTCAGCAGGTTGTAAGTTTTGTTATGCAGAAGTGATGACAAGGCGTTTGCAGGCAATGGGAATTCAAAAATATAAAGATGGTTTTAATAAAGTGAGAGTTCACCTAGGGGCATTGCAAATTCCTTATTCATGGAAAGGTTCAAAAGTGGTGTTTGTAAATTCCATGAGCGATTTGTTTCATCCAGATGTTCCTTTGTCATTTATACAAAAAGTTTTTGAAGTGATGAATAATACTCCTCAACACACATACCAGGTGCTTACCAAGAGAGCGGAAAGATTATATGAATTGCATTATAAATTAAACTGGACTAAAAATATCTGGATGGGAGTTTCAGTAGAAGATGAACGAGTTGTAAGCAGGATAGATTTTTTGAGAGAGACCAATGCTAAAACAAAATTCCTTTCGTGTGAGCCTTTAATCGGTCCATTGCAAAATATGAATCTTACAAATATTGATTGGGTAATTGTAGGAGGAGAAAGTGGAAGAAAAGCAAGACCGATGTCTGAGCAATGGGTTTGGGATATAAAAATGCAATGCCAGGAACAGGAAGTTGCTTTCTTCTTCAAACAATGGGGTGGTATCAATAAAAAGAAAGCCGGAAGGCAACTTGCCGGAATGACGTATGATGAAATGCCGGCAAGAGAAATTATTTTAGAATAATTTTTCTATTTCCATTCCCGTTTAAATCCTTACATAAATCTTTCTCTTATTGAGCCACCATCCAACGCTCCAGCAAAGGAGCATATAACAAATTGAGAACAGCAAAGCACCCAATGCCCCGGGAGCAATTGCCTGGAAAAAAGCGCTGTTGATAAAGTCAAACAGGTTTTGGCGAGGCTTTATGCGAATCATAAAAAGTACCACTACCAGCAGTTCTGAAAGCAGATAAATAAATAAAGGGTTGCGGCCAAAGATTTCAAAAAAGTGAGACCAGTGGAACCGGTTCCATTTTTTTATTTCCAGGATGTAAATAAGAGCAGAAATAATGAGGAGGTCCAGCCCGGAAGTAACCAATACAAATGAGCTGGTCCATAATTTTTTATTAATGGGAAATACCATATTCCAGCATATAGCAATGAAGATCATTAAAGATCCTACAAGCATTAGTTTGGCAAGGCTCTCAAAACTTTTATTTTCCTTTTGAATGAATCTTCCTGCAAAAAATCCAATCACTACATTTACGATAGCAGGCATCGTGCTTAGCCATCCTTCAGGATCAAATGGAATTTGCTCTCCATGGTACATGTGATTGTTTCCCATTAAAAATTTGTCAAGAAAAATTTCTGCATTGCCCGACATGCTCAACGGTTGAGAATGATTGCCAAAGAGGAGCAATATAATCCAATACCCAATGAGTAAGACTGCGCTTACAATGATCACATTTTTGGTAGATAAATAATAAACCAGTAAAGAAGCAAATAAATAACACAGGGCGATCCGCTGGAGAACGCCCATAATACGGGTTTGACTTAGCGGGGCGGAGATAACATGCCCCGCGGGGTCCAATCCGAAAAAGGGGAACCAATACATTAAAAATCCTAATAAAAAAATAAGAGCGGTTCTCCTGAATATTTTGGAAAGAAAGGCCGAATTACTTATTTGCCTGTACTTATCTAATGAAAAACTCATGGCATTGCCAACGGCAAATAAGAAAGAAGGAAACACCAGGTCGGTAGGCGTAAAACCATGCCAGGTAGAATGAGATAATGGTGAATAAGGTACAGCACCACTTCCCTGGGTATTTACAATGATCATAAAACAAATGGTCATTCCCCTGAAAACATCTAAGGATAAAAACCTTTTTTTTAATGTACTCATATTGGAATCAATTTTTTAGTGCGTGTATGAAATTTACCTGTTTGTAATCCGGGAATTGATAATTGATTTTCCATCAGGGGTAAAAAATACAATTCCTGTTTTGTTTTGTAATACCTTATTGGAATCTACGTAGGTGATATCCAGGGTATACCGGATCACTTTTTTAAAATTGGTATCTATAGGATTTTTTACGGTATCTTCATTGAAGCCTGTAATATCAAAGGAACTTACCTTATGTAATCTGCCCAGTATTTCATCTTTTGCCATTATCTGTCTTGCGTCACTGTCATTGAGAGTGTTGTCGCAGGAAAAGAATGTGCTTGCAAAAAATACCCCGATAATGATTTTTTTGAAATAGTAATGCTGTTTCATTGTTGATATCTGGTTTATTTTCTAAAATGTTTTTTGATTTGCTTCGGAGTGTATTCATTTTGGTTCCATCGAAATGACAGGGAAGGCTTACGCTAATCAAAAAACTGTATTAATATCATAAGGTTTAAACGGTTTTTCAAATGTAATCAATTTTACATAACAGATTTTAAATTATTGCTTAAGCGATTTTATGAATCAAAACCTGGCTTACTAAAGAAGCGGACATTAAAAATAATCTTTTTGCGCTACCTCTTTTCTTCATCGTAAAATCCATTATTTTTACCGCTAACCTTTTCTCTATGCAATCAGTGGCCGATAAAATTCAATCTTTTTTTCAAAGTATAATCCCGGATAAAATCCAAAGTTTTGAAAAGCTTCCTAAGTCCGGGGGTGACCGTATTTATTTCCGGATTACTACAGAAGGCAAATCATATATCGCTACCTATAATGAAAACCTCAGGGAGAATAAAACTTTCTTATATTTTACTGAACATTTTTCAAAAATAAATGCCCCGGTTCCACAAATTCATTATGTGCATCCGGAGGGCAAAATGTATATCCAGGAAGATTTTGGCAAAACCTCATTGCTAAATGAACTGGAAAAATTTGGTGAAAACGACTATGTATATGATCTGTTTAAAAAAAGCCTGAAGGCCCTTGCCGGACTTCAAATCGGGGCCGTCCGCAATTTTGATTATTCTTATTGTTTAACTTCCCAGGAATTTGGCAAACAAGCCATTTTGAGCGATCTTTTATATTTTAAATATTATTTTTTAGACACGTTGAAGATCCCTTATGATAAAGAAAAACTGATTGATGATTTTGAGTCACTCAGTAATTACCTGACTCATGCAGAGCATAAATATTTTATGTTCCGCGATTTTCAAAGCAGGAACATTTATATACAAAAAGAAGCAGTTCATTTTATAGATTACCAGGGAGGAATGAAGGGGGCATTGCAATATGATGTAGCTTCCATATTGTGGCAGGCAAGGGCCGATCTTTCTGATCAATGGAAAAATTCTTTACTGGAATATTATATGGATTGTGTAAGTGAAATCCTGGAAAAACCGGTAGACCGTTCCCGCTTTGCCGGCCAGTATAATGGTTATGTGTTGATCCGCCTGATGCAGGTTTTGGGCGCTTATGGTTTCAGGGGATTGTTTGAAAGAAAAGCCCAGTTCTTAACGAGCATTCCATTGGCCCTTAACAATATCAAAAAATGGTTTTTGAATAATATGAAAATAGGGGTATCGCTCCCTGAATATGAACGTCTTTTAAATTGTATTATACAGGATGAGGTAATCGACCGTTTTCGCCCTTTGCAGGCTGATAGCGCTACTCCTTTGATTATTACCATCAACAGTTTTTCTTATATAAAGACTGGATACCCCAAAGCGACGGCAGCAAATGGTGGTGGGTTTGTTTTTGATTGCAGGGGAATACTCAATCCCGGCCGGGTTGAAGAATATAAAACGCTTACAGGCAGGGACAAACCTGTGATGGATTTTTTAGAACAAAGGACTCAAATGCCTGAATTTTTGAATGGAGTTTACAATGTGGTAGATATTTCGGTAGAAGATTATATCAGGAGAGGGTTTGACTCATTAACTATTGGTTTTGGCTGTACCGGCGGCCAGCATCGGAGCGTATATGCAGCAGATGCACTCACGCGGTATTTAAGAAATAAGTTTAGGGTAAAAATAGAATTGAATCATATTGAACAACACATTCATGAGAGAAAAGGATTTGAATTATAAAAGGAAAAACCTTTGTTCTTATTTCAGGAATATGTAAAAAAAGTAGTGTCAAAATTTTGATAAATGAAAGCAATGATCCTCGCTGCCGGACTGGGAACCCGGCTGAAGCCATTTACCGACAGCCATCCCAAGGCTTTGGCAATTGTAAATGGTAAAACGTTGTTGCAAAGAAATATTGAATTCCTTGCTTCTTTCGGGATAAAAAAGATATTGATCAATGTGCATCATTTTGCCGGGCAAATTACTAGTTTGATAGAAACCCATAACGGCTTTGGCAGTAATATTTCATTTTCTGATGAAACCAGTGAAGTACTGGAAACCGGTGGAGGAATTAAAAAAGCAGCCTGGTATTTTGAAGGCCAATCCGAACCTTTTGTGGTGATGAATGTAGATGTTCTTACTGATCTCAGGCTCGATGAAATGCTGGTTCAGCATAAAAAAAATAAGCCCCTGGTGACACTTGCGGTTACTACACGCAAAACATCCCGCTACTTTTTATTTGATGAATTCAATCATTTATGCGGTTGGAAAAATGAAAAGACAGGGGAACAGAAAATAAGCAGGGAAGCTGATCAATACGTTCAAAAAGCCTTTAGCGGCATTCACATTATTTCACCGGAAATATTTCCGTTGATCAAAATGAGTGGTAAATTTTCTATAGTAGATGTTTACCTGGAACTCGCCAAAACGTATACCATTACTTCATTTGATCATAGTAATTCAAATTTCATTGATGTAGGGAAACCGGAAAATATTGAAAAAGCAGAAAGAATGTTTCTATAATTAAAATTAATTTTCAGCTTTTGCCCTTCCTATTTACTTAGGTCAAATAATTGATTTTTAGGAACCACTTTTACTTTATCCTTGTTCTTCAATGTTTTTGAAACCACATCATAAGGTCCCGTTACTACTTCATCACCTTCTTTTAATCCGTTCAACACTTCTATATAATTAATATCCTGGATACCCGTTTTTACAATTTGTTTTTTCACGGTTCCATCGGGCTGTAATAAAAAAACTACTTCATCAAGGTCGTTATCGACTGAATTGTTATTGGATAAATCAGTTGAAGTATTACTATTTGATGAAGACATTTTCATATTTCCTGTAGAATCATTTTTCTCACGGGTGGTAACAGCATTAATAGGAATTGAAAGTACATCAGTATGGGTATTGGTTTCGATGTCAGCACTGGCGCTCATGCCCGGCCTGAATGGAAATCTTTTCTTTTTGCCAGGACCACCAATCAGGTCTTTGTAGGAGTCCGGGTCTATCCTGATATACACTTTATAATTGGTAACATCTGTACTCACGTTGGAAGATTGGCTGGCAGTAGCGGCACCATTATTACTGCTGGCAATTTGTGTTACTACTCCTTTAAATTTCCTGTTGTTAAAAGCATCTACTTCTATAGAAGCGCTATCACCCAGCCGAACCTTCGGGATGTCGTTTTCTCCCACATCTACCCGCACTTCTATTTTGCTCATATCTGCAATACGCATCATTTCTGTGCCGGCCATCATAGAACTACCCACAACTCTTTCTCCTTTTTTTACATTGAGTAACGAAACTACTCCACTCATAGGAGACACTAAGGTAGCGAGGCTGATATCTTTATTGGCCTTTGCCAAAGCGGCTTTTGCACTTTGAACACCAGCCTTGCTTGCATTTATCCCCTGTTTGGCGGCGTTAAAATTAGCAAGTGCAGATTTGTAGGTAGCATCTGCCGTATTAAATTCATTGGCAGAAATTACTTTTTCATCATACAATTGTTTTTGCATGATATATGTTTTTTTTGCCTGGTCCAGTTGGGCCTGCAACGCTCCTAAAGAAGCGGAGGCGTTGGCAACCTGTGCTTCCTGCTGGTTTACTATTGCTGCTGCCTGGTCTCTTTGTGTGGCATAAATATCTCCGTAAATACGTGCCAACACCTGGCCTTTTTTTACACTGTCGCCCTCTTGTACATTGAGCTCTACAATTTCTCCGGAAATATCAGGGCTCATTTTTACTTCTACCTCCGGATAAACTTTTCCGCTTGCATTGACGGTTTCCACAATAGTTCTTTTGGTTACTTTTTCAGCGGTTACTTTTGTGGTGTTATCTTTACCTATTACTCCTGTTTTTTTGAGTATTACCAAAACAATAATCAATACTACCAAAGAGATAATGACCCATTTTAATTTTTTATTCATATAATTTAGCCCCCCAAGACCCTTCTCTGTGGAAGGATTTTTGCAGTTTTATTTGTTTATTAATTGTATTTTTCTCATCAAAATATTTTATTCATCAGAACAGGTTTGCATTTTAGTATAACTTTTAAAGGCTTACCTATTACCTATCAGGGATTTATGGCATTAGCTTTATTCCCTGCCCTTTATAATATTCCAGTACTTTCATTTTAAAAACATAGTCAAAATGATTTAAAACATACTGAAGTTTTGCTTTAAACAAATTATTTTGATTGGTAATTTGCTCCAGGGTACTCAGCATCCCGACATTATATCTTTTTGTTGAAAAATCATAACTCTTTTGAGCACTTTCAACTGCCTGCAGCGATGACGTAAATTTTTCACGTGCTACAACTGCTAAATTATATGCCTGGTAAATATCTTGTTTCAATGTTTGGTTGTCAAGATCTTTCTGGTATTCCAAGCTTTGAATATTGAGTTTTGCCCTTTGCAAATTGGCTTTCGATTGCCACCCGTTAAAAATAGGAACAGAAATACTAATGCCCACCGACTGGCCAAAGTTATTGCTAAATTGAGTACCCAAACCATTGGAAGTAATATATCCATTTTTCCCTCCATTTGTATATAAAGGTTTTTGTACATCCACATACCCCGAGCCGTTATCTACTACCAGGCCGCTTGGACCGTATCCGGTAAAAATCTGTTGATAAGTGGGGGTGCGAAAATATCCATAATTAGTACTTAGACTTCCAAAAGCAGAAATAGAAGGATACAAGGCTGCTTTAGCTGCCAAAGCATTTTTCTGTGCTGAGTTCAGTTTAAAGTCATTCATTTTTTGTTGTGGCATATTGGCTAATGCCAAAGCATATATATCTTCCGGTTGTAAATCCCCAATTGCTTCCACAGGGATATTATCAACAGGAGGTTGTTCTATTTCGAAAGGAGTAGCGGCATCAAGATTCATGTTCGATTTTAAAACATATTTCGCCTGCGTTACATTTCCGGTAGCGGTAATTAAATTAGCGCTATCATTGGCAAGCTGTGATTCTAGCTCTACCTGGTTCAATTCGGGTAAGGCTCCTGCTGCTACTTGTTTTTTTACAATCTCCAACTGAGCAATGGATTGCTTTACCTGCACATCAGCAATATTTCTTTGTTCATCGGCAAGCAATACCTGCAAATAAGAATTGGCAACTGCTAACCCAATATCATCTTTTAATTTATCAGTGGCCGCATTTGCTGCCTGAACAGACCATTCATTGGCAAGAACTGTATTCTTTTTAGAAAACCAGTTAAAGATTTCTACACTACTCTGGAGATTTAATCCTACTGTAAAATAATTTTGATTTTCTAATATGCCGGTGGAAGGGTTTTGAGATTTCCCAAAACGGTAGGCTTCGCTATTACTAAAATTAGCTGTGGGGATTTTAGAAAGTTTGCTTTGTTGATAGGTAATTCCTGCAAGACGTGCCTGGATGTCACTCTGCTTTATGGAAATATTATGGTCCATAGCATATTGTACACACTGTTCGAGGTTCCATTTTTGCTGAGAAAATGCAAAAGTGGATATGAAGAATAAGAGAATTAGAAGTTTTATTTTAATATACATTTAGCAAAAATAATGATTTGAATGGTTCTGCAATTTACTATTGGGATAAGTGGTAATTAACTTAAACATGGAATAAAAATAAGGATATAATAGCGAATAAATTTAATGATTCATTCTCTCAAACCCTCTCTCCAGATCTTTAATAAGGTATTCCGGTTCTTCTAATCCCACATACATTCTCATCCTTCGGTGATCTTTATTCTCTGCATCAAATTCATTTTCACCGATGGAAGCGCATCCTGGAATAATTAAGGATTCATGCCCGCCCCAGCTCACTGCCATTAAAATGTGACGGAACGATTCACAAAAGCTTTCTGCTTCCTTTAGTGATTTTGACTTAATGGTAAATGAAAATAATCCACAGGCACCGGACATTTGTTTTTTTGCCAACGCATATTGAGGAAAATCCTCGTCGAAAGGGAAGACTATTTCTTCTACTTTTTCATGAGCTTTTAAGAACTTAACTACTTTTTCCGTTGTGGCAGTAATTTGCGAAAGCCTTAATGGGAGCGTACGTAAGCCTCGTATCATTAGCCATGCATTAAAAGGAGTAGTGCCTGTTCCCATGTTCATATATTCGCTGTTAAATATTTTTTGGATCATGATTTTACTGCCACACAGTACTCCGGCAATCACATCACTGTGGCCCCCGATATATTTAGTGGCACTTTGCAAAACCATATCTATCCCATATTCAATAGGTCTTTGGTATATCGGTGAGCAGTAACTGTTATCGCAAATAGTAATTATATTTTTCTCTTTGGCGAGTTGAGCTACCGCTTTCAGGTCTTGTAAATAAAAGCTCCAGCTATTGGGGGTTTCTAAATAAATAAGGGTTGTATTGGGTTGAATTGCATTTTTAAAATTGTCTACATCTCTTCCATCCACATAAGTAACTGTTACATTGAACCTGGGTAAAATATCGTTAAACATTTTTTGTGTCCAGGAATAAGGTTTCTCAACAGAGATGATATGATCGCCACTTTTAATATTGGCAAATATGGCAGTAAAAATAGCGGAGGCACCGCTGTTAAAAGCAAGGCAATCTTCTGCTCCATCCAGGGCTGCCAGCTTTTGTGATAAAATCCGGACGGTAGGGTTTAGGCCACGGCTGTAAAGAAATGTAGAAGATTCATCCCCTAATGCCTTTCTCAGGTCATTCACTTTTTTAAATGAAAAATTGCTGGTCTGGATTATAGGAGGTGCTATAGCATTGAAATAATTTTCTCTCTCTTCGCCCAATTCATTTAGAATGTAAGAAACATGGTTTGCATCCATTGAATTTGTTTAGGTTTTATAAAAAATGGTTTAGCTTTTCACTCTTTGTATAGTCACAACTAAAAAAACAGAAAAGCATAAATGCCACTTAATTCTCACTCTGTCAAAGATACTTTGGTATTGGTTGCCATGGCGCTGATTCCTTTAAAAGTATAAACAGCTTTAGCGAAATGAACTTTTGGTGGTGAAAAAAACCGATCCATATTGTCAAAAACTTGACATGAAGACTGTAATATCTTTAGTTGGCTTCATATTAAAAAGATGAAAAGATTTGTGTTTACATTTGCGATGCCCAAAAAAGCTTTTATGAAAAAAATACTTATAATCTCTATCCTGATCATGAATACGGCTTTTGCTCAAACGATTACAGGGATTGACTCTTCAAAAAAACTTGAAAATATAATTATAAAAGCTTATGAACAAAACCGCAGTCTGATTGATGTTGCCGCACCTGTAAGCGTAACCGGGCAGGCACAATTAAATCGCTTCGGCAATATGAGCATATTGCCTGCTTTGAATATTACCCCCGGAGTAAGCATGGAAGAACGTTCACCAGGTAGTTACCGGCTCAATATCCGTGGCAGTTCTTTACGCTCTCCATTTGGTGTACGCGATGTAAAGATTTACCTGAATGATATTCCGCTTACAGACCCCACCGGCAATACTTATCTAAACCAACTGAGTTTTTATAATTTTAATTCAATTGAAATAATTAAAGGGCCGGCAAGTAGTTTATATGGCGCAGGAATTGGAGGCGCCATGCTCATCCATACTTTACCAGCTAACTGGAGCGACGGAGTTTCGCTTGATTATTCAACCGGCAGCTTTAATACCAATAGCATTAATGCGAATGTAAAAACCGGCGATGCTGATCATGAAAACAGTTTCACTTATTCGCATCAGACAAGCGATGGATACCGGCTACAGGCAAAGATGCATAGAGATATTGCTACGTGGGAAAGTTTGCTGAAAGTAAACGACAAACAAACGCTGCACGCGTACATGTCGTACAGCGACCTTTATTATCAAACACCTGGCGGCTTAACGCTTGCGCAATACAATGCTAATCCAAAGCAAGCACGTCCCGGCGCCGGTTCGCAACCTGGAGCTGTAGCAAACAAAGCTGCTATTTATCAAAAGACATTTCTTGCAGGTTTTAGTAACGATTACCAGTTTAATGAACATTGGCAAAACACTACTTCTTTATATGGATCTTATACCGATTTTATTAATCCAAATATAAGAGTGTATGAATACAGGAAGGAACCGCATTTTGGCGGGAGAAGCGTATTTGAATATAAAAAGCAATTCGACAAAACCAACTTCCAGCTTGATTTTGGAACAGAAGCACAAAAAGGGTTTTTTAATACCAGGGATTATGGAAACAACCTGGGCGTTGCCGATTCAATGCAAACGGATGATAATTTAAACAATTGGCAATACATGTTTTTTGCGCAGGCAGATTTTGAATTGCCGCATGGCTGGACTATCACAGCAGGAGCAAGCCTGAATAAATCGTCTATCGAGGACGTTAATCTTGCGGCAAAGCCTGCAACTACCCAGAGAAGGGTTTTTAAAAACAAACTTCCTCCACACATTGCAGTTCTTAAACAGCTTAGCAAAAATATATCAGTATATGGAAGTATTGCCGGCGGATTTTCTACACCAACCGTTTCTGAGGTACTTCGTTCCGATGGATTATTCGGTACCAACCTGCAACCGGAAAGCGGGACAGATTATGAATTGGGAATAAAAGGAACAGCATCACAAAACAAACTCTTTTTTGATATCAGCGGATTTTTCTTTGACCTGAAAAACACGATTGTACAACGCATCGATGCTAACAACGTTTATTATTATGTAAATGCTGGTTCTACCAAACAAAAAGGTATAGAAACATATGCCTCGTACGAGATTATTGATGCACCGAAGCATTTTATTAATTCGGCAAAAATTTTTGCCAGTTATGCTTTTCACGATTTTCATTATGGAAGTTTTAAACAGGTGAATAATGATTTTTCAAAAAATCAATTGCCTGGCGCTTCACCAAACACAGTGGTAGCAGGCTTTGACGTAACATCGAAAACAGATATTTACCTGAATGTTACTTATAATTATACAGATAAGATTGCGCTGAATGATGCCAATACCGCTTATGCGCCTTCTTATAATCTTTTAGGTGCGCGGCTTGGATATAAAAAAGATTTTAAAAAGAAAATTAGCGCTGAAATTTTTGCCGGTGCTGATAATCTTTTTGATACAAAATACAGCCTGGGAAATGATATTAACGCTTTTGGTGGACGATATTACAATGCGGCGGCAGGAAGAAACTTCTATGCCGGGATTTCATTTAACTTCAATAAATAATAAAAAGCTACCTCTTCTTGCAGAAGGTTCTTTCAAACCAGGAAGTTTTAAAATCTGGTACATAGGAAAAACCTTTCTGGTTGATGCATCTTCAAATTTGTTTTTGAATTCTAAAAATTTTGCTGCTACATTTGTCCTTGTAATTGGTTCCCCGGTGTCATACCGGGATTAAAAGGGAATCCGGTTCAATTCCGGAGCTATCCCCGTAGCTGTAAAAGGGCCTCCCCAAAACCCTCCTAAAGAGGAGTTTGCGAGAAGCTTCAATCTTCGCCACTGTTTATATAAAACGGGAAGGCGTTGAAGTAAACCTTAAGCCAGAAGACCTGCCTGTTGCATTAACACAATTCAAAGCTTTCGGGTGAAAGGCATGGAGTGTAAAAGCTGTAAGGCATTTATATTTCTTCTTTTTTTATTTCTCGGAAGCAGTCACAAAAAAAATTTCTATCAATGAAAAAGGAAATTTTTATTGCGGCTGCTGTTATTTTCAGCGGCTATGCGCAGGCCCAAGAGGATACTGCAAAAACATTAGATGAAGTAATTGTTACCGCTACCAAAAGCGAAGTGAAGCAATCACAAACGGGCAAAGTAGTAAGCGTAATTGATCAGGCGACCCTGCAACGAAATGCCGGTAAAACACTTACAGAAATTCTTAATTACCAGGTTGGATTATTTATTGTAGGTGCTAATAATTCGCCGGGTGCCAACCAGGAAGTTTATCTAAGGGGTGCGGCAACCGGTAACACCTTAATATTGATAGATGGGGTAAGAGTGGGTGACCCATCTCAAATCAATAATTCATTTGATCTGGATGATATTAATACTTCACAAATTGAGCGGATTGAAATATTAAAAGGCGCACAAAGCACACTATGGGGCAGCGATGGGGTGGCGGGTGTTATTAACATCATTACTAAAAAAGGCGGTTCAAAAAAAATAACCCCTTCGGTAATGCTTTCTTATGGCAGCTATGATACCTATAAAGCAAATGCCGGAATAAATGGCACGCTTAAAAACTTTACTTATAATCTCAATTACAATCATACAGACAGCAAAGGGTTTTCTTCAGCCTATGACAGTACAGGAAATCAAAATTTTGATAAAGATGGATTAAAGCAGGATAATTTCCAGGCAAATATTGGCTATCAATTTACGCCAAAAGTTTCGGTAAGAGGAATGAGTAATTACAGTAAATACAAAGCAGACCTTGATGCGGGCGCTTTTGAGGATGATAAAGACTATACTAACACCAATTACAGCTTTGTGAATACCCTGGAAATGATGTATAAAACCAAAGGAATCTCGTTGCATTTCAGCAATTCTTTTATCCATACAAAAAGATTATATAATGATGATAGCGCCAGCATAGGGGGTTTTGTAAAATATGCCAGGGGGCGTTATTTAGGAAGATCTTATGTTTCAGATTTGTATGGTAATTTTACTTTAGCCTCTAAATTATCACTGGTGAGTGGTTTGCAATACACTGCTCTAAATTCAGATCAATACTATTTAAGTATTAGCAGTTATGGCCCATATACTACGGGACTTGGCGACAGCGCCAAAGTAAATAATTTTTCAGCGTATGCTTCCCTGCTTTTGCTGGATCAGCATGGTTTTAACGCCGAAACAGGTATACGGCACAATCATAATAGTTTATATGGAAATAATACCACTTATTCTTTTAACCCCTCTTACAATATTGATGAGAATACACGCGTATTTGTAAATATTTCGTCAGCCTATAAGATACCTTCTATCTATCAGTTGTACGATGGCAGCGCTGGTAATAAAAATTTAAAACCTGAGGAAAGTACGAACTATGAGATTGGGGTGCAAAGTCTTAGTAATAACAAAAAAAATTCTCTACGATTCGTTGCTTTTAAAAGAGACATTAAAAATGTAATTGTTTATTATACTGATATTAATTATAACAGCCGATACATTAACCGTGATCAGCAAAATGATTATGGCTTTGAAGTGGAAAGCAATATTTCCATAGGCAAAATCGGCAATTGGGTAAATAATTTTACCTATATAGATGGCCAGGGAAATGAGGATAACATAAAAGTGAATAATTTATACAGGCGTCCTAATTTTACTTTCAACAGTACATTAACGCTACAACCTTGCAAACACCTTACTCTTATGCCTTCATTCCGTTTTGTAGGCACACGGTTAAAAGGCGAATATGATCCGGGGCCGGCAATGCTGCCGCAATATTATACTCTTGATTTTTATACCAGTTATCGTTTCACCAAACAACTGAGTGCATTCCTTGATCTGCGAAATATAACCGATCAAAAATACTTTGATGTTCCCGGCTACAATAGCCGCAGGGCAAATTATACCGTTGGCATAAGCGCCAACTTTTAACAGATAATCTCTTAAATAAACAAATTTTTATGGAACAAAAAACATTCAACCCGCGCACCATAGTGATTCTCATATTTATGCTGGCAGTCGCCGGCCTTCGTGTGGTCTTAAATATGCAAACCAGCTTTTCACTATTAACTAATTTTACGCCGATAGGCGCCATGGCTTTGTTTGGCGGCGCTTATTTTAATAAATCATGGAAGGCTTATTTATTTCCATTGCTAACGTTATGGATAAGCGATATTGCATTGAGCCGCTTTGTATATCACCACCACTGGGAATTATTTTATAGTGGCGCTTACTGGATTTACGGCGCATTTGTGTTAATGGTTATCACAGGAAAATATGTATTGAAAAATGTTTCTGTAAAAAATGTTTTGCTGTCTGCATTGGTTGTTACTTTCATTCATTGGATAATTACCGATCTGGGTGTATGGACAGCAGGAAGTTTATATCCAAAAACAATTAGCGGATGGTGGGCGTGCCTGGTTGCTGCCATTCCTTTCGAAAGAAATTTTCTTTGCGGCACTTTATTATATCTCGCGATCATGTTTGGTTCTTTTGAATGGATGAAAACAAGATTTCCATCATTGGCAATTGCTTAATTTATGACAGCACTAAAATCATTCTTCAACTGGAGTGGAGGTAAAGACAGTACGCTTGCTTTATATCATATTTTAAAAGATGAAAACTATTCGATTGAAAAACTGTTAACCAATATCAATAGTGAGCACCGGCGCATTTCCATGCATGGTGTCAGGGAAGAATTACTTGAGCTACAGGCGGCGGCTATCGGCATTCCTTTAAAAAAATTAGTGTTGCCTGATCAGCCCTCTATGACCGAATATGAAGAGTATATGATGCAAACCATGAATCAGTTGCGGCAGCAAGGATACACCCACAGCGTGTTTGGTGACATCTTCCTGGAAGACTTAAAAAAATATCGCGAAACACAATTGGCAAAAGTGGGCATGACCGGTGTATTCCCGATTTGGAAAAGAGGCTCCGCCGAATTGATTCATGAATTTATTGATCTTGGTTTTAAAACCATAGTGGTATGCGTTAATGAAAAGTATCTTGATAAAAGTTTTTGTGGTAGAATAATAGATGAAAATTTTATTGCGGATTTACCAGGCAATGTAGATGTATGCGGCGAGAACGGAGAGTTTCACACCTTTGCTTTTGATGGACCTTTATTTAAAAATCCAGTTACATTTAGCAAAGGTGAAATTGTTTATAGGAAATATGCTGCGCCTAAAGATCAAACTGATAATTGTTTTCAGGATGCTCCAATTGAAGAGTATGGATTTTATTTTTGTGATCTGCTGCCCCAATAATATCTTTTACTGGTAAAAAACCTGGCTACTCACTACAACATTGCAGTGGGGTTGGCCTAACAATCATGCAGAGTGGTTGGGTTGTCCCTGAGCTTGTTGATTGACTCGTCTTAAAAAAAGTGACAGCCAACAGTTTCATGAGTCGAATTCAAGATTTTGTTGAAAATGCATAATGAGTTTTCTGTTTTTATGCCTATAAATGATTATTGTTTTTCCAGATTTTATTTAATTCCTTTAAATCATTATCATCATTTACATTAGATGCTACTGGCCTAACTTGGCACATATATTTTCTTTTTTTTGCAAAATAATTAGTCGTTGCATTAGCATTATATAATCGTGCTTGGAAAATTGCAGCTCCAATTGTTAGATTAATTGGAATAGTATTAATATTAGTTAATTCTATAGAAATACATCCACAATATCCCGGTTGGACAATTGCTGATATAGAAATTCCCATACGCAAATAAGAACTCCTCATACTTAAAACAGCATAAACATTTTGTGGCAGTTTAATATATTCTAAACTACTAGCTAACACAGTTTGATTGGGATGTAACAAAAAAGTATCTCCTAACAACCTTCTGGTTTCTTGAAATGAAGACTTTAAGGGAAATTTGTCATCATTATTTAGGGAGGCATCTAAGAATGGATTATTATTATGAATTGTTACTAGGAAATTATATCCTAACCGGAAATCGATTGTTAATTCGCCTATTTGATCCCTTTCTAATAATGGACTAATCACTAATTTTTTATTCCCTATGAGTTTATTTACATCCTCTTTATTTAAAATCATACTAACTTGATTTTGCAAGCTTCCATTCGGTTTTGACAATAAAGTTTCCAATAGATTTTTCAATAAGGTTATTAAGAATTTCATAAACTTTTACTTGCGATAAATCAAAACCT
Source organism: Bacteroidota bacterium (assembly GCA_030706605.1). Classification (GTDB taxonomy): domain Bacteria; phylum Bacteroidota; class Bacteroidia; order Chitinophagales; family Chitinophagaceae; genus Ginsengibacter. The sequence continues at coordinate 116,306 of JAUZOE010000002.1, forward strand.
ATATTTGATTGCTTTTTTATATTATCCCAAGGATCTAACCATACCTTCCATCCATAAATGAATAAACCATGCAATTCTTTCCCGTCTTGAATTTCGACAGGAATTAACGATTCAAAATTTTTCGAATCAACTTCTGCTAGCTTATTTTCGACGTTAACGCCTGTGATCTTATAAGTAATATTTTCAAAATGTTCTACTAAAAAACTTGGCGTTCTTTTGAGAAACATTTCAACAAAATTTACTCTATTAGTTGTAGAAGGGTGGGTAATTGAGTAATTTTTTTGGTTTAATGTTATGTATTCCAAATAATGATTTGAACAATTCTTTATATATTGGCTTGCAAATAAATCACAAAAATATTCTGCTATATGATTTGAAAATAAGTTGAAGGGATTATAATTATCTTTTAACCAACTGAACATTTTATCATCAGATAAATAAGGAAAATATTCCAATATTTCTGCTTGTTCATTTGTATTAAGTTTTCCAGATGCGACTGAATTAAGTATTTCTATATAAATGACCCTTGTTATCTCAAATTTTCTATCAATAAAATGTCCAAGTTCATGATACAAAACAACATTAGCTAAATAGTCTCGCGATAAACTTAAAGGAAGATTTATCTGTACTAATTTTTTCTCGAATTTCACATCATATAAAAGTTCTATATCACTATATATAAAATCATTAAACATTAAACTGTTATCAAAGCTAAATCCATTTATATTATTAATAAGAGAGGTGACAATTATGTAGTCATCAGTCGAAGACCAATCCTTCAGCGCTTCCGATAAAACGTAAACAATTTCGAACGGAATAGTAGACGTTGTACTATTATTTAGAAATTCCAAACTTTTGAATAAAAAGTCAATCACATGAAATCTTTGAGTAATCTCTGTGTCATTTAAAATTTGAAAATTTTCTTTTTCTATTGCAGAAATAATAGTAGCTAATTTAGTATGGTAGTCTTTTTTTCTGAGATCCGAGTAGTTATTGTACTTAGCTTTACTCCATTCAAATTGTAATTGCGAAAAATGCAATTCAAGTAATTTAGATTGCATGTGAGATAGATTAATATGCCATATGAGATTTTTGGAGTGCTAATAAATTTAAAACTTTTGAATAAATTTTATTATCATATTGTTCTGGATTATCAGCAATATTTTTAAAATAATCTGCCTCTAAACCAGCTAATAAGAGAATTATATTCATTGAGTCCCTTTTGATATTATACAAATTTTTCTCACCCGCTACATATTTATGGGTTTCTAAAATAACATCATTTACAATAGGAGCATATGATTGATCTCCTTGTATAGCCTTTGTTAAAAAGAGGATGAACAAGTTGATTTTCTCATCTTCGAGGTTATGAGAGTATAACATGGTAATTATTTGGTTTATTTATTGATAAATAAAAAAATATTCTTACCAACCCTGTAAAATATACTTAGTACTTTATCAATTAGAGACTTGATTGTCGTGTATCTGATATGCAAAGTATAAAAAAAAATCTATTAATAATAATTTTTAACTCTAACTAATTTTTTCTCCTTCTAATCCTCGTTTGCGACTAAGACTAATTCGAGAAATCGTTTATAGAAAATATGCGGCTCCAAAAGAACAAAATGACAATTGCTTTCAGCCAACTACCCCGGAAGATTATGGCTTTTATTTTTGCGACCTGCTGCCCCAATAATATCTTTTACTGTTAAAAAACCTCGCTGCTCGCCACAACATTGCGGTGGCGTTGGCCTGACAATCATGTAGAGTGGTTAGGCAGTCCCTGAACTTGTTGGTAGAAATAAGATTAATTTCGTTGGCAAGAAGAGGAATATATGAATCAATTTGAAGGAATACATCCGGCAATCATTAGTAAGCTCAGAACACCTGGCAATTTTACTGATGAAGAAATCATTGAGGCATTAAGTTTTTTTGATAAAAGGGATATAAAAAGAAAAGAATTTTTTCTTAGGGCGGGTGATATTTGCCGTGCAAAAGGATACATCAACCAGGGATGTTTCAGGCGTTATACCATTGATGATCACGGAAAAGAAATCATTATCAATTTCGCTTTTGAAGAATGGCTGATTGGCGACCTGGAAAGTTTCAATACGCATAAACCCTCTATTTATTTTGTACAAGCGCTGGAAGACAGTGAAGTGTTTTGCATCAGCCAGGAGAATCACCTTCAGCTTTGTAAAGTGATGCCCAAGTACCAGGCTTTTCATGAAAGTAAAGCAGAAAGTTCGCATTATGCAACATTGAAACGATTAACCTTGTTTCAATCCAAAACCCCTGAAGAAAAATATTTGTCCCTCATACAAAAATACCCGCAACTGTTTCAGCGGGTTCCCCTGCATTATATCGCTTCCTATCTTGGTATTGAACCGGAATCACTCAGCCGGTTAAGAAAACGGCTTTCCCGGAAAGAAAAAAAATCTTAACCATCGTCAATGGTTTTAAGGTAAGTCTTATGGTAGGTTTGTAACCACTTAAAAATATTTAAAAATGGAAACAACAACGTTACAACCAAAAACCAACGGGAAGCAAACGGCTCCTCATCTTACACCCGAACACATCATGCAGATAGGCATGGGGTTCTGGGCTTCGAAAACTTTACTCGCAGCAATTAAATTTGATCTGTTCACGATTCTCGCAGGAGGCAAACTCACGGGTGGAGAGATTAAAAACAAAATAGGCTTGCATGCCCGGTCACTATATGATTTCCTCGATACACTTGTGGCGCTTGGGTTCCTGCGAAGAGAAGGGCTCTACGAAACAGCAGAATACAGCAACACCCCGGAAACTGATTTCTTTCTTGATAAGAACAAGCCGGCTTATATCGGCGGTATTCTTGAAATGGGAAACAATCGTCTTTATAAGTATTGGGGCGACCTTGAAGAAGCATTAACCACAGGCCAACCGCAGAATGAAATAAAGTATGCAACTTCTGATACAGGAAATCCCTTTGATGAATTATACAAGGATCCTGCTAAACTCCGTGAGTTTCTGAATGCAATGACGGGAGTACAGATGGGCGCTTTTATGAGCTTCGCCAAGCAGTTTGATTTTTCCAATTACAAAACATTGACAGATGCCGGTGGCTCTATAGGTGCACTAAGTATGCAGGTGGCACTAAATCAGCCTCACATGCACTGCACAAGTTTCGATCTGGCCCCTGTGAAACCACTTGCTGAAGATTTTATCAATAAGCATCATCTTTCAGACAGGGTAGAGGTAAAAGCAGGCGATTTCTTTAAAGAGGCATTGCCGAAATCAGATGTAATTGTAATGGGGAACATTCTTCACGACTGGGATGAAAAAGAAAAATTGCAACTGATGAAGCAAGCCTATGATGCCTTACCCGAAGGAGGCGCTTTTGTGTGTATCGAAAGCGTTATTGACAATGAAAGAAGTAAAAATGCTTTTGGTTTAATGATGTCGCTTAATATGCTGGTAGAAACAAAAGGTGGATTTGATTTCACTTTTAATGATTTTGATGATTGGGCACACAAAACAGGGTTTAAAACAACTGAATGGCTACCACTTGCCGGTCCAACGAGTGCGGCTATCGCCTATAAGTAATATCAATTTTATACAGGCAAAGAGCTTTCTCATTTTCCCGGGAAAGCTCTTTGTTATTTGCAGGAACATGGTTTGCTCCGGAATATCTTTTTAGCGTAATTGGTTTCTATTTTTGCGACCTGCTGCCCGCATAATACTTTTTACGGGGAACGGAAGGTTTCGACCAGCCCGGCCTATTCCGGAAATTATTTAATGAATATTCCCGAAATACAAAATGGTTTGCCTAAATTAGGATTTTCAAGCCCTTAATTATAAAAGGGGAATAAAAAAATACTAACAATTTATAAAACTTAATTTGCTTAAATGAAAAAGATATTTCCCAAAAAAATACAATTGGTCGTTGTATTTATCATGACTGTTGCTTTTGTCAAAGCACAAAATGCGCCCTTTTATTCTGAAATAAAAGCCTTTAAAACCCAGGATAATATTCACTTTCCTCCAAAACATGCGATTTTATTCCTGGGTAGTTCTTCTTTTAGAAAATGGACATCTCTGCAAAAAGATTTTCCGGCGTATAAGATCATCAACAGGGGTTTCGGTGGTTCTACTTTCCCCGATGCCATTCGTTATTTAGATCAGATTGTTTATCCATACCAGCCCCGCCAGGTATTAATCTATGAAGGTGATAATGACCTGGCTTCTTCTGATAAAATCACTGCTGATTCTGTACTTAACCGGTTTAAAGAATTGTTTTTTCTTCTCAGGAAAAATCTTCCAAAAAGCAGGATAGATTTTGTTTCAATAAAGCCAAGCCCAAGCAGGCAAGGGCTTGCACCTGAAATGGAAAAAGCAAATTCGTTGATAAAAAATTTCCTGGAAGATAAAAAGAACAGTGGCTTCATTGATGTATATCACAGCATGCTTGATAAAAACGGGCTTCCCGATAAAAGTATTTTTGGTCCTGATAACCTTCACATGAATGCAAAAGGATATGCAATCTGGCAAAAAATAATTGAACCGTATTTAGTGAAAAATAAAAGTTAGTGATCATGAAAAAAGCTCAGTTGCGTGTTGATAGTGGTGTGGTAAACTCGGCCTTTTAGAATCAGGGATATTTTTAATTCTCCCGCATTAATAATTTATCCTTCTTCTTTAGGAGAATATTGTTTAATATTGACATCTGTTTTTAAGGAAGTAGAACCGAATAAATAAACTCTATTTGAATCTTTTTCATCACACGAAAGAATTTGCTTTATGGTAAAAAAAATACTGGTGGTTTTGTTGATTATTCTTATTGTAATCCAATTTATAAAACCACAAAAAAATATCCATGCCGGGCCACAGCCTGCAGATATTTCTACACTATATCCAGTTCCTGCAGATGTAGATTCAATACTCGTTATAGCCTGTAAAGATTGCCACAGCAATAACACGCGTTATCCCTGGTATAATAATTTTCAACCGGCAGCATGGTATTTAGCCAATCACGTTAAGGATGGAACAAGATCTTTTAATTTAAATGAGTTTGCAACTTATCCGGTGGCAAGGCAATACGACAAAATAGAAGAGATAAAAAAGCAAATTGATAAAGGTGATATGCCTCTTTCCTCCTACACTCTTATTCATAGAGATGCCATTTTAAACGACGCAGAAAAGAATACGATTATTCAATGGAGTGAAAATATTCGTAAGGAAATGGAAGCTAAATATCCGAAAGACAGCCTGATAAGAAAGCGCAAGCCTGTAACGCCACCACCTGCCGGTTAATATTCAGATTGAGCAACACAGACTTTACATTGCTAGATTGGTTAATTCATAAAAGGCACAAGATGCTACGCTGAAGTGAATGTCTCATTCTTGTATCATTGGTGGTCAGGATTATCTTGCAAACAATGGCATGGAGAGACGGGAGTGAAGAGTGGTAAGATTACGGTTCTTTAATATTAATTCTTTGTGCTGCATGTTCTTTTTTCCCAACGGCTGGAACCAATTCTCCAATCTTTCCAAAACCATATTTTGGCATGTTGTTATAGATGCACTCAAACTCGCCAGACTTAACTTTAAAAGTTTCATGCCAGATACCAACATCTCCATTACTTTTAATTTTTGTATTAAATTCTTTCCATGCAGGGTAATGGAAACCTGTTCGATCTTTAGCATAAGCCTCAAGCGCTTCGAACGATCTCCAATATTGAACAATCATCGGTGCCATGCCACCAGACATTTGGAAACCAAGAAAACCACTTTCCGGATTTTGTGAGAGTTCTTTCAACATTTTTGGCATTGCCTTGGCAACAGGAATCCATTTATGTAATTTCCAGAAATGATTAACACGCATTCCTATTAAGAAGACTACGAAATCGCCTTCGAAATTGACTGTCATTCGTTCATTAATTGTCTTTGCCATTTTAATGTATTTATAATTATTTAATAGCTGAAATTACATTGGATACTCATGAGTATTGAAGTTGAAATACATATAAAATTAATATTTGTATGAAAAATAAAGAAACTTATTTAATTAAGGTCCTTGTTATTGTTGAGCAAAAGAAAAGTGTGGTTATCCGGCACTTTCTTAATTTTAAAGCAGAAAACCAACCCGTTTAAAAAACTTCTCCAACATTTACAAACAGCCCTTTCATGCCCTGGGTGCCAAATCCATAATCGATAGCAATATTGGTATTTGATTTTTTATTGAGGTTAATGCGTAGCCCGAAACCAGTGCCGGGCTGGATAGATTGTAATTGACTGGAAGGTGCTGAGGAAAAACTTTCGGCATTAGCAAAGACCACGCCTCCAAATAATCCATTGCGCGAAATGGCAAACCGGTATTCGGATTCCAGGTACACCATCATGTTCCCGCGATAGCGGCCCTGGATAAATCCCCTGCCGGTATTATTAAAGCTATCCCAGCCGGTAGATGGCAGATCCAGGTAAGGAGATTTGCCACTCAGCACTACCCAATTGTAGCTCCAGAAGGCAAGTACATTTTTGGAGTGGCCGGGAAACTGGAAATATTTGCGTACATCCAGGATAGCCGATTGCCAGTTACTATTGCTGCCCATCCATTTCATATTGTCTCTGACCACCAGACCTGCAGACATCCCCTGGTCGGGATTGATCGGGTTTTTACGCGTATCATAAATCATATTGATAGCCATACCCGATGAAACGGTTTTAGAATCAGCGCCATAATTGGCATAATCCGAAACATCTCCATTACTTAATCCATCTTCAGAAATATCATTATGATAATCCAGCGTATAGCCCAGGCCGGCAGAAAAATTGGTAGTAATTTTTTTTAAGGCATACTGGTATATACGGATGTAATTATATTCCATGGGATCTTCCATACTCAACTTGCTATTACTTCCCAGGCCAAAAGTACTTTGCGGATATTTCATATACCTCCAATCGCCTACCAGGTTCCAGGCATCTCCATGCAGCCACACATTGAGCTGCACAGGAACCATGAATTGCTGGTTCTGCGTATAAGTAACATTAGCCGTAATGACCGACATTTTAGCAGTAGCTTTTTCTGAAGTAAAAAAAACAACATTGCCGGATAAAATAGCTGCCAGCCTGGTTTGTAATGTGTAGCCTATAGCGGGCAATACCGAAATTACGGGTGGGTCGCCACGATTAATGCTATCAGATTTGGAAGAGGGTTTTAAACCAAACCATTGGCGAAAAACATCAGAAATGTCTTTTTCTTTTACGTCTTTAATCGTGTCGGCACTATACAATATCCGCACATCATTAGAATCGTTCAACAGTATTTGTGAATAAACCGGTTTTGAAAGGAGTAGCAAAACCTGGAAAAAAAGGAAAAAGAATAAACGGGTTTTCAAAAAAAGAAATTTAATTATGGTGTCCAACTAAAACAAAAATAAATGTTCTAAAACAGAAGCCCCTGTTAAATCTGGCAAGGTGGAATTTGCCCTGTTTTTTGTGCGGTTGCAGGACCTGCCATGATTGTTACGGGCTGGTAAATACATAAGAACAATGAGTAATAAAAAAAATCTCTGATTAGAATTTTGCTCAAATTTGAATATTAATATACTGGTTCATCTAAGAGTGTAATACAACTTTTAAAATTACATCAGCCGCAGTAATATATAGTACATCCTTCGATTCATTAAAAGCACAATTAGAAGTTTTCCGATCATAAATTTTTATTAACCCTAAAAGCTTTCCCCCGGGAGAAATAATATTGATTCCATCCGGGCCGGCGGCAAATAAGTTTCCATATTTATCAATCTTAAAACCGTCAGGACCTTGCTTTACAGTGGCTTTTTCCTTTAATGGTGCAGCATCAAACAATACGTGGCCATCTTTCAGATTTCCATTTGCATCAAGATCATAAACATACCATTTTGGTTTTTTATTATCGCTGCTTGCGACGTATAGTTTTTTTTCGTCTAAGGAAAGCGCTATTCCGTTAGGTTTGGGAATACTATCGGTCAGTAATGTTAATTTGCCGTCTATGTCTATTTTATAAACACCTTCAAAATTCAATTCTCTTTCAGGGTCTGTGTCGCCTTGCGGTAAACCATAAGTCGGATCAGTAAAATAAATGTTGCCCTTGCTGTCACACGCTAAATCATTGGGACTGTTGAACTTTTTGCCGTTATAGCTTGCTGCCAGCACTGTATAGTCCGCTTTGGGTTTGTTAAGACCGGCATTCATTCTCACAACCTGCCTGTTGCCTGACTGGCAAATCAAAAGCCTGCCATTTTTGTCAAGCGTCAATCCGTTAGAACCTATCTCTCCCTTGCGTTCTTTAGTGCCGGTATAACCTGAATTTCTCAAATAAACACTTGTCGAATCACCTTGTGCCCACTGATATATTTTATTTTCCGGCACATTAGAAAATAATAGTGAATTCTTCTCTGCAATCCACACAGGTCCTTCAGCCCAATTAAAACCTCTTGCAATCACCTCTATGGTTGCATTACTGTCAATTAATGGTAAAGCACTCTTATCGTAAATTTCTATTTTACCAATTGGATTATCTTTTTGAACATTTTTATCTTTTTCTGAATTATCATTTTGAGAATGGCAACTGCAAACAAATAGTGCAGCGATGATCATGATATTTTTTGTGAGGTTCATGTTGGTGATATTTTACTGGTATAATTTATAAATAACAGTTTGCCCTTTAATGAGTGCTTTGTCAGCATTTATGTGCTGAATACTTTTACTAATTTCCAAAAGATGTAATGCTTGTGAATAGGGTAATAAGAATTTTTTATCGGACACAAGTGTAACAGAACTATAATTGATATGCAACAAATCTTTTAATTCAGTGCCAATAAGCAAACCACTCAGGTAATGATAATTTTCTTTCGGGTTCAGTTTGTTAAATAGCTGGTTTGTTCTTACATGGAAAATACTGTTTAATAAATTATCGTAAGCCCCTTCTTTAACTCCCTTTTCAAAATTTGGATTAGTAATTTCTGAGAGATAATTTTCTTTTTCTAAAGAAGCCGATAAAATACTTTTCGTGGAAAGCAAATCGAAAAGTTCACCGGTCATAAATGTCTTACACCCTGCTATCAGGCCACTTTTCACACTCACATGTTTAGAATGTGTGCCGGGTAAAATAAATAACCGTTCATCAGGAGAGTTCTTTACATCACAACCTACCACCATCGTTTCTTCACCCCGCATTACATCATTTGCAGATTTAACTCCGGATATCATAATCACCCGATGCTTAAAATCATTAGAAGGATCAATTGGATGAACCAATAAATCATCTCCGCCTGTTTTTGCAGGAAGTGGTTTATATTCTAATTCCATCATGCCAATGCCGGACGATGCCATTCCGGAAATGATTACGACTACATTATCTAAGCTATATCCGGAATGTGTGGAAAGTGTTTTAATTCCTGCTGAAATTATAGATCTGTAAAATAAAAATCTATCCAGGGAACTATTTTTCCATGATGTATGTGTGGACGCTATGCCTTGCTGCGATGTAACTTCAGCTAACACGTTTTGTGCTTCAGTTTCAACTAAGCGTAACCGAAAAGAAGAAGTTCCCCAATCGCAACTGATAAATTTATCCATAGAAATGATTAATAAATATTCAATTCTTTAAACAAAAGAAAGCCAAATACAATTTCAATAAAAACTCTGAATAGTTTCAGTATTTCCTAAACTGGTATTTCTTTACTTACCTCCACCCTCTCCACCTTACCTACAAGAAAAATGTAGCTGAGTGCCCCCAAAGCCCCGATGACGCCAATCAAAATTATTGCAGGGGTAAAATTGCTATCACTTACGATGTAACCAATTGCTGCCGGTACAATAATTCCTGCAAGGCCGCCAATAAAATTAAATACGCCGCCAGTTAGACCTACTAAATGTTTGGGTGCCAGGATAGAAACAAAAACCCAGGTAATAGAAGCAAAGCCGTTGCCAAAAAAAGCAATGCACATAAACAAAATAATTAATGCCGGGCTGCTTACATAATTGGCGCCAATAATCGACATACTCAAAAAAAGCCCTATAACTATTGGAGCTTTGCGGGCAATATTTGCAGATACTCCTTTCTTAATCATGTAATCCGATGAAAAGCCTGCCAGTAAAATTCCCACAAAGGCTGATAAAAAAGGAAGGGAAGACAGGAAGCCGGATTGAATAAAATCGATGTGCCTGTATTTTACCAGGTAAGTAGGAAACCATGTAAGAAAAAACCAAAGCGTAGAGCCAACGGCAAACTGCCCGAGATAAATTCCCCATAATTTTTTATGGATAAAAACTTCTTTCAGGTCGGCCCATTTAAATTGTTGAGGCTTATTTTTTTTCAATGCAAATTCCCTGTTTGTTAATCCCCCGCCATCTTCTATGTAATTTAATTCAGCTTCGTTGGCACGTGGATGTTCTGCGGGATCGCGATAAAAAAAATACCATGTGATGCCCCATAGAATACCTACGATTCCGGTGATAATAAACAAGCCTTTCCACCCCGCATATTGCTCAAGTCCTGTGAGTACGGGAGCAAGAAAAGCCAGGCCTATAAATTGCCCGGAGGTATAAATTCCAATTGCTGATGCTCTTTCATTATCGGGGAACCAGTTTGTAACAATCCTGTTGTTGGTCGGATAAGAGGGTGCTTCAAAAACTCCAATTGCCATCCGCAAGCCAAACAAGGATACAAATCCCCTGGCAAACCCTTGCGCTACAGTAACTATCGACCAAAGTACCAGGCTGAATGTGTAAATAATTCTCGGGCCAAAGCGATCAGTGAGGATACCTCCCGGAATTTGAAGCAAAGCATATGTCCAGCCGAATGCTGAAAATACATAGCCAAGCTGTATGGTAGATAAATTAAATTCCTTTGTTATCATAGGTGCCGCAACTGAGATGTTGCTTCTGTCCATATAATTAATAACCACATTTATAAAAATACCTGCGAGGATGGTAAACCGGACCTTTGTTGCTTTATGTGTTTCTATTTTTGTCATAATCGTTAGTCCGCTTCTTAAATATTACGCTATTATAAAACCCGGGAAGGTTTTACCAGGCCTCTTGTAAATTCAATTTTAAAAAAATCCTTCCTGGTTTTATTATTACATCAGGCATTGCACATCGTAAATAGAATATCCCAGGCTACCATTCCGCCACGCTTCCATCTTCGTGCCGCCACAAAGGATTTTGCCAGTTATGTCCTTGCTTCGCCATTTCTATTACATGCTCTTCATTTATTTCAATTCCCAGCCCCGGGCCGGAAGGTATTTTTACAAAACCTTTTTCATAATTAAAGACAGACTTATCTTTTAGGTAATCAAGCAAATCACTTCCTTCATTGTAATGAATGCCGAGGCTTTGCTCCTGTATAAAAACATTGTGGCAGGTAGCATCTACCTGCAGGCAGGCTGCAAGGGCAATAGGCCCAAGAGGACAATGTGGAGCTGCTGCCACATCAAAGGCCTCTGCCATTGAAATTATTTTTTTACATTCTGTGATACCGCCAGCATGAGAAAGGTCCGGTTGTATAATATCAACATAGCCGTCCTTTAATAAATTTTTAAATTGCCAGCGGCTAAACATTCTCTCACCCGTTGCAATAGGTATGGAAGTATGCTGTGCAATATCTCTTAAGGCTTCATTATTTTCAGGCAGCACGGGTTCTTCAATAAACATAGGATGAAAAGGTTCCAGCTCTTTTGCCATGACCTTTGCCATAGGTTTATGAATGCGGCCGTGAAAATCTATTCCAATGCCTGCGGCATTACCGGCAACTTCCCTTACACTGGCTACACGTTGCAACACTCTGTCAATCTTATCATATGAATCTATATATTGTAATTCCTCTGTGGCATTCATCTTCATAGCCGTAAATCCGTTTGCTATTGCCGCTTTTGCAGCATTGGCAATATCCGAAGGCCGGTCACCCCCAATCCATGAATATACTTTTATTTTATCCCTTGCTTTGCCTCCCATCAGATCGTGGATCGGTGCATTATAAAATTTCCCTTTAATATCCCATAGCGCCTGGTCAATGCCTGAGATAGCGCTCATCAGAACAGGCCCGCCGCGATAAAATCCTCCGCGATACATGGTGTTCCAATGATCTTCAATGTGCATAGGGTCTTTCCCGATCAAATTTTGCATCAGTTCTTCAACGGCCGTTTTTACGGTAGCCGCTTTGCCTTCAATAACGGGCTCTCCCCAGCCAGTTATGCCTTCGTCAGTTTCTATTTTCAAAAAGAGCCACCGCGGTGGTACCTGGTATAAGGTGTAATTTTTTATTTTCATATCAATGCTTACATTACTTTATAGCTTCAACAAAACGACTCGCCTTTGCCGTAAGATTTTGCAAATACAATTCATCCACTTTTTCCTTATTACTCACAAGCGAGCTTCCGATGCCAAAGGCCGATGCCCCGGCTTTTTTATAGGCTTCGATATTATTGATGTCAATGCCCCCTGTTGGCATCACTAAAACCTTGTCTAAGGGTGCCAGAATTTGCTTTACATACCCGGGACTTTGCGCCGGAAATATTTTTATGATATCGGCGCCGTTTTTATACGCGGTAAAAATTTCTGTTGGAGTATAAGCGCCGGGAATGCTAACAACGGAATTGTCTTTGGCTGTTTTAATTATATCCGTATCCAATGTGGGAGAAATTAAAAACTGAGCGCCCGCATCAATGGCCAATCGTGCATCCTTTACAGTTAGTACAGTACCTGCTCCCACCAGCATTTTATTTTCAAAAGTATATGACAGCTTCTTAATAAGTGACAATGCATCATTTGAATTCAGCGTCACTTCTATGATATTGATTCCGCCTTCATGTAGTGATGTGGCAATGTTTATCACATCTGCTGCACTCAGCCCGCGAAGGATGGCAACTATTTTATGTTGAAGAATGTATTTTAATGATGTCATGAATTACAATCGTTATTAGTTCAGGGCGAAATATTTTCAAAAAACTAAAGTAGGTCTTTTTTAAAATAAAAGGTAACGCGATAACTAAAAGTCTCTTCCCGGGAGAAGCCCTTCTTTTATTTGAACAGGCCAAGGAAAGCCGGGGATTGCCCTCACCGAGATGGATGCGGTATTTTATTTTTTATCTTTAGGCTGCAATACAGATCAGGAAAACTAAAACTAAACCCAATCAAATGAGAAAGGTAATCTTCGCAATCAACACGAGTTTAGATGGCTACTGCGACCATACCAAATTCTATCCCGATGAAGAAACGATGGAGTATTTTACACACCTCACACGAGATGCTGACACATTCGTCTACGGGCGTAAAACTTATCAATTGATGGTTCCTTATTGGCCAGATGTGGCGAAAAACCATTCCAGGCAAAATGACAGAAATGCAGATATAGAATTTGCCCGGGCATTTGATGCCGTCGGTAAAATTATTGTTTTCTCAAAATCATTAGACAGCCCTGAAGGAAAAAAAACGAGAATTGTTCGTGCGGGCCTGCACGACGAAGTACTTAAGTTGAAACAGGAACAAGGCAAAAATATTTTAACCGGTGGAGTAGCCATTCCTTCACAACTGGCAGAACTGGGCTTGGTTGATGAATATCATTTTGTGGTTCACCCGATAGTTATAGGAGAAGGCAGACGGTTGTTTGACGGTATCAATCTGCATGAGAAATTACAATTAAAACTGGTTGAGTCAACGGTTTTTAAGTCGGGGTGTGTTGCGCTTCGGTACTTGAAACAATGAGAGAAAAATCTACGATAAAATGAGATATTTCTACGGTCGTTGCCCATGTTCGTGCAAGTACAAAGAATGTTCCATGGCGCAAGTATGAGGTTTAGCCTTTGCGTGGCCTACTTGTGCCACCGGAAGTTAGCTGAAGCTTAATGAAATTAGTCCTTTCATCACGTAAAAGTCCCACTCTAGCGCAAGCGTCTCGTGTGCCTGTTGCACAACTAACTCATGAAAAAATTAAATGGTTATCTAAGAACGCTGTCATTTTCTATTCGGGAAGTTCGTCATTATTCATGATTTTTGAAATATCTTTCAGATCATTAGATAGTAGCATTTAATGGTACCTGATAGAATAAAAACAAGAGGTTGTAAGCTATACCGCAGCTCTTTTATATCTACCTGTACTTTTTGGGATTGCCATTTCATTAACTTTTTCAGGTTATAGGCGATGGCTGCCATCGTCATACATTTATCGGCCAGACTGATTCCTTTAGTATATACTCTGCGCATACCTAAAAAATTGACGAGTGTTCCGAGTACTGGTTCAACAGTACTGCTCCTTAGCTTTTTCATACGTTTAGCCATAGGAGTTTTCAGGCGGTTATGCATTTTGTCAAACAGGTCTTTATCTACCGTAACTGCTATTGTTTTATGCAGGCTTTTACCAATGCATTGGTTTTTTAAAGGGCATATTGCACAGTCTTTACTGCTGCTTCTATACTGCTTCATTTTCCCGTTTCTATGACTGGCTTTTATGTATTTATATTCAAGAACTTTCCCCTGTGAACATAGGTAGCGGTCATTTTCTTTATCATATGTAAAACCCTTCCTGAAAGGTTTATATTGCCCAAAATTGGGAATGTATCCTATAATATTCTCCTCTTCAAGCATACGTAATGCTTCACTGCTGCTATAGTTGCCATCTGCTAAAACTTCTTCTATCTGAAGCCCGTCTTCACTTAAATTATCAATTGTATTATGCACCAACGAAGGAAGGCATTGGCTATCTTTCTTATCTGCAAAATCACTTTGTATCTGGGTAATAACATGATTAGCTGTATCTACACTTACCTGTGCCAGATAGTTTAGCCTTCTGGATTTACCTGGTTTTACTGATACCCGTGCATCCTTATCTGTTGTACTTTGCAGCGCATGATTACTTAGAGATTTATTCCATTCGTTGTTTTTATCTGATCCTTTACCCAATGCACCAGGAGGTAAGTTGTCGTTTTTACTTTGTTCCGGAAGCCTTTCTTCTTCATTAAGTTCGTCAGTATAATTATCCACATCTTTTAATACTTCTTTTTTCTGTAAACTTTCCATTGATGCATTTGCTTGTACATATACACTATCCATGGCTTGCCTTTTTCCTGCAACCATTCCTTTATCAATGCACAGGCTTAATACTTTTCTAAATAATTCTTTGAAAATATCTTCTCCATACAACTGTCTTGTGCGGCTAAGAGTACTATGCCATGGCAATGGTTCATCAATGTCATATCCGATAAAGAACAACATATCAAGGCGCATACTAACGGTTGAGATTATGCGACGATCACTGCCCAGGTTTTCTAAATAACCAATAAGCATCAGTTTAAAAAATACCACAGGATCAATAGATTGCTGGCCTTCGGAACCATAGTATTTTTTTGTTTCTTTATAACAGCCATTGAAGATTAAATAAATCTTTAAGCCTGCGGTAAAAGTTATCTTCCGGTACCCGCTGCGAGAGTTGGAAAGATTTGAACAATTGTTCTGAATATAGTTTTTTCCCTTGCATGCTTTAAGATACGATTCTGCAATGCCCATTTGCAACTATCTTTATGCACATCATGTTAGTTGTGCAACAGGCACGAGACGCTTGCGCCAGTGAGGGGACTAGAACTGGTCGAAAATCTTCAAAGCATTCAAAAAATAAAAAACCCCGGTTTATCACCGGGGTCTGTTCAGTTTTCAGGAAGCATTAACCAAGATGCCTTCTCCTTACCATGCTACTTGCAGAGCGTACCCTACGGTTAAGCTTCCACATGTCTGCGGTGGTAAAATTTCTTTTTTGGTCATTTTCATTAACGTTGACTCCTGTTGCCAATGTATCTTGTTGTCCATAGTTGTCCAACTGCACAGTTGGCCGTGTAACATTACTTTTCATTAAAACTCCTTTTTTAATCTTTAATTAATAAATCTGTCTTTTGGGGAGAAGCGGAGGGTGAATTCCAGCGGCTTTTATATATAATTTAATTTCTTTAAGGCTTGATTCGGCCTGCGCACATTTTGAAGTTGATATCTTAACTTCCCCAGACTTTTTGCAGCGCAAAGTTACATAGAGGCAGCCCTCCTGTAAAACCATATTAAAGGTCAGAAATGCATCTCCAAGGCCATGGATTTTACTACAAGTTGCAGTAGATCATATGATTAGACATGCTTGTTTTAGGATTTCCAATAGGTGGCTACGGGCAGCTCCTTATGGTTCAAAATATTATTTTTACTATTTCTGTTGCGAAAGGAAAGTGATCAGTGAAGCAAATTCCTCGTATGATAAAGCGTTAGCCATTCCCGTTGGCATGATCGAATTTTTCAGATCTTGCCGTTTTTGAATATTCTTAGTAAGGATGGTATGAACCGCACCAGTAATATCGCGTAAAACAATTTTGTCGGCAGCTTCTTCAGTAACAAATCCCGTCACCGTTTTTCCATCCTTTGTCTGCACCTGCACTGTGGAAAAGCCCTGTGCAATAGAGGCATTGGGTTGAAGAATAGATTCAGCGATCTGCTTGCGGTTCATGATGGCACCGATCTGTCCCATGAATGGACCCTTCAATGCTTCCCCTTTATCAAGAGTATGGCAGGTAATACAACTCTGTTGTCTAAACAACCGCCTTCCGTTGGCCGGGTTGCCTTTGATCTTATCCATAGCCAGCATGATGTCTTCGATTGAGGATTTGCCGATCTGTCCTTTTTTATTCCTGATCTTGTCCAGGTCAACCTTAGGTTCTTCCGTCTCGGCCACTGTTAATTCTTCCCCGCCAAACTGCGTGATGCCCATCCGGAGTTTGCCATTGAGGTCTGCAAAAAATTGTTTGCCTTTGGCATTGGATTTACTCCATGCGTCAACCAATACGGCTTTGATACTGTCAGAACCAGCCCAGCTGATGGGTTTGTAATACGGTCCGTGTGTATCGGGGCGCGTACTCCACCACCAGGTGCCGTCGTATGGCGCTTCTTCATTGTATAACCGGCCCAGGGTAGATAATATCTTTGTTTTCAATGCGGCATCTTGTGTTTGCCGGTAAGCGGCTATTAAACCTTGCACTGCTGTGGTATCATGCATGTAGCGCAGCGCCCACAAAGCCAGGGTGGAATGTTCGCTGCCGATAGCTGCTACACAGGCGTTTACTGCATGCAGCGCCACCAGTGCCCGTACTGCGAGATGAGGGGGAATGATAGCTGCATTGGGTGTAGCATGTGGTCCTTCTGTTCCCTTAGCCGGAGCAACAAACGATGCCGGAACAGGAATCTTCAGTAATGCTTCTGCCGCTTCTATTCGGCCTAGTCGCCCCAGTCCAATAATTCCTGCAAATTCAACGCTTTTAGAAGTGTCTTTTAGGGCGTTTAAAAATGGTTGGATGGGTACCTCTTTCAAAAAGGGTTTTCTATCAGCGAGCGCCCGTAGGGCATACGCTTTCATGTCTTCTTCCATTGCCAGTTGCACCAGGTTATTGGTCGCATCAGCTTTTGCCAACTGCGCATAGGCATACATACCTGCTACGCGGGAATATAACGGCTTGCTCTTGTCACTGGCCAGTTTCCATGCTGCATCCGTGGCTTCTTCACCCCTGGTGATCAGTTCCTGCTGCGCATAGAGCCTGCCAACATTGCTTTGAGATTGCATCAGGGTAATGAGTTCACCAATAGAAGCTTCCTTAAGATCGGGATAGGGCTTATATGTCCATTTTTTGGGAACCACACGTACCGTAAATCCTTTGGTGGAATCACCTGAAAAGCCGGCGCCGTCCCATGCAGAAAGATACATGCGGCCGGAAGCATCAACATCAACGTCTGTAATCTGCGGCAGATGAATGAAATCTTCCTGTTCCTGTGTATAGCTGCCATTATCAGGCGTAAGCCTGTGAATGTATAATTCGCTTCTGCCCCAATCTGCCATCATCGGCACATGGTTGTATTTTGCCGGCCAGGTAGGGTCATCCATAAACAGCGCTCCCGTACCGGAGCCGCCGCCAACATCTACCAAAGCTGGAATGATTTCTTCCGTAAAATGTTTGAACAGTACCGGGTAACCGTATTCGCCGGATTGAATCATGTGACTGAAACGCATATTCCATCCACCGCCGTCATTCGTATTTCCCCTTGTAAAAATGTTCATATAGGGATCAATGGCAACATCATAAATATTGCGGGTGCCATGTATATACTCTTCCATTTCGGTTCCATCGGGTCTCACCCTAACAATTCCTCCACCCAGTATGGTCAGTTTTGTCCCGTCGCTCCCAACTGCATTATGAAAACCAAAATCGCCGACGGCAATATAGATCCAGCCATCTATACCGAGGCGAATGCCATTGGTAGCATGGTCTGTACCACGGCTTGCGAGATAAGTAGGATTACTCATATGGCTGATGAGTGTTTTCGGTGGCCCGTCAGCAACGCCATTATTGTCTTTGTCTTCATAAACCTCGAGTGCCATGCCTGTTGCTGTGGTATCGGTAAATACGGTATGAAGCACATATAACTTGTCACCCACCGATACAATACCGCGTGGGTCATCTACCATGGCATATTCCGTATGCTTGTCAACGATGCCATCGTTATTACAATCCACCAGTTTTATAATTCTTCCCTGTCCCGGTTTTTTACCGAGAGAACCAATCATATCCACGCCAACATACACTTCTCCGGATGCTGCAACGGCCAGGCAGGCCGGGCTCGGAGTAAGATGAGGCCCTGAAAAGCCCATGATGCTAAGGTCTTCTGGCCAGTTCAGTTTAGCAGACATTGAATCAATAGATGCCAGTGATGGGTCTCTGGGTTGTGGGTCGCAGGGAGGTTGTTTGCTTTTGCAACCTATAGCAAGCAGGATTACAAAAATGAAAATCTTGGAATTTTTTATCATATCAGGCGTATAAAGCTTCCAAAGTAAACATATTTTGTTCTTTCAAAAAACTATTGTTCTGTTTTTTGAAAACAGGATTTTCTTATAAAAAGAGATGCCGGACTTTACGGCCGGCATCTCAAAATTCATTTAAAAAAATACCGCAAATTTCAGTTTAGCGAAAAACGGAGTACCCGGAGTAAAACTAATATCATCAACAGGAGCAGGTTCATTCTTCAATCTCGACGTAACTTCAAATTGAGCTTCTCTCCATTTTGTGTTGAAAAGATTTTGAATTTCCAATCCAACTTCGTATTTATGTTTGGTATAATTGCAGGTAATATCTGTTACGAAATATCCTTTCGCAATTAATGTATTGTCTTCATTTGCCGGCCTGTCTTTCATGTAGCGATAACTAAGGCCACCATTAAAACCATCAGCGAATTTAAAATCAAGTCCGCCAGTGCTCGACAAAGGAACTGACAAAGGCAGGTAATTAATTCCTTTCGGAGCATCCATACTTCTTGCTTTGCAAAAATTTATGTCCAGGCTTGCAAACAGCCATGTATTAAACTGGTATCGTGCAGACAAATCAACCCCTTGCCTTTTTGTTCTGCCACCGGCAGAAAGAGTCCCTTCATCAGCTTCGTATGTAAATTCCTGCTGTAACTGCAAATACCACAATGCCGCATTAATATATAAGTGAGGGACAGGTTTCCAGTTGATTCCTAAATCGGCGCCGTAGGCCGCAGGCAACGTTTCCAACCCCTTGTTAGCAATTACCGCTTTGGCATCATTTGAATGAAATCCTTTCCCTGTCTTTAGGTAGAATTGCACCTTATCATTGAGCGTATATTCAAAATTCAATTTCGGGCTGGCTATTACTTTCGATCTCGACGGCTGCTGTGGATTTAATTTATCCACGTAATCAAAATATAAATAATCAAGGCGTGCTCCAAAATTGATCAGCCATTTGCCGGTGCTATAATTTTCGTCAACGAAACCATTAATGGTTGATTCTTTTACATTGCCCAAATTAATATAATCCAAAACGGTGTTTTCGTTTTTTGTATGAGACAATTCGCTGTTATCAATATAATTAAACTGCATTCCAATACCGGCATCAGATATAAGGGTTGCATTATTATTAAAATAGTTTCTTCGTGTAAGCTTACCGTTATACCCGAAAAGATTTCTTGATTCCCTTTGTCTAAGTTGATCTCCGTTAATACTATCATCTGCAAATAAGGTGGCATCATAATGCAGGTTAAAAAAGTATTTGGAATAATAAAACTGGTTTTCAAGAGTGGTACGATCTGAAAAACGGGTAGTTAGTCTGGCAATAACATTGGATCGGCTGGTATACCCTCCTTGAGCACTATCAATATATCCAAAGCGGCCTATTAGCCCCTCTTTCACTGCTCTCTCAGGCACTTCCCCGGATGAGCGCCAATCACTGCTATACGTTGAAAGGGTAATTCCCAGCCTGCTCTTATCACTTATGTTGACGTTATATTTTCCAAAAACATTAAACCGGTTAAAATGTTGGGCAAAATCAAAGGGACCATCTGTATAGGCATCTTCGGCTGCTATGTAAGCATTTTCGCCACGGTGCTTTGCTTTATCACTAAGCAGGTTGACCATGGCCATTATTCGTCCGGTATTAAACTGACCACCTTCAATCTTTACCATACTTTTATTTAAAACATCAGCGGTGGTAAAACTCACAAAACCGGCTGTTTCAAAATCGCCATAGGGCGCATAATACGGGCCCTTGCCAAATTGATATTTGGTTACCAGTTCCGGGATAAGAAAATGAAGGTCGGCAAATCCCTGGCCGTGCGCCTGCGACACCAGGTTAACGGGCATACCGTCAACTGATACATTTACATCAGTTCCATGATCGGCATCAAAACCTCTGAAAAAAATATGTTCGGCAATTCCACCGCCCTGATGCTGCCCCAAAAACAAGCCTGGTACAAATCTCATAAGATCCTGTGAAGAATTTACAGGGCGCATGTTAAGATCTATTTCACTTAAGTTGTGAAAAGAAATAATATTGGGTTGGGGAGCGAGAATGATTTCTTTTAAATTAACAGCCCCTTTTTCCAGATAAATAATATTTGAATTATTGCCGGATAATTCAACCTTTTTTGATTGGTACCCGATCATTGAAACATTAGCAAAGCTGTTATCAACAGGTAGTTTCATTTCAAAATGGCCATCAGCATCAGTAATCGCCGTTTTATTATAAGCGGCAATATTTACAATCGCTGATTCTACAGGCTGATTCGTTTTTTCATCAAGTATTCTTCCTGTTATTATTTTTTGGCAAAAACAATATGATGAAATAAGCAAAAGACAGGAAAGAATAAAAAATTTATTCATAAAAATTAAAAGTATTTGATTAATAATTTGCTTGCAATAAAAATTATTGCAGTCAATGGCGTCATTGGTTCATGTAAATGAATTAATGATCAGGAGAATTGAAATAATTCTCTACAACTTTTCTATTCTATGAAAATTGCGGTGGTTCAAAAATTGATTGTATAAACTCCTGCGAGTTACTGAATCTGTATAAAGAATAATGAAGAATAATTTCTCTTGCAATTGAAAGATCGATCTGAAGCGGTTTGTGCAGGAAAAAATCCAGTTGAAGATTTTTTTGAATGGAATCTTTACCCGCAGGCTGTTGCTGGTCTTCATCTGCAGTTAATCTTTTCTTGAGGCAACATTTTCCGTTGCAGCCGATTTTAGGATTATTCCTGTTGATACAAAGATTTTTTGCGATGTATTCCCTGTTAATTTCAAAATTGAATTCAATGATCCATTTGCTGAAAGTCTGTGCCCCCACAGTGATGATTAATAATATCGCAATTGCCTGTTTCAAGATACATTGCAAAACTACTTCAATCGATGGGACGTGACAAATATGAATTTTTCAAAAATGAAACAAACAATAATAAAATCTTCTTTTCCTGGTCCTGGTTACAACGAAAACTAATTTTCCACTTTTAGTATTTTGCTAAACCTGAATGGAGACAAATATCTAATCAGTGTTAAACCAGGATGTTATTATGTTTACAGCAGCGACCGGGATTACCAGAGAAAGAAGGGACTGTTTGAGAGTGTTAGCTATACTTGCCCCCAATTAAATAAATATTTATTATTGTCTATAGGCACAGAAATCATTTGTGGAATAAAAGATTGGTTTTATTAAATGGCATTCTGGTATGCAGTTAGCACAAGGTAGACAGTGCAAAGGCAAAGACTCTTAACTGCGTCATCGGAGCCTGATAAACAATTGGGATATTACTATTACATTTTATTTTTCTGATTTTAATGATTTCATTTTTCTTATTTTGCCGGTTGTTTTAAACCAATAACTTTTGTTCGCATTTCTCTAATTTTTAATTCAAAAAACCTGGTTAGAAAAATTCCCATACGCAAGAGGTTACACATTGTGCAACTGGCAGCAGTAATTTTTTTCACAGTCTCAGGTGGTCCCTATGGACTAGAGCCGTTATTGGGTTATGCGGGCAGGCATGGTGCTTTATTACTTTTGTTAATAACGCCTTTGTTTTGGGATGTACCTGCTATACTAACAGTGTTGGAACTAAATAGTATGATGCCGGTTACGGGCGGCTATTATCAATGGGTAAAAAAAATACTCGGTCTCCGTTTTGGGTTTTATGAAGGCTGGTGGACCTGGTTATACACATTTGTTGATCTCGCCATTTATCCTGTTCTTTTTGTGAGCTATGCATCGTTTTTCTATCCGGAAATTGCTCATTATAAAATACCGGTATGCCTCATTATTATATGGTCGGGAGCATTTTTAAATATTCTTGGCATTTCACCTGTAGGCAAAACGGCTACGATGCTGAGCCTTCTGGTATTGGCTCCTTTTGTTGCCATGTCTGTCATGGCCATAAAAGATGCGGGCCATATTTCTTTCCCGGTCCCGTCATTAAAAGGGATTTCATTTTCATCTTTAGGAATGGCACTTTATACCGTTATGTGGAATTTTTTTGGATGGGATAATACCACTACGTATGCTGAAGAAGTGGACAGACCGGTAAGCACTTATCTTAAATCGGTAAGCATTGCGTTTATAACGGTCATCGCTGTATATGTGATGGTCTTATTTGCAACCCTGCATTATAACGTAAACGCAGATACGTTGGATGAACAGGGTTACCCGGTATTGGGAGTTATCGCCGGTGGCAAGTGGTTAGGTACTGCGATAGCAGTTGGCGGCATGGCAAGTGCCCTTGGCTTATTTTCAGCCGTATTACTTTCCGTATCGCGTGTTCCCCAGGTAATGGCAGAAGATGGATTATTGCCGTCTAAAATTGATGCTCTTCACCCAAAGTTTAAAACACCTTATATCTCTATTATTATTTGTGCAGCAGTTGTCAGCTTTATGATAGTTTGGAGTTTCGAAGAACTGATCATTATTGATGTAACACTTTACGGTGCCGGCCTTTTTTTAGAGTTTGTAACACTGCTTGTACTTCGGATTAAAGAGCCTCTTGCACATAGGCCTTTTAAAATACCTTTATCCTCAAGGGGATTGTTTTTAATGATGTTGTTTCCTGCATCCGTTTTTGCTATTGCATTGTCAGGAGCACTTGCCAATGAAGGTAAAATGTTTAAGCCGGCCTTGTTTGCTGTATGTGCCTTGTCGAGTGCTGAAGTTTTGTGGCAGGTGATTAAAAGATTCAAGAAGCAATCCTCATAAAACAGGAATTCAGAACCTGGGAGTGTTCCCCGCATTGGAGAAAATAGGATGCATCACCTACCAAATATAAGACAGTACCGCTGGTGCATTTTGGTAATTCATTTTCTTGTATATAAAAAAGCTATGAACTGAAAGTGTATGGTAATAATTTAAAGCGTTCGTAAATTAATCTACAGTTGCAGTCGCCGGAGCCTTGCCAATAAGCCCCAATACCCGGCCAATAATAGCTCCGCTAATGGCAGACATTTCTGTAAAAGCAACAATCTCTTCACACAAAAATTAAGTACAATCAACTTTAATATACTATGACCTTGCTCATTAATTGAAAGATAATTAGTTGATTCATATCATACACAAACCAAATGAAAGACAGTAAAGCAGGGCCAGATGCAGTCTACCTTTACGGTATAAAATTAATCGTTATGACAACAACAGTTATTGTAGGCGGCAACTTCGCAGGAATGACCGCTGCATTAGAGATTAAAAGAAAAGGCAAAGAAGAGCACAAAGTAATCGTTATAGATAAAAGCCCTGTTTTCATGTTTATGCCATCCCTTATCTGGGTTCCATTCAGGAGGAGAGAAATAAAAGATATTAGTTTTCCAAAAGCAGAAATTTTTAAAAAGCATGGCGTCGATTTTGTTGTGGCTGAAGCACTGGAAATAAATCCCCATACGCAAATAGTTGCAACAACAAAAGGTGATTATCATTATGATAATCTAGTGGTTGCCACTGGTCCAAAAGTGAAATATGATGTTGCGCCGGGAGTTGCGGAATATGCGCATTATGTAGGTACTCCCAATGGCGCCATGAAGATCAGGAAAGCATTGGACGAATTCAAACTAAATCCCGGGCCCGTTGTAATTGGGGCTACCCAAAATGCCGGGTGCATGGGTGCCGGATATGAATTCCTTTTCAATTTTGAAAAATGGTGCCGTGAAAATAATATACGTGATAAGGTAGATATTCACTGGATCACTCCCGAAACATTTTTAGGACATTTTGGTATTGACGGTATGACCGGTGCAAAAACCTTGTTTAAAACTTTCTTTAAAATGTTTAAGATGCATGTGCATACCCAGGTTTCTGTTGATAAAATGGATGCCGATAATGTGTACCTGAATGATGGCAAAGTTTTGCCATACAAATTCAGCATGTTGATGCCTCCTTTTACGGGTGTTGATTTTGTTACAAAAAGTAAAGATTTACATGCTACAGTAACCGGCTATATGCCTGTAGGTGATGATTACCGGCACGGGGAATATCCAAATATCTGGTCAGCGGGGTTAGCAGTAAATTTTAGTCTTCCATGGAAACCGGGCAAAGTTCCCTTTGCTGCTCCCAAAACCGGTTATCCAAGTGATGTAACAGGAAAAATTGTTGCAGAGAATATTATCCGGGTTACAAATGGGAAAACTAAACTGGTTCATAAAGCCTGGGGCAAAATTGCAGCACTTTGTATTATGGATGCAGGGAAAAAAGAAGTGATTATTGTTTCCAATCACCTCTTTAAACCCCGCGCCTTTGCATTAATGATTCCTAATCTTTTCTATGATTTTGGTAAAGTACTTTTTGAAAAGTATTTTTTATGGAAAACCCGTAATGGGTATTCCCGTTTACCGTAATTTTTTGCAACTGTATATTCGAACATCTTTGATTTGATCGTTGTTTTTAAAGAGCTTCCTCATATGAGAGAGCTCTTTTTTTA
Source organism: Bacteroidota bacterium (assembly GCA_030706605.1). Classification (GTDB taxonomy): domain Bacteria; phylum Bacteroidota; class Bacteroidia; order Chitinophagales; family Chitinophagaceae; genus Ginsengibacter. The sequence continues at coordinate 141,581 of JAUZOE010000002.1, forward strand.
TTTTATTTACGTCATCTGGTTTAAGGATAAAACATTTTTTTTATTTTTGATTTTACCATATTTATTGCCAGCGTAAACTTCCAATATAATTAGGTATGAAAATATCTTTTTCCAATACGAACCATTTAATTCGTGAATCATTTTTGTTATTATTCCTGGTTTGTTCTTTAAACCAGGATATTTTATCCCAAACAACTCTCTATTACAATGGGAATATTTTTACCTCCGATACCGGAAAGCCGTTTATCAATTATTTTATAGTTGAGAATGGTAAATTCATTAAAACCGGAAATCTTCTTAACGACGATAGTATTTCAAATATTGATCATCGTGTCAACCTTAATGGAAGAACTGTAATTCCGGGTTTCGTTGACAGTCACATACATTTCATAGACGGGGCGTTAGGGTTACTGCAAATAAGTTTGAATGAAGTCGGGAATTCAAGCGAATTAGCAAACAAAATAAAATCTACATCTGGTCAATTACTTGATGGATTTTATGTCGCAAGAGATTTAGGTTTTTCATCAGTTGCCGAAATTGATTCTCCAATTGAGTTTCTTGATTCACTTATCCCTGGTTCCCCGGCAATTATCTTTTTGAAAAGCGGTCATGCGGCTATTGCCAACACTTTAGGTTTAAAAAAGCTTGGGTTTACTCCACGCACAAATATATCAGATGGTACCATCGGTAAAGATGATAAAGGGAAATTAAACGGATGGTTACTTGAAGCTGCTGCAATGGAAGCTTTGAAAAGAGTTGGCGCTAAATACTCAGGGCAATCCATTGAAAAAGCCATTCAAAAAGGCCAGGAACTCGCCTTATCCTATGGCATCACTACACTGGGTGACAATACTTTTTCTCCCTATCACATGAAGATTTACCAGGCGTTGCAACGAGAGGGTAATCTGAATTTAAGAATCTGGACAAGGAGTTATGGTCGCATTCCGCAAACTACGGGTTTAATGAAACCAATGGGGGTTAAGAAGTTGGGATTTATTGGACCTGAAAATGATTTTACGAGAGTTCATTATCACCTCATAAAGCTATTTGAAGACATGTCGCTTTCCGTTCCTCCGGGTGTAACAGGAAACATTGAACCAGGTGGCACAGTTTTCCTAAATAAAAAAGAAATAAAAAAATATTTACTGCTGCATCCTGACGATAAGTTTGCCTTTCATATTCAGGGTGAAAAAGGACTTCAAAATATTATTGATGCATTGCATGAACTTGGTACGAGAAACAATAGCCGGAGACATGTGATTGATCATGCCGGATACAGCACTGCACAGCAGTTAAATGAAATAAAGAATTTGGGCGCTTCTGTTACAATTCTTGCTTCACAAACTTTTGATTATCCAACTTTATTAAGGGAATACAGCCATTCCAATGTCAGACTTAGAGAGAATGAACTGCTTGATGCCCGTTTGAAATATCATATTATTAATGGTGCACTATCGAGCGATTTCCCTTATGGAATGGATACCGGTTTTGTTCAGTATAAATTCATAGATGGATTAAATCCATTACCAAATATGGCCGTTAATATTACAGGCAAAATGCCTGAGGGTAATGCACTTTCAGATTTTGAGAATAAAACCCTTTCAATTGAGGAAGCTGTGAAATCGTATACTTCAAACGGCGCCTATGTTTTGAGCGAAGAAAATCAGTTGGGAAAGATTGCCCCGGGTTATCTTGCCGATTTCGCTATACTTGACGACAATATTTTTTCTGAAGATCCGATGAATTTGTACAATTGTAAGGTGGAACAGACCTATTCAGGAGGAAAAAAAGTTTATGACCGGAATGAGAAATTATCCTCAGAAGATTCTTCGGCATCAAGAAAAATAAATCCCTATGATTATACAGTCAGCCCGATTTTTGGTTATGACCCAATAACCGGATTTGTGTTCGGCGCTGCAGGCTTTATCTATCCCTTAAAGACACCGGCAAGTTATGCCGATGCTCAATTTATGGTAACTCCAAGAGGCAAAGTTCAAATTCAGTCAACCTACATGCGGTATGGCATATTTAAAAACACAGATTTCAAGATACCGCTTACATTTAGCACCCTCCCGCAATATTATTTCGGCGAAAACGACACAACCTCCGGGGCTGATTATTCTGAAATATTTTCGAAACGGTATTTTGTGCGTCCTGAATTTATTTACAGCTTACCCAATCATTTTAAGGCCTCAGTTTTTGGCGATTTCCGCGCCAGGAAAGAGACTTTAATTCAGGATAAGAATGGAAACCCACTGAATCATCGTCTTTTCCCTGACGAAAGCAATCTTGGTTTGGGACTTGGAATTACCTATGATATCCGCGACAATCCTAATTCCACGAAACTTGGGTTCTATGGCTCTGTTTATTACGAAAATATTTCAAATCTCCAATCCTCAACAGCCGGTAATTCAGCACTTTTTGGGGCCGACTTTAGGTATTTTCATTATATCTATACCTCAAAATTCGTATTCGCTGCCAGGTTATCAGGAGGAAGCAGCTACGGAAAACCATCATATCTATACCGATATGCCCTTGGTGGCGCAGAAAGATTACGGGGATATTACACCAACCGATTCAGGGGTGATCATTTCTATTCGGCTCAAGCTGAATTCAGATTCCCCTTATATAAAAAGTTTTCGGGCGTTTGCTTTGTGGACGAAGGGGACGTAAGCGATACTAAACTCGATAAAATACTTATTACCTATGGCGCAGGAATGCGATTCTTAATAAATGACAACGTTACATTGCGACTGGATTATGGGATTGGGAAAGACCAAAATGGCGTTTTTTTCACTTTTGGGGAGGCGTTCTAAATATTATTTCCGGGAGGGTGATCAAAATTGATAATAAACTAAATGCCATTACCCAATAATTTGCATGCGACATTCAGAAAGAACAACAATTAACATATAAAAACATGAACGAAAACACAGCCAATATTGTAATCGTAAAGCAATTGTATAGCGCTTTTATGAAAAAAGACATTCCTGCAATTCTGGGATTATTAAGTGATGATGTAGAATGGGGAGAACCTGAAAATCCTTATAACCCGGCAGGAGGAACAAGAACAGGGCATGCAGGTTTTATGGAATGGATCAATATAGGAAAGGAGGCAGAAGATATTTTAGTACTTGAACCCAAACAATTTTTGACCGACGACGATTCTGTTGCTGTTACAGGATACATGAAATGCCTGGCAAAACCAACCGGCAAAGTGTATGAATCAGATTTTGTTCATGTGGTAAAAATTAAGGATCACAAAATTCAAAAATTTCAGGAATTTTTTGATACCTATATAGCTGGTGAGGCGTTTCGATAGGGAAAGTTCCACTGAAACAGATCTCGAAGTATAAAAAATGGTATCCTTCTCTCATACACTGCAATAAAAAGAATTTATCTTTTGTTCTAAATTGGCATAATTATTTTCCATTTTTTTTTTAAAGATAAAAAAGTAACATTGAGACATTTTGGTAGTAGTTAAGTCTGCTGGCCCTACTTCTATTATTTGTACGACTAATTTTAAATTCCTTACTACAGCAGGAATACCCTCTTTATACCCGGGTCAATAGGTAGAAACATATCGCTTTATTTTTTCAATAAGGTTAAAATCCCCTGCGTTACATTACGGCTTTCTGCGGCAACGCCTTCGGGTATAAAATGTACTCCGTCATTTCTGTAAAATTCCGGATGGGCTATGGATAAAGAATAGTCGTCGATGACTGGAATATTTTTCTTGCGCGCAAACGCTTCCACATATTGGTTACGCTTTACAATATTAGCATTAAAGGCATCCAGTATCTGGAGATTGAGATTATCCCGCTCGGCAGTGGTATTTACCCACTGTATTTTGGGATTACCGTATTTGATCAGCAATTTATAAACGACAGGGATAAACGCTGCATATTCTTCAGCCGTATAGCCACGACCGTGAAGCCCGTTGTTAAAACTAATGACATCAAAATGGTAATGTTTGAGCACTTCTTCCAACTGCTCCGTCAACATAGGGTCTCCCATGCTTTTAGAGGAGGTAAACTTGCATGGATAAGCGATGCCATCCAATGCCTTTGCCACGGAAGGATAATAAGCTTCCACATGCGAGTCGCCGATGATCAGCACATGCGGCAGATCCGTTTTATTGGTACCCGTGATCCAGGTATGCGACCATTCAATATTTTCGTTGATGATCTTGCCCTCAATAGCCTTTGTGGTATGGCATGAACTGAGGATAACCAGGCAAAGAGCAGTAGACAAAGAAATATTTTTAAGCATAGCTGATAGATAAAAGGATCATGAATGTAAGGGATATTTTATTTACCTGAAAGCAATCCTCGAAATATCAACATAATTTTTGCTACAGTGTGTAGAATCTATTTTATAATCAATCTTTACAGATACGGGAAAATTGGGATTGGCTCCTAATGAGAAATCATTTGGAAGTTGATATACTAAAAAAAATTGCGCACTATCTGTGGGCATTAAATTATCAATAGTAATTTGTAAACCACCACAGCAAGGCGACGGGCAAAGCCTGGGATCATAACCTATAAGTTCTGCATTACTTTGGTAAGAAGCTTCTTTTTTACAGGAAATGGAATGTAAAAACCAAGCCTATACTTATCATAATTATATGCCTGGCCATAGATTTGTTTTAAAGATATGACAGCAAATATGAAGTAAACGTTGCAGACGATGACTAGTGTAAATTGCACTTTGTTAAATGCTATAATCGGATACCTATATCAACAGAGTGATTTACTTCCGGATTAATGTATCTTTATTTTACGACAATTGATAGAACCCAATTCCTCCCATACTTAAAAAGAATACAATGAAGATTGCCAAAATAATCTCTGTTGCCTTGATGCAGGGGATGCTCCTCTACCTGTTATTGATTGGGAATCCCGGGATGGCCCAGGTGACAAATACTAAACAGTCAGCACCTGTACGCCCGGTACCGCCCACCCGAGATCCACACACAGCAGGTTATGTGGCCGCTACGGAATTGCCCGATGGTACCATTCCTTCACCCGATGCTGATGGAAATTTTATCATTGGCCCTACACACAATCACGCACCGGAAATGATGGTACAGGAGAACGTGCCGCAGGGAACTGTGTACCAGTTTACCATGAATTCGCAGGACAGTAAAATTTATCCCGGCATTGCCCGCGAGCCCAATACATTTGGCACAGTGGATCCCACAGACCCGGCTAAGTTAATAGTGACTACCAGCCATCCGGCTCCTTATACCCGCCACATAGAAGCATATGTTCCAAAACAATACGTGCCCGGCACTATGGCACCTTTTATAGTGGGAGCAGACGGACCTGACCATGCTTTGTTTACCGCTTTGAATAACCTGGTTGCAGAAGGCAAAGTCCCCGTGATGATTGCCATCTCCATTGGTAACGGGAGCGGTGACGCCCAGGGGAGCGAACGAGGCCTGGAATACGATGCCATGTCGGGGACCTATGCCGAGTTCGTTGAACAGGAAGTGCTGCCACTAGTAGAAAGCAAATGCCAGGTGAAACTTACAAAAGATCCCGAAGGGCGTGCAACCATGGGCGGTAGTTCAGGTGGTTCATGCGCCCTGATCATGGCGTGGTATCACCCGGAATTATATCACCGTGTTCTTACGTATTCTGGTACCTATATAAACCAGCAGTGGCCCTTTAACCCCGAAACACCACACGGTGCCTGGGAGTTTCATGAACATCTGATACCGGATAGTCCTGTTAAGCCAATACGCATTTGGATGGAAGTAGGTGACCGGGATCTTTTCAATCCGAATGTCATGCGCGACAACATGCATGATTGGGTGGTAGCCAATGAAAACATGGCAAGGGTACTTGCCGCAAAAGGCTATCATTACCAGTTTATTTTTGCCCGTAATGCCCGGCATGTGGATGGCAAAGTGAAACAACAAACGCTGCCGGAAGCATTGGAATGGCTATGGAAGGGTTATCACCCGGTAACAAAGTAATATCGGGGAGTGATAACTTTAAAATACTTTGAACAGGTTTTAAAGAGAGAGCTTCTCCGAAACATCTATTTTTTATTGAAATTTCTTACAAATTCAAACCAGGATAATAACGGGACACCAGGTCTTTTTCTTCTTGTTTAAGTTCAGTTAACAGAATGGGTTTATCCTGGGGCCTCAATCCTTTTTGATTAATCCGGTTCATTAAACTCCAATCTTTAACTGGTTTTTGGGGAGTAGCGTCTGCAGGTTCGTGGGCAGGCAAATCGTAACGGGTAAAATCTATTACGTGTTCCGGCTCATCCTTATGCCAGTCGCGTAATAATGCCAGTCGAAATTCTTTATTCATAAACCACTTTATTTCCAGGTTGTTATACGAATCGCCCAATCCTGAACCCCGTTCCACAAACCGATAATTCCATTCATCATTGTTTTTGTAGTGATCTCTCCACAAATTACCATACTCTCCAAATGTTACAAAATGAGTATCAGGCCAGCGCTTCTTAGTATCTCCAACCCACATTTTAAGAGCATTACAAATAAAATCTTTGCCTATCTCATAAACCAGTTCGGCTTCCCAGATATTGGTAACCCATCCAAATTTATTGAGTTCAAAGCCCTTGTCGAAATGAATAGACTCTGTATGCATTACTTCCCGGTTTCCCAAATCCAAACCCCAGCCAATATATGTTTCAATCGGCCCCACCCCACGACGGCTGTTATACCCAGTAATTTCATGACCGTTTGAACCACTTTGACGGGCACAAATAAAATCCATGGTCCAGCCATCAAGATTTACACAGTCAATAAAATCGCTTTTACCTTGTGCTGGTTTGCAAAAATGCTCTGTGGAAGGATAATAGGGATAGGATGGTGAACCATCAGCACCACCGCCATCAACATTATGCTGACTCCATATTACCCCCTGTGCTACATGTATCTTTTCCTTTTCGGCCAGATATTTTAAACTGTCGGCAGATAAAAAACCTCCTATAATTGATTGCGGACGATATCCGTTACCAACCAATCCTGAAATTGTTTGAATGGCTTCTGTAATTTCTCTGTTCACCCTTTCGCGCGGTAAATACATGGCAGGAAAGTAACCTGGAAAATAGGTGAATTCATCACCATACTTTTGCTGGCATTCAACTGCGTAATCGCGAATCTCGCGATAGTTTTTCCGTTTATCTTCTAAAGCATTCATCGTAAAACCCCATGTAAGCCGGCCATCAGGATTATTTTGTGCAAATGCTTCTCTCATGGAACGAACGCCATCAAGTGTATGCCATTTAGCCTCATCGCGGGGAAGCAATTTTACATCGCGGGAGACTTCCCAGGGAGTGGTGCGAATCATGATACAAAAGGTAACAAACCTATTTCCAATGATCGAAAGGGGTGGTTTACCCGGAGAGAAGCTGTTTGGACTTGCTTTTAGAAAGTTTGTTCCGGCCATTAATCCAGCACTAGTTAATGCAGAGTTTACTATAAATGAGCGTCTTTTCATGGAATTAAAAAATCTGAGTTTTTAATAATCTAAATTGGGTTGTATCAGCAAATTACTAATTAAATCACTAATGCCTTTTTCCTTGAATTCTCATGTCCGGAAGCTTGCGCCGCTTCTTGTAAATATCGCATTCAGGATCATAGATTAAAATAAACAGGCAATTGGCTTAATTTTGTCGCTTAATTATTAAGAAGAATGGCGAGGCCCGTTTTAAACACACTTCCGAAACCAACGCTCAAAGAAAAATTGGCTGCATTAAGCAACCTTCCCCGGTTTTTTAAACTCGTTTGGGAAACTAATCACTGGTATGCGATACTCGATGCGATTTTACGCTTAATTCGATCAGCCATTCCCGTTAGTATCTTATATATCGGAAAACTTATTATAGACGAAGTGGTTTTGCTGAGCAGAGGAACGGGCGGCGATCATACCTATTTGTGGGAGTTGGTTGCAGCAGAGTTTGCCCTGGCTATTATAGCTGATGCACTAAGCCGTGCTACTTCATTAGTGGATAGCTTACTAGGCGATCTTTTTTCTAATTATACTTCAATAAAGATCATGGAACATGCCGCCAAGCTTGATCTGGACCAATTTGAAGATTCAGAATTTTATGATAAACTGGAACGTGCCAGGCAACAGACGGTAGGTCGTACTATTTTGTTATCTCAAATACTTACCCAGGTTCAGGATATCATTACTATGGCTTTTCTTATGGTAGGATTATTGGCTTTTAATCCCTGGCTGATCCTTTTATTGCTCGTTGCCATTGTTCCGGCATTTTTAGGTGAATCTTATTTTAATGACCGCAGCTATGCGCTTACCAGGGGACAAACTCCCGAAAGACGAGAACTGGATTATATGCGTTACCTGGGCGCCAGCGATGAAACTGCCAAGGAAGTAAAGCTATTTAACCTTTCCCATTTTTTGATTGACCGCTTTAGAACACTTAGTAATAAATTTTATGATGATAATAAAAAGCTATCAGTTAAGCGCGCATCCTGGGGAACGATTTTTGCATTGCTGGGAAGCCTTGGTTATTATACAGCTTATGTTGTGATGATTTTAAAAACAGTTGAAGGCGTTCTCACCATTGGTACGCTTACTTTTCTTGCCGGTTCCTTCAGGCAATTGAGAAGCCTGCTTGAAAATATTTTATCACGGTTTACGACGGTATCACAAGGCGCTATTTACCTGCGTGACTTTTTTGATTTTTTTGAAATAGAACCGAAGATTGTAGTTGCCCCAAAGCCGGTGCCTTTCCCTGATCCCATCAAAGAGGGATTTGTTTTTGAAAATGTTGGGTTTAAATATCATAATACAGATTCCTGGGCCAACAGGAATCTGAGTTTTACATTGCGTGTTGGTGAAAAGTTGGCATTGGTGGGTGAGAACGGTGCTGGCAAAACAACATTGGTGAAATTGCTGGCACGTTTGTATGATCCAACTGAGGGTCATATTCTTTTGGATGGAATTGATCTGCGTGAATATGACATTATGGACCTGAGGAAGAATACAGGAATTATTTTCCAGGATTATTTGCGTTACCAGATGAGCTTTGCACAAAATATTGCTGCAGGAAATATCGACGAACAAAACAATCGCCCTTTAATAAAAGTTTCTGCTGAAAAGAGTTTAGCCAACCTGCTTGCAGAGAAATTACCTGGTAAATATGATCAGGCTCTTGGGCGGCGTTTTAATAATGGAATTGAGCTTAGTGGCGGCGAATGGCAAAAAATAGCCCTGGCACGGGCTTACATGAAAGACGCGCAACTATTAGTTCTTGACGAACCTACAAGTGCTTTGGATGCCCGTGCTGAATACCAGGTGTTTCAGCGTTTTGCTGAGCTTACCAAAGAGAAGACGGCGGTGCTTATCTCTCACCGCTTCTCTACTGTACGAATGGCCGACCGGATTCTCGTTCTTGATAAAGGCCAACAAATAGAATTAGGTAGCCATGAAGAGTTGCTTCATAAAAATGGCCGTTATGCAGAACTATTTCTTTTGCAGGCACAGGGATATAAATAATTTCATGAAAGGGAAATCATACTTATTAAAATACAGTATACCATGGATACAAATGAAGAAAACAGGCCTATAGAAATTTTTGCCGGAAACATATTTGAAGCAGGAATGGTTAAAAGCCTGTTAGAAAATGCAGGTATTAAAGCTTATCTGAAAGATGAAAATCTGGGGACAGTAGCTCCATGGTGGGCAGCCGGGGGCGGAGCTGGTGCCGTAAAAGTTGTCATTTCAAATTTGGATTTTGAAAGAGCCAAAGTGATTGTTGAAGAATATTATAATAATATAAAAGACAAATGATTTCCTAATAAAAAAAAAGAATGAGTTAGCTTTTAATTTAGACAACGGCTGGTGTAACTTTATCATTTTAAAAGCGATAAGCCCATAGGTTTTGCATTGAAGTTTGGTCTATACGATATAGCCATAGCCCTTCTTCCTTATCTTAAAACGGTCGTTTTTAGGAATACTGACTTTAATTTTTTATTTCAAAAGAGTTCATAAATTTTTCAATGGCGGCATTCCCATCTTTATTCGTGTTGGTGATGATTTCCAGTATATACATCCTGTTTTTTACCAGGTAGAAGCGGATATTCATTACTGCCTTTCCCTGCTGAAGATCTAATTTCACCTGTCTTCCCGGGAAACCGTCAATGGCTGTTTTGGATTGGCTCAATAAAGTACCATGAAAATTATTCACTATTCCGTCAATAGAATTTTTGAAAAATATATCCAGTTTATCTTCATCATCAGAATTGATTACGGAGTCAGGGTATTCCGTTTCGGTGAGAATATATGCTAAATTGTCGTCGCTGACGTTTGCAGCAGCCTGGTAGGAGTATATATTCACTTTGAGGTTTCCTTTGGCAGTATTTACCGTTCCTGACCGATCGGTAGGTTTTTTTGGGAAATAGATTTTACAATTATTTGTTGTTATCATGATCCATTCACCAACAGGTACAAAAGAAAGCATGGCGCATGCCAGGAGAAACGAAGCTGTAATAATTTTGAGGGTTTTCATACATTATAATTTTGACGAGAAATAAGGTTATAGATTAGGAACGTTTATTACCCGGATTCAGTATTTAAAGGGGAAAAATTCTTTTCAGTAATCTTTGACTCTTATCCGGTCAATATTCTCGAATAAAGGCATTTGGGAAGCATAGCCTGGCCACTACCTCAAATTTTATTGCTTTGCACCCCGATCCCAAACGGGAAACGGAATTATCTTCACGGTTCGTGTATTTACCAAAGACCTATGGGCAAAGCAGAACTCATCTGGTTAATCTAAAAGGAGTGGCTTGTTCCGCAACCTTAAAGATTCAGGAAGTTTCATACCAAGTAAGAGACTATGTTATTAAAACTGTTGAGAGCGAAGGGCAAAATAAAAGATGACAAAGAATTATGTTCATTTGATTTATCTTTTACATCAAAACATTACCTTACTATTTTTTAATTATATAAGTTTTGACAGAAGCCCCTGTTAAGCAGCATTTTTTATTTCGACTGACCTTACAAAAGATTATTTTATAATGATACCTTCAAAAATTAGAGAACAGGTAAAAAATAAAATTCCATTTTATAGAACCGGAACCGGGAGTTTAGATAGTGCAGCAACTAAAAAGCTCAATGAGGTATCTCGGAATGATAGCAGTTCTTTTTTGCTACTTCTTGAGAGTAATATAGAGGGGCTTACCAGTAACCAGGTTGTGCAAAAGCAAAATCAATTTGGGTTAAATGAAATTCAACATGAAAAAGCTCCTTCATGGTTGAAGCAATTATTACATTCCTTTATATTTCCTTTTAATGCTGTGCTTGTTATTATAGCTGTCATTTCATATGTAACGGACGTATTAATTGCCAATCCTGAGGAACGTGATTATAAAACGATCATCTTACTTTCTGTCATGATTTTACTTAGTTCCTTAATCCGGTTCTGGCAGGAGTTCAGGAGCAATAAAGCAGCAGAAACCTTAAAAGGAATGATAAAGACTACTGCAACAGTTTTGAGGAACGAAACAGGTAAGCAGGAAATTGCGATTCAGGAATTGGTGCCGGGAGATATCATTTTTCTTTCTGCCGGTGACATGATACCAGCCGATTGCCGAATCATTCAATCCAAAGATTTATTCATAAGTCAGTCCATGCTTACAGGTGAATCATTGCCTGTTGAAAAAAGAAGTGCAGTGGTAACAGACGCAGACAAAAAATCACCACTTGAATTAGATAATACCTGTTTCATGGGTACAAATGTCGCAAGTGGCACTGCTATGGCAATAGTTGTTATAACCGGCGATAAAACATATTTCGGTTCGTTAAGTAAAGCAATCACAGACGATCGTGAAGCAACCAGTTTTGACAAAGGAGTGAGAAGTGTAAGTTACTTGCTTATTCGTTTCATGATGGTAATGGTGCCGTTGGTTTTTTTTATTAATGGTTTTACAAAGGGAAACTGGCTGGAAGCATTGCTCTTCGCCATTTCCGTCGCAGTTGGTTTAACTCCGGAAATGCTTCCTATGATTGTTACTACCAATCTTGCCAAAGGGGCCATGAGCATGAGTAAGAAAAAGGTAATTGTCAAGCGTCTTAATGCTATTCAGAATATTGGCGCAATGGATATTCTCTGTACAGATAAAACAGGCACACTCACTTTAGATAAGATCGTATTGGAAAGACACCTGAATGTGCTGGGTGATGATGACGATGAAGTATTAAAATGGGCATTTCTGAATAGCTACCACCAGACAGGTCTAAGAAACCTGATGGACAAAGCGGTTTTGGAGCATGCTGAATTGCACGCTATTCTGGAGGTGGAAGACCAGTTTAAAAAAGTAGATGAAATTCCTTTCGACTTTCATCGCAGGAGAATGAGTGTAATTCTGGAAATGAAAAATGGCAAGGACCTTTTAATATGCAAAGGCGCGGTAGAAGAAATGCTTGATGTTTGTTCCTATTCATTTGATCCCGGTGAAGATCGCAAATTGCATATTGAGCAGGATGTAATTGTGCCGATGGATGAAAAAACACGCCAACTGATTCTGGATACTTCGAAAAGACTTAATGAAGACGGCTTGCGTGTGTTATTGGTAGCCATAAAAGAATTTGATGATCGGGCATTGACCTATTCCGTAAATGACGAAACCAATATGGTTCTTACAGGATTTATAGGTTTTCTCGACCCGGCAAAACCTTCAGCAGCAATTTCCATTAAGGCGCTGCAAAAATTGGGAATCAGCATCAAGGTGCTTACAGGGGATAATGAAATTGTAACCAGGAAGATTTGTCGTGATGTGGGAATCCCGGTGAATAATATTCTTCTGGGAAGTGATTTGGATAAAATAGATGATATACAATTACAGGAACGGTTACATGATGTTTCAATCCTTGCCAAGTTAATGCCTATGCAAAAGTCAAGGGTGGTAAAAGCTTTGCAGTCACAAGGGCATACTGTTGGGTTTATGGGCGATGGAATAAACGACGCTGTAGCTTTGCATGATGCGGATGTAGGTATATCAGTAGATACAGCAGTTGACATTGCAAAGGAAAGTGCAGATATAATTTTATTAGAAAAGGATTTAATGGTGCTTTATAAAGGGGTTATATATGGAAGAAGAACTTTTGGCAATATTATTAAGTACATTAAAATGGCGGCAAGCAGCAACTTTGGCAATATGTTCAGCGTTTTAGGCGCAAGCGCATTATTGCCTTTTCTACCTATGTTGCCCATTCAGATACTTATGCAAAACCTGTTGTATGATATTTCGCAAATATCTATTCCATGGGATACCATGGATAAAGACTACCTGGAAAAGCCCCGCAAATGGGATTCAAAAGGTATTGGGAAGTTTATGTTGTTTGTCGGCCCAATCAGTTCTATTTTTGATTACGGCACTTTTGCACTGATGTTTTTCTTTTTCAAAGCCAATACACCTGAACACCAGAGTTTGTTTCAATCAGGTTGGTTTGTTGAAGGGTTGCTCTCGCAAACCCTGATCGTACACATGATAAGAACGAGAAAAATTCCATTTATCCAAAGTTGGGCTTCTGCACCTGTGGTGGCGCTAACTTCATTAATCATGGCGGTTGCCATCTATATTCCTTTCTCGCCTTTCGCCGGCGCTTTTAAAATGGTATCGCTCCCTTTGGGCTATTTTCCATGGCTGGTAGCCATACTTTTTGGTTACTGCCTGCTTACACAATTAGTAAAAAACTGGTTCATTAAAAAATTTAATCACTGGCTATAGAAAAATCAACCAAGGTGCGGTTAATTGCCGTGATGCTCCTGGTGATATTTCAGAGAATATATTAAAAGCAGTGCCAGAAACTATTATTAAAGCAAGCATTACGGCTCATTGAAATTGAATCTTGTTATCAATTTAATGTTGGTTAGTGGCATCTCAACTTTCGGTTTCATGCAGAAAAAGATAGGAAGGAATAGCAATTATTAAGAAGTAAAATCTTTAACTTCACTGTAGCAAATGGGGCAACCGGAATCTTTTAAAGCCGTTATAACATTAATATGCGGGTTTGTCATTTTCAATTGCGATTACTATTGTTGGGACTGGTTTTCTGCCCTGGCTATTTTGTGACAAACGCGCAAACCTGCCCTTATAATATTGATTTCGAAACCGGTACTTTTGCCGGCTGGCAAAGTTATATAGGTACAGCAGATACAGTCAATGGCGTTAATGTTCTTGATTTACAGCCTACAACAGGGCCTGTTTTTAACCGCCAAACCATGTATACCGCAAATACAGGAGCCGGGGTAGATCCTTATGGTGGTTTCCCGGTAAATTGCCCTAACGGCAGCAAACACTCTATAAGATTAGGAAACAATTCTGCAGGTACACAGGCAGAAGGAATATCTTATGAATTTACAATTCCTTCCGGCATGAATATTTATTCACTTATCTATCATTATGCTGTGGTGTTCCAGGATCCCAATCATAAAGAATACCAACAACCCAGATTGGTAATTGAAATTACCAATGTCACCGATAATAAAACAATATACTGTTCTTCATTTACTTTTATTCCGTATGGCACACTGCTGCCGGGATTTTTTCAATCTCCTAACCCTGGTGGCAGTACACCGGTTTGGTGTAAAAACTGGTCGGCTGTTTCTGTTAACCTTGACGGCAATGCAGGCAAAAAAATTCGGCTCTTTTTTAAAACAGCGGACTGTACTTTCAAAAAACATTTTGGATATGCCTACCTGGATGTTAATTCGGAATGTTCCAGCGAATTTGTAGGAAGCGCTTATTGCAAGGATGATACAGCTGTAAATCTAACGGCGCCCTTCGGCTACCAGAATTACTCATGGTATGATAATACATTTACAAAAGTCCTTGGTTCACAACAAACCATTACATTTCAACCCCCGCCATCACCCGGCTCAACCTTCCCGGTTATAGTGGTTCCTTATAACGGTTATGGGTGCGTTGACACTTTATATGCAAAGCTGAACGATTCTTTATCTGTAACGTCGAGAGCTGGTAGAGATACTCTTTCCTGTAATCTCAACCCGGTTCCGATTGGGGATAATACCATACCCGGCTTAGTATATTCCTGGAGCCCTGTAACCGGATTATCCGATCCGAAGATTTCTAACCCATTGGCGACCCCGGATAAAACCACCAGTTATATTCTTATCACAAGCCATGATGGTGGCGGTTGCAGAAGTGATGATACTGTGTTAGTAACCGCCTCGGTAATTGACAGTTCATTGCGGTTAACAGGAAATTCTGCGTTTTGTTCTAGCAGCAGTGATAGTGCAGTATTGCACGTTCAACCAACAAAAAGAATCCAATGGTATAATGATGGCGGATTAATAGTAGGAGCAAACGGGATAAATTACAGGGTCACTAAAAGTGGCTCTTACGATGCATGGCTTATTAACAACGAGGGATGCAGCTTATCTACCAGGGTCCAAAAAATTTTTATTGATAACCCGGTTCCGCCAATAAAGTATCCTGATGTGTATGCAGTTATTAACTTTCCGTTTTCGCTGAAGGCAAGACAATTTGGAGATAACGTTTTGTGGAGTCCCGGTACATCGTTGAATAGCACGGCCAGTTATACACCTGTCTTTACGGGGTTATTTGACCAGTTGTATACTATAGAAATAAAAACCATCGGGGGATGTCTGACGGTGGATACTCAAATTGTGAAAGTTGTTCGAAATATTGACATATTAGTTCCTACTGCATTTACTCCTAATAGTGACGGGTTAAATGATATTTTACGCCCTATTCTATTTGGAATCACAAAACTCTATTACTTTAAAATATTCAACAGGTTTGGGCAGCAATTGTTTGAAACAACAAATGCAGAACCAGGTTGGGATGGCACATTGAAAGGCGTCCATCTGGGTCCTCAGGTAGTTGTGTGGATAGCAGAGGGTGTAGGGGTGGATAATAAAATTTACATTCGAAAGGGAAGCTGTTTATTGGTCCGATGAGAATTTTTATGCTAAAGTTCAGTCATCCGGTTTGATAATACTTATCCTTTTTAAAGCCCCCTGGAAATACATTCTCTATTTAGTCCTTACTTCGCAACAAGTATGAATTGGATATCTTACAAGATATAATGATATAAGTATTTAGTCAGTGATAAATCAGTGCAAAAAAGGACAAGAAAACATATAATTTATTTATTTGTTTGGAAAAACAGTTCCTTTTACAGGAATTTTCTACCATGTAGAGCCCTGACCTAATATTAACACAAACAATCCCTCCTCATTCACATATCCTTTTCTGAAGACGGGCTGCCCATTCTTGTCTTTACCGATATCCGCTTCGGCGTAGGCCAGGTGCGATACAGGATCGAACATCCCTATGCGATAGAAGACTGGCATTACTACTTTTTTTGTTGCAAGATTAATAAATCCTGTAAGTGCGCCCTGGCCTGTTACAGGATCAATTCCTTTCCGTGTACCGAAAAATAATTTGGGATTCTTTTCTCCTTCCATTTCTGGTAAATTGTTATCAATAAACCAGGAATCCGCAGGGATACCGTACGAAGTAAAAAACTCTTTTACCGGGATAATTTTAAATTCGGTTGTAAGGAAATAGCCGCCGGAATAAGCCATCCCGAAGTCATGAAAATTTTTAAAGGTTCCATACTTTTTTACATCGTCAGCAGTTTGTTTAAATACTACTTCACCTTTTTTATTGATATAGGCATACTGAAATGCTGATTGGTTGCGCGGTTCAACCCTCGCATAACCGGCATGGAAATCACCCGGCATGATTGAAAATTGGTAAGGTATTACTAACTTTCCTTCGCGATTGATGAAGCCATATTTCATTTGTCCAAATTGATCTTTTTTACCTACGGCCGCCATCCCATCAGAAAAAGGGTTACCGGCATCAAACATTTCGTTGGTAATTCTTTTGCCATTCATAGTTGAATAGGACAGGCCATTTATTCCCGGTGGATGTACGATTCCGATCCCCTCGTTTACATTACTAATACCTCCATCAAAAACATATTGATGCCCATCAGGTGTAGCATAAGTATATCTATAAAATTCATAACTAATTCCTGATTTATTCCGACCTGTTTCCATTCTTTTTGAGGCTGCCAACATCGTTCTATCCGCTGTGTAGTTAAAAAGATGGTTGTCACCATTTCTGGCAACTATTTCACCTTTAGCATTAAGGAAGCCGCTGCCGCTGCCATCACCCTGATCTATAAATTGAAAGAGGCCGGCGTTTAACCGAACACCACCGGGAAGTGCACCCGTTTGATTTTCAAACATGAGGTTGTATTTATTAAATGGTACAATGAGCTTTCCGGCAGAATCAATCATTGCAGAAGAGGAACCCTTTAAAACCAGGGCAGCTCCGCCATTGAATGGCGCTATCTGGTCCACATCCAACGACTTTGCATTTTTGGCTAATTGACCTGGTTTTGGGGTAAGTATCAATCCTGAACCGGTTTTCACAGAAGTGCTGTTATTGGTTTGGGTAGTACCAGGGGCCTGGGAAGTATTTTTCTTATGATGAAAAATATCTTTTAAGGCTTTTGCCGTGTTTTGGATACTTTCATTAATCTTATCAGATTTTGATTGTGCCTGGCCCTGTGCTACAGTCATCATCAATAAGTAACTCAGGAATACCATGCGAAAAAAATTCACTTTCATATTAATTGATTTGATTGATAAAAACATCATTTCAATGGTGTAAACCTCTCAAAAAGGAGAGGCTGGCAATTGCCAGGAAAATAGTCGGATGAAAACAGCGCAGAAAAAGCGAAAAAATATTCCAATCCGGTTTGCAATAAATTGCAGGTCAGCAAATTACAAAATAATATGTTTATAGCCAACAAATAAATTTAGAGTTATGGAACACTTCACTGACAAAAAATAGATTATATTTATTAAATCTTCTTCACGTGATTGCTTTCTTTAAATTAATTTAATATGGAAGGACTAATGATGAATTACCCGCTGACGGTGCCATCTATCCTGGACCATGGCTACCGGGTTTACCCTAAAAAAGAGTTTATCAGTATTTTACCGGATAAAAGCCGGCACAGCTATATGTTTTCGGATTTGTATAAGCGAAGCAAAAAGCTGATGCATGCTTTGGTAAACAAACTGGGGGTAAACCGGGGAGACTTTATTGGCACCTTTGCCTGGAACCATTACCAGCACATGGAGCTGTACTATGGCATACGGGGATGCGGTGCTGTTTGTCATACGATCAATATCCGGCTTTCACAGCCGCAAACTGAATTTATCATCAACAATGCGGAAGACCGCTATATTTTTGTAGATGCCACACTCGTACCGCTGTTGGAGTCGATTGCTGCATTGCTTGCCACCGTGGAAGGCTATATTATCCTGAATGCTCCGAAAGGATTCTCTACGAAGCTGAAGAACTCTGTCGATTATGAAGAACTGATTGCAGATGCTCCTGATAATACTCCCTGGGTGGAGGTTGATGAAAACGATGCCTGTGGCATGTGCTATACCAGCGGTACCACGGGCTTGCCTAAGGGTGTTTTATATTCCCACAGGTCCACCTACCTGCATGCTCTGGTGGTGTCACTACCCAACGTGGCGGCTTTATCATTTAATGACAGGATGCTGGTCGGGGTGCCGCAATTTCATGTGATGGCATGGGGCATTCCTTTTGCGGCTGTTTTAACGGGGGCTGTATTAATCATGCCTTCCTGCCATCTTCAGTCGGCACCCTTTATTGATATCATTCAAAAGGAACAGGTAAACAAAGCCAGCGGTGTGCCTACCATATGGCTGGGCATTTATGCTGCTTTGAAAAATAACCCTCCCGCTAAGCCGCTACCCCTTAAAGAAGTGCTGATAGGGGGCGCCGCTGCACCGCCGAGCCTTATTGAAAATTATGAGAAAGACTTTGGGATAAAAGTGGTGCATGCCTGGGGAATGACCGAAACATCGCCTGTAGGGACGCTGAGCAGGCTGCAACCTCAGCATGATGTACTCCCTTCTGCTGAAAAAATTAAAATAAGAGCCTTGCAAGGGCAGCAGGTCCCCTGCGTGGAGATAAGAATCGTTCTGGATAACGGCGCCATTGCACCAAAGGATGGCATCACTTCAGGGGAAATTGAGATCAGGGGTCCATGGATCATTAATTCCTATTTTAAATCCACCAGCCGGGAAAATTTTAGTGAAGATGGCTGGTTTAAAACCGGCGATGTAGGAACCATTAACGATGAAGGATATCTGCAAATAACCGACCGCACTAAGGATCTCATCAAGAGTGGGGGCGAATGGATATCCAGCGTAGCGCTTGAAGTAGCAATAATGGCGCATCCCAAAGTGAAGGAAGCATCAGTTATTGCCATTCCGGATCCTCATTGGACGGAACGTCCATTAGCAGTAATTGTTTTAAATAATCAACAGGAATCAATCATCCAAGAGGAACTCAATAATTTTTTACTGCCTTCTTTTGCCAAATACCAGCTGCCTGATAAAATCGTGTTTGTAAACGAGATACCTAAAACAAGTGTAGGGAAATTTAATAAAAAAAAATTGCGACAATTATATGCGGAAGGAAAATTGTAAGATGTTGGATACTGATTTTCTCCTAAACTTTGTGTCTAATGTGGAATTACGAATCTCTTAATTGAATCTAGATAGTTTGTGATATTCACATTGTAATATATTTTCCTTGCCTTGGAAATGTCCTTTCTTTTGAAAACTTACATCATGCCGTTCGTAGAATATTTAAATCAATTTTTAAAGTGTGAATTTTATAAAAAAAACAATCTTGAATTAATATCACTCACAATTACAGAGAACTTATTTCAAGGCTATAGAACCTTCTTTTAGTTACAATATTTCCGTAAATTCGACTTTGCTTTTGAATCGTTTTAATTATCCTCTTTTCATTTAACTTTTTATAATGCTTGAGTGGAAATACAAAAAGCTGTTTTTTACTATACTGGTTGTAATAATAATTGCAGCTTCGGCTTTTATTATCAATGCTCATAACACTACAATTGATTTCAACACACAGGTAAAACCAATCTTGAATCAAAACTGTATTACTTGCCACGGCGGTGTAAGACGACAGGGAAATTTTAGTTTATTATTTCGTTCTGAAGCATTAAAAAAAAACCAAGTCAGGTAAGTATGCCATTGTGCCCGGTGATGCCAGTAGCAGCGAAATGATTCGACGTATTAAATTAAATGATCCTGAAGATAGGATGCCGTATAAACATACGCCGCTGAAGGAAGAGCAAATTGACATACTGACTAAATGGATCAACCAGGGTGCCAAATGGGGCAATCATTGGGCGTATGTGCCTGTAAAAAATGAAGAAGTTCCTGCCCCGGAATCTTCTTTCTTTGGATTAATTCCTGCAAAAAAAATTGACTGGGTAAAAAACGATATTGATTATTTTATCTACGATAAATTAAAGCAGGAAAATTTACAGCCTTCCCCTGAGGCAGATAAATCTACTTTGCTGAGAAGAGTGAGTATGGATATAACAGGATTACCTCCAACAGAAAGTGTAGCGAATCAATTTTTAAATGATAACAGTAATAATGCTTATGAAAAATTAGTGGATTCATTGCTTGCTTCAAAGCATTATGGTGAACGCTTCACCTCTATGTGGCTCGACCTTGCCCGCTATGCTGATACGAAAGGATATGAGCGTGATGACAGTCGTATTATCTGGCGATACCGGGACTATCTCATCAATGCATTCAATGAAGACAAACCATACAACCAGTTTTTAATGGAGCAATTGGCTGGTGATCTTATGCCCGGGGCTACCGATGAGCAGTTTATAGCTACCGCTTTCAATCGTAATACTATGACCAATGATGAAGGTGGAACCGATAATGAAGAGTTCAGGACGGCTGCGGTTATTGACAGGGTAAACACAAACTGGCAGGTTTTAATGGGTACTACGTTTGGCTGTGTGCAATGTCATAGCCATCCTTACGATCCTTTTAAGCATGACGAGTATTATAAATTTCTTGCCTTTTATAATGATACAAGAGATGAAGACACAGAGGCCGACTATCCATTACTTCGTACTTATAACAGTGAGGATAGCGCGAAATTGGATCACCTGATCGCATGGTTTAATAATAATGGCTATCGACAAAGGGCTAAGGAAATATATACATTCTTAAAAACATGGCAGCCTGCCATCAATTCGCTTACGGCAGATTCATTTGTAAATAGTGCATTGAGTGATACCAAGTGGCTTGTATTACGAAAAAATGGGATAGCCCGTTTGAAAAAAGTAGATCTTGACAATAAAAGTGAATTGATATACCGGTATAATGCATTTTTAAATAATGGCACCTGGGTTATCCACTTAGGCAGTCCCGATGGACCTGTGCTGCAAACAATGAAGGAGACAAAAACAAAAGGCTGGACAATCACCAGTGTAAATCTTCCTGCTTCTTCAGGTGTTCATGATTTGTTTCTTACTTATTCCAATCCTGATTTAAAAACGCCGGATGCTAACGGATTACTATTTGATTGGTTTTATTTTACCCAACCCTTGCCCGGTAAGGACAAAGAAGGATATGCTGATGCTAAAAAAACTTTTTGGGAATTAGTAAATGCCCCTGTAAGTACTACACCGGTGATGATGGATAATCCTATGGACATGCATCGTGCTACCCACGTTTTTGTCAAGGGAAACTGGCTGGTAAAAGGTGATCTGGTACAACCAGATGTGCCGGAATCGCTGAATCCGTTTCCTAATAAAGCTCCGCGAAACCGGTTGGGTATGGCCATGTGGTTGACCAGCAAACAAAATCCGTTAACG
Source organism: Bacteroidota bacterium (assembly GCA_030706605.1). Taxonomy (GTDB): domain Bacteria; phylum Bacteroidota; class Bacteroidia; order Chitinophagales; family Chitinophagaceae; genus Ginsengibacter. The sequence continues at coordinate 163,366 of JAUZOE010000002.1, forward strand.
GCAAGAACCATGGTGAACCGTATATGGGAACAACTCTTTGGCAAAGGCATTGTAGAAACATTAGAAGACATGGGCACACAAGGTGCAACTCCTACACATAAAGAGTTACTTGATTATCTTTCCTGGCATTTTATGAATGACTATAAATGGAGCGTAAAAAAATTGATAAAGGAAATTGTGATGTCAGCAACCTATCGCCAGGATTCAAAGGTTACAAAAGAATCAGAAGAAAAAGATCCTTTCGATAATTTTTATGAAAGAGGGCCACGGGTTAGGTTATCCGCAGAAGAAATTCATGACCAGGCACTCGCAGTGAGTGGCCTGCTAAGTGAAAAAATGTTTGGCCCAAGTGTAATGCCATGGCAACCTGCAGGTATATGGCTCTCGCCCTATAACGGCCGTTCCTGGGATAAAAGTGAAGGTGAAGATCAATACAGGCGGGCAGTTTACACCTATTGGAAACGAACGGCGCCATATCCTGCTATGGAAAGTTTTGATGCATCTGCACGGGAAGAGTGTCTTGCACGACGCATTAATACCAATACACCATTACAGGCACTGGTTACTTTAAACGATTCATTTTACCTTGATGCATCGCGTCATTTCGCTTATCGTATGATTGAAAAAGCGGGAATAAAAGACGTCGCTAAAACGATCCAATGCGGTTATCAAATAGCAATGGATAAACCGATTACACAACCCAAACTGGCATCCTTTGAAAAATTGTATAATGAAGCATATAAAGGTTTTGCCAAAAACGAAGAAAAGACATGCGAGATAATTGGTGAAAAGAATGAACATAATAATCCTGAAACGGCAGCAATGGTGGTAGTTGCCAATGCAATATTGAATTTGGATGAGATGATAACAAAGAATTAAAGATGATAGCATCAGTAGCTGTGATCATCATCTGATTGTGCGAATTATTAAGCCCTTCTCACGCGGGAGAGGGGCTTGGGGGTGAAGCTTAAAACAAAAATAACAATGACACAAAAAGAATTACATCTTCAGCGGTTGGTTAAGGAGGCAAATGAAAAAGCATTTCAACTCAATAGCCGTCGTCATTTTATAAAAGAAAGCGCCATGGGGCTTGGTGCAGTTGCCTTAGGTTCCCTTTTACACAGTTGTGGACTTGGTTCATCTTCAATGAATAATAATAACAATATTGTCTTTGATCCCGCACATCCGTTAGAGCCTAAGTTGCCTATGTTTCCGGGCAAAGCCAAAAGCGTTATTTATTTGCACATGGCCGGGGCGCCTTCACAATTGGAATTATTTGATTATAAACCAGATCTTATGAAGCTGGATGGGCAGGATTGTCCGCAATCATTATTAGAAGGAAAAAGGTTTGCTTTTATCCGCGGCGTCCCAAAAATGTTAGGGCCACAGGCTGCATTTTCACAACATGGAGAAAGCCGTGCATGGATAAGTGAAAATATGCCCCATTTGTCAACGGTTGCTGATGAAATTACCTTTTTGAAGGCTTGCACTACTAATCAGTTTAATCATGCGCCGGCACAGTTAATGGTGCAAACAGGTTCACCGCGGTTAGGGCGCCCAAGCCTTGGCTCATGGACAACCTATGGGTTGGGAACAGAAAACCAAAACCTGCCGGGATTTGTAGTATTGACTTCCGGGGGTAGATTTCCGGATGCTGGTAAGAGCATTTGGGGTAGTGGCTTTCTGCCTTCCGTTTACCAGGGTGTTCAATGCAGAAGCGAGGGTGATCCCGTTTTATTTATAAAGGATCCCAACGGTATGGACAGAGATCTCCGCAAAGCTTCTATTGATGCAATTAACGAAGTGAACCAACAGGAATATAAAGAATTTAAAGACCCTGAAATACTATCAAGAATTGCTCAATACGAGATGGCTTATAAAATGCAGATTTCAGTGCCTGATGTGATGAACATTAATAATGAGCCCGATTATATTCATGAAATGTATGGAACCCAACCTAATAAAGCTTGTTTTGCCAATAACATTTTATTGGCGCGAAAATTAGTTGAAAAAGGTGTTAGGTTTGTTCAGTTATTTGATTGGGGCTGGGATAGTCATGGCACAAGTGCCAGCACTGCAGTTGATGTGGGCCTTATTAATAAATGCCGTGAAGTGGATAAATCCATTACTGCCTTGATATTGGATTTGAAGCAAAGAGGTTTACTTGATGAAACATTAATAGTTTGGGGCGGCGAATTTGGAAGAACCCCCATGATGGAAAACAGGGAAGGAAAACCCAACCCCTTTAAAGGAAGAGATCATCATGTGGGCGCATTTACAATCTGGATGGCAGGAGGAGGTATTAAAAAAGGATATTCCCACGGCGAAACAGACGAGATTGGGTATTCTCCCGTAAGCGGCGCCGTTACACCATTTGACGTGCAGGCTACTATATTGAACCAATTGGGATTTGATCATGAAAAATTTACCTATAATTTCCAGGGCAGACCTTACAGGTTGACAGACGTTTCCGGAAAAGTAATTGATGAAATCATAGCATAATATAGGTAACCTTTCATACTTGTATAACTGATTTTTAAACTAATGGCAAAAACCCTTACTAAAAGAGTGTTTCAAAGCCCCCTCTCCCCGGGGAGAGGGGGTTGGGGGTGAGGCTTTAATAATTAAACGATGAAACAAAACAGGAGAAAATTTATTGAAACAACCGCATCGGCAACCGCTGCATTATTATTAACATCCATTACTGACTTTGCTGAAACTAAACCATCAAACAAGCACATGAATAAAAATTTTGAATTAAAGCTTTTGGCAACTAACTGGGGCTTTGAGGGTAGTCTTGACAGCTATTGCAAAAAAGTAAAAAAAGACGGTTATGACGGGATTGAAATTTGGTGGCCCATGGATAAAAAGGACCAGGAAGAATTATTTAGGTTACTAAAAAAGTATGATCTTGAAGTTGGCTTCTTATGTGGAGCATATCAAAGCGATTACAATGAGCATCTTCAATATTTCAAAAAAATGATTGACGAGGCTGCTACCAATGAAATTCAAAAGCCACTATACATCAACTGTCATTCGGGCAAAGATTTTTTTAGTTATGAAGAGAATGTAGCTTTTATAAATCATACCATGCCACTTTCAAAAAAAACCGGCATCCCTATTTATCATGAAACGCATCGCTCACGGATGCTGTTTGCCGCACCTGTTGCGAAACAATACATGCAAAAAATTCCTGGGCTTAGAATAACATTTGACGTATCGCATTGGTGCAATGTAAGTGAAACATTATTACAGGATCAGCCGGAAACTTTGGCGCTGGCCATTGAAAGAACCGATCATATTCATGCAAGAATAGGGCATGCTGAAGGTCCCCAGGTGAATGATCCGCGGGCTCCTGAATGGAAAGCTGCGCTGGATGCTCATCTTGCGTGGTGGGACAAAATAGTAGAGCGTAAAAAGAAAGCAGGAGAGCGGCTAACGATTCTTACAGAATTTGGTCCCCCAGACTACATGCCTACAACTCCCTATACAAAAGAGCCGCTGGCTGATCAGTGGGGCATCAATGTTTATATAATGAATCTTCTACGTAAAAGATATGCTGTATAAAAGCTAAATTGCTTAATTATTAAATCCATCTGTTACCTGTTCTATCATCACCAGCCATCCAAGTAATATGTTCTTAACCATCACCGAATTTATTGGCCGTTTTCATGTTTTGCTGGTGCATTTGCCTATTGGGTTTTTATTGATCGGTTTATTATTGCAATGGCTTTCAGTTCACGAAAAATATCAAATATCAAAGGAGGTAATTAAAGTGATTATTTTTTGCGGAATGATCGCTGCTGTTTTTTCCTGCATTACCGGTTACCTGTTATCGTTAAGCGGAGATTATAATGAAAGTCTTTTGGGATGGCATATGTGGATGGGCATCAGTGTTGCATCAATTTCTTTTCTGCTCTTTGCCAGGCTAATTTCCGGGCGATTGGACATCTGGTATAAAGTTTTATCTGTAGCCCTTTTGATAGTTATTTTCATAACGGGGCATTTGGGTGGTTCTTTAACACATGGTTCCGACTATCTTACCGGCCCCCTGTCTGATGAACCTGATTCTGTCGTGATCGTCAGGAAAATAATCCCGGACATCCAGGAAGCAAATGTATATGCAGATGTAATTCAACCAATGTTACAAACGAGATGCTATACCTGCCACAGTAACAAAAAACAAAAAAACAATTTACGCCTTGATAGCCCGGACTGGATTTTAAAAGGAGGGAAAAACGGGCCGGTGCTTGACGCAAATCCTGAAGAAAGCAAAATGCTGAAACGTATTTTGTTGCCTCGTGAAGATGATGATCATATGCCGCCAAAACAAAAACCGCAATTCACCGAAAAACAAATTGCCTTAATACATTGGTGGATTGACCAGGGAGCAGATTTCAATAAAAAAGTAAAAGATTTACAACAGCCACAATTAATACAACCGTACTTGCTTGCTTTGCAAAGCGATCATCTTGAAAAAAAAGCAATTCCTATCATTCCAACTGAGCCTGTAGAAAAAGCTGATGAAAAGTCTCTGCAACCTTTGATAGATAAAGGGGCCATCATAATTCCCGTCTCAAAAAGCTCTAATTACCTAATGGCGAATTTTGTTTCTGCCATAAATATTACTGGTAAAGACATAAAGTTATTACTGCCTGTAAAAAAGCAATTAGCATGGTTGAAGCTGAATGATACAAATGTTGGCGACAGCGCTTTGTCTGTTGTCGGGCAATGTACCAATCTTACATTATTACAACTGAATAATACAAAGATTACTGATAAGGGTTTAGGACTCATCAAAAATTTAAATAAACTGCAATCGATAAGTCTTGTCGGCACAAAGGTCACCGGGAAGGGAGTTCTCCAATTGCAATCGATAAAAGGGCTACAATCAATTTATTTGTATAAAACGGCAGCAAATAAAAATGATTGGCCGGCCTTAAAAAAGGCTTTTCCTAAAACTGAAATAGATAGTGGGGGTTATATAGTTCCATTGTTGGCTACTGATACAACATTGGTGAAAACGCCAAAATCAGTTAAATGAAAATGGAATCTCAATTAACTTCAGGGAACGTGCAAGCCTAAAGTATTTACATAAAATTCAATGTCTGGCTTTTGTTTGTTCTTTGGAATAAAGTTTTAATAAAACCTAATGCAGATACACTTCTATCATTATTTATTTAAAAAGCCGGCATGTTCACACACCCTATTTTTATAATTTTTAATAGTGAAATTAATATAATTGCGAAGCAATCCGGATTAAGGTAAACTTAGCCTTCGCAGGAATACCTTCTTCAAAACTTAGGCTTAATGTATTTATTTAGAAGCTTCCTGCTAAATTTAATGGATCACTTTGTAATAGTGTTTTCAACTATACCTAACAAAGTATTAATGTCGAAAGGCTTTTGTAAAAAGCCATTGGCATTAGTCCTGTTAACTATAGCAATAATATCGGTGTTGGCAGAAAAAAGGATAACAGGTATATGACCGGTTGCGTTATTATTTTTCATAAGGCTAATCGCTTTCTCTCCTCCTATGGTTGGTATCCATAAATCCATTAAAATAATATCGGGTTTTACAAGGCCGATGTCTTCAATAATATCATCGCAAAAAAGCCTGGTTTCTACCTGGTAATTACGTTTTTCTAAAATTATTTTGCAAACCAGCAATATTTCCGGATCGTCATCGAAAATCAATATACATTTCTTCATAGTCATATCGGGATAGTAAAATAAAAGGTGCTTCCTTTGCCGGGTTCGCTTTCGGCCCATATTTTCCCATGATGACTTTGAATAATTTCATGAGAAATATATAAACCAATACCCAGACCCTGAAAGTGAGCGGCCCGTTGCTCCTCCCGGTAATACCGCTCAAATATTTTTTCCAGGTTTTGTTTACGAATGCCAATACCATTGTCTTTTACTGAAACTTTTACACAGTCTTTATCTTTTACTAAATTTATAAAAATATCTTTTGCATTGGGAGAATATTTAACAGCGTTGTTTAATAAATTGATAACGACCTGTTTTAATCTCTCTTTATCCCCCTTTATAGGTTTTTTTATTTCTCCGGACAATAGTATATGATGCGATGGCGATGAATATTGTACTGATTCTAACGCCTCCAGCACAATTTCATTAAAGTTAAAAGTGGTTATTTGAAAGTTAAGTTTTCCATTTTGTATTTTACTCAAATCCATTAATTCTCCGATCAGATCGTTCAGTCTGTCAATGGATGCGCCTGCTTTTTGTGCAAAGATCAAATCCTTATCACTAGTTTCCTCCAGGCTCATTTGTAATAATTGAATATAGGCTTTAGCAGTTGTGAGTGGTGTTTTCAGTTCATGGCTTGCAATGCTGATGAATTCATCTTTTACCAGGTCTTTTGTTTTTTGATTGTGAATATCAGTTGCTGTTCCTACCCAGGAGATAATGCTGCCCTCTTCATTCCGAAAGGGTAGTGAGCGGCATAAATGCCAGCGATATGTATTAGTACTTTTTCTTTTCAATTCTAATTCCATTTGAAATTCTTCGCCGTTTGCTATTGACCGGCCCCATGATTTTCTAACTTCATCAATCATTGTGGGTTTTATTATTGATTCCCACCCCTGCTGGTTAATTGCTTTAGCCAAAGTAAGACCTGAATATTCAAGAAAGTTTTTATTGCAAAAAGTGATGTATCCTTCTTTTGAGCGGGTTACCATCAATTGAGGAATATTTTCCAGTATATTTCTTAAATCTTCCAATATTTTATTTTCATTTCTTTCCTTTTCTTTTTCTACGCTAATATCATCCAATGCAAGTAATATCCAGTTTTCGCCATTCTCTTTTTGCACAGGCTGCGCATTAAAACAAATGGTATGGTTTCCAATCTCAGGAAAAGTATAAGTAACTTCCCACTCAATAAACTTCTCCTTTTCTTTGTGAATTTTTAAAAGCTGGCTGCGAAGGCCGGGAATGTTCCACCCATTATTTTGCAAATCGAATAAAATAGTACCAATTGTTTCTTCTTCAGTAAGATGGAAAATTTTATAAAAAGATTTGTTAGCGCTTTTTATTTTGAAATCATTGCCAATAACTATAAGCGGCTCGTGTATGGTGGAGACTATTGCCTCTGCGTATAACCGTGCCTCATTATACTGTTCATTGCGTTCATACAATTCCTGGTTTACGGTTATCAATTCTTCATTGGTACTTTGCAATTCTTCCTTACTTGTCTCCAGTTCTTCATTAAGGCTTTGTAATTCTTCGCTGCCACTCAGCAGTTCTTCATTGGCGCTTTGCAATTCTTCGTTTACGGCTTCCTGTTCTTCCGTTATGCTCCGCATATCTTCCCGCACCTGCGAAAGATCTTTTTCCAATTGTTGTATACGGATATTCTCTTCTTTCTTAACACCAGCGGCATTTTTCACTTTATCACCATCGTGCAGATTGGGTGATGTGGTGTCTGTAAAAAGAATTAAAAAGTATAGTTCAATTGAATTAAGCAAAGGAACTACTTCAATGCTAACGACTCTTTGCCCGTTATTAATTGGTATGCCTTGTTTAATGAAGGGTGTTTTTGTAGTTTTTGATTTCTGCAAGGCATTGCGAATTTCGAATGACAACCCATCCCGGGCCATTTTAAGTACGTTTAAACTTGCTTTACCCGGCGAAGGCTCGAGGAAATCCCCGGTAGATCCGCGGAATTGTACAATGTCGAGCTGGTCGTTTACTATCACTCCCGGCGGTGTGTATTTCGATAATATAATATCGTCGGCATCTTTTTGAAAATCATCCTTTTTTCTTTCAGTTACCCGCAACCCATAGTCTTTATCTTTAAGTGTTTCCTCCCGGCTTTCAGAAGCAACATTCATAAATCTTCCGGGGAAAGATTTTCGGGTATAAAACTTATCCTTTACTCCGGACGGAAGAAAATAATCAGAGGAACTGCCGGCAGTTTCTGATTTACCGAGCCACAAATATCCCTTTGGATTCAATGCATAATGAAAAATAGTAAATGCTTTTTTTTGTAAAAAGGGTTCCAGGTAAATAAGCACATTGCGGCAACTGATTAAATCAATTTTTGCAAAAGGAGGATCCTTTAAAAAATTATGCGTAGCAAATACACACATATCTCTTATTGCCTTGTTTACCTGGTAACTTTCATTTGTTTTGGTAAAAAATAATTTAATACGATCCTCACTTACTCCTTCCATTTCACTTTTATTATATACACCTGTCCTGGCCTTTGCAATTGATTTTTCTGATACGTCTGTAGCAAATATTTGTATCCTGGTATTGGAGATTGTATTGCTTAAATATTCGTGTATGCACATACCAATGGAATAGGCTTCTTTGCCTATAGAGCAACCAGCCACCCAAATGCGCAGTGGATTCACAGAAGATTTTTCTTTAATCAATTCCGGCAATACGGTGTGGCATAAATGCTCAAAAATTTTAGGATCCCTAAAAAAAGAGGTCACCGGTATCAGCACATCCTGGAATAGAGTATCCTGCTCGGTTTTGTTTTGTTTCAGGTATGCCTGGTAATCGGCAATTTTTTCCAACTTAAGAATTACCATGCGGCGCAAAATACGCCTACGGATGGTAGTTTGTTTATAATAGGTAAAATCAACGCCATTGTTGATGCGAAGAATAGAAAGTATTTGTTTAAAGCTTTCTTCTTCCGTTAGTTCTTTTGGCGTAGCATGTTCACTTGAAGGCAGTATCTTATAAGTATCGTTTAACTTCAATAATTGCTTTGGCATCTCTTCCGGAGAAAGTATAAAATCAACCACACCTGATTTAATAGCACTTTGCGGCATGGAATCATACGCAGCGCTTTCAAGGTCCTGTGCAAAGGTTATTCCGCCATGGTCTTTAATATCTCTTAACCCCACTGTACCATCTGCACCGTTACCTGATAAAACAATACCTATCGCATGGCTTTGGTGTACTTCTGCCAGTGAAGAAAAGAAAATATCAATCGGCATGTTTTTATGATCCTTTGGCCTTGGGCTTAGTTTCAAAACACCATCGGTGGCTACCAACATTTTATTGGCAGGAATAATATATACCTTGTCAGGCTCCACCTTTACATTATTGCTTATTTCATTAACAGGTATAGCCGTTTCTCTTTGAAGAATATCTGGCAGAGAGCTGCTGTGATCTGGATGTAAATGTTGTACTAATATGTAGGCGATACCAGAGTTTTCAGGTATGGCTTTTACTAATCGTTTAAATGCTTCCAGCCCTCCTGCTGAGGCACCTATGCCCACAACGGGGAACAGATTTTTTGAAAGGATTTTTGTTTTATTTGTTTTAGCCATAATTTACTTTCAAGGAGTAGGTTTTAATAAACATTATTGCCAAATAGCGGAGGAACTATAAATGTGCGCATGTATTTAAAAAATAATACCCAGTTCCTCTTTTTCGAAACTATTCTTATACAAGATAGTTACAAGCATTTCTGTGAGATAATGAAAGTAAACTTAATTAATCTAACATTACCTATCGGTTCAGTTAATGAATTAGTAGAGCCTTAGCTGAATTTTAAAATTTACGCTATTGATAAATCACGTTCATCAATCCTTTAGTTGATTTTGACAGGTTATTTTAAGGAATAAAAAAAAGGGGCCGGATTAAAATCCACCCCTGTTATAATCCAATATCCTAATGAAAAACCAACAAGGGATACTCTATAAATGTGCCAACTAATTTCCCTTAAATTTTTTGCACAACTGCTCAATTAATCCCGTTTTTTTACCCAATATGGGGAAATCTTCTTTTAATAACAGGGTATCATATTTGATAATTATGAAGCTTACAGTAATCTAAATTCCCCAGCATTGTAAACTTCCGCGTTATCAAAGTAAAAGAATTAATAACAGGATAATAATAATAATGGCACCCACAGAGAGATAGACACCACCGTTGCTTCTCAGTTCATGCTTCATCGAATGCAATTCTTTACGCAAGGCTTTCTTATCTGACGAAGTCAAATTTGACTTATCCATGTTTTTTATTTCATTTATCCTTAGCAATATGGCGTTAGCCTTTACTGCAGCAGGGGTATTTTTATCTCCTAAATTGATGGGTGCAGCTATGCTGGCAAAAGACTGAACCGGAATGAATGATAATGACAGGCATGCTGCCATTAAACAAAGCGTGATTTTTTTCATTTTAGATTGATCTATTTCCACGCACGAACCTGATAAATACTGAGAAAATCGCAATAATCAGCAGTATGTGTATGATTCCCCCGATATGAAAACCTATGAATCCAATTGCCCAGAGTATGATTAGAATTACCCCTACGATGTAAAGTAAATTTCCCATGTTGTTATTTTAAAATTAATGAATTGCCAATCCAATGGTGGATATGCCTGTTGATAAATCAAGATATACGCCGAGTTTATTATTGAGGTGATATTCTGTTCCTATGTGAAGATCAAGGTATAAAGAACTGGCACCTACATTCCTGTTTTCGGGTCCACTGTAATTATTTTCCCATGATGTTTTTATGATGGAAAATCCTAATGAGCCTGCTCCATAAAAATCCCATTTGGAATCGGCATCAAGCAATTGATCAAAATAATAAGTTCCTTTAACTCCAATTGGGATAACGGTTTGATGGTAATAATTATCCTTGTAAGAAAAAAAAGTGACGAAGGGTGCCAATGTAAAATTCCTGGCTACGTTCAATTCGTAATTGAGATTAACAGCCGGTGTTGAATGATTTACATATCCGTAATAACCTAGACCTACACCTATGTTTAAAGTGTTGCCGTAATCTTCAGTGCTTTGAGCCATACTACAGTTTGCAAAAAAAGCAACTGCCATAAATATTAATATTGTTTTTTTCATTTTACTTTTTAAAGAGCGTTATTGTTATTAAATGATGTCTTGTGTTACAGATCAGAAATGATCTGTAACAGTTCTTGCTTTGTTTTACCCAGTTTCGCCTCGAGCCTTCCTAACATTTCGTCCTGTTTTCCTTCAATAAATATTAAATCGTTATAGGGCAACATGCCAAATTTTTGTTTCAGTTTCCCCTTGGTTGTGATCCAGTCTCCCTTTAATTCTGTATAAGATTTCATATTTCTATTTCATTATTACTGATTAATTGCAAAGCAAAGGTGCTTTCTTCCGGGTTGATAAGTGTTACACAATACTTACTATAATTTGTATCATTCCCACATTTTGATTAATAAAATGTCCAATTGGGTTATAATGATGCCTTAATCTTAATCCCTATCTTAATTTACAGGTGGTTCAATTTATTGGCAAAATTTCTTCCCTTCAGTTACACATACAGCATGATTTAATTAGAAATTGTTTAAGAGATATATGTTTGTCTTTTACTCCCTGTCTTTAACCAGTTTTTGGCCATTGCTAAAATCATTCCCAGGTCATAAGGTTTTATAATATAATCATCAGCACCCAGTTCCAAAGCGTCTGACCTGTCCTTTTTCCCTGAAAGTGTAGTGCTGATAATAAATGGTATGCCGGATGTAGAGGCTGAATTAGTAAGCGTTCGTAGCACCTCATGCCCATTGACACCGGGATTTGGGTGATCACATATAATCAGATTCGGAATAAATTTCCTGGCAAGTTCTATTCCTGTTTCTTCATTATTCGCAGATAAAATATGATAGCCTTCCAGTTCCAGGAATTCGATTAGATTTTCAAGAAAATCACGGTTATCTTCAATGAGCAAAATTGATTCCATTTTCGCCTGATTTTAATGTGAAGGTGTTTGTGTATAATCAGGCCAACAAGTTAGACAACCTTTATAGGAAATTTGTTACATAACTCTTTAAAAAAGTTACATAATTCCTACATACACCCGGCGCATTCTCACAATACAACAGTGAAGATTACATGCGTTCTATATACCAGCTATTGAAAACGAGGGGATATTCTTCCCTGCTGTCTCTGACCCCTGCTTTCCTGTTGTGGCAGGACCTTTGGCATTCTAATAGCGGTAAGAAATGGCAGATACGATGGTTTTTGCCGTCATGTATTCTGTCGGTAAACTTTGACAAAGCCAATGTCCTGATTTTAATCTAACAAATTATAACGCCCGAAAGTCTTGCTATTGACAGGAATGTTCTTCAATTATCGTAGAGCTAGTGCAAGCTATTTTTGTGCCCGATATAAAAAGAAGAAAGAGCAACAAAATATTTATATTCGTAAAAATATATTTTATGAAATTACTTTTTCTCTGCTCATTACTATTAATTGGCTGGTCTGTCCAGGCTCAAAAAAAAGAAAAACTTTTTAATGGCAAAGACCTTACCGGGTGGACGATTCATGGTACGGAAAAGTGGTTTGCAAAAGATGGTTTGCTAATATGCGAAAGCGGCCCGGATAAACACTATGGCTATTTGTCTACCAACAAGAATTATAAAAACTTCATCCTCACCTTACAGTTTAAGCAGGATGCCAATGGTAACAGCGGTGTATTCTTCCGTTCGCAAATTCCGGAAGGCGTAAAAATCAGTGGATGGCAGGCAGAAGTAGCACCTCCAGGCCTGCACACAGGCGGTATTTATGAATCGTATGGAAGGGGTTGGTTGGTTCAGCCCAAACCGGAAGATGAAAAATATTTAAAAATGGGCGAATGGAATACGTATAAAATAAAAGCGGATGGTGATGAAGTAACTACCTGGCTCAACGGGCACAAAATGTGTTATATAAAAGATGAAAAAATCGGGGAGGGAGTAGGCTTTATCGCTTTACAAATACACGAAGGCGGTGGCATAAAAGTAAGCTGGAAAAATCTGGTAATACAGGAATTGAAATAAATTGTATTTCAATAACCCTTCCCTAACTTTCTCACAAAAGCAGTTGATTTAGCTGGCAGTAGCTATCTATTTAAAATACTCATTTCATATTCATGAATAGGATTAGATATTTTAATTTCAAGCCCTTCTTGAGATTAAGTTAGTCTCTATTTACTTTTTTGCCTTGATGCAAAAAAGATCATGATTGCACGACTATTATCCCAATTTTTGTAACGCTTTTTTATGAGACTGAAGGAGAAACCCTTTTATAATCCTTATTTGCAACAATAGGTGCTTCAGAGGATTATAGATTTGCTATTCATTGAAGATCTTCGGTGGCGCAGGACGAACAAACACGTGAATTGCGAAGCAATCATGAACACCAATAAAAAAAATAAAAATTACGTGAATAACCGATTGGGTTGTTCTTGAACTTTTTGGTTACTTTTTCTTTCAAGAGAAAAAGTAACAAGCAATCCATTCATATACATATCGATCAATTGACAGACCAGGTATTTTAAGCTCAAAGCTTTATCTGTGTCAGGCTAATCTTCATTTCATTTCTTAAAGACGATCATCTACCAAGTGGCCCTGTAAAAAAATTGTAAGCCCATTTTAAACTTAAAGATATTGTACTCGTCATATGCTCAACGATCACCTTTAAAACAAAAGTTATGAAAAGTACAATTACATTAAACAACGCAGAATTACTGGGGTTAGCATTTATTTTTAGTACCACTATTGCTTCTTTCGTGTATTCTATGATATATTTTGCTTAGTACCTGTTTGGCCATTTTGTCACAGGTAACCAGGCCCCTTCAGAACTTCAAAGAAAGCCAGTCTTCTAAGATGTTACATCTTAGAAGACTGGCTTAAATGAATTTAAAATACCGACCCGTTATAAGTAAAAAGCCCGGAATTATTTTATAGAAACCGGCACTTTGAGATGTTCCCATTCAAGAGTAAACCCTTTTTTATCAACTACAAATTTCATCCGTTCATTGTAGCTTGAAGATTTCTCCGGCTTCACCGTTACCCGTAACACATCGTTAGCAGGATCTTCGGTTGTGACTCCTTCCCCTTTTATCCCCCATTGGCCGGTTTTGGAATTAAAAATGAATACCCATTCTTTTTCTCCGGGGATAGTATATAAACTATATTTTCCGGCAGGCAGGGTTTTGCCTTCTACTTTAATCGCTTTATCGGTTTCGAACAAAGTAGCTTCGTTAGCGCCTGTTCTCCATACCTTATCATAAGGAACCAGGCCACCCCATATGGTTCTTCCTTTTACTGCCGGGCTGCTGTAATTGATGGTAATGGTGGCACCCATCACTTTGCCTGTAGCAGTTGCGGGTGGGCTGGCTCGTTTTGATTTATCTGCCTGCGCCCAAATCAGTGAAGTTATGAGTAACCCGACCAGGGTTAATAAAAGCCCTTTTGAGAATATGATCTTTTTCATTGTATAATTAATTTACCGGTTTAAAAAAAATTTCCGGCTATAAAATTAGTGATTTCTGATCTGGTATTAGCAAAGAATAAGAAAGAAATAATCACAGCATTTGGAAGGCCTGACCAGGGAACTATGCCATTGATAACAATGGTAAAGATTAAACAAACTGCTACCATCATGAGTTGGTAAATTGGGGACATTTAGATTATTTTTTGGATTTATGAAAGCAAGGTTGTTTAAATTGTAGTCAATATATTATGTTCGAACAATTTGATACTCCCCCTGAAGTTAAGAAGGAAGTCCTTGATCAATACCTTGCTGATGGCTGGTACAGGATGGGGCCGGCTATCTTTACTACAGATTTTTTGTTTCACCATGGACAGCTCTTCCTGGTTACATGGCTGAGGTATCATTTATCCATTTGGGAGCCTTCAAAATCTTTCCATAAGCTTGAAAAGCTAAACAAAGGTTTTACTATTGAGATAGTACCTTTTAGTATCACCGAGGCTCATGAAGCATTGTATAAAAAATATATTACTACCATGCCACCCGGAAGGGTAGAGTCACTGCAGGAATTACTGTTTGGAAACACCCATGAAAATATCTATGAATCGCTTGTAATCCATCTTTATGACGGAAGTAATTTGGTGGGGGCAGGAGTTTTTGATATTGGCGAAAAAAGCGCAGCCGGCATTACCACTTTTTATGATCCTGCTTATAAAAAATACAGCCCCGGCAGGTACCTCATCTACCAGAAAATAGCCTATTGCAGGCAGCATGGATACCATTATTTTTATCCCGGCTATTTTGCACCGGGTATCAAAGCTTTTGATTACAAGTTGGGTATGGCCAAAGAATCTATTGAGTTCTTTGACCGGCACACTAAGGAATGGAGGACTATCAGTAATTTCAGGAAAGAGGATCTGCCGCTTCGCGGATGAAAAATACCCCGAAGCTGGTATGTCCCCGGTTTATTTAATTGCCAAAACACTTTAATCCAACTGATTAATTCCATCATTGTGGGGGAAATGCCTCCCTTATGTGCCCCTATAATTGCTAAAAATAGGGTCTGGAATGACGATTCCTATGTACAGGTAAGCCCATACCATGGTATAGGAATCGTCATTCCTATGTATAGGTAAGCCCATACCATGGTATAGGAATCGTCATAAAGAGATATAAGAATCATGATTATAAGGTATAAGAATCGCGATTTGTAATGTTCAGAAGTGGTATGGGCATTGCATAAAATGATAAATACTCGGTAATAATATGGGTCAATTTTAATATATTTGGGTATCTAATAGAAAGACTTACTGGAATTTAGATGCTACCTCCTAATATATGATTGACGGATTGAGTGGTAAATAGATATATTGCTGATGGAAATATAGACTATATGTAGTTGTATAAGTTACAACCTGGCTCAGATTTTACTTTGTAATATAACTCCGCCTCCGCCATGGTTCGTGGCACACGAAACGGGGCACAAGTTAAAATGTTTAAAAAACTATTAGATGAGCTTTAAACTTCCCAAATTTCTGTCTGAGATAATTGATAATTTTACGATTGAAAAAGTTTTGGCTTGGTTGAAAGAAATGGTAAAATTTTATTTACTCCCAAAAAGTTTTTTTAAGACTTTTTACCAGAACAGTTTCAAAGAGCAATTAAACCAAATAATATTTTACACTATATTTCAGGTGATTGTCGTTTGGCTGCTATTCACCGAATTCAGTGGTCAAGATGCTTTTAGAATTGTTCTGGTAGTGGCAATAACAAGCATACCATTTTCAATTGCAAACTTGTTAAGCTTTTATTTGGTAAGCAAATCTAAATTTAATACATGGAAAATAATTTCATGTATTTATCTAATCTGGCTTCTACTCACTACTCCAAGTGTATTTTTTTTAAGTATATACCTTTCGTCAGAAAATTATTTGTTTTATACTATTAGTAACGTCGTGAATGCGACAGCTTTTTTTTATTCCCTGTTTTTGATCTGGCATGTTTTTTTTGATCGTGGATTGAAAATTATTTTAGGCTATGTTTTAAACATTATCATTTTGAATTTCTCATTTCTATTATTTTCTATTTTATTTTTTGATTCTTATTCAAAAATCAAAACTTCAGATCCTATAGTTGAAGAATTGACCGAAAACTCAAGCGAACTAAAAGGTCTTCCGGGTATCCCAACTACTTTTATTGAGGAGACAAATTTAACTTCCCACATGAGTACCAAGATGATTACTTTAATTAGTAATGATTCAATTCTATACCAAAATCTAAATAATATTGAGGTTTATAAAGAGATGGTTAAAGACAATAAACAATATTTAGACAGTGTTATCCCGCTAAGTCATTTCAGAAGGAATAAGGTGATCTTAAAAGAGTTCTTAAAATACAACAATAACTTAGAAAATTTTTTTTCTAACCCGGCTTGTGATACATGCCTGATCAAGCATATCGTATATTACAATCCAAATGACAGTTCAAATGTGATCGATGAAAAAGAATATGTGATCGATAAATCCTATACCCAACCATTAAAGGATTTTCAGAAAAAAATAAAAGATTTATCTGAATTGTACAATATTGCAAACTATCCTGGTACAATAACTTCATTTCTTCTTGAGCCCTCGATATTGTTGGCTAAAATAATCGGTTTAAAAAGTGATGTAAGAATAACCTTTGGTTTTTAACCCGAAAGGCGCGGATATCAGGATTTCAGCCTCCGTGTGTTCCCTATCTTTCGCAATCCCAAATGTCGTTTATTAGGTTGGAAGCATGAACACCTGTAAGGGATAACGTTCTTCATTTTTTTATTGTAAGAGAATAAATTCAAAGGATTTTTAATCAGAAACCCCAGCTTTTCATCACCTCCAAATCTTCCTTCGAGCAATCAAGCGGCGATATTCCCTGGTAAGATTCCTGCTCGATAATAAATTCTGTGGTGCCGCCTTTTTGCCTGAAGACATCAACAATTTCTTTTACCGGTAAAATGCCTTTGCCTAAAACAGTGCTTTCATAATTATCATCCATTTCGCCTTTGTCTTTAGATTTGATTTCATCTTTGACATGCATGCTGGCAAATCTTCCCGGATGTTTTTTTACGATTTCCAAAGCCCTTCCGCCTGCGCCGTACATATTGCCGATATCTATTTGTTGCAACACCAGGTCAGGATCGGTTTTGTCCAAAATAATATCATAAATCAGCTTGCCATTCAAAGAATATTTAAATTCAAAATCGTGGTTATGATAACCAAATTTTAATCCTGATTTTTTACACAATTCACCTGATTTATTGAACACATCCAAAAACGCCAGCAGGTCATCATAATTTTGACGAAGGCTCTCATCAAGCCACGGACTGATTACATACATCTCTCCTACTATCGCTGCGTCTTCAACGGTTTGCTTCCACACATCTGTAAAATCTTTGGTGGTAGCATTCCAGTCTTTGGCCGACATAACAGTATGGCCGCTCGGCATATAAAGGCCAAGATCGTCCAATACCTTTTTGAAATCTGCAGCAGAATAGCCATAAAATTTTCTGTCAATATAGTTGGCATGTTCTACATTCTTGTAGCCCATTGCAGCCAATTGTTTCAGCGTACCCAGCGGATCGGTTTTCATATCATCACGTACCGAATATAATTGTATACCCAATATATGGTCTGTAGCTTTTTTACGGGCAAAAATTGAGTCGGGCAATAACATAGTTCCTGCAAGAGCGATGGAACTGTTGACGAGAAATTTTCTCCTGGTTAGTTTCATGGTTAGTTGATTTTGTGATGATAGATTAAGAAGATGATTTGCGAAAAAACAAAGCGTTAAAGAAGCACCGCTAAATTTTCTACCAATAAATTTAAAGAAGTTTCTTAACAACTCACTATAGAATTTTCAGCCTCCTCTGGGTGTTCCCTTTCTTTCGCAAGCCATATCATCCACTCGTGCGAGACAGGGGCGTTACAGACCTTATCGTTTAATAGGTTGGAAGCAGGAGAACACATGCAAGGGGTAAATTCACCTTACGACAATAAAGAATTACAATATTTTGACAATTGGTTCGTTATAAAAAAAAACCGATGTTATGATAGTTCCTAATATGTCATTACCCGAAATCAGGAAATCAGTATTCGAAGATTTTGCCTGCGAGATAAAAAATAAGTTACAGTCCATTAAAGTTACCCACCAAAGTAAATGGATAAGAAACGGAAGAAAGGATTTTGTAGAAACAATTCCCGTTACTGTCAAAAGCAAAAATAACTGGCGCATAACGGTTGCCTGCAATAATAAAGGTGTAACTGCCAATCCTTATCTTATTTCGTATAACAACATTGGCATCACCGCTTCTCATGTTCCTTTAGATCTTGTTTCTATGCCGTTGATGCATTTTAACACCCATTTTTTTAAACGCTACAGGGAGCGGGCAATGATTGCTATTGAAAGGCCCCAGGATCTTATAAAATATTTTTTCAGAAAGAACGTCGTTCTTTTACCTTGCTATTTCCCCCGCAAGGATGGCACTCAGCAGCTCTTTACTCCTTTGGCGGGAGGTCTGGGGCTGGGCAATTATTATGAGGAATCTAATATATGCGAATTCAAAACATTTGTGGATAACAGCTTGTTGGGGGAAAACCAGAAAGAGGATATCCGTAATATATGGATGGAGACTCTTAATGATATGATGACTGAGATAAACAGACGTCTCAATAAGAAGCAAGGCCGCCGATAGCCCGGAAATTTCAGGCGCAATAGCACAAGTAACACCCAACCGCAGATTTCTATGTCTGGCCTGCCTGGCCAAGTTTCTGACCAATGCCCCACTCCACTATTGGCCTTTAGGTTTGTATTATATGGTTTATATCACTCCTTCTTTTTCTGCAGTATATCATTATAAGCCGACAAAAGAGCCTCCTGCACAAATTCTTTTGCTACTTTGTTCAACTCAAATGTTGTAGCCCCTTTTTCGCCCCACTTGTTTGGAACCGGGTAAATGTTTACCGGATCCATTTTACAAAAGATCACCTGCTCTTCAGGAGCCAGGAATATGTTTGCGGTATTGTTCGCGGATAAGTAAGTCGCAAACATTCGTTTACCAATTATGTTAAACCCAATTCTATCGAAATGAGGTTTTTGCCCAGTCCCGGGAAATGAAAGGGCCATTTCTGCAAATGCTTCGCTGGGTATCATTTGTTTGTTTAAAATTGCGGCAACCCACTATGTGTTTGCGCCGTGGTGGAACCAGAAAAATAATAAACCTAATATAATACAAAAGATCAATAGAGTTTCTTAGTGGAGCATTTGGCCGCTGGTTTTTATTACAAAATCCCAACTCCTGCAAAATTACTTTCATTTCTTTCGCCCTAAAGTTTTGATGAAACTCCAAGCCTCCGTTTTGATCACTTCGTCTGGTTTTCAATAACCGGTTATCTGCATAGATTTCAGCAGCTGTAGGTATTTTCTTTCTTTCGCAAGCCCATATCAAGACAGTTAATCAGGTTGGAAGCCGGGGAACACCTGCAAGGGGTAAGATGAGGATTTGCAGGTAAGCCCCAGCGTAGCGGAAGTTGCTTTCTTAAGCACTGTTTTTGACAACATGACTATTAAGCCATTGAATGATTCCTTCAAGTTGAGTTTGGCCGGAAGCAATGCTTATTACGAATGCATATTTTTCTTCCTGGCTTGCGATAATATCGAAGCCATTCATTATCAATTAATAAAATTCTCATAAGCACATAACCTGTCCTTTTATTACCATCGATGAAAGGATGGTTAATTAGAATACTTTCAATTAAAGAAGCAGCTTTATGAAGCGGTGTTGGGTGAAGGTCTTTATCATCAAAAGTTTGAAACGGTCTTGCTAAGGCTGATTCTAATGCCGGCAAGTCTCTAATTCCATGAGAACCTCCAAATGTATCTATAAGTGTTTTATGAATTTCTTTAACTTCCTGTATTAAGATCATTGAGCAAGTTTGGCTAATAATTCTTTGTCTTCGGACAAGATTTTGTTTAGCGAAGCGGTAAAAGGAGTCCTAACTTCCTTGTTTGTATCTAATTCTTTAAGAAAGACAAGAAGTTCACCCAAAGCTTTATCTGAAAAGTGGTCCAGAACTTTGCTAATTTCATCTTTAATTTCTTCCTTGGACATTGTTGCAAAATTGATAATCGAATTTACAGCTTTTTTGGAATTAAAGGCTCCAATACTAATACAGCCACTACCATCAGTTTTTCTATGAATCTCCATTCCTTTTCAAATATAAATCAATTTAGAAAGGATTCTAAGTAAAGCCTTACAATTATTGGGGAGCGTTTATTGAAAAATTTCCTTACTGTTTCTCCATCACTTTTATTTCTTTTGCCCTAAAGTTTTGATGAAACTCCAAGCCTCCGTTTTGATCACTTCGTATGGTTTTCAATAACCTGTTATCAGCATAGATTGCATAAGCGCTGCCGGGTACCAGGTGGTTAATAGTGTAGGTTAACTGGCCGGATGCATCTTTTGCAATTTGGTCCCAAATTAATTCTTTGCTGTTACATTCAATAACATTGAGATCCAAGTGTCGTGTGTTACCTACTTTGGCTTTTATGGAAAAAGCAGGGTTGTCTTTATTAAAATACAATACCGTATTACCAGTAGAGAAAAAACCAAAATCGCCTGTTGAGCTTACCCTAAATTGATCGTTGGAGATGGTGTAGTGTTTAGTATCGAGGCCAATTATTAAACGCTGCCCCCTGAAATTATAATTCAACCTGGAACCGGAGATTTCCTTTGTAATATGAGGATTCAGATAGAACCGGTTATACAATGGATTGAAACCGTAAATAGCCTGGTACAATCCAACAACTGCAAGGCTGTTCCCCGAAAGTATATCATCGCCCTGGCCATCCTGCTTTTTACGGGAATACCGTTGAAATGCCAAACCATCAAGGCTATCCTGCCGCAGGATATTTTTTACATAATGTAACGCAAGTTCTGGTTTGTAAGAAGCGTAAGCTTCTACGGCCACACTGCCCCACGATAAAAAGATGTCGCCATTTTCATAATAGGGAAATGGGAACTGGTATTCTTTACCCTCATCTGGTTTATAAGGAAACATGCTGATAGGCCAGAAAAACAAATTTTCCTTATGCATCTCCGTTTCTACCTGGTCAAGGATTGAATTGCGGCGCGTAGTGTCATCACAGATGCCGTAAGCAATTGCCATAAAATTTACCGGGGTAACTAGGTTGTTGCCATGCATGGAATGATCCTTATCTCTCCAGTAATCATAATAGCCTTTCTCTTCATCCCAAAAACCACCGTTTTGAGTGCTTTTGTTGAAACTGGTTTTAAGTTTCGCTGCATAATCAGCATAGTAAGAGGCTTTTTGTGTGTTGCCCAACTGCTGCTCAATACCTGACCACAACTTTAATGCATGGTACAACTTGGCATTTACAAATGCATTTTCAAAAGAGGCCCAGATGATGTCTATCCAGTCGCTGCTTCGTTTTTCAGTATGGTTGTCATTCATCATCTCAACGAGGTGGTTGCCGTTAGAATCTCTTTTCAACAGGAATTCCAACGCTTTTTCGCAAGCCGATTGTTGTTTTTTAACCCATGCTTTATCACCGGTCTGGTCGTACAGTTCTGATACATTGGTAACAAAATCAGGATTGGAGTCCATCAGGTAACCCCATTGTGCTTCATAAAAACCTTTATCAGTAAATTGTCCCGGCATCGCATCTTCATTGGTATAAGCCCATCGCGGCCATACGCGACCGTTATGTTTAATGGCATTGTCGCGATAAAAATCCAGGCATTGTTTGTAGCCATTCAAATAATAAGGATCATTAATGCCGAGACCCAGTTGTGCAATGTATTGCTCATGCAGGCATATAGGGCCATAAGGCGTATGCCAGCTATTACCACCAAAGTGTTTGGCATCTATCACTCCCATGCGGGCAATCGTATTTAAAACAGCCGTTACCTGTTTGCCATTAACGCCTTTAAATTCTCCACGGCCATATTTCTTTGCATAATCGAAAAAAGAAAAATGGATGCTTTGCGATGTTGTTCCGGCTATTACTTTGAAGGGAGACCATACATCTGTCTTCTTCCGGATGAAACGGCGACGATGGGTTCCGGAATCATAACGGGGTATCATTTCTTTTTGTGAAACTGCTATACTATAAGCCAGTTTATCATCATCGGTTCGCGTATATTTCATAGCCACCTGCTTACCCGGAGTCTCTACCGAAATGTTGAGCCCGTTATTGGTCTTACTGTTCCAGAAAGCAGCCTCATTGGTATGATCGCCGTACGTACAAAGTTTTTCATTAAACAAATAAAACCAGGCGATGCCGCCAAATCCCTGGAAGGCACCCTCCCAGGTGTTGATATCATTAAATTCAATAGCGGGAAAAGAAACAGATTCCGCCTCAAATGCTTTGGGGCAGTTTCTTGTTATTGTAAATTTTATTCCCGTATCGCTTACCTGGAATTTCCAGCTTTCATGTATGAGGCTTTCCCCATTCCCATAACTGATATCTTTTATGTTCACCGCATTACGTGTAACCGTAACCGTAGGAGAAGCAGTAAGGTGCAAAGTAGAAAATGTATTCCCGGTGGTTTTTATTTCAGAGTACATTCCTGCAGGGCCGTCAATCACTTTTTGCGCGTTCACTTCCATATCGGAGATTTGGCATTGATGATCATAGTTCAGCACCAATTTTATTTTATTGTTGCTGAAGGTAACGGTATGAAGTTGCGGATCGTTTTTTACCGATACAGATTGTGCATGACAGCAATTGAATGACAAAACAAAAACGGCAATCGAAAGAAGTATTTTATGAATCATATCATTAATTAAAAGTGCGGTTTCAAAATGTTGCTTCAAAAGTAAGAGATAAAGCGTGTAATTGAATGATTGTTTAGTTACTTGCCTGTTTGATATTTCTGGAAGTACCCTGCT
Source organism: Bacteroidota bacterium (assembly GCA_030706605.1). GTDB lineage: Bacteria > Bacteroidota > Bacteroidia > Chitinophagales > Chitinophagaceae > Ginsengibacter. The sequence continues at coordinate 186,539 of JAUZOE010000002.1, forward strand.
ATGTTTGGTTAGTGCCTGGTAGCCGGATCTGAATGCTCGTGGTTGCAAAATAGGGTTGCTTAGCTAATATTTCCGAAAAAACATTTTTGTGGGTATCGATCTCCGCTACATCTTTGCACGCTCATGCCAGATACGATTCATAACAAACCTGCATCTTTAATAAAAGTAATTATTGCATTTGCTATTATCTATATTGTATGGGGTTCTACCTACTTTTTTGTGCAGGCGGCCTTAAGGGATTTTCCTCCTTTTGTGTTAGGCTCCCTGCGGTTCCTTGCTTCCGGTTTTATTTTGCTGGCATGGTGCGTAGTAAGAAAGTATAAACTGGTCTATCGTCCCCAAATGAAAACTTCGTTTATTGTTGGTAATCTTTTATTATTCATTGGAAATGGTTCTATTATCTGGGCCGAAGAAACGCTTCCCAGTTCCCTTGTAGCAGTTTTGATTTCTTCATTACCATTGTGGATTGTATTGTTTGATACAAGGAACCGGAAGGCTAATTTTAGCAGCAGGTATATTCTTACAGGTATTTTTACAGGTTTGGCAGGGGTGGTTCTTTTATTTAGCGAAAAAATATTTTCTAATCATTCACCCGGAACCGGCACCCTTCAAATAGTGTCCCTGCTGGTAGTGGTTGCCGGAAACATTTGCTGGGCGTTGGGTTCATTATATTCAAAATATAATGCCAGAGGGAATACCACTGTTGGCGCTGCATGGCAAATGATTTTTGCTGCCCTGTCATTTTTAATTGTGTCATTCAGCACGGGAGAAGTCAGCCATTTTCACTTTCATGAAATTCATTTACGTGCCTGGCTTTCTGTTATATACCTGGTTACCCTGGGATCGCTGGCAGGCTATAGCGCTTACATCTGGTTACTACAGGTGAGGTCGGCTACCCAGGTAAGTACGAATGCTTATGTAAATCCTGTAGTAGCGGTATTGCTGGGGGTATTTTTTGGCGGTGAAACAATCAATGGCTTACAGATAGGAGGATTATCCGTCATTTTATTAAGTGTGTTTATTATTAATTTTGAGAAATATAAAAGAACCTGATATAATTATCCGGTTCGTGTTGGCAGTTACTGTTTATTTTAAATGATTTCATCACCGGGCTCCGGGATATATGACATTAAAGAATAGTACAAAGCCTGCCCTGTTTATAAGAGAAGAAATAATTAAATTTTTTACAATGCTTTTGAAAGATTGTTTTTCTCCCATAGCAAATCCGATTGAACCTAAAGAAAAAGCTCTGTCAACCAAACGGGTTAAATGAAATCCATCAGTTAAACCAACCGCAAATGTAGTAGAGCCAAGGAAGGCAGGCCTTGTATCACCTTTGTCAAAATTTTTGTATTTATTTTTCCAGGAGTTTTCATAATCCCAGAAAGAAGTACCTCTGCCTAATTCGTGATGTATAATGGATTGGTTAACACCATCGGCACAGCCCGAAATAAACTGTGACGCATAAATGAAAATATCATTTTTGTTTTGCGCTCCGCAAAAAACGGGAACGATAACCAATGCGATTAAAATTAATTTAAGTTTCATAAGCTGTCGTTTATTTTTAGGTGATTAGCTGGTTATTATTGACATGAAGAACTCCGATATTTTGAACCTGGTCTGGCCGGGCTATATATACCAGGGTATATTCGTTAACAATAAATAAAATTTCTGAAGGGATTAGTAATGGTATAATCAACCATTATAAACTCATGAAATAAGCGTTTGCTTTCCGGAAGATATTGTGGTATTAATTGAAAAAAATTGTCTTGTGGAGTATTTCTATAAGAGTTGGGAGTACAAAGTTAGAAATGATTTTGGTAAATCAAAGTATTCTGCAAAGAAACATTCTGCCGTTAGGTTTCGTTCAGACACAAAAAACCATAGTAATAACATCCCGAGTCGGCATGTTATTACTATAAAGGTCAGCAGAGCAGCCTTTAGTAATATCAAATAATCGGAAATGCCGGGAGCATTTCCGACAGAACTTATTTCTTGATTTTTTTTATGTCTATGGCATCATCGGTAATAGTTCCCTTAATGGTTACTTTATCTCCGATAAAATTATCCACTTTTTCAGGATTACTGATAGCATAAACTTTATCTCCTACCACGAAGACAGGAGCATAACCTTCTTTAACACATTTCTTGGCACAGGCAGCATGACCGGCGTTATTACCCTTTGCACCACAATGAGCATCGCTGATGTACCCGGTCCAGGTACCTTTACCTCCTGTTCCTGCGAATGCAGTAAAGGAAAAAACCATTACCAGTAGCAATAAATACTTTTTCATACAAGCAATTTTAATGTTAAATAATTTGATAAAACAAGTTACGAATAATAATGGATTTGTCAATTTACATTTTTCGTTTCTTCCAGGTTTTTAATAATCAAATAGAGAAGTATTATTACTTCAGTTAAAAGATTTTAAATTTTTGAGTTGTTAATACAAAAAATAAGGTCCTTTTACTTATTAGGGTTAGTGGTAACAGCTCCTGCCCCATTGTTATTTTTCTTCCAGGTATTATACATTTCAGTGCTGCTTCCTAGCCTGGTATCCATATATGGAGGTGCCGGTGGTACCTGGGTTTGAACATTTTTCTGAACAGGAGCAGGTGCGGTTGTAACAGCGATCGGTTTATCTGTAGCGGGGGGTATTGTTACAGTAGGAGTAGTTGTTATTGCTGCTGGTGTAGTGTTCAGTGTAGGGGTGTTAGTTGTTGCTGCGGGAATTGTTGTTTTCACAGGAGGCGTTACAATTGCAGCAGGGGTTGTAGTTGCCTCAGGTGTGGGGTTTGTTTCAGGTGCAGGGTTTGTGGGAGCAGCAGCGGGTTTATCCGAGGCAGTATTTTGTTTTTGCGGATAGTATTTATCCAGCAACGGATGACTCGATTTTTCGGTTGTCTGTGAAAACCCGTTTAAAGAAAAAAATACGATAAATAAAACAGGAAACGCTATTATTTTTATTTGCATAAAACTGCTTTTATTAAAGTTATTTAATATTAACCCATAAAATTACTCTTAATAAAAGTTTATATAAATTTTATACTTACGCCTAAAGCATTTCTTATCTGTCAGGAACTATGAAAGCTCTCTTATAATAATAAATTGTAACCAGTCTCCGCAATGATTAAAAATTGGGTTCGTCTGCACTGGGACCATAGCTACCGGGTATGGCTACATTCAATAACCGTAGATATACCCCAAGTTGGGCACGATGGTGAGTAGTCTGTGCAAAAGCATGACGGATTACTTCATATTTTGTCATCACCCCGTGAATTTTTTCTCCGCTGCGCATCGTCCAAGTAGGAAGCAGGTCTTCTTCTTTTGCATTATCCAGGGCACTAAGTCCTGATGCCAGAGATTTATTAAACAACTGCACAATATCTTCTACACTATTCACCGTAGTAGGGTTGTAATCCATTTTAGCAAAATCAAGTTCGCTGGTAGTCAGTCCCATTGATACCCAGGAAGGTAGTTCGGCAATGTGTACAGCAAGGTTTTGCATTGACATACTTTTTTCATGAGGTTTCCAACCTAGTTTATCTTCCGGAATCCGTTCCAGCATTTTTCGGGTGGTAATGGCTTCCTGTTGCATTTCTTTTTTTAAAAGTGGTATAATATCCATATGCGTTTTTTAGGAAGAACAAGTTAATAAAAAAAACGATCCGGAAACCATTTGGATATATTAATTTACTTCTATCACTGTTACACTAAATGACGTTAAATTGTTAAATAACAATAAGTAAATAATTGTATTTGTGCCACTAATAGACTTTATTATCAAATCAGGGAGCTCAGATAATTTATCTTTGGATAGAAGTATATTCCTAGTCCTTATTATATAATTTTAGAAAGAAGTGTATTTTGAATTGTTGATATTTACCAATAGCGGATAGAAAATTTAATGTCTAAATATCAGGTATAACATTACTTCAGTAAGAGAATGAATATAAATAGTGAAATTGTTGTTTCCTTTACAGATGCTACTGTACGGAGTTTTAATCAAATTCTTTTTGAAGATCTTAATTTCTCAGTAAAAAGAGGGGAGCACTGGGCGCTTGTAGGGTCAAGTGGCGCAGGTAAAAGTGCTCTTTTGGAAGTGATAGCAGGTAAGCTTACTGTCTCAAAAGGAGACTTTACGCACCCATTACCTGGTGAACCAGTTAAGCAAAGAGAAGATAAATATCTGCCATTTACCTGGCAGCATCAGATAGGCCTGGTAGCATCAAAACATCATTTTCAAAATCGCTCCCATACCAATGATTTTTATTACCAGCAGCGTTTTAATTCATCTGATTCAGAAGATACAGAAACGGTAGATCAATACCTTGAGAGAATGAAATCGGATGCTTGCTATGGTGCATGGACCTACGACAGGGTAGTTGAAAAATTGAACCTGTTGCTCCTAAAGGATAAGCATCTTATCAAATTATCTAATGGAGAAACCAAGCGTCTCATGATTGCTTCTGCCCTCATCAGGAACCCTGTTTTATTATTATTTGACAATCCATTTACCGGACTTGATATTGCGACAAGAAATGATCTCAATAATCTTTGTACCGAGATAGCCGCGTCTGGTATCAGTATTATTATGGCTACTTCTCCTAATGAAATTCCCGATGTTATTACTCATGTAGCTGTAATGGAGGAAAGAAAAATTACCGCATCAATGGAAAAAGAGAATTTTAGTCCCGGAGAAGTAAAATTTTTTACCAGTCCGATAGATCATAAGGAACTGAACCAGTTGCTTTCTCTCTCACAGCAAAGCCAATATGAAACCATTGTGGGCATGGAAGATGTCGTTATCAGGTATGGTAAAAAAACAATTTTAGACCATGTAAACTGGCAAATAAAACAGGGAGAACGTTGGGCTTTGACAGGGGCAAATGGTGCAGGAAAATCAACTTTATTGAGTTTAGTTAATGGCGATAATCCTCAGGCATATGCGAATAATATCATTCTCTTTGACAGGAGAAGAGGTAGCGGCGAAAGTATCTGGGATATTAAAAAAAAGACGGGATTTGTATCTCCTGAACTTTTCCAGTATTTCCCTACTGATAATTCCTGCATGCAGGTAATTGAATCGGGCTTTTATGATACATTAGGATTATTCCGTTCATCAGATCCTGATAAAGTAGAAATTGTAAAACGCTGGATGAAGCTTTTAGAAATTGAACAATTTTCAACGAAATTAATTAAAAATGTTTCGGCAAGCATTCAGCGTTTATGCCTGCTGGTACGTGCCCTTGTTAAAAACCCTCCACTATTAATATTTGATGAACCTTGCCAGGGGCTTGATGCGCACCAGCAGGAACACTTTAAACAGATTATTGATGCCATCTGTAATTGTAGCAATACAACACTGATTTATGTGAGTCATTATCAACAGGAATTACCAGAGAGTATCAATCATACCTTAAAACTTGCAAATGGAAAAGCAGTGAATTAAAGAGCCCAGCCAGGATAGTTTTTTATCCGATTATTCTACTATTCGCAACTTTGCATAATTAAGCATGATCTTCTTTTCACCGTTGTGTTCAAACTTTACAGTTGCTATGGGATTATGTGCCGCTCCTTCCATTTTTAATACTTCTCCAAAACCAAATTTCTGATGCTCCACCTTTTGGCCAGACTGTAAATTACTGGTATCGCTTGGTGCAAAATCAACAGAAGGAATATGTTCTTTTATTTTTATAACAGGCGTGGAAACAAGATAGGCGGGTTTTTCTGGTTTAGTTTCTCTTTTACTGTTTTCAAATTGGTTTTTAGGTTTGCTGCTAAATGCATTCCAGCCATTACCGGATTGATTATTGCGCATATTGCCTCCCGCGAAAGATTTGTCAATGCGTTCGTCCGGTAATTCATCTATGAATCTGCTGGGTTCATTTTGAGTAAGATTACCAAAACGATAGCGGTTGTTAGCATAGGTAAGCCATAATCTTTGTTTAGCCCGTGTAATAGCTACATAAAACAATCTCCTTTCTTCTTCCAGTTCTTCACGGGTATTTATTGCCATCGCGTTGGGAAACAAAGTTTCCTCTAAACCGCCAACAAATACTACAGGAAATTCCAATCCTTTTGCCGCATGAATGGTCATCAACTTCACTACATCGCTTTCGCCTTTATCATTATCTGCATCGGTTAATAATGTGATTTGCTGCAGATAGCTTCCCAGGCTTTTATCAAGTAATTCACCATCTTCGGTAGGTGTTTCAGTGAATTCTTTTATTGAGTTTAATAATTCCTGCAAATTTTCATAACGTGCCAGGCCCTCTGTTGTTTTATCATTAAACAGATCCTTTATAATTCCTGTATTTTTCCCTACAATAATAGCAAGGTCATATGCATTTTTCTTTTGCAATTCACTTTGGAACATTTTTATCATGGTTACAAAGTCTTTAATGATCTCAAGGGTTGATGCTTTGTAACCAAATTCCGAAGCCTGTTCCAGTACATTCCACATGGAAATATTATGCTGGTTAGCAAACAGGATGGCTTTCTCGATAGTGGTTTTTCCTATACCCCTTGCAGGAAAATTAATAATTCTTTTTAAAGCCTCTTCATCACCTGGATTTAAAATAATACGCAGGTAACTTAAGAAATCTTTAATTTCTTTTCGTTGATAAAAACTAATGCCTCCGTAAATCCGGTAAGCAATATTCATTCTGCGTAAGCTTTCCTCAAAACTGCGGCTTTGGGCATTTGTACGGTAAAGAATAGCAAAATCACTATTGCGAAAATGGTTTCTTAATTTTTGTTCCTGAATGGCATCTGCTACATATTTTCCTTCATCATTATCTGTGGCGGTTCTCACCAGTTTTATTTTTTCACCTTCTTCATTACTGGTCCATAATTTTTTAGGAATCTGCCCTTTATTATTAGAAATAATTTCGTTGGCAACATTTAATATCATTTGTGAACTTCGGTAGTTCTGCTCAAGCATTACTACTTTTACTTCATCATAATCTTTTTGAAATTGCAGAATATTTTCAATGGTAGCTCCCCGGAAACTATAAATGCTTTGTGCGTCATCCCCTACTACGGCCACGTTTTCGTGCATCGCGCCCAAAAGTTTTATTATTTGATATTGTGAAGTATTGGTATCCTGGTATTCATCAATCATGATGTACTTAAACTTGCGCTGGTATTTGCTGAGGCTTTCCGGATGAGTACTTAGTAATTGATAAAACTTAAGCAAAAGATCATCAAAATCCATCGCCCCGTTTTTAAAACAGCGTTTGCAATATGCATCAAATATCTGTCCCGTCAATGGGCGATTGGCCCGCATATCTTCCTGTTGTAAGCCATAATCGTTAATGTATTCTTCAGGAGTAATCAGGCTGTTTTTTGCATTCGAGATCCGGTTATAAACGGTATTGGGTTTATAACTTTTATCATCAATATTCATTTCCTTAAGCACCGTTTTTACCACACTTTTTGCATCATCGGTGTCATAAATAGTGAAATTTTTTGGGTAACCCAGTTTATCTGCTTCTGCTCTTAGAATACGTGCAAAAACAGAGTGGAAAGTGCCTATGTAAAGATTTCTTGCTTCATTGTTTCCCAAAATATGGGCTACTCTTTCCTTCATTTCCGCTGCCGCCTTATTGGTAAAAGTAAGTGCCAGTATCTGAAAGGCATCTACACCAGTAGCCATCATGTGTGCAATCCGCGTCGTTAATACTTTGGTTTTCCCGCTTCCTGCGCCCGCCACAATCATTATCGGCCCATCCCGGTGCAATACTGCTTCGCGCTGAGCATCATTCAATCCCCTTAAATATTCCTGCATGTGGCAAATTTACGAAAAGAGACCGTGGGGGGAAAGGAGTGTTAGGAAATATTTATGGACAGTTGTATTGATTTAAAGCATTAACTTTTATTTTATCCATAAGTATAATCCGGCTGCCAGCAGTGATCCTATCAATGGCCCAATTAGGGGCACCCATGCATATCCCCACTCGCTGCTTCCTTTTCCTTTTATTGGTAAAATTGAATGCATGATTCTTGGGCCTAAGTCTCTTGCAGGATTAATGGCATAACCGGTTGTTCCTCCAAGCGATAATCCAATAGCCCACACCAGAAATGCTACCGGGATTGCACCCAGAGAACCCAAACCTATCGGCGTTTTATCTTTTACTATCTCAGCATTTGTAAAATAAAAAATGATAAATATAAGGACGAAGGTTCCTATGATTTCACTTATGATATTCATAGAAGGCTTTCTGATAGCCGGCTTAGTGCAGAATATCATTAATTGTAAGCCCTTGTCATCGGTTTTAAATAAATGATCTTTATAAATTAACCAGACTAAAAAAGCGCCAACCATAGCACCGCCTAACTGGGCAATAATAAAGCCCAAAACTCTATTCCAGGCAAACTGATGTGCTACTGCTAAACCAATCGTTACTGCCGGGTTTAAATGAGCGCCACTATATGGAGCTGCTAATACCACGCCCACATATACTGCCAGTGCCCATCCGGTTGTAATTACAATCCATCCACCATTATTACCTTTTGTTTCGTTTAATACCACATTGGCAACCACGCCATTTCCTAAAAGTATTAGAAACATTGTACCAAAAAATTCTGCCAGGCAAGGAGTCATATTGCTTTTTGTTGTTAAGGGTGAAAAACTATGTTTCGTATTTTAAATCAAAAGTTATCAGATATTTCAAGGGAACAGTTAATTAGTTTTTTACAATTTAACTGGTAACAATGAGCAATCGGTAATAACTAAATATCAAAGGATGAAAATATGAAAATATATTTACATTTCTGCCCATGCTTTTGCTGCTTTAACAGCTTTGTTCCAACCTTTGATCCATTCAGCTATATTTTTATTATTATGATCGGGCTCAAAACATTTTTCCATCTTCCATTGCTCCCCTATTTCATTCATGTCTTTCCAATAACCTACTGCAAGTCCTGCCAGGTAGGCAGCTCCGAGAGCTGTCGTTTCAGTCACCTGTGGACGAATTACTTTGGTGTCTAATACATCGGCCTGGAACTGCATTAGCAAATCATTGGAAGTGGCTCCGCCATCTACTCTTAATTCTTTAATGCTAATTCCGGAATCTGCTTCCATCGCTTTTAATACCTCCATTGTTTGATAGGCAATACTTTCCAGTGATGCCCTGGCAATGTGTGAGGCATTACTACCCCGGGTGATACCAACCATCGTTCCCCTGGCCTGCTGGTCCCAATGGGGGGCGCCTAATCCGGTGAAGGCTGGAACAAAATAAACACCTCCGTTGTCATTTACTTTTGAAGCCAGGGATTCCACTTCTGCAGAAGTGCGTATAATATTCAATCCATCCCGAAGCCATTGTACCACAGCACCGGCAATAAAAATACTTCCTTCTAAGGCATATTGTACTTTCCCGTCTACCTTCCAGGCGATGGTAGTAAGCAGATTATTTTTGGAGATGATAGGCTTCTCGCCAATATTCATTAGCATGAAACATCCGGTTCCATAAGTGTTTTTTACCATGCCGGGCGTAATACACATTTGTCCGAACAAAGCAGCATGCTGATCTCCGGCCACTCCGCCAATAGGTATTTCTGTTGAAAATAAAGAAGCTGATGTTGTTCCAAATATTTCACTTGATTGTTTTAAATCGGGAAGCATTTTTTTGGGGACATCAAATATTTCTAAGAGTTCATCATCCCAATTCAGTGTATTTATGTTGAATAACATAGTTCGGGATGCATTTGTAATATCAGTAGCATGAACTTTTCCTTTTGTGAGATTCCAGATAAGCCATGAATCAATAGTGCCAAAGGCCAATTTACCGTCTTCAGCTTTTTGGCGCGCACCAGCTACATTTTTTAATATCCAATTAATTTTGGTTGCAGAAAAATAAGCGTCTATTACCAATCCTGTTTTTTCCCTGATTTTTGTTTCAAGGTTTTGTTTTTTCAAATTATTGCAAAAATCAGCAGTTCTTCTATCCTGCCATACAATAGCATTATATATAGGTTTCCCGGTTTCCCGGTCCCAAACTACCGTAGTCTCCCGTTGGTTGGTAATGCCAATGGCGGCTATATCCTTACTGGTTAGTCCCGCTCTTGTAACTGCTTCCGCTGCTACGCCCAACTGGGTTGACCATATTTCATGCGGATCATGTTCGACCCAGCCTGGCGATGGGAAAATCTGAGTAAACTCTTTTTGTGCTACCGAAACAATAGACCCGGTCTTATCAAATAGAATGGCTCTTGAACTGGTGGTTCCCTGGTCAAATGCCAGAATATATTTTTTCATAATGATTGTTTTTTTATATCATACCATGATGGAAAATAGGGGGTTAATAAATAGTTATTTGCAAGATTTACAAATTCGTCTAACTGTTGCTGTTGCCATTGGCTCTCTTTATTTAATTCTGCGGCCATTATTTCCGATACAGAAGGCGCCATATCAATGGCCATTTTTGCATCAAGAAACAGAATTCTTAGCCTTCTGGCCAAAACATCTTCTATAGTGCGGGCCATTTCTTCACGAACAGCCCAAACGACCTGGGCTTTTATGGAATTATTTTGGGGGAAAATTGGTTCTGCCAATGCAGGATTTTTTGTTATTAATTCCCTGATTGCCATTTCATCGCTTCCATATATTTGAAAAATATCTTTTTCGGGTATTACATCTTTTCTGTAACCATGTATTTTAAGATTTTTTGTTGTACACTTTAAAAATGGCAATTCTGTTATTTTGATGGTTTTATTCACAGTGTCTTCTGCCATCTTTCTAAAGGTGGTCCATTTGCCCCCGGTAATGGTAATCAAGCCCGAGTCTGCAACTATTATTTTATGACCCCTGGATATTTCTTTCGTAGCGCCAGTGTCCTTTTCCGGGGCGGCTAAAGGGCGTAATCCTGCAAAAATACTTAGCACATCGTTACGTGTAGGTATATGGGTTAAATAAGTTCCTGCTGTCTTTAAAATGAATTCGATTTCTTCACTTAGTGCTCTTGGCTCCAGGCTGTGTAATTTTATAGGCGTATCAGTGGTTCCAACCAAAGCCTTTCCATGCCAGGGCACTACAAATAATACCCTTCCATCCTGGGTTTTTGGTATCATAATCGCCCTGTCGCTTTTCAGGAAAATTTTGTCAAATACAAGATGAACGCCCTGGCTGGGCATTACCATATCATTTTGGTGGGGATTATCCAATTTTAAAATTTCATCTACAAATATACCAGTGGCATTAATCACTGATTTGGCATATAAACTATATGTTTTATCCGTTTCCGCATCTGTTGCCATTACGCCGGTTATTTTTCCTGCCTCATTTTTTAATAAGTTGATTACTTTAATATAATTTAAAACTATACCTCCATGCTCTTCTGCTGTTTGTGCTATATTAATGGCAAGGCGCGCGTCATCAAATTGCCCATCATGATAAATTACCCCTCCTTTTAACTTATCCTGTCTTAAAGTTGGCAAACTTTCTATTGTTTCCTTTTTGCTTATGGATACTGATTTCCCCAAACCCAAACGACCGGATAATAAATCATATAATTTTAAACCAATTGAATAAAAAGCCTGCTGCCCCCATTTGTAGCAAGGAATAATAAAACTAAGATTATGCACTACATGAGGTGCATTTTTTATTAATAATCCCCGCTCATGCAAAGCTTCCAATACCAAACCTATATTTCCCTGGGCTAAATACCTGACTCCACCATGCACAAGTTTTGTACTTCGGCTGGAAGTTCCTTTGGCAAAATCTGCCTGTTCCAATAATAAAACATGAAATCCTCTTTTAGATGCATCCATTGCTATTCCCAAACCAGTCGCCCCCCCTCCTATAACGATAATATCCCAGCCTTGTGAATTTGTTTCAATTTTTCTGATATTAATTGATCTGTCCATTTTTATCCTGTCTTATTAATCTTTTAGGCCTAAAAATACAATGAATTAATAATAAGCCATGTTAGGAAAATTATCTAACCGAATTGGAATATTAAGCAATTATATACAATAAATAAAAAATAATCAGCGTTATATTTTTAAAGTGTCTTTAATGTGGTACGCGAAATTCTCCCGCTTCAGAAAGGTGCCTTAGCCATTTAGTTAAATTTTGTAGACAAAACGTTGCTTAAAAGCCAGAATCTTTAACGAGAGAATGTGAAAACCTTAGTACATTATATCATATTTTGGAAATAAAGTTTTGCACACAATGTGGAAAATACGGAAATCAAAAGAGAGTAAATATGCTATTGGAAAAACATTAATTTATTTTTTACTTTAAACCATATATTTTTTATCTAAAACTAATGTCAAATGAAACATCACGGTTACCAAAAAAAGACTTTTTTTTCTCTCTTCCTCAGTAATGTAACTAAAAATTTTGTTGCTCTTTTTAAATCAGGAAATAAAAGAGAATTTCAAAGGTTGAAAGATTTTATTACTTCTTAATTAAGATAATTAGCTGAAAAGGTATTCTACGTCTTCTTTGCTTAATCCTTTCACGAAAGTTTGATCATCTGAAATTAATTCTTTGGCAAGGATGCGTTTGCGCTCCTGTAATTGCAAAATTTTATCTTCAATCGTATCCTTACAGATCATCCTGTATGCAAAAATATTTTTGGTCTGCCCTATACGATGCGTACGGTCAATAGCTTGTTGCTCTACAGCGGGATTCCACCAAGGATCTACAATATAAACATAATCAGCCGCAGTTAAATTGAGGCCTACTCCACCTGCCTTGAGAGATATGAGAAAGACTCTGCAATCATCATTGTTTTGAAAATTTTTAATTGCCTTCTCCCTATCTGCCGGTGAAGTACTTCCATCAAAATATTCGAAGGGAATATTATTTTCTATAAGTTTTTCTCTTATTAAAGAAAGCATTCCCAAAAATTGAGAAAATACCAGGGCTTTATGCTCTCCAATGTTCTCGGTTATTTCCCGGGTAAGTTCTTCGAGTTTTATGGAGTGATTGGGATATTTTTCATCCTCCTTTAAGATAGAAGGGCTGTCACAAATTTGCCTGAGTTTCATTAGCCCTTGTAAAATGGTGAGTTGTGATCTTCCTACTCCTTGTTCATCTATTACTCCTAAAATTTTATCGCGATATGAATTCCGATAAGCATCATAAATATTTCGCTGCTTATTACCCATTTCACAAAAAAGAATCGTTTCTGTTTTTTCCGGAAGATCCTTAGCTACCTGCTCTTTGGTTCTTCTAAGTATAAAAGGGTAAAGTAATTTCTTAAGATGATCTTTTTGCTCCTGCTCGCCAAATTTATCAATGGGTGTAGAAAATTCACTTCTAAAATATTCTACCGAACCAAGGAGCCCATGATTTAAAAAATTCATTTGAGCATAGATGTCAAAAGTATTATTCTGCAAAGGGGTACCGCTCATACACACCCGGTTTTTTGCCTTAAGGAGACAAGCGGCCTTGGTAACTTTGGAAGAAGGATTTTTGATAGCCTGTGATTCATCCAGAACAACATAGTCAAAGTTAATTTTGATCAGCAATTGTATATCGCTGCGCAAGGTGCCATAGGTAGTAATCAGAACATTAGCGCCTTCAAATTCTTCTTTGGTTCTGGCCCGAACATTTCCGTGATGTATCCGCCAGGTAAGCGATGGAGTGAATTTTTTTATTTCGTTTTCCCAATTGTACATTAATGTAGTAGGGCACACCACCAAGGCTTTTAAACCTCCTTCTTCAGCATTGTAATAGCTGAGCATGCTAAGGGCCTGAACAGTTTTACCTAAACCCATATCATCAGCAAGTATTCCACCCCAGCCTACAGTATTTAAATAATTGAGCCAATGGAACCCGGAAAGCTGGTAGGGGCGTAAACGGTTTTCCAACTCTTCCGGAATGGGCACCTCCGGAATACTTTTAAAATTTCTTAGCTTTTCGTATTTTTCATCAAGTTCAAATGAAAGCTCATTTTCATCCCTTTTTTCATATAAGTCATCTATTACACTTAAATGAAATCTTGATAGCCGGAGCTGATTATTTTTCCCTTCACCTACTTTAAAAAGTAACGCATATTTTTCGATCCATTCATCCGGAAGAATACCAAGAGTTCCATCGTTTAATTGTACAAAAGATTGTTTATTGGTCAGCGCTTTTTGAATTTCTGTAATCCCGATTTTCTGTTCACCAAATGATAGTTCCACTTTTGCATCAAACCAGTCCATGCCACTGCTCAGGTGAATTTGTGTAGAAGGTTTGGCAGTGTTGAAACGGAAGTTTTTCAATGCCTCAAATCCAAAAACAGGTATTTTCATTTCTTTCATGGCATCCACAAATAAGAAAAACCAATTGTTTTTAAGCACGTCCGGGCCTTTAAGAATTAAGCTTCTGTTTTGTGGCTGATGTACAAACTGTGAATGTAGGCTTGCCAATTTTGAAATAAATTCTGTTTCGGATTCTTTATTTCTCCGAACCATCAGCACTTTATCATTATCAGGAACAATGATAGTGTCTTTATCATTGGCTTTTACACTAAATCCTTTATAATTGAAAACAGGTTGAAACATCAGGTATTCTCCTTTTTCAATTAAAATAATGCTGATGTCGGGTTGTCCGTCTTTGGTCTCTTTTATTAAGGCGTTATCAAATGATACTTTGTAATCATTTGATAACGGAAGAACTACTTCCCTTAAAAAAGCCGGCCATTTACTTACGGGGATATAAAGCGGGTTTTTAAATTTCTCTACTACTAATATTTCTTCAAAATTTTTCCACAGATGAAGAACTCTATCGTAAAAAAACAATAAATTACTATTCCATTGATTTTCAGATATATTAACTGATTCCTGGTCAAGCCTGACCAGGCTTTTCATTATATATTTATCGTTAGAAAAGGATAAATTAAATTTTATTTCCGGATGGTGTGATGAAAATTCAATTGGCTCCAGGTTTTGAGTTGTAAATTTTTTACCTGCGGGCAAATAAAAATTAGTTTTTTCTTCGTTCTCTTCAAAAATCTGTTTTAACTTAGGATGAAGAAATTCGGCAATGAGCATCTTTGTTTCTTCCGGGAATTCTTCATTTTCCTGGTGAATGATATTTTCCCAAAAACCGCTGAAAGGTGAATTTCGATTTAAGTATTTATTGATTTCGGATTGCTGAATTTTTCTTGCAAGTTGTATTAATCGTTTATCTTTTTCGCTGAAGTCTTCTGTATTAATGAATTTGGTAAGATCCATTTTTTCGACTCTTCCAATAAATGCTTTACTTTCTTCATCATAATCGCCCTGGACTAAATCAACAGAAATAAATGGAAATATTTTTTCATTGCCATTTAAAACCAATGCGGCCTGTTTCTCTTTTGTTGCTAAAGTGATTGAAGAAACCTCGGGAGTATTGAAAATGGTTTCTGTCTTGTTGACATTAGAAAAAGTATGCGCTACTTTCTTTATGGATGGGTCAAGTACTTTTAAGTACGGTTTTCCCTCTTTATATATAAATTCAAATTTAGCAGTAAGGTCTTCCTCAAGACTATAACCATAGCTTTCCAGCAATTTATTTTTTTCTTTATCCCAGTTTCTGATACTATCGAAATAATTGGGACCCCAACTATTTAGTAATTGGAGAAATAAAGCAGTTTTGTGCTGGCATAAGAGATGATCACCATCATCACAGGTACAGGAAGTGTCAAAATTCCGTTCATCATTTTTTTTCAAAATGATATGATAAGTACTTCCGTCTGTATCGAGCTCTGCTTCTACTTTTTCATTGGCAGCATCAAGGATATTACATTTGCTTTTTCTTAAAATTTCTTCGGCAGCCGCGTAATTATTCATTCCTGCAAGCATCCGGATCATTCTGAGATCAATGTTTTTTATTTTAGCTACCGTATGTTTTTGGTTGTAAACTGTGGGTGCGTCACTGTTTAGTAAATTTTTATCCACAAGATCCTGCAATTGTAATAAAGCGGCAGCTTCATGCCGACAGATATCGCTTAAATTATATGGGCAGGTACAACGTACAGAAAGAGATTTTGGATCATCATATTTATGAACCGTTACTTTGTAAAATGTGGTGTAACTATCATCACGTACTCTGAAGATTACCGTCTGCATTAACTCATCATGCTCAACAAGTTCTACATATCGGTTAGTATAAATCTTTTTACCACGGCGGATTACTTCGTCGGTGCCGGAATTATAAACATATTTAATAAAATAGGGTAGAGCCAAGAAGAATAAAGTTTTAATTCAATGTTTCTTTTCGGTAATTACATATTGCGAAAAGGGCAATTTGCAAAAGTAAAGAAAATTTACAGGAGGAGAAAGGCTACTTTAAACAAATATTGATTTCCAAGTTAAATTAAGATAATTTTTATGAGGCAACAAGACGACCATTAACAAAAATACTTAATATGTTAGCACTATCTTCTGATAAGCAATAGCGGATATCCTTTTCCAAACCGAATCTCATGAGACGATGATAATGGGACGCATTTTTTTCTTTCAAAAACGTAAAGGGATCTTCTTTAGCTTCCAGGTAGAGTGTTTCAGAAATTTGCGAAGCATCGCAATTAACCTCGAAATTATTCTTTATCCGGTTAATGACGGCTCCTGCAAATAAGGAGTCTTCAATATTAATCCTGTTTTTCCAGCCCGCACAAGCGAGCATTACATTTTTATTTTGATTAGAAAGATAATCACATACTGCAGAAAGATTACAGAAAGAGCCGGTTATGATTCCCTTTGCATTTGCTTTAAGTGCCATATGCAAAAGTTTCGTGCCATTAGTAGTTGTAAGAACCAGGGTCTTCCCTTTAATGAATTCAGCATCATATTGAAAAGGCGTGTTGCCATATTGCAATCCTTCAGCAATCTGTCCATCCCGTTCTCCGGCAGTAATTACGTCTATTTGCCTTCCCAATTTTATACATTCTGCCACACTTTCTACAGGGATAATTTCTTTGGCACCATTAAATAACGCTGTGGCTATCGTGGAGGTGGCCCGCAAAATATCTATGATGACCACAATGCTATTACTTATATCATAAAGATGCAATAATGAAGGTGACAAA
The DNA here is from genome assembly GCA_030706605.1 of Bacteroidota bacterium. GTDB lineage: Bacteria > Bacteroidota > Bacteroidia > Chitinophagales > Chitinophagaceae > Ginsengibacter. Next base: position 203,552 of record JAUZOE010000002.1, read on the forward strand.
ACTGTGTTGAGAGTGGGGATGTGATTTTTTGATTTCATTCATTAAAAACTTAATTGGTATTATATTTTTGATCGGTAAAAATTTATTCGAAAGGGATTTTAACTACTTTTGATAATAATAGTTTATCTCTTACTTTAATAAAAACCTGTGTATCAATTTTTGCATAATTAATATTTACATACCCCATAGCGATTGGTTTTTGAAGTGTGGGAGATTGAGTTCCGCTGGTGATGCGGCCAATATTTTCGCCTTCATTATTTTTTATTTCATAATCATGGCGGGGAATTCCTCTCTCTAACATTTCCAGGCCTACCAATTTTTGCTGTAAACCCTCCTCTTTTATTTCTTCAATTATTTCTTTTCCAATAAAATTTTTATTGAATTTGGTTATCCACCCCAACCCCGCTTCTAATGGCGAAGTGGTATCATCAATATCGTTTCCATAAAGACAATAGCCCATTTCGAGTCTTAAGGTGTCGCGTGCTGCCAGCCCGATCGGCTTCATTCCCTTTGGGCTTCCTTCATTAAATATTTTTTCCCAGATGATGTTGGCATTTTCATCTTTATCTTCAAAATAAATTTCTATACCGCCAGAACCTGTATAGCCCGTAGCACTGATTAAGACATTGTCAATACCAGCAAATTTTCCTTTTACAAAAGTGTAATATTTCAGGTTAAGGATATCAATATCTGTAAGTGGCTGCACTATTTTTGTAGCATCAGGACCCTGGATGGCAAGCAGGCATGTTTTATCAGAGATATTATGCATTTCTACATTTCCTGTGTTCTGTTTTTTTAACCAATTCCAGTCTTTTTCAATATTAGAGGCATTTACTACTAGCATGTAGGTTTTATTTTCTTCAATACAATAAACGAGCAGATCGTCTACGATACCTCCGTTTTCATTAGGGAAACAACTGTATTGGACTTTCCCGTTAGTTAATTTTGAAGCGTCATTACTGGTTACACGTTGGATAAGATCCAGTGCATTTTCTCCTTTTAAAATGAACTCACCCATATGACTTACATCAAATACTCCGGCTTTATTCCTGACAGTTTCATGTTCATCATTAATCCCTGAGTAACTAATAGGCATATTATATCCTGCAAATTCAGCCATTTTAGCTCCTAGCAAAATATGTTTTTGTGTAAATGGAGTATTCTTCATAAAAGACTTTTTTAAAAGTGGTGCAAATTTAGGCGAAAATTCAGGGGTTTACTGTTTCTTTTGATTGAGCAGGAAGAAAAATTCAAAGTCACTAATTGTGAGAAGGAAATATCTGGTTTGAGTAAGAATAAATCAATTTCGAAGACTTATCCTCACGGGTTTAAGGATTAACAGGACCCAAATTATTAAAAAAAGCCGGGCCCGTGGCAAATGCCCGGAACCCGACTCAAACTGGACCTTAAAAAAAGATTCTTCAGATATTCATGATAAAAGAATAGTTTTCATTTACTCCCGGCGAAAAGGACTCTGTATGAATTGCGGTGCCTTTATCTAATTTTTCAATTTTATGATCTATTTCTTCTTTCGCTTTTTCCAACGAATCTTTCATCCTGAGTATTTCTTTTTCCCTGGCGGCTTTCATTGAATCAACCGCAGCCTGCATTTTTTCAATCTTTTTTTCCTGGATGTTTCTCAAAGAGTCTAAACTTCCTGAGCCATTATAACGATAGTCTTTTTTATTGTTGTCTCTGTTGTTATAATACCGGGATGATGAATGGTGCCAGTCTTTATCTTCATTGGAGGGAATTCCGTCTAATGTATAAAGCCCGTCGTCTTTCATTACATACTCTTCCCCATATTGATACTCAAAATCGTTATCATCATTATACCAATCCCAGTTATTTCCAGAGTCAAAAGGGGTAAATCTCACATTCATCCGGTTACTAAAACTCTTGTTTATTTTAATGTGGTGGCCTACCGGAACGAATATGGTAATTTCAACATATTGATTACGGAATTTATCGGTAGTATTTATCGCAATTGCCCTGTCCATCATCAGTAAAGAATCGTCTTGTGATATATTGAAGTTAATAAGCGCTGCCAGGGTATCGGCATACCTTCTGCTGCTTCCGTTACATGATTTCATTACATTTACTTCAAAACTGTCTGATGTCGATTTTTCTATTTTGATTCTCATATTACTGATGTAAGCAGTATCATCGGCGATTCCAAAAGTTGAAAAAGGTTCCAGCCTAAACCAATTATTGCTTCGGTTGTAATTGTTATTTAAAATGGGGGTTACTTCAAGAGTTTTTACATGTGGATTGGTTAAGACAACTGGTTCTACATTCATCGTATTGCTGCTTCTGAAATCGCTCCCGATTGAGGTGGCTAATGAAATAAAACAAACGACTCCCAGGATCCACAGACCGATAAATGAATAACGCATCAGTTTGTTTGTTGTTTTTATGCGGGCAAATCTTCTGATAATAAATGTGATGATGCCGATAACCGGAACTGCAATAAAGAAAATAAGCGTACCCCATGCAAGTAATGATTGCCATCCATCGGTAAGTACAAAATATTTTAAAGGGAATAAGCCTATAGCTGCTATGGCAAGTGCAAATAAGGCAATGATTAACCCCAGCGCTATACAGCCTAATATGAAATAAACAAATGCTTTAAAAAGTGTGATAATTATATTTCCCAAAATACCGCTTGATTTTTTAGCTGCCTGTTGAAACTCCTTCCCCATGTCTGAGCCTTTTTCTTTGGCCGCCTCACCAGCCTGCGCGCCTAATTTTCCCACTCTTTCTCCCACTTCTTTCATTTCTTTTACTACTGAATTTTTAATAGAATTCAGATCCACCTTTTCTCCTTTCATCTCCAGCTTTTCTGATGTAGTATTTGCTTCAGGAATTACCAGCCATAAAATAACATAAATGATAAATGAGCCGGGACTAAACGAAAAGCTAATAAAATGAGGAAAAGTAAGTGGCCCGAAATGCCCCCACCTGAAAAAGAAGGAAATAAATGGAATTAGAAATAATGTCCTGGGAATCCATGGGTTAATATTAAAATAACTTCCTATTCCATTGCATATTCCACCAATAATCTTTCCGTCAGGATTGCGATATAATCTTTTCCGCACTCCATTTTCAAGCATATTACTTCCGGGTACAAAAATCCATAACAGGATATAAGCCAGGAAACCAATACCGGATATAATAAATATTACCCTTACTATTACAGGATCGATGTTCAGATAAGCAGCAATGCCACTGCATACACCTCCTAATATTTTATGATTTTCATCCCGGTACAGACGTTTGCTTTTCCAATTCCAATTTTCATGAGAGAAATTTTCTGTTGTTTTCTTTTTTGAATCTTCAGATTGATTATTGTTAGTGGATTCGCCTTTTTCTTCTTCCTCAAAATCCTCGGGCCTTCCCATATTCTTTATTATGGCGTTTACATCTTCATCTGTAATGCAGGTGCTACCTCCTTTCAATCGTTCCTGAAACAGTTCGCTGATACGGCTTTCAATGTCATTGATTATTTCATCTTTTCCTTCCTCATTGGCAAAATACCGGCGCAGACTTTCTATATATTGTTTCAGCAATTCATAAGAACTTTCCTCAATCGGGACCACCGTACCCTGGAAATTGATATTAATTACTTTTTTCATTTTGATTCAGTTTATTATTTGTTGATGATTTTATTGGTTGGTTTCCTTTTTGCCGGTAATGGTTTCTACAGCCCCGGCAAGTTCAAGCCAGGTTGTCTCGAGCTCTTTATAAAATTCTGCTCCTTTTTCGGTTAAAGAAAAATATTTGCGTGGAGGGCCACTATTGCTTTCTACCCATCGGTAGGTAAGAAATTCAGCGTTCTTTAATCTTGTTAGCAACGGATACAAAGTACCTTCCAGGATATTGAGATTGGCCGATTTCATCATGTCAATAATATCACTGGGATAAGCTTCTCCCAATTTTATTATTGATAAAATGCAAAATTCCAAAACTCCTTTTCGCATCTGGCTTGCTGTGTTATCAATATTCATTTTACTGTGTTTTTTAATCTGAAGAAAATAGGTATTATTTACTTTCTGGCACAAAGATAATTTCTTTTATAATACTATGCAATACATAATACCTGTTTTTTAAAGGTAGTCTGCTGAATTTGTCATTCATAGTTTTTGTACAACATAGTGCAGGCAATGGTTTTATTCATTTTTGGGCAGTAAAAATTTTATTTTATTTTGTTACCAATGGTTTTATTGGCTGATGAATGGGGACTTATATGGTTGTTATAACCTGATAAAATTTTAGTTATCCGACTGGAATTTCTAAAGTATTGCCTACCTGGTTCCTTTTTATTAAATAATCTAGCTTTGTAGCCGGATAAGACAATTTTGTACTAAACAAGCAGGTTTCTATATGCAAACTTTCATTTCCATTTTAAGAGGAATCAATGTTGGCGGCCAGAAAAAAATTCTGATGGCTGATTTAAAGGCGCTTTATGAAAGTCTGAAATTTACAGACGTAACTACTTATATTCAAAGCGGGAATGTTGTTTTTAAAAGTGGTGAAAAAATATCTGACCTGGACCTGGCAAAAAAAATAGAGACAGCGATTGAGAAAAAATATAATTTCCAGGTGCCGGTGATTATCAGGAAAGCAGAAGAAATAGAGAAAGCAATTTCAATGAATCCTTTTTTAAAAGATAAGAATATTAATATTGAAAAATTGCATATTACTTTTCTGTCCGAAATCCCGAATGAAAGCAATTTAAAAAATATCAAAAATGTTGATTATTCGCCAGATCAATTTATTATTGAAGGGAAAGAAATTTATTTACACATTCCCGTAAGTTATGGTGAAACAAAACTGTCAAATAAGTTTTTTGAAAACAAACTGAAAGTAATTGCTACTACCCGAAACTGGAAAACCGTTAATAAATTATTTGAATTGGGTTCTTGCTGAATATCGAGGATTGGCGGAAAACTTTTGTCTATTTGAATAGGTTAAATGTTATCCAGCTCATGATATAGGCAAGGCTGGTCATGTAAGTAAGCATAATTAGCGGCCATTTCCAGCTATGAGTTTCCCGCTTAACTATGGCGAGCGTACTCATGCATTGCATGGCCAAAACATAAAAGATCAAAAGAGATAAGCCTGCAGCAAGCGTATAGACTTTTGCACCATCAGGCCAGGTAGCCGCAGTCATTTTTTCCCTGAGTGTAGCATTGTTTTCATCTTTACCGTCTCCTACACTGTATAATGTTGCCATAGTTCCTACAAAAACTTCCCGCGCTGCAAAAGAAGTAATTAATGCAATACCTATTTTCCAGTCATAGCCTAAAGGTTTTATTACGGGCTCTATAGATTTTCCTAAGATTCCTGCATAAGAATTCTGAAGATGTTCGGTGCCTTCTAATTTATCCAGTTCTTTTGTTTGTGAAGGATTTTGCTGAATTAGTTTCGCATATTTTCCTGTAACAGCTTTCATCTTTTTTGGAGGTCCGTAGGTACTTAATCCCCAAAGCAGCATACTGATTACCATAATTACTTTCCCGGCTTCCAGTACAAATATTTTTGCTCTTTCAATCATAGTGGAAATAATATTTTTCCATCTTGGACCCCGGTAGGTAGGTAATTCAAGGATGAAAAAGCTTTTCTCTTTACTTTTAATAAACCACTTCATTACAAATGCAGCAACCAGCGCCATAAATGTTCCGAGGAAATACAAAAACATCATTACGAGCCCTTGCAGACTAATTAAGCCAAAAAACATTTTATTAGGAACTACCAATGCAATCAATACCGTGTAAACTGGTAAACGGGCACTGCAGCTCATTAATGGAGTACACATGATAGTGAGTAAACGTTCTTTTTTATTTTCAATACTCCTTGCACTCATAATGGCAGGCACTGCACATGCCAGCCCACTAACCATAGGCATTACGCTTTTTCCGTTCAGTCCTGCTTTGCGCATAATCTTATCTGTTAAGAAACTTATCCGCGCCATATACCCGGTATCTTCTAATAATGTGATCAGGCCAAATAAAATCATTATCTGTGGAACAAAAACTAAAATGCCACTTAATCCGGCAAGTATGCCATTAATAAAAAGATCGCTAAACCACCCGGTCGGCAAAATATTTCCCAGCCATCCACCAGCTTCTGCAAATGTCCATTCAATTGCATTCATAGGAAACTGGGCAATGACAAAAATGCTTTGGAACAATAAAAATAATACCGTAATCAATATCAGGTAACCCCATGTGCGATGAAGCAAAATATTGTCGAGTCTTTGCGTAAACAGCGCTTTTTGAAGCGGGTCAGCTTCTATTACTGTTTGCTTCATGATGGTTTTTATTTTTCCATAACGTTGCAAAATCTCTTCTGCCTGTGTTTTGGTGGGATTAAATTTGGTTTCAATCTCAATATTTTTAATTGTCTCCTGGAGGGGTTCTTTCAAATCAAAACTTTCATGATTGATAAGATAATGAATTGCCCTGTAGGAGCTGATTTCAGGGAAGACATTTTGAACTTTTTTTATCGCTTCGGATGCAAGGGGTTCTATATTTATAAAATCGCGCTCAGCTACACGATCCATGTTTTCGGCCGTTTGATCTATTGCTTTTTTTAACTGAATAATTCCTTTATTTTTTCTTGGGTTTACAGGAACGATCAGTACTCCGAGTTCTCTTTCCAAACCAGCCAGATCTATCTGGATATTATTTTTCCTGGCAATATCCATCATGGTAAGCGCTAAAACTACTGGTCTTTTCAGATCTATTATCTGGGAGCAAAAAAGCAGGTTCCTTTTTAAATTGCTGGCATCTGCTACTAATACAATGATATCAGCTTTTATATTCGGATCCTGGTCAAGCAAAACTTTGTAAGAAACCCATTCATCATTTCTTTTTGGATATAAACTATAGGTTCCGGGGAGATCAATAATTTTTGCTGAAAGTGTATCAGAAATCTTACTTATCCCGGTTTTCTTATCTACAGTAACACCGGGGAAATTTCCCACTTTTTGATTTAAACCCGTCAGCGAATTAAAAAGAGAACTTTTTCCACTATTCGGATTTCCTACTAACGCAATATTTAGTTTTGTGCTCAAATTATTTTTATAGTATTTGTAAAATTAGCCTTTACTGCTGTAATATGGTTTACGAAATGAGAAAAGAGATTTGCACTTTACTGTTTTTATCAAAGCCTTCACTAACATATTCATCTTAAATTTGCCCAATAAATACTATTTATGAAAAACGTTTTAATATTTATTATACTATTTCCTCAATTCGTAGCTGCCCAGAGACTCACAAAATCGGACAAAGTTATCATTGAAAATCTGAAAACTGAGATAACTTACCTGGCAAGTGATCAATTGGAAGGAAGAAGAACAGGTACCCATGGAGAAAAATTAGCCTACGAATACCTGGCAGGTGAATTTAAAAAAAGCGGGCTTATTCCAAAGGGTGATAATAATAGTTTTATACAGGCTTTTGATATAAATGAAGGAAAAAAGATTTTACCAACCACTTATTTAACTATTAATGGCGATTCTCTTGAAGTTGAAAAAGATTTTTTTCCTTTTATATTCAGCGGCAATGGCAAAGTAAAGGCTTATGTATCTCCGGCAATCAGTGAAAAGGGAATGCCGTGGTTTTTGGATATAAAAGATATAGCTAAGGCAAACCTGGCTAATCCACATTTAGATCTGGAAGAGGCCATTGAAAATAAAGCCATTGAATTTGAAAAGAAAGGGGCAACTGAACTTATTGTATATAATTCGGGTAATACTGAAAATGAATTAGATTTTGAAGGGAAATCAAAAATAATTCCGTTAAAAATTCCGGTGGTCTTTATTACAAAAAGTGCTGCAAAAAAATATTTTAGTGATCAGTCTGCTAATTTCGAACTTGCATTAAAGGTGGCCATAGGGGACAAAAAAAGAACCGGTCATAATGTAGCAGGATATATTGACAACAGTGCTCCCAATACAATAATTATTGGAGCACATTATGATCATTTGGGTTATGGCGAAGATCATAATTCCTTATGGACCGGCAAGCCGGAAATACATAATGGCGCCGATGATAATGCCAGCGGCACTGCCCTGGTGCTTGAATTAGCAAAGTTGCTGAAAAAATCAAAGTACAAAAACAATAATTATCTTTTTACCTGTTTTTCGGGAGAGGAATTGGGGTTGTTGGGTTCGAAATATTTTACAGAACATCCTGCAATTCCACTTAAAAGTATAGATTATATGATCAATTGCGATATGGTGGGAAGGCTTAATGATAGTACACATACCATATTTATTGGAGGTTATGGTACCTCTCCGGAATGGGGCAATCTTTTACCCGAAAAAACAAAAGCTTTTAATGTAAAATTTGATTCAAGTGGAATAGGGCCAAGTGATCACACTTCATTTTATCTGAAAAATATTCCGGTATTATTTTTCTTCACTGGCATGCATAAAGATTATCACAAGCCAACTGATGATGTGGATAAAATAAATTTCACTGGTGAATTTAGAATTATTGAGTACATCTATGATATTATTAATAAAACAAATAAATCAGGCAAACTTACTTTTTCTAAAACCCGTGATTCAAATATGGAAAGTGTGCATTTTACTGTAACTCTCGGTATTATGCCGGATTATAGTTTTTCAGGAAGAGGTGTTAGGGCAGATGCAATCATCGATGGAAAAATTGCGCAGAAGGCTGGCATGATTACTGGTGATATCATTACCAGCTTAGACAATTATCCTGTGTCAGATTTGAATTCCTATATGCTGGCTTTAAGTAAATTTAAAAAAGGAGATGATGCAAAAGTCACTGTATTGAGGGGGAAAGAAGAGATGACCTTTAATATTGTTTTCTAAATTATACAAATGAAACTTCGTATTGACAATGATATAATGCTGGATGAGTTTTTCGAAGACACCCGTCTGTTAGGTATTGTAGCGCCTATTGAACAGTACCAGTTTTGCTGGCACTTAAACCAGATACTCAATTTTGATTTCAGGATTAATAATAATATAGAGATACAATTAAATAAAAAAGACCGGAAATATTTTTTTCCAATCTACCAATATGGTGAAAAAGGGGGTACAATAAAACACTATCTCTATAATAATGAAGATGATGGCGAATATCTTCTACCAGAATTTAAGCATCTTGATTTTTTATGGCTAATGAAAGATGATATTATGAAAAATGAGGAAGTTCGCATTTTTGTAAATTCAGTAAAAAGCATTCATGCTGTTCAAATGGTAGTCGAGCTAACTAATGAGAAAATTAAAAATAAACAGCACCTGATTTTTTAATTGATAAAATTAATTTTATGTGGGAAGAAAAAAATAATACGCTTTATAAAATGTTCGGGTTTAAAGATTTTTCTGAAGCTTTTGGGTTCATGAGCCGTGTAGCGCTTGCTGCAGAAAAGATGGATCATCATCCAAAATGGACTAATGAATATAATAAAGTAGAAATCTGGCTTTCAACACATGATGCCGGAAATAAAGTAACTGAGAAAGATCATCAACTCGCGAAGATTATTGATGAAATGGGATTTTAGAGAATTCATTTTTCTTCGGTAATGGTTGATATAAATGGATTCTTCGCGACTTTTATTAACTTCAGGTCCTTGCTCAAATCATTGCAACCACTATCTCTTCCCATTCTTTATCTAAGGGGATAGCAGATTTCCTTTTACCTGCACGATTGTACCAGTAGCCAGCATTTGAAATATCACCTTCTTTTCGGTGCAGGTAAGCATGTATCCAGGAAGCGTTTTCATCTGAGATGTCCTGTATCAATTCATGTGCTTTATTCCAGTCTCCTTTGGCATCATGCCATAATGCGTTTAAATATACTGAACAATTTTGCGGAGGCTCATTTTCGGATAAACTTTCTTTGAATGATGATAGAGTCATTAGATGTAATTTATGGATTGAATGCGATGTAAATACTATTGATGTATTCTGATTACTAAAATCACTTCAATTTCCTTACTTTTTATATCAAAGATAAAATAACCGGTAGAAAATTTTTGATATTAAACAGGAAACTGTAATTTAAATTATCTTCATAATACGATAGCTGGAAATGTGGATTCTTCAAAAAATACTTGTGTTCATTTTGAATTTTTGACCAGGAGTACTACCACCTTAGAAAGAGAAATTAATTATACCACGATAAAAAAGAGGATCATCTATTTTGGGGGATGAATTAAATGCGTTTAGGTTTAAAAAATAAAACTATCATTAATGCAACGATCTACAATTAGGAAATTTATTTTATTCAATACCAAAAAAAAGAGTGGAGTAAAGAGCAATTTTATAATCACAATGGTCAGCATTGTCTCTATTATTGGAATTGCTTCATGTACTTCTAAACCCAATAAACTATATACAAGTTGGGAGGCATATGGAGGTAATAAAGAAAGTAACCATTATTCTTCTCTAACTCAAATAGATACAGGAAATGTTTCACGATTGGAAGTGGCCTGGACTTATCATACAGGCGATGCAGACAGAATGACGCAAATACAGGTAAACCCTATTATCATTGATAGTATTATGTATGGGGTTTCTCCAAAATTAAAACTCTTTGCACTGAATGCTGAAAACGGAAAACAGAAATGGGTTTTTGATCCTGTTAATGAAGATTCCGGGTCCAAAAATTCCGGATATTTTAGTATGAATGTTTGCCGTGGAGTTACTTATTATACAAATGGTGAAAGTGATCAAAGAATATTTTATTCTGCAAGTTCCCTGTTATATTGTATTAATGCAATAACAGGCAAGCCTGTAAGATCATTTGGCGATAGTGGCAAAATTGATTTACATAATGATCTTGGCAGAGATGTCAAAGACCTATATATAGCCTCTACTACGCCGGGCATTATTTATAAAGACATCATCATTATTGGCGACCGGGTTGCAGAAGATGCCGCTGCTGCACCTGGCTATATTCGGGCGTATGATTTACATACAGGTAAACTTCGCTGGATTTTTCATACCATTCCTCAGCCCGGCGAATTCGGTTATCATTCATGGGATGATAAAGATGCATGGAAGCATATCGGCGGTGTAAATGCCTGGGCTGGTTTTAGTCTTGATGAAAAGCGAGGAATTTTATTTGCACCAACAGGTTCAGCCTCATATGATTTTTACGGTGGCAAAAGATTAGGTAATGATCTTTTTGCCAATTGCGTACTGGCATTGGATGCTTCAACAGGCAAAAGGATCTGGCATTTTCAAACAGTGCATCATGATGTTTGGGACAGGGATTTACCTACTGCGCCAATACTTGTTACTATTACAAAAGACGGAGAAAAAATAGATGCTATAGCTCAAACAACAAAAAGTGGGTTTATCTTTCTGCTCAACAGAAATACTGGTGAACCAATTTACCCGGTGACTGAAACAACTATTCCCACTGTAAGTGAGCTCGCAGGTGAAAAGCTTTCTCCGACGCAACCTATACCAACATGGCCCAAACCGTTTGCAAGGCAGTCATTAACCGAGCAGGATTTAAATAACCTTGTAGCAGATTCTTCATACCAGGATATTAAAAATAAACTGGCAGGTTATAAAACAGGAAATATGTTCAATCCTCCGTCAAAAGAAGGTACTATTATTTTTCCCGGCTTTGACGGAGGTGCTGAGTGGGGCGGCCCGGCATATGATCCTTCTACATCAATGTTGTATGTAAATGCAAGTGAGATGCCTTGGGTGCTTACGATGGTAGATGTAAAAGATAAACCTCAAACCAGTGAATCTAACCTGGAGGCAGGACAGCGGCTATACAACACTAAATGCATGAATTGCCATGGAACACAGCGCCAGGGTAGCGGAAATTATCCTCCTCTTATTGGAGTTGATAAAAAATACAATGAGCAACAATTTATGCATCTAGTGTTATCAGGAAGAAGAATGATGCCCGCTTTAAAACAATTATCATCCACAGAAATAAAAGCGCTTGCCTCATTTATACTCGAAAATAAAAAAGCGCAAAAAGAGAAATTTGTCCAACCTGAAAAATCAAAAGATCCCTGGTATAAGTTGCCTTATTCTGCTACCGGCTATAATAAATTTTTAACAAAGGAAGGTTATCCTGCAGTAAAACCGCCATGGGGAACTCTTAATGCTATTGACCTGAATACCGGTGAACTAATATGGAAAGATACATTGGGAGATTATCCTGAACTGAGGGCAAAAGGGATACATAGCGGCACGGAAAATTATGGAGGCCCTGCTGTAACAGCAGGGGGACTTGTTTTTATTGCTGCCACAAGTGACTCAAAGATGAGAGCTTTTAACAAAAGAACAGGCAAATTATTGTGGGAAACCAATTTACCCTCGTGTGGCTTTGCCACGCCTTCTGTTTACCAGGTTAATGGCAGACAGTATTTGGTAATTGCCTGCGGTGGTGGCAAGTTACATAAACCATCAGGTGATGCTTATGTGGCTTTTGCTTTACCTGAAAATAGATGAATGCGTATATATTTAGCATACAACTAAATAATATTATTTGACTATGTACTCCTGATCAATAGGCAATAATCGATTTTTTAAACAGTATTTATTTAAAATATTTGATTAAGATTTTACAGACTATACTTCCCGTCTTCAATCAATTTGGCTGCTATTAATCTTCTTGCGTCTTTACTATTGAAGGGGGCTGATTTTGTAAAACGTTTTAAGCCGAGGAGCATCATTTTTTGTTCATCGCCTTCAGCGAAAGAATTGATGGCTTCTTTACCAGCTTTTGCCAATGCATCTACCGCATCATTCAGGTAAACATGCAGCATGGCTAGCTGGATTTTATTATTTTCTTCGCCTGTTTTTTCTACTGCTTTAATTATACGCAACAACATGCTTTCTGCCACAAAAGTTTTAATTGACATATCTGCTATGTTCATAATAATTTCCTGTTCCTTGCTAAGGGTTGCCATTAGTTTTTGAACGGCTGCACCCGCTACCATCAGTATGCTTTTCTTCATATTGGCAATGGTTTTTAATTCGGTGGCAAAAGGTTTGTCATCACTGTCACCAAACTCAGGAATGCTCATTAATTCTTTCTGTACATTCTTTGCCGGTCCCATAAGATCAAGTTGTCCTTTCATGGCACGCTTCAGCATCATATCTACAGAAAGCAGCCGATTAATTTCATTGGTACCTTCAAAAATTCTATTGATTCGGCTATCGCGATAAGCCCGACTGATGCTATATTCATCACTGAAACCATTCCCTCCATGTATTTGCACACCTTCATCCACTACATAATCCAACACTTCACTACCATGAACTTTTAGTATAGCACATTCAATAGCGAATTCTTCTGCTGCTCCCAAAAGTGCTTCATTAAACGGTTTGCCTGCGGCCAATAATTCATGTTCTTTTTCATCTATCCATTTTGCTGTGCGATATAAAGCACTTTCATCGGCATAGATTCTTATTGCCATTTCGGCCAGCTTGTATTTGATAGCGCCAAATTTTGAAATGGGTAATTTAAATTGTTCACGGGTATTGGCATATTGAATGGATTCGGATAAGGCTCCTTTGGAACCACCCACAGCCGCTGCATCCAATTTTAGCCTCCCGATGTTTAAAATATTAAATGCAATGATGTGACCGCGGCCAATTTCGCCCAGGACATTCTCCACAGGTACTTTACAATCCTGAAAGTATAATTGAACAGTGGATGAACCTTTGATGCCCATCTTGTGTTCTTCCTGCCCTTGCGTAAATCCTTCCATGCCACGCTCAAGTATAAACGCAGTAAATTTATCACCATCTATTTTTGCAAACACAGTAAAAATATCAGCAAAACCGCCATTAGTAATCCAGCATTTTTGGCCATTCAAAATATAATATTTTCCATCGGCAGAAAGAGTGGCAGTTGATTTTGCCCCTAATGCATCACTGCCACTACCGGGTTCTGTAAGTCCGTAAGATCCCTTCCACTCGCCGGTCGCAAGTTTGGGTATATACTTTTTCTTTTGTTCTTCAGTGCCAAAGTATAAAATCGGGAGTGTGCCAATACCAGCATGCGCGCTCATAGCCACGCTAAAAGAATACCCGCCTCCCAAAGCTTCACTCACTATAGTTGAGGTTACAAAGTCTTTTCCAATACCACCATATTCTTCTGGCACAGAAGCACTTAAAAGACCCTGTTCACCTGCTTTTTCCATCAGGGCAGGCATTAGTCCGGGTTCTGCTTTGTCAATGCGATCCATCATGGGCAATACTTCTGTTTTCAAAAACTGGAGGCACATGTCGCGTATCATTATTTGTTCCTCTGTAAAATCTTCCGGGGTAAAAATGTTATCGGTATTTCCTGGCTTTATTAACCATTCCCCACCTTTTAATGTTGAAGCTATTGCTGTTGTTTCCATTATTTTTACTTTTATTTTGGATGAATTTCTTTTTATCAGAAAAGATTACAAACGTGCGGCCATTTCTGTTTTTACCTGGCCAGGTTATCATACACTATTTGTAATACTTCTTTTGCAATTTCAATCTGACCGTTGTTAACTCCTTCAAGCGCTTCATTTAGAGTTCTGTTAGCAACTTCCATAGTTTTTTGCTCCAGTGTTTTTCCTTCTTTTGTTAGAAAAATAAGATTGCTTCTGCGATCATTTTTTGAAGCTACTCTTTTTACCAGTTTTGATTTTTCAAGATTATCAACTAACCGTGTAATGCTGGGTTTATCCCGGAAAGTGCCTTCACACAATTGCTGCTGACTTTGCCCCTCTTGTTTCCATAAATGATACAATACACTCCATTGTTCAATCGTAACATCTATGCCTGCTTCTTTAAAATTTTTCTGCAATCTTCTTGCAATGGCAGTAGATGCTTTGCCTGTAATAAAACTATAAAGTTCGCCTCTTTTAAATTGGTTGTTTAACATATAGTTGTTTATGCAACTATACAAATCTAATAATTTCTTTTGATTTGGAAAAATTATTTTTGCACTTTAATTGCTATTTAACCGGGTATCTGTATCAATAAAATTATTACATGACTTTCGTACTCATTACCATTTTTATTTTGCTTCCATACCTGGCCCTTATTTTTTACTACAGGAATAGTTGGATTAGCATGAAGGATTATGTTCCCGGCAAAATATTAGGCAGAAATGAATTGCCTTTTATCTCAATAATTATTGCCGCCAGAAATGAAGAAAAAAATATTGAAAATTGTCTTCAATCTTTATTTGTACAGTCTTACCCTCAAATCAGATTTGAAATTATTGTAACGGATGATCACTCTACAGATAATACGGTTTCTATTATTAATTCATTCCACAATGAGCAGGTTCGTGTAATAAATCTCAGTGATTTTACGAAGGATAAAACTTTAAATTCCTATAAAAAAAAATCTATTGAAACGGCTCTGCAATTTGCAAAGGGAAGTTTAATTGTAACTACAGATGCGGATTGTATAGCGCCTCCAAAATGGCTGGAAACACTTGCCTTTTTTTATAATGAAAAAAATCCGGTATTTGTGGCTTTACCGGTTTCTTTCATAGATTATTTACCAGGGGATTCTTTTTTTAATAAGGCTTTTACCATATTTCAAATTCTTGATTTTATGACGTTGCAGGGAATTACAGGAGCGTCGGTTAATAAACAGTTTCATAATATGTGTAATGGAGCGAACCTTGCATATGAAAAAAGAGTTTTTAATGAGGTAGGTGGGTTTCAGGGAATCGATAATATTGCCAGTGGAGATGATATGTTATTGATGCAAAAAATTCAAAATGTTTATCCTGATCAAATAATGTTTTTAAAATCTCCGGAAGTAATTATGCAGACGCAGTCGTCGAAAACTTTAAAAGAGTTTAAGAATCAAAGAATCCGGTGGGCGAGCAAAGCAAACAAGTATACTGATAAAAAAATAGCAACAGCACTTCTGTTGGTTTATCTTTTCAATGCCTGGATATTTATCCTTGGGGTTTCATCTTTTTTTTATGTGAAAGCCTTTTACTTATTTTTGATTTCTATCATATTAAAAACTATTGTTGAACTCGTTTTTATTTACCCCGTTGCAAAATTTTTTGGAAAGCAAAAATTATTATGGTGGTTTGCCCCGGTACAGCCTTTTCATATTTTCTATACGTTGATTGCTGGTTGGTTGGGAATGTTTGGTAGTTATCAATGGAAGGGGAGAAAGGTGAAATGAATTAATACTATCCGGATAATTTGTAAACTATTTTAGGAAAATAATAATAAAAATACAAGTGACCTTTTTCTCACTTAAGTTATCTATTTTTATTCCAATGCAACAATCGTTTTCTTTTTCTCAAAACGCCTGGCGGAGACTTAAAAAAAATAAGGGAGCAATGGTTGGGTTATTTATTATTTTGTTATCCGTGCTTATTGGCATTTTTGCTTATTTTTTAGGCACAGATTCTACCCCTAATGCTGACCGGGAAATAGTGGAAATCCAAGCCCGAAAACCAGGCTATAGCCAGCTATTTCTGAGGTTAAAAAAGGAGAAGCAAATTTCCACAACCGGATTTTTTAAACGATTATTATTTGGAGCGGAGGATAAATATTTATATGTGCCAATCAACAGTTATGTTGAAAATGGTGATTCTGTTTCGGTTGAGAAATTTATTGATGAAGGTATACAGGAAAAGGAAGATTTTTCCAAAAGTGCTCTTTCCCCTGCTAACTGTATTGAATCAAAAACATTCTGGTTAGGCACTGATACTTTTGGCCGTGATATTCTTAGCCGTCTTCTTGTAGGAGTTCGTGTTAGCATTGCAGTAGGTCTTATTACCGTGTTGATTTCACTTTCCATAGGCATTTTCTTAGGTGCAATGGCAGGTTTTTTTGGTGGTAAAACTGACAACATTATTATGTGGTTTATCAATGTGATATGGAGCATGCCCACTTTGCTTTTGGTTTTTGGGATCACACTTACTTTGGGGAAGGGATTTTGGCAAATATTTATTGCCGTAGGATTAACAATGTGGGTAAGTGTTGCCCGGGTAGTTCGTGGTCAGGTGATGGCATTACGTGAGATGGAATACATCCAGGCAGCAAAAGCTTTAGGATTGAAAGATATGCGAATTATCTTACGCCATATCCTTCCTAACGTGCTTGGGCCGGTAATGGTGATTGCTGCCTCCAATTTTGCCAGCGCTATAATTATTGAAGCGGGGCTTAGCTTCCTGGGCGTAGGCATACAGCCACCGATGCCAAGTTGGGGATTGATGATTAAAGAAAATTATAATTTTATTATCACTCATAATCCCGCATTGGCCCTGGCACCCGGAGTTGCTATCATGATATTGGTATTAGCTTTTAATCTTTTGGGGAATGGTTTAAGAGATGCCCTGGACGTAAAAGGATAAAAGAAGATAGCATAAAAAACAGGATTTAATGGGATTATATATTTTTACTCTTCTTCATTTACTTTTACACTTCTGTTAAAACTCTCTTCAAGTGAAATAAGCGTTTCTGTGCGTGCAATTCCTTTTATATTTTGCAAATTATCGTGCAGTACATGCCTAAGTTGATTAATATCTTTACATACAATTTCAATGTACATACTGTAGTTTCCGGTAGTATAATTCAGCCTGACAATTTCAGGAATCTTTTCCAATTCTTTAGCAACCATATCATAAAGTGAGCTTTTTTCTAAAAATATTCCAACGAATGCTGTAATATCAAATCCCAGCTGTTTTAAATTTACTTTCAAACGTTTACCTTTAACTATGCCCAGCTCTTCCAATTTTTTTATCCTTACGTGGATAGTTCCTCCACTTACGAATAATTTCTTTCCTAATTCAGCATAAGGTGTTTCAGCATTTTCAAGCATTTCCTGAATGATATTCAAATCCAGTTTATCGATATTTAATTTTGTAGCCATAAGTAGTTTTATATTTAGACGTATTTTATTAATATGCTAATTTATTTAAAATTTTTCTAAATTTAAAACATTTTTATTAAAATATTTTGTCGTTAAGTTCATAATATTTAGATTTGCGTAAGATTAGTTCTTAAAAATTGTGGGGTGATGAAATTTTGGCAGACATGCCCTCTTGTCTCGGGGGTGAGGATAACAGGATAAACATAGCATAGAGCCGGAGAAATAGCAATATTGATCCGACCAGGGTCGACCACTGAACTTTGTACTATCGCTAACTGCCTCGTGAAGGTTCGAGCCCTTCCCCTACAGCTTCTTAAAATAAAAAGCCTTTGTAAATCAATTTACAGAGGCTTTTTTATTGAAGTTTTAATCTCATAAAACATCTCTACCTATCAGTGCTACATCAAATCAGTGCTACATCAAATAATTTTCCTGAAAAAGAAATCGGCAAACTATCTTGCACATTGTTTTTTTATCATTTTGGGACAAATTTTTATTATTTTTCTACTCATTCATAATTTTTATTAATGTTCAGCATTATTACGGGCAGTATTATTTTAAGTCTTTTACATGCTACTATTCCTAATCATTGGTTGCCGGTAATCGCTATAGGTCGGAAAGAAAAATGGTCGGTCAGTGAAGTTACAGAGGTTACTTTTATTTCCGCGATTGCGCATGGGTTAAGTACGGTTATAATAGGGTTTATGTTGGGTTTTCTTGGGGCTCAAATGGCAGAAAAAATTGATCATTTTACCCATTATATCGCACCTGCAATATTAATTTTGTTAGGTCTTATTTTTATTTATCGCCATCATAATCACAAACATTTTCACCTGGATGACGACATTAAAAAGAAGAAGTCTAAAAAGAAAATTATCCTGGCTTTGGTGCTGGCTATGTTCTTATCCCCTTGTATGGAAATTGAAGCGTACTTCTTACTAGCCGGTACTCAGGCCAAATGGCTGATTTGGTTTATAGCATCATTATATTTAATCATTACAACAGCGGGTATGGTGCTCCTGGTCAGATTTGCTTACAAAGGAGTATTAAAATTGAACTGGCATACTTTAGAGCATAATGCAGGGATAATAACGGGTGTTACCTTAGTGGCGACGGGAATTCTTGCATTTTTTATTCAATAAATATTATGCAGAAAAATATTGAAATAAAAGAAAATATTGATTTAAATAGCAATGGAGGAATTGAAACCGGCAATCCGGAAATAGCTTGTAGTCATTGCGAGCATGACGGGCATACCCACGCTGTTCCCGAAAATGAAAAAGGCTGGAAAAGCCAATGGAAACTGATTTTAGCTTTGTTTATTCTAATTATAATGCTGGTATTAAGGAATGCATTTAACATAATACCGGCTAACTGGATTAATTTTTTAATACATGTCTTTGCCTTTGTGCTTGCCGGCAGCAGTATTTTGCAACTTGCATTCAGGAAAATAATCCGGGGTAATATTTTCAATGAATTTGTATTAATGAGTGTGGCCACATTAGGAGCATTTTATATTGGAGCTTATAGTGAAGGAGTAGCAGTGATGTTTTTTTATTGTATCGGAGAATGGTTCCAGGATACAGCAGTCAGTAATGCCAAAAGAAGTATAAAAGCTTTACTAGACATCAGGCCTGATGAAGTTGTTGTTTTAAAGAATGATCAGCAACTTGTTGTTCATCCTTCAGAAATAAAAATAAATGATATAATAATAGTTCGTCATGGTGAAAAAGTTGCGCTTGATGGTGAATTGCTTTCTGCAAAGGGTTCTTTTAATGCTTCTGCGTTGACGGGCGAAAGTAAACCCGTTTCCAAATATCAATCGGAACTTATTTATGCTGGAATGATTAATCTGAATACTGTAGCCGAAATAAAAGTAAAGGCATTATTTGAAGACAGTGCGCTTAGCAGGATTTTAAAAATGGTGCAGGATGCTACCGCCAGGAAATCGCCAACGCAACTTTTCATTTCGCGGTTTGCAAAAATTTATACTCCGATTGTCTTTTTTCTTGCCCTGGCATTATGCCTGCTGCCTTATTTTTTTGTGGATGTCTATCATTTTGATGAATGGTTTTATCGATCTCTTGTTTTCCTGGTAATCAGTTGTCCCTGTGCTTTGGTCATTTCAATTCCGCTTGGATATTTTGGCGGCATAGGCCTTGCCTCCCGGAATGGTGTTCTATTTAAAGGTGGTAATTTTCTTGATGCCATAACCAAAATAAATACAGTGGTGATGGATAAAACAGGTACTTTAACCAAAGGTGTATTTAAGGTTCAAAATGTTTATACCGATACTATTCTAAAAGATGAATTGATAATGATTACTGCCGCTCTTGAGAAGCATTCTACTCATCCAATTGCAAAAGCAATAACTGATTTTGCAGGCGAAAAAATAAGCAGTGTTAAGGTTACAGATGTAGAAGAAATTGCCGGAATGGGATTGAAAGGAATAGTTGATGGAAAAGAAATAGTAGCAGGGAATTTAAAGTTATTCGGGAAATACCAAATTCATTTTCCTCATGAAATAAAAGAAGGAGCTGACACAATAGTTGCTATTGGGATTAATAAAGTTTATGCTGGCTATTTCACTATTGCAGATGAAATAAAAGACGATGCAATAGAAACCATCAAAGGACTACACCGCCTGCACATCAGAACCATTATGCTTTCGGGAGATAAACAAAGTGTCACCGATAATGTAGCGAAACAACTTGGCATTGATGAGTCTTTTGGGAATCTTATGCCGGAAGATAAATTAGAAAGAGTACAGGAATTAAAAAATGCCGGAAGAAGAGTGGCCGTTATCGGAGATGGCGTAAACGATGCGCCCGTAATTGCGTTGGCCGATGTAGGGATAGCAATGGGCGGCCTAGGAAGCCATGCTGCTATAGAAACTGCTGATGTGGTGATTCAAAATGACCAACCTTCAAAAATAGTTACTGCTATAAAAATCGGAAAAATTACCCGGAATATTGTTTGGCAAAATATAATAATGGCACTGGCTGTAAAACTGATTGTATTGATTTTAGGAGCGGAAGGTTTTGCTACTTTATGGGAAGCTGTAATCGCTGATGTGGGTGTAGCGTTATTAGCAATATTAAATGCGATAAGGATCCAGAGGAAACATCTTTAACTCTCATCATAACGCAATTTTTTGCATTTATTTTATTACCCCTTATGTTTGCATCTATTTAAAAAAAATGAAAGTTACCGATCATATTAAAGAATCAAAAGATACCGTAATCTCTTTTGAAATACTTCCGCCGTTAAAAGGGAAAACGATTGAATCTATTTACAATCATTTAGATACCCTCATGGAATTTAAACCGGCGTTTATCAATGTAACCTACCACCGGAGTGAACAGGTTTTTAAAAAGAGAGCAGATGGCACTTTTGAGAAGATAGAAGTGCGTAAACGTCCCGGCACTGTAGGTATCTGCGCTGCTATCATGAACCATTATAAAGTGGATGCAGTACCCCATTTAATTTGTGGAGGTTTTAATATTCAGGAAACAGAAAATGCCCTGATTGATCTTGCTTTCCTTGGGATTGATAATGTTCTGCTTTTGCGTGGTGATGCACCCAAAAATGAAACTTTATTTGAGCCTGAAAAAAATGGACATTCTTATGCGATAGATCTTTTAAAACAGGCTGTAAATTTAAACCATGGTATTTATCTTGAAGAAGATATCCGTGATGGGTATAAAACAAAATTTTGCATTGGTGTTGCCGGGTACCCTGAAAAACATTTCGAAGCGCCTAATCTTCAAAGTGATTTGCGGTTTTTAAAAATGAAAGTAGATGCCGGCGCAGATTATATCACTACACAAATGTTTTTTGACAATAGTAAGTATTTTGAATTTGTAAAAAATTGTAGGGCTGCAGGTATTGAAGTGCCAATCATTCCGGGTTTAAAACCTATAACAACCAAAAAACAACTTTCTGTACTTCCACGTACATTTCATGTAGATATTCCAACTGAGTTAAGCAATGAAATCATTAAATGTAAAACAGATGCTGAAGTAGAAATTGTGGGTACTGAATGGTTATTGAAACAGTCTAAGGAACTTAAAAAAGCAGGTGCCCCCGTATTACATTACTATACTTTGGGAAAACCTCATGTGATCGCCAATGTAGTGAAAGAGATTGTGTAAATGCTATCCCTTCTCTAAAGAAAGGGCCGGGTTAGCTTTATAATTTCTTCAATGCTAAAATAGAAAAATCATTTTCATCTTTCACAATTGTATTTTTTAGTTTTCCTAATTGTTCAATTTCTAATTCCACTTCATCGCCCTCCTGTAGCCATTGTTCTTTGTAATCAGGGTCGTTTAATTTTCCGGTTGCATTTAATTCAAGAAAGCAACCTGTACCAACGGTGCCACTAGCAATTATATCCCCCGGAAATAATTGTACACCATAGCTGCATCGCTCAATGATTTCTGCAAAAGTCCATTGCATATCACCCAAATTTCCTTCGCTTACCTGCACGCCATTTACCCTGCATTTCATTGCCAGGTTATAAGCATTTCCTGTGTGATTTTCTTTTGCAGGAATTTTAAAATCTTCTAATTCATCGGGAGTTACGAGCATGGGGCCAATTACCGTCGAAAAATCCTTTCCCTTGGTAGGTCCAAGATTTAATTTCATTTCTTCCAATTGTAATTCTCTTGCACTCAGGTCATTCATAATCATGTAGCCGCCGATATATTCATCAGCATCTGAGGCTTTTATATTTTTCCCAGGTTTACATATTACGATGGCAGCTTCCAGTTCAAAATCCAGTTTATGAAAATGATCCGGCATACATACAATTTCGCCGGGTCCGGAAATGCTGTTGTGATTCATAAAGTAAAAAACCGGAAATTGATCAAATTCGGGACTTATTTCTACATTTCTGTTACGCCTTGTAGAAGCTACATGCTGACGGAATGCATATCCATCGCGACAACTGGTAGGATTAGGAATTGGTGCAAAAATTTCCACATCTTCCACAGGTATTCCACGATACCGGGTTGTTCCTTCCAGCAAAATGCGGTTGATAGAATGAGCAATAGGGAAAACGTCTTCCCAATAATTTAAAAACATGGTCATAGTAACCGGCAAATCCGGATGCAGTATATCAGTATCATATAATAAATCATTAGCTAAAATGGCCAATTGCGCATGATCTTCTTTTAAATAAGAAACTAATTTCATCAATAAAAAGTTTTAGTGGCAGTGCAAGATAAATGATTAAAAATGAATGAGTAAACAGCAATATTCATGAAATATAAAATGAATAATTTTTCTGTTCTAATTTTTTTTAAAAAATGAAATTTGGAATAATTTTGGTATAATTTTAAATACGAAAATACCAGCATATGAAGTTCGAAAAAATTCATAACAAAGGGCAGGCACAAATATTCAAAAGTCAATTCCTGGAATATTTCACCAAAACACACCCACTGGTAATATGGGGGCTATACTTACCAGTAATAATTCTATTACCCTATTATACATCAACAAAAATCGGGTTTTCTACTCTAAGGGTTATCGCACTCTTTTTAGGTGGCGTATTTTTCTGGACATTTTTTGAATACATGATGCATCGTTTTGTATTCCATTTTGTAAGTGAAAATCCAAGGACAAAGAGAATCAATTACGTTTTACATGGTAATCATCATGAATTTCCGAGAGACAGGCAAAGATTGTTCATGCCTCCTGTTCCAAGCCTTATTATTTCATCAGTTGTTTTTTTGCTGATGTATGCTGTTATGCAAAAAAATGTTTTTAGCTTTTTCCCGGGATTTATTTTAGGATATCTTCTTTATGGTAGTATGCATTATGCTATTCATGCCTGGAATCCGCCATTTAAATGGATGAAACCTATATGGCGGAATCATCATTTGCACCATTACAAAAGCGATGAAAAAGGGTTTGGTGTCAGTTCTCATTTTTGGGATAAAATATTTGGAACTGAATTCGATTTAAATCAAGAAAAAGAAAATAAGGCAGAAGTACAGAAAATTATGTTTGCCAGGAAATAATATTGCCTCTTTATCTTACTTCAAAATGATGATAATTGATTTTATAAAATATCAGTCTATAAGTTCTGATATCATATAAAATCAAAAACGTTTATTTTAATTATCCTGAAACTGCCTTAGTATTTCCGCCTCCGTTTAAAGTGATATCAACCGGCTTATTAGTTTTCCAGGCACCTCTTGTAAAATCAGGAATATCAATTGGATTAGAATTATGCGCAACAGACCATTCGCTTAATGGGCTGATACAACTCCATGATGCTGCATCATATACATCTTCATCAAGTGGCAATCCGTTACGAAGGCAATCAATCGTTCTCCAGTCCATCAGGAAATCCATGCCTCCATGTCCTCCTACTTCCTTAGCCAATTCTCCAACCTTCTTTACTATAGCTGGCTGGTATTTTTCTCCCAATGATTTTATGTCTTCTTCTGCCAGCCAGCCTTCGCCTCCATTTGAAATCCGGCCTGGCTCAGGGTATTTCAGTGCCGTTCCTTTTGTGCCAACGATTTTATGAATGCGGGAATAGACATTAGGGGATGTAACATCATGTTGTATCTTAATGGTTCTCCCCTTATGTGTACGAATCGAAGTAGTATTCATGTTACCACGAAAGTTTGCATTGGCAAAGGGTTTAAAAAAATCATCTTTAGCGGCCAGCTCTTTTGCCTTTGCCCCCATCATAAAATCAATGCTGGATTTAGATACCATGGAAATCATTCTGTCACCCCGATTTATGTTCATTATCTGGCATACCGGGCCCAGGCCATGCGTCGGGTATAAATTACCGTTTCTCCGGGCGTTTTCTTTTAAACGCCACATTTCCCAATATGCGTTTTTTGTGTTTTTAGCGAAATTCTCGCCAAGTAAATTATGAATATAGGCGCCTTCACCATGTATGATTTCCCCAAAGAAACCCTGTCTTGCCAAATTTAATGTAAGAAGCTCAAAAAAATCGTAACAACAGTTTTCCATCATCATGCAATGCTTCCGTGTTCTTTCTGAGGTATCTACCAATTGCCAACATTGTTCGATAGTAACCGCCGCAGGAACTTCTATGCATACATGTTTGCCTTGTTCCATAGCATACACGGCCATAGGCGTATGCATATCCCATGGAGTAGCAATAAATATCAAGTCTATATCCTTTCGGTCGCATAGTTTTTTCCATTCATCTTTATTGCCCGAATAGACGGTAGGGGTATGCCGGGAATCCCCGATGCTTTCCTTAGCCCGATTTGCATATTCAGGGCGTATGTCACATAATGCCTTAATTTCAACACCTTCCAGTTTGGTCATATTTTTTAAATGAGTAGGTCCCCGCTTTCCCAATCCTATAAAGCCTACCCGCACCGTATCAAGTCGGGGGGCAGCATATCCGCTCATATTGAAATGTTGAATGCCGGGATCCGGTAAGCCATGGCTTAAGCCGGCAGCATTGCTTATAAAACCGGAACCGATCAGGCTCATGCCGGTAAGCCCGGTTAATTTTAAAAAGTCTCTGCGATTATTCTTCATTGTTATAAGTTTTATGATAAACAATATTTGCTGTTGGAATTTATACTTTAAAAAATATTTTCTTACGGTACAACCAGAAACACAGGCACCATTCAAATACAAAAATGGTGAGAGCTGCAATGATCATAATAGCTGAATGTGATAAACCAGTGGGAGATATAATACCATTGACGATGGTATTGATATACTCACCCAACCAGCGGCTTACCACAATCTCAAAGAAAAGATAAATGAAAATGGAGTTCATGCCTACAATGGTAAAAAAATGAAGCCACCGCTTATGGTTCAATACATCAATCCAGAAATAAAAGAACGCTAAAGCCAGCAAACAATAGCCGCCAGATACCAGCGTAAAAGAAGTAGTGGCAATTCGTTTAATGATGGGCGTTATCCCGGAAATATCCAATCCATACCCTATCAATAAAGCCAGTACTCCCAAAATAATGATGTGCCTGATTTTGGCTTTATTATCAGGTAAACTAAGCAACCATTTACCTGCCACAACGCCCCAGATGGTATGTGCGGCTGTAGGGATACAATTAATGGCGACCCATCCCCCGGGATTGATCTTATTCATTAATATCAAGTCTATATAATTGCCAAAATTATGCTGATCAGTAAAAGGTTGATCAAATCCGGGAACATGAGTCAGCCTGTACAGGCATTCCGTCAGAATTAATAAACCTATACTGAAAAGTATCTGGTATGAGGGCTTCCATTTAAAAATAAGAAAGGCCACCAGCATCGTAAAAGATAACTGGGTTAATACATCCCAGAGTTCAAATGATAAATGATCTCCTCTCACTGCATAATCAAGTACGCCCCAGAAAAACAACCACCCACTCCGTTTTAATGCATGTTTAGCCTGTTGATTCCAGGAACGGCCCTGTGCGGTTTGTTTAGTCAGTGAAAAAGCCATTGCGGTACCGGCAATGAACATGAAGGCTGGTTGTATCAGATCCCAAAAATGCAATCCATGCCAGGGATAATGAGTGAATTGGATAGCTAATGAATGGAAGAAAGTGCCGGGTTGAGTATCTTTCACCAGATGTCCATATAACTCTGTTGACTCAAGCATTAAAAAAACCATGACCAGACCCCTGTAAAAATCCAGCGATGAAAGCCTTGAGCCCGATCCGATAATTTTTACTACACTATTGGTTTCGGAAGCTTTCATAGTATCCCCTGAAAGTAAATTTGAATTGGCATTTTTTGATGAAGACATAGTAAAAAAGATACTTTAATTATTAATTATACTTAAAACAAATTGAGTTGTTTTGTCTCTGTATATCAGAATAAAAAATTAATTCCCCTTCGGAAAAGTATTACCCCGAAATTGTATAGTTGAAAACTCATATTTTAAATAAAATGCAAAGCGTATACAACATCTGCGACAATTTTAGAATAAGGGGCTTATCCATTCTATATAAATTAATTAAAAGACAATTATTTTAAAATTATGTACAGACATACCTATTATGTGATGTTCAACAAATAATATCTAAACCAGGAAATCAATTTTATACTAAATTGGCATTATTTATTTGAAATTAGTACATTTAAATCCAAAAGATTTATATATCCTTTTGCGCAAACGATTGATAAAGTGAGGCAATCGTTTGTTCTATTTTTTAAGCATTTAATATAATCTAGTAGCTAATGTATAATAAAATTCCAACTCTTAAAGAAATTGCTCAACGATTGAAAATTTCTGTTTCGACGGCTTCCAGGGCTATGCATAATCATCCGAGCATTGGATTGCGCACTAAAACGGAAGTTCAGCAATTAGCGAAGGAATTGGGTTATGAGCCTAATCAAACTGCCCTGTTTTTTAAACAACAAAAAACACATGTAGTAGGAGTTGTCTTGCCCAATCTAAAAGAAGAATTTTTTTCACAGGCAATTAATGGAATAGAATATGTGGCCAAAGAAAATAATTACAGTGTGCTTATTGGCCAATCGCATGACGATGTGGAACAGGAAAAACAAATAATTAACACTATGAAAAACCATCGTGTTGATGGTTTAATAGTTTCTATTTCAAAATATACCAAAGATTATGATCATTTAACAGCTTTAGAAAAATACAATATACCAGTAGTCTTTTTTGATCGTGTCCCTGGTATTTCATTTGTTCATAAAGTTTCATCTGATATATATGAAAGTACTAAACAGGCTGTAGAGTTTTTAATCAATAATGGTCACAGGAGAATTGGCGTAATCAATGGTCCCAATGAAATGAAATCATGTAAAGAAAGAACTGATGCCTACATGAAAGTATTGAAAAATAAAAAAATAAAAATTGATCTTTCACTGGTTGTATTTACGGATCTGACTCAGCAAAAAACCTTTGAAGCCATGATAGAGTTGCTAAAATTAAAACGACCTCCTACTGCCATAATAACCATAAATGATTACGTAGCGTTAGATGCTATTCAATATGCCAGAAAAGCAAAACTCAAAATAAATAAAGACATTTGTTTTGTGAGTTACTCCAACCTGCCCATTACGAATTATCTTGCGTTCCCCCCTTTAGCGTCTGTGGAGCAATATCCATATGAACAGGCAAAAAAAGCTACTGAGATATTATTTGAATTATTGAATAAAACTAATAATAATGAAGAAAAGATATTTTACCGGGATGTTATAATAAAAGGGCAATTGATAATCCATAAAAAATAATTTCTGACTGTTATGATTTCTATTTCTTCAATTTTTTTATTAAACCCACAACAGATATTAAACCCTCAATTGTTTCTAACTGATTAAAATCCGCACAATCGGTTGCATAGGGATATTAATTTTCTGTATCATAAGTTTGTCTGGTTTTAGTTAACGAAGGAAAAAACATTTAATGACTAAAGAAATATTTTCAGCTTATAATTTAGTGCAGGACGAATTGGAAATAGAACCAATCAACAACGGCCTCATCAATGAAACATGGCATATAAAAAATTCGCACGCTGATTACATATTGCAGAAAATCAATCACAGTATTTTCAAGGATCCTGATGCTATTGCATTCAATGTAAGAATGATCGCTGATTATTTATCTGAAACTAACCCGGATTATTTATTTATTGGGCCGATAAAAACAATTGCAAATGAAGAAATGAAATACATATCCGGAAAGGGCTATTTCCGGTTGATGCCTTTTGTAAAAAAATCTCATACGATTAATGCTGCCCTAATGCCAGAGCATGCTTTTGAAGCCGCCAAAGCGTTTGGAAAATTTACCAGGCTATTAGCCGGTTTCCCTGCAGAAAAATTAAAAATTACTTTACCGGATTTTCACAATCTTACACTTAGGTACCAACAATTTCATGAGGCACTACAATCGGGCAATACTAAAAGGTTGCAGCAGTCAAAAAAATTAATTCAAACTTTAGAGGATCATAAAAATATTGTAGAAACTTACCAAAATGTTTTACAAACCCCTTCTTTTAAATTACGTGTAACCCATCACGATACTAAAATAAGTAATGTTTTATTTGATATAGAGAATAAAGGATTATGCATTATAGATCTAGATACGGTAATGCCGGGATATTTTATAAGTGATGTAGGAGATATGATGAGAACCTACCTGTCTCCTGCCAATGAAGAAGAAAAAGATTTTTCTAAGATTGAAATAAGGGAAGAATATTTTAAGGCTATATGGGATGGATACATGGGCGAGATGGATACAGAACTGACTATAGAAGAAAAGAAACATTTTATTTATGCCGGAAAATTTATGATTTATATGCAAGCTATTCGGTTTCTTACCGATCACTTAAATAATGATATTTATTACAGTACAAAATATGAAGATCAAAATCTTGTACGAGCTGGTAACCAGTTAGTTTTGCTAAAATGCTTGATAGATAAAGAAATTACCTTACAGGAGCTGGTAAAATAAATTAATCCAAAAATTTTCCAAATTTGGTTCACATCCTTGCTATTATCTTTATTGTTAAAAACTTACAATGGTAGAAGTATGGTTAACTATTTATGTCATTTTTTTTCAAAATCTGCCTTCAATTTTTTACGTTAACCGCTTTTTCTGTTTTGGAAGTAAAAGTTCCAATGGGATTTGAAAACTGATCTAATCCAAATATATTAAAAACTTCCTGCAATTGCAAAACAGCAGCCGGATCTACGGCAATCAGCAAACCACCACTCGTTTGGGGATCCGCTAATAAGTTTTTTTCGAAATCAGTAATGGTGCTAACTTTATCTCCATAGCTATCCCAGTTCCTGTTGGTTCCTCCCGGGATACAATTGTTATCTACATAGCTTTTTATGTTGTCGATAATAGCAGGCACTTTATCAAAATATACTTCAGCGCTTAAGCCGCTACCTTCGGCCATTTCAACTAAGTGTCCCAATAAGCCAAATCCCGTAACATCAGTCATTGCATGTACTCCTTGAATTTTACCCAGTGATTCTCCAATCTTATTTAGCTGCATCATTTGGTTTGCAGCAATATTTTGATGCTCCGGCAGCAGCACACCCTTTTTTTCTGCAGTGGTTAATATACCAACTCCAAGAGGCTTGGTTAAAAAAAGAAAATCACCTTCTTTAGCATTATTATTCTGTTTTATATTTTTAATATCCACCAATCCATTTACGGCAAGTCCAAAAATAGGTTCGGGGCTATCAATGCTATGGCCTCCTGCCAAAGATATTCCTGCCTCCAGGCAAATACTCCTGGCACCTTCAATTACTTTTTTGGCAACTTCAGGTTGAATTTTATTTACCGGCCATCCTAAAATAGCAATTGCCAGAATTGGCTTCCCTCCCATAGCATATACATCACTAATAGCATTAGCTGCAGCAATACGCCCAAAATCGTAGGGATCATCAACAATAGGCATAAAAAAATCTGTAGTCGCAATCAGGGCTGTTCCATTGTCAAGGTCATAAACTGCGGCATCGTCTTTTGAATGGTTACCAACAATTAGTTTTTTATTATCGGGAAGTGCCAGGTTACTGTGTAATATTTTGTCTAATACCTCCGGAGAAATCTTGCAGCCACAGCCGGCTCCATGCGAGTATTGAGTAAGTTTTATAGTATCTTCTTTTGGTTTGCTAATTTCTACATTCTCCATTTCTACTATTTAATTTTAAACTAATTTTTCTTTTTTCGTTTCAGAATGATTGCTGAATTCTTTTGAAGATCACCGCTGAAGCGAACTTCATGGTCAATGCCTCCGTCACGAATGACCAGTAACCCGGTGTTAGGAGGTAAGCTGCCAAGATTCTCTGCATACATTACTATCTTAATAGAATCTCCCATATCGGGAGTAAGGTAAATCGTTTTGTTAGAAGCCTTTACCAGCAAGCCTACCCTGGGCCAAATAACGCGCCCATTTAAAAGTACACTAACTGTGTCTCCGTCAACGATTCCATTATCAAAAAGGCTAAGGACGATACTGTCCTGTAAAATTTCAACTGTTTGAATGGTTTCAATTTCACGAGAAGCAATGTTTGCTGCAGCAGGAATTACCGGAGCTTCTTGTTTGATTATGTTTTGATTTAAGGCTACCTGCGGCTGCGAATTAGGAACTGGGGTAGATTTTTGCCTTGGAGTAACTGTTTCAGACTTTGGTTGAGGTGGGCTTTTAGGGATAATAACGGCAACTTCTTTTTTCTGATCGGGAATAATTACCGCTGTCACCTTAGGCTCTTTTATAATTGTTTCAGGCTTTGGCTGAACTGTTTTTTGTTGAGCAGCAAATTCCCTGTTTTGTTCTTCATAAATTTTTTTAGCCAGGGCAACTATCACTTGTTCCGGAATTTTAGTTTTTTCGATTCCCTTTACATGTGGGTTGATTACAGCCATTGTTTTAGGTTCCTGTATAACTATTTCAGGCTTTAGTTGTGTAGATATTTTTTGTGTGGCAAGAGCCCTGTTTTCCGCATCAATTTTTTCGGCCAGGTCAGCTAACAGTTTTTCAGGGATCTTTGTTTTTTCAATTTTACCATGGTGTGGATTGATTACAGCCATTGTTTTAGGTTCCTGTAAAACTATTTCAGACTTTATCTGTGTACGTATTTTTTGTGTGGTAAGCGCCCTATCTTTTTCATTAATTTTTTCAGCCAGGTCAGTTAACAGTTTTTCAGGGATTTTTGTTTTCTCAATTTCCTTCCGATGTGGATTGATTACGGCTATTGTTTTAGGTTCCTCTAAAACGGTTTCAGGCTTTAGCTGAGAATTTATTTTGTTTGTTGTAACAGCAATTCCGGTGTTTTCTTTTGTTGGTTTTTCGGTTACACTATTTTTTGCTAATTGGTTGGGCAATGGTGTTGAAGTCATAAATGAAAGCCCGTTGGAAAGGCCCATTTCATCGAGCTTTTTCACAATTAATGTTTCTCTTATTTTCTTTTTCTTCTGAAGAAAAACCGTGCCGGTCAATGCACTATATATTTTTGTTTGATTAGTATTCCACTGCCCGCTTAAAACTTCCGCGCTATCGTTTTTAGAAAGCGTCAGATGGGAGAAAGTTCTTACTCCTTTTGCGGGAGGTTCACTGTAATTATTGTAAATTAATTTATCGTCTTCTACAAAAAATTCATCTTTCTTTTTTTTAATTTTTACCGACTTAACACCTACGTTTTTAATATTATCAAATACAAAAGTAATGTGAGAATAACCGTCTAGTTTTCCATTATCATCATTGATGGCAAGCTCATAGTGAATATATTCTTTGGTAGTATCGTTATATAAAGTCCCAACCCAAACACCGGAAATATCCTGTGCAAACAGTTGTAGAGGGAAAAGAAAAAATATAAATAAGAATTTCATTGGCTTGAAAATTATGTTCAACTTTCTATAACATATATAATCAGCAAAATTGAACTGCATTATTAATGTCAACATTCTTGCAGGGAATGCTATTCAAAAGAGTTTGAATATTTTCCCTGTTATACAATCCCTTTTTATAGTGCTTGTCATAATACTGCAATAGTATTGAAAAACACTCTCTGAAATTATTTTCCAATAAAAAACTAATTGCATTTTTAGTTTCAAGTCCGCCAAGTTTTTTTTGAATTTTCATAATGGAAGTTACCAATTCTTTTTTATCAAATTTACCATAAGTGGATACAATATAATTGATACGTTCTTCTATAGGGATTTCTAAAAAATACAGTTTACTGTTGCGCATCTGTTCCCATATTGTTTTGGGTATATTTACAAGCCCGATATGCCTGCTTTCATCTTCAAGCCAGATTTCGGTATTTTCTTTTCTTAATCCATTCTTTTCAATTTCAATATCGGTTTTCCTTAATTCAACAGCGAGTAAGTTTTCAAACATTTCCTGCGATGGTTGTGGATTTTCTCCCAATGAACCAAATGCAGAACCTTTGTGGTTGGCCAGTTTTTCCAGGTCGATTATTGTTTTCCCTTTTTTCTCCATTTCTTTTAAAACATCCGTTTTCCCGGAACCAGTGTACCCTCCCAATATTTTTAACTGATATTCCTTTTCAAATTGAGCCAGTGCCCATTTTCGAAAAGATTTATAGCCGCCTTTTAATACATAGATTTTGTATCCATATAAATTGAGAAGCCATGCTACCGCTCCGCTCCGCATTCCTCCGCGCCAACAATGTACGAGGAGAGATCCTGACGAGGGAAGCGCAGAAAAGTTAATGCCCGTTTTAGCCTGCCATTCATTAATAATTCCTGTTACTTCACCCGGAATTATTTTCATTTTTTCTGAAAAATAATATAAGCCATGATCTACAGCAGCTTTTCTGCTTTCCTGTTTGTATGCCGTGCCGATGATTTTTCTTTGTTCATCGGTAAACAGTGCAAGAGTAAATGCTCCAGGAATATGAGCATGGAGATACTCACCCGGACTTCTTACATCCAGAACAGGAAGTTGCCTTGAAAGTTTTAAAAAATCTTCGATATTAATTTGTTCGATCGGCATTTTACAAATTACGATTTGTTCAAACAAAAAAGCCATTGCGTATAACAATGGCTTTTAATATTTTAAAATTACTTTTTATCCATTCATTGAAGTAAGGAATTCCATATTATCTTTTGTGCCCTTCATATTTTTCATCAGGGTATTGATGGCTTCCTCCGGATTCATATCACCGAGGTGATTGCGTAACACCCACATGCGTTGCAGCACATCTTTATCCAGCAGCAGGTCATCCCTACGGGTAGATGAAGAAACTATATCAATAGAAGGGAAAATTCTACGGTTAGATAGTCTGCGATCCAACTGAAGTTCCATATTACCCGTTCCTTTAAATTCCTCAAAAATTACTTCATCCATTTTACTTCCTGTATCAACCAATGCCGTTGCAATAATAGTAAGAGAACCGCCATTTTCTATTTTACGGGCTGCACCGAAAAATTGTTTAGGTTTTTGCATTGCATTGGCTTCCACACCGCCAGATAATACTTTTCCGCTTGCGGGAGATACAGTATTGTGTGCACGGGCCAAACGGGTAATACTATCAAGTAATATAACCACATCATGGCCGCATTCTACCAGGCGTTTTGCTTTTTGCAAAGCCATAATACTTACTTTAACATGTTTTTCTGCAGGCTCATCAAATGTAGAAGCAATTACTTCAGCTTTTACACTTCGCTCCATATCTGTTACCTCTTCCGGCCTTTCATCTACCAGAACAATCATTAAATAGCATTCGGGGTGATTCGCGGCAATTGCATTGGCAATTTCCTTGAGTAACATGGTTTTTCCCGTTTTGGGTTGTGCCACAATCAGCCCTCGTTGTCCCTTCCCTATCGGCGTAAATAAATCAATAATTCTTGTGGACAAATTAGTGGGAGTTAAAAACAAGTTTAATTTCTCAAACGGGAAAAGCGGAGTCAGGTAATCAAATGGCACTCGGTCGCGAACTTCATCCGGTCCTTTGCCATTAATGGTTTCTACTTTTAGTAATGCAAAATATTTTTCTCCATCCTTTGGAGGTCTTACGGAACCATAAACAGTATCGCCTGTTTTTAAACCAAAGAGTTTTATCTGTGAGGGAGATACATATACATCATCAGGGGAAGAGAGATAATTATAATCACTACTCCTTAAAAATCCATATCCATCAGGCATCATTTCCAAAACGCCTTCGGCTAAAATGATACCGTCAAATTCAATATTAAATGCGGGTTCTTTCTTTTGTGAAAAAGACTTTGAATGCTGCTGATGACCGTTATTAGGCACTGGTTCAGACAATTCTTCCTCTTCTTCATCTTCGTTTTTAAGTAATTCTATTAATGCTGGTGCAATCGTTTTTGGATCTGCAAGCTTCTCTATTTTATAACCACTTTCATCCTCGTCATCTTCTTCATCCTGCTCTGCTGCATCAAATAAACTTTTGGGCTTTAACCCTTCTTCGGGCTTTTGTTTTTTGATTACTTTTTTCTTTTCTTCGGGCTTTTTTAATTTAACTTCTTTTTCTTCTTCAGAAGGTGCCTCTGCCGGAACTTCCTTTTTTGCAACAGGCTTTGCAATTCGTTTCCGTTTAGGTTTTTCTGCAGGTTCTTCTTTTTTGTCTGTAGGTGTCATTAATACTTGTTTATCAAGAATTTTATAAATTAATTCCTGTTTTTCTAATTGTTTTGCGTTAGTTATATTTTGCTGTTCAGCTATATCAAGCAATTCAGGAACGAGCATATCGTTCAGTTGTAAGATGTCGTACATATAGAGACGTATAGATTAATAGTCAAAAAACACAATTGAAGTTGTAAATCTATTTATTGATGTTTATGGTGGAATGGGTTCTGTTAATACTGATGTGATTGTAGCAAAAGGAAAACCAGTCAGCTTTTTTCTAGTGCAATATTACATCAAAAAAATAAAAAAATAAAAAAAATTCTTTTTAGCAGCTATTTTCAAACTTTCTGGATTAAGCTGATATTTTCACCTATAAACTTTTTAAATCAAAGAACAGGCCAAAATTTTTATAGTCTTACTTTATATTTGCGTTTATAAAAAAAGAAATGTTTAATAAAAGGAAACGTATCAAAGAAGTTTTAGGCAGCGAAATTACCAATCATACCATTACGGTAATGGGTTGGGTTCGCACATTTAGAAACAACCAGTTTATTGCTCTGAATGATGGTAGTACCAATGCTAATTTACAAATCGTTCTTACCCTGGGACAGTTTGATGATGCGCTCCTCAAAAGGATAACTACAGGTGCTGCTTTAAAAATATCCGGGGAAATCGTGTCTTCATTAGGAAAAGGGCAAAAAATAGAATTAAAAGCAGATTCAGTAGAAGTTCTTGGAGATAGTGATGCGGAAAAATTTCCGCTACAACCCAAAAAACATAGTCTAGAATTTTTGCGGGAAATTGCTCATTTGCGTTTTCGTACCAATACATTTGGATCTGTTTTCAGAATCAGGCACTCACTGGCATTTGCCATTCACCAGTTTTTTCATGACAAAGGATTTGTTTATTTACACTCTCCTATTATCACAGCATCAGACGCAGAAGGAGCTGGAGAAATGTTTCATGTTACCGCGATGGATTTGGAAAATCCTGAAAAAAATGAAGACGGCACTATTAATTATAAAGAAGATTTTTTTGGAAAACCAACTAATCTTACTGTGAGCGGACAGTTAGAAGCAGAATTGGCTGCCATGTCATTAGGCGATGTCTATACTTTCGGGCCTACTTTCCGTGCTGAAAATTCCAATACAGCCCGGCATCTTGCAGAGTTCTGGATGATTGAACCCGAAATGGCTTTTTCAGACCTTGAGGATGATATGAACATAGCTGAAGAGTTTATTAAATATATTATTAAATACGCACTGGATCATAACCGCGATGACCTGGATTTTCTGGCAGCTCGTCTTGTAGAAGAAGAAAAACAAAAACCACAGCAGGAAAGGAGTGAAATGGGACTGATTGAAAAGTTGGAATTTGTGATCAATAACGACTTTGAAAGGCTTACTTATACGGAAGCTATTGAAATATTAAAAGCATCTACACTCAACAAAAAAAAGAAATTTCAATATTTAATTGATCAATGGGGAGTAGATCTTCAAAGTGAACATGAACGCTACCTGGTAGAAAAGCATTTTAAGAAACCAGTGATTCTTATTAATTATCCGAAAGAAATAAAGTCGTTTTACATGCGTCAAAATGATGATGGAAAAACAGTGGCAGCAATGGACATCCTGGCTCCGGGAATCGGAGAAATTGTGGGTGGATCGCAGCGTGAAGAACGGTTGGATGTTTTAGAAAAAAGGATGAAAGAAATGAAAATTCCTGCTGACGAATTATACTGGTATCTGGATACCAGGAAATTTGGAACAGCTCCTCATGCAGGTTTTGGACTTGGCTTTGAACGGCTAATCCTTTTTGTTACCGGGATGACTAATATCAGGGATGTAATTCCATTTCCACGTTTCCCCAAAAATGCAGAATTTTAAAGAAAGATAATTTTTATAATAGCCATCATTAAGTATAATTTATTAACCTATTTAAGTTAAATCCATGGATTATTAATTAATTCAAGTTGCTAGTTATTAAGTCAGTTTATTAAAAGTAAATGCTACTATAAACATTAATAGTTTCAGCAAAAATCCTTTAAATGTAACTGCATGTATTTTTCTTAAAAACAAATTTTTTATTTCACTAA
>JAUZOE010000020.1 GCA_030706605.1 Bacteroidota bacterium
GCTTTAGTGAAATAAAAAATTTGTTTTTAAGAAAAATACATGCAGTTACATTTAAAGGATTTTTGCTGAAACTATTAATGTTTATAGTAGCATTTACTTTTAATAAACTGACTTAATAACTAGCAACTTGAATTAATTAATCCAGTAGATATCTTTAGCCTTTCATCGACAATACCTTCAACAATTAATTTAATCACTTATCTTTAAAGTTCTGAATTTTTCGAAGATGAAAAAGACCTCTGCTATATTGAGTATACTTATGTGTATTTCTTTTTTTGTGCAAGCACAGGATCCTCATTTTTCACAATTTTTTGCTTCCCCACTCACACTTAATCCTGCATTGACCGGAAAGTTTGATGGAACTTTAAGGGTATCAGGTAATTATCGAAATCAGTGGCCTGCATTCAATAATGTATATACTACTTCTACTTTAAGTGTAGATTTTGATATTCTGAAAAAAAACCTTCCTGATTATGACACCTGGGGCATAGGTATTTTGGCACTTACGGACAGAGCCGGAGGTGGGGTACTTACTAATAATTATATAGGATTATCAACCTCTTACCATAAAGCTTTGGATGAAGATGGTTTTCAACAAATTGGTTTAGGTTTCCAGGGAACGTATGGACAAAAAAGACTGAATACCAGTAAACTCGTTTTTGAAGATCAGTTAACTCCTTTTGGATTTACAGGAATTACCCAGGATGTTTTCAATAGTGATAATTTGAATATCAATTATATGGACCTTAATGCAGGTATTTTATATACGGCATCTACCAATGAAAGTAATAATTTTTATATAGGGGCTTCGATGTACCATATTAACCGTCCAAAAGAAAGTTTTAAAGGTGGTACATGGAATATTGCTTCCAGAACTACTATAAGTGCCGGCGGCTATTTTCCTGTCTCAGATATCCTTACTTTACATACCAGTGGTATTTACCAGATGCAGAATCAATCAACAGAAACAGTAATTGGCGGCGCTCTGGCGGCAGCGCTTGATGAAGAAAGTGATAACCCTTCTAATATATACGGAGGAGTCTGGTATCGGTTAAATGATGCCATTATTCCTTATGTGGGCTTAGAATTTGCCGGCATGAGGATAGGTGCTACTTATGATATTAATACTTCCAGCCTTAAGGCCGGATCGCAAAGCCTTGGCGGGATGGAAATTTCCGTGATTTATATCAAACGGCCCCCGGGGTTTAAAGGAATCCCCTGTCCTAAATTTTAGGGAGTCACATAAACCATTCCCGTGATTGTGAATCACTTAAAACATTTTAATTGGTTGGAAAGTTTTATTCCTCTTCCGGTTTTTTTGTTGTTGAAAGAATAAATTTGGAAGCAAAACTGCCTAAGGTTATCTTTGCCCTCCCTTAATAAAAAATGGCGCGTTGGTCAAGGGGTTAAGACGCCTCCCTTTCACGGAGGAATCACGGGTTCGAATCCCGTACGTGCTACAAAATACCTCTCATTTATTGGGAGGTATTTCTTTTAAGAAAATAAATTCAGCATTTTTCAGGCTATCCTGTTTGCTTAAGTATTAATGTTGGATGATTAACAATACTTAGTTTTGTACTATGTTATCAATAAGCAATCGTGGTAAAATAATGCCTGCTTCTCCCATCAGGAGATTAGTTCCTTATGCAGAAGTGGCAAAATCAAAGGGGGTAAAAATTTTTCATCTTAATATCGGTCAGCCTGATATTGAAACACCTGCAGAAATGCTTGAGGCGGTTCGGAATTCTACATTCAAAATTTTGGAATATAGCCATAGTGCCGGTAATGAAAGCTACAGAAGAAAATTGGGTGAATACTATAGTTTAGCTAATATTAATGTTGATCATAATGAAATAATAATTACTACAGGTGGAAGTGAGGCTATCCTTTTTGGTTTTATGGCTTGCCTTGATGTGGGAGATGAAATAATCATACCCGAACCTTTTTATGCAAATTATAATGGATTTGCCGTTGAGGCTGGCGTAATTGTAAAACCAATTAGTTCAAATATTGGGACAGGATTTGCATTGCCTCCACCTGAAGACTTTGAAAAAATAATAACAGAAAGAACCAAAGCGATTATAATCTGCAATCCAAACAACCCCACGGGATATTTATATACTAAGGGGGAGATGGAGGTATTAAAAACGATTGTCAAAAAGCATAATCTTTACTTGTTTTCTGATGAAGCATACAGAGAATTTTGTTATGAGGGGGAACATTTTAGTTCAATGCAACTAGAAGGAGTTGAGGAGAATGTTATTATGATAGATACGATCAGTAAACGCTATAGCGCATGCGGTGCAAGGATTGGAGCATTGATAACGCGTAATAAAACTGTTTTGCAAACAGTTTTAAAGTTTGCCCAGGCCAGGCTAAGCCCTCCGGGATTCGGACAAATATTAGGGGAAGCAGCAATTGATCTTCCTTTAGATTATTTTAAAAAAACTAAAGCAGAATATCAATTAAGGAGAGATACCCTTGTGAAAAGATTAAATGATATTCCGGGTGTTTTTTGTCCTAACCCGGGAGGGGCATTCTATGTTATGGCGTCTTTGCCAGTAGATAATGCAGATTTATTTTGCGAGTGGATCCTGGAATCGTTTAGTTACAATGGTGCTACTGTCATGTTTGCACCTGGTTCAGGCTTTTATGGAAGTCCAAGTCTGGGTCAAAGAGAAGTCAGGATTGCATATGTGTTAAATGTTCAGGCATTGAATGCTGCAATGGATTGCCTTGAAAAAGCACTGGAAGTATATCCAGGACGTATTTTGTTGGAATAATATGGGAATGGACAGTTTTCATTATGGTAATTTTTGCTTAATGTATTATCTTCGCCGCCCTTAAATTTTTGTCGGGGTAGCTCAGCTGGTTAGAGCATCGGATTCATAACCCGAAGGTCGGCGGTTCAAGTCCGCTCCCCGATACAGAGCCCGATTCCATAATAATGGTTTTGGGCTTTTTTCTGGCCAAATCTGAGCTATATTGTTTTCCTGTTTCTATTTGATGTTATCATCTCATCCCTATTAACCCTTCTTTGCTGCTTTTTATCTTGTTTTCTTCCTGTAAATAATTTAAAATTTTTTTTATTTTAGCCTGGTTGAATGAATTTAATTCTTGGTATAATTGTATTAATGAAACAGACTTTTCTCCAACTATTTTTTCTATACTACTTTTTATTGCTTCAAATTCCTCATTGGTGATTATAATTTTTTTATCCCTGATACAATTATCGCAAACTCCACATCGCCTGACAAGATGCTCATTGAAATACCCGGCAATCATTTTACTTCTGCACTTACTTTGATTTTTAGTATACTTCATCATGGCGCTCAGCCTTTTTTCAAAAGCCTGTTTTCTTTCTGAAATATTTTTTTCGTTGATCATTAGGTCTTTTGCATTCACCCTGTTTTGGAGGAACATGATCTGTGGTTTTTCTTTTTGAGGTATATAATCAATAATACCTATTTGTTTGATTTTATTCAGCGAGGCAACCAGTTTTTCTTTTTTTAAAGTAATGAATTTAGCCAGTTGGGTTTCATTGATTGAACAGGGAAAGTCAAATATTCCTTCATATAAGCGGAGCAGCCCTTTTACTATTTCCTCAAAATGCGGATAGCTTTTTTCAAATTCTTCTAATTCAGACTTGGTAACCGTAAAAACCACTGTTGATAAAGAAAAGAATTGCTCATTATAGATAATTAATTCTTCCTGTTCTAATATTTTCAATACGTTATTGACTAAATAGGCTTCCAGTTTAAATTTTTTTACAAAACTGTTGATATCAAAATCATAGGAAATTCCTTCTCCGCTTCCTGATGGCAATTGGAAATAATTGCAGATGGCTGCATATACTGTTCTAATTACTTCTTTGGTAGGATATCGTATATCAGCTTGCTTACGTAGTTCATTTAATTCCCTTTCATTATAAAATAATACGGCATAGGCTTTCTTCTCATCTCTGCCGGCCCGGCCAGCTTCCTGGTAATAATTTTCCAATGCATCCGGAACATCATAATGAATTACAGACCTTACATCAGGCTTATCTATGCCCATGCCAAATGCATTGGTACAGGAAATGATTCTCGTTTTATTATTCACCCAGTTTTCCTGCCTGTTTTTTCGTTCATCATTAGAAAGCCCTGCATGGTAGAAGTCAGCGCTGATTTCATTTGAATTCAAAAGTTCGGCAATTTCCTTTGTTCTTTTCCTGCTTTTGCAGTAAACAATTCCACTGCCGGGCACTTTTTTTAAGATATGTATTAATTTATTTTCTTTGGACGAAAGATTAAAAGCGCTATAAGAAAGATTAGCTCTTTCAAATGACTGGTGAAAGGATTGAGCATCTTTTTTAAAAACCAATTTGTTGCAGATATCTTCCTGTACTTCTAAAGTAGCAGAAGCTGTAAGAGCAAGAATAGGTATATTTGGAAAATATTCCCTTATATCAGCTATGTGCAAATATGGGGGACGAAAATCATAACCCCACTGTGAAATACAATGAGCTTCATCAACAGCAATCAGGTTAATTTTGATGGAGCTTATAAATTCTAAAAATAATTCAGTTTCTAACCTTTCGGGTGATACATACAGGAATTTAAAATTACCATAGGCCGCATTTCTTAGAGTTTTTTTTATTTCAAAAAAGCTCATACCCGAATAAATAGCAAGAGAGGGAATTCCTTTTTTTTTCAGGTTAAGCACCTGGTCCTGCATTAAAGCAATCAATGGACTTATTACCAGGCAGATTCCCTCTTTAACCATGGATGGAACCTGGAAACAAATGGATTTTCCGCCGCCCGTAGGCATTATTGCCAGTGTGTCATGTCCGCCTAAAACAGAATTAATTATTTCCCGTTGAAGAGGGCGAAAAGCATTATATCCCCAATATTCTTTTAATATCTCTCCCGGATCTTTCATATAAATTGAAGATACATTTTTATAAAAAAGAA
The DNA here is from genome assembly GCA_030706605.1 of Bacteroidota bacterium. Taxonomy (GTDB): domain Bacteria; phylum Bacteroidota; class Bacteroidia; order Chitinophagales; family Chitinophagaceae; genus Ginsengibacter. Next base: position 4,953 of record JAUZOE010000020.1, read on the forward strand.
ATTAAGAAATACGGAGAAAGAAGCAGGTAAAAATAACTTAATGCCGATAAAATATTCAAAGCCAGGGTTTGATATAAATGAAGTGAATAGTTAACAGACTTTACAAAGCAGGTTATGCCTTAATTTTGCATAAATGTCATATTAGTTATGGAGATGGTTTTTGGACTCAATGAAATTGAATCTACTGCAAAGAAATTTTTACACATTTGCAGGGATTTTAAAGTTTTTGCATTCAGTGGTGATTTGGGGGCAGGGAAAACTACCTTTATTAATGCTCTTTGTAAAGAAATGGGAGTAACTGAAACTGTTACCAGTCCTACCTATTCTATTATACAGGAGTATATAAACCAGGCAAATAGGATCATTTATCATATGGATCTTTACCGGATTAAAAATGAAGAAGAAGCCATGGAGGCAGGAATAGAGGACTGCATTTACAGTCATGAAATCTGCATGGTGGAATGGCCGGAAAAAGCTCCTTCCATCTTTCCGCCGGAAACGGTATATGTTACTCTTGAAATACTTTCCGGGAATTCCAGAAAATTGATTGTGGCACTTCCCAGATAAAAATTTATATTTATATTTCATCATTGTAAAATTTTTTAATGGCATCGTCAAAACCTTTTGTTTCTCCATCATTCACTTATGAAACAATGGAAGAAATGCTTGATGTAAGACCCAAAGGTGTGGAATTATTTATAGGGATTCCCCGGGAAACTTCTTTCCAGGAAAACAGGGTTGCCCTTACACCTGAGTCGGTTAGAGTATTAGTAGTCAATGGGCATCGGGTAGTAATGGAAACTAAAGCAGGTGAGGGTGCCAGTTATTCGGATAAAGATTATAGCGAGGCCGGTGCTAAAATTGTCAAAAGTAAAAAGGAAGTTTTTGAATGTGATGTTTTGGTAAAAAGCGCTCCGGTATGTGAAGAGGAAATTGATTTGCTAAAACCTAATCAATTTATTATTTCTCCCATTCATGTAACTGCTATGAAGCGTGAAGTACTGGGAAAAATGATGGAGAAAAAAATTACGGCGCTTAGTTTTGAAAATTTTAAAGATGACAGTGGTCACAATCCGATAGTACGTAGTATGAGTGAGATTGCCGGGAGCGCGGTCATGTTGATTGCCGGCCAGTATTTGAGCAATGCAAATAATGGAAAAGGAGTGCTGGTAGGTGGAATTTCCGGGATACCTCCCACAAAGGTTATTATTATTGGCGCCGGGATAGTAGGTGAACAAGCAGCACGTACAGCGCTTGCCATGGGTGCCAGTGTAAAAATATTTGATAACAGTATTTATCGTTTAAAACGATTACAAAATAATATAGGGTTGCGTTTATACACTTCAGTGATAGAGCCTGGAATTTTATCGAAACAATTGAAAACCTGCGATGTGGCAGTCGGTGCCCTGGCAGCTTCAGGAGGCCGTACTCCGCTTGTAGTTACCGAAGAAATGGTAAGCATAATGCGCCCGGGAAGTGTAATTGTTGATGTTAGTATAGATCATGGAGGATGTTTTGAAACTTCCAGAATAACTTCACATACCACACCTGTATTCAAAAAATATGATGTAATTCATTATTGTGTACCCAATATTCCCAGCGGTTTTGCGAGGACGGCTTCCCAGGCTATCAGCAATGTGCTAATGCCCCTGATGCTTGAAATTGCGAATGACGGTGGCTTTGAAAACCTGGTTTGGTACAAAATAAATATCCGAAGCGGTATTTATTTATTTAAAGGAGCTCTTACCAGTTTTCACCTTAGTGAAAGGTTTGATTTGAAATATACTGATTTGAATCTATTGATAGCAAGCAGAAGATAAGCCATAATTTATTTATACGCTCTGATGTCTATCTCTTCATTACAAAAAGAATATTCTTTTTTATCATTACTACTGATAATAACCAAACGATTAGTACAATAATCCTTTATTAATGAAAGATAAAGTGAAATTCCTTCATGATCAAGATTGGTAAGGGGTTCATCTAATAAAACGGCAGGGACATCGCTAAAGATTGCCTGCGCCAATTTTACCCTTTGTCTCATCCCGCTACTGAAATAGCGGATTTGCTTATTAGCGGATTTTTCCAGGGATAATAGGGAAATGATTTTATGGGAATCAAGAATTGGAAGCCACCCTTTCATTTTATGGTGAAAAGAAAAAAATTCAACCAGAGTCATTTCTTCAACAAGGTCGAGATAAGGAGCTGCAAAAGATATTTTTTGAAAAATTTTTTCCGGTTTCACAAGTTGCTCAATATCAAAATAGCTTATGCTTCCTTCATTATATATTGTTGAACCTGAAATTAACTGTAATAAGGTTGATTTACCTGAACCATTGGGGCCGGTAATAGCATAATGATTTCCAGGATTGAATTGAAAATCCATGTTCCGGAAAATCCATTCTCTGTTGTAACGTTTACCCAGATTAGTGATCTTAATTCTCATCCATATTTTCTTTGGAAGATACTTTTAAAATTCCGCGCTTACTATCTTTTATGAATTGGAGAATTTCTCTCTTTTCTTCAGAATCGGGAAGTTCTTTTTCAATAAATAGAGTGGCTTGTGTAATATTTAATCCCCGCATGTAGATATTGCGGTAAATTTCTAAAATACTGTTTATTTTTTCCGTAGTAAATCCCCGGCGTTGCAGGCCAACAGAGTTTACCCCAACATAGCTTAATGGACTCCGTCCTGCCTTAATGTAGGGCGGTACATCTTTTATTACTTCCGTACCACCGGCAATATAAGTATGGGCACCAATTTTTGAAAACTGAATGGCAGCCGCCATTCCGCCGATAATGGCATGATCCCCAATTTCTACATGGCCGGCCAGTTGTACTGAATTGGCAATGATAACATGATCTCCCAGTATACAGTCATGTGCAATGTGGCTATAAGCCATTAATAAACAATGGCTGCCAACTACAGTCTTCCATTTATCTTTGGTGCCACGGTTTACAGTTACGAATTCCCTGATAGTAGTATGATTGCCTATTTCTACAAAAGTATTTTCACCATCAAATTTTAAATCTTGCGGAATAGCACCTAATACAGCACTTGGAAAAATATTACAAAATTTTCCAACGATTGTATTTTTCATAATAACGGCGTGCGACATTATATGGGTGCCCTCGCCAATTTCTACACCAGAATCGATAACGACAAAAGGGTCAATTCTTACATCTTTGCCTATTTTGGCTTCTGGATGAATATGTGCAAAAGGGTTAATCATATTATGGATTGGGACGTTTTACAATTTGTGCAATTAAAATGGCTTCGGTAACTACTTTGTCACCTACATATACGGTTCCTTTCATTTCGCATATGCCGCGGCGTATGGGATGCAAAAGTTCCATCTTTAAAATTAAGGTATCTCCGGGAACAACCTTTTGTTTAAATTTACAGTTATCAATTTTAAGGAAATAAGTATCATATTTATCTTTAGTATCCCTGGGGATAGCAATAAATCCACCAGCCTGTGCGAGAGCTTCCGCCAGTAATACTCCCGGCATTACAGAGTTTCCTGGGAAATGCCCCTGGAAAAAAGGTTCATTATAAGTTACATTTTTTATGGCGACCACATGAGTATCTGAAAGTTCAATGATCTTATCTACCATCAAAAAAGGGTAACGATGGGGTAATGTTTTTTCTATTTCCTGTATGTCGAGCAAGGGAGGAATATTAGGATCGTATTTGGGAATATCCTGCCGGTACCTATATTTTTTAATGTGCTCTTTTATTTTCTTGGCAAATTTGATGTTGGAAGAATGTCCTGGCCGGTTAGCGATAATATGTGCTTTAAATGGAAATCCAACTAAGGCGAGGTCACCAACAACGTCTAATAATTTATGCCTGGCTGGTTCATTAGGAAAACGAAGGGTGAGATTATTTAAAATACCAGCTTCACTTACTTTCACATCTTTCTTATGAAATATTTTTGAAATGCGTTCTACCTGGTCATCGTCTACAGGCTTATCCACAACCACTATCGCATTGTTAATGTCGCCACCCTTTATTAAATCGTTTGCTAATAATTGTTCCAGTTCATGAAAGAAACAAAAAGTACGGCTGGGTGCTATTTCTTTTGTGAAATCGCCAATATTGCGCAAATCCGCATGTTGCGTTCCTAATACAGGCGAATTAAAATCTATAAGGGTATTGATTCTATAATCGTCATATGGCAAGGCTACCATTTCTACTTTTTTCCCTTCATCAATAAAAGTGATATTATGTTGAATTTTGTAATAAATTTTTTCTGCATTCTGTTTTAGAATGCCTGGTTTTGAGAGATATTCAATAAATAATTGAGAACTTCCATCAAGTATCGGTACTTCTTCTCCATCGATTTCTATGAGAACATTATCAATTTGCATTCCCATAAGTGCTGCCATAAGATGTTCAATAGTTCCTACTCTTGCTCCATTGGCCTCAATAGTAGTGCTTCTGTTGGTTTCGATAACATTATCGACATCGGCCTTTACAATAGGCTTTCCCGGCAGATCTGTTCTTTGAAAATTGATACCCGTATTGGGATCTGCGGGTTTTATGTGCATAGTAACTGATTGCCCGGTGTGTATACCGGCGCCTGAAATAGTCACTTCTTCTTTTAATGTATGCTGGAAATATTTCTCTCTTGAATTCAATGGTTCCATAGGCGCGAAAGTATGAAAAGAATTGCTTTTAACTTATGCAAAAAGGTAATGAAATTATAAATTTCAATAAATTGATTTGATAAATATTTCTCAGTCGATTACGTTTTCATTTTTCAGGCGTTCTACCATTTGCTCAAGATCTTTAATTCTTTTTTCCAGTGCGGGAAGATTTCTGCTTAATATCTGGCTGCGAAGGGCATGTGTATAATCAAACGCCGGGGATCCGGTAACTGCAGTATTGGGAATCTTAATAGATTTACCCACACCACTCTGTGCATTAATTTTGGTGCCGTCTGCAATTTGAAGATGACCTACTATACCTGCCTGGCCGCCAATCATTACGTTTTTACCTATTTTTGTACTACCGCTAATTCCTGATTGAGCAGCTATTGCTGTATTATTTCCTACCTCTACATTGTGCGCTATCTGAATAAGATTATCAAGTTTGGCCCCGGCTTTTATAATGGTAGATCCGATGGTTGCCCTGTCAATGGTTGTATTGGAGCCTATTTCCACATTATCTTCTACAATGACATTTCCGATTTGAGGTACTTTTTTAAAACTGCCATCTGTTTGAGGTGCAAACCCAAACCCATCACCACCAATAACTGTACCTGCATGAATTGACACATTTTTTCCAATAATACAATCGTGATGGATTTTTACTCCTGGGTATAGTATAGAATTATCTTGAATAACTACATTGTCTCCCAGGTAAACCTGAGGATAAATTTTTACATTGTTGCCAATAATGACATTGTTGCCCAAATAAGAAAAAGCGCCAATAAAGATGTTTTCTCCCGTTTTTGCCGTGTCACTGATGAATACAGGCTGTTGTATTCCCATAAGGTTGGCCATGGCCATTTTGGAATATGCAGTTAAAATAACTGCAAACGAAGAATAGGCATCAGGAACCCGTATCAGGGTTGCTGTTATTTTTTCTTTTACCTCCAGGGAATTATTTACAATAATGATAGATGCCTTAGTAGAATATAAGAAATCTTCATATTTTGGGTTGGCAAGAAAAGCAAGTTGACCTTCTGTGGCTTCTTCCAGTTTACCAAATGAAGAAACAGCAACATTGGGATCACCTTCAATTTTACCTTCGATAAGATCAGCTATTTGAATTGCTGTAAACTGCATTAGGTTTAAAATCTTTTATTAATTTAAAATTACATTTTAATTTGTAAATCCATGTTTAGAAAACAAAAGTAAAATTTTTTTACCGTGCCGAATAAACTTTGATTAATAAGTGCATTATCTACTTCAGAAATGTCCTTGACAGAAATATCTTTAAAGAGAATATTGATATGTTCATCTTGATTACTATAAGTTTTATTCTGAACTTCTCCCGAAAATACGAGATAACCGGCATCTTCTTTATTAATATTAAGATATTTCATTGCCAGTTCTCTTTTTTCATTGATCAGCTCAGGTGGAATTTTGCTACCAGAATATTTTATTTTTAAAAGATTTCTGTTAATAAGGTCTCTACAAAGAATTGACAAAATTTTGTCAGGATGCTTGGTCCAGAATTTTATAGTACTCAGAACATCATAATCATCCAGAGCGCAAAAATTGTCAAGGTGGTTTTCAATTCCTGCTTCTAAATATTCTTCATTCAGAAAAATATTGAAAACTACTGACAAAGATTGTGCCTTAACTGCACGAGCTCTGTTTATAATATTTACCAGCATTTTTTCTGCACACAAAACTGTTTTATGCAGGTAAACCTGCCAATACATAAACCTGCGTGAAACCAAAAACTTTTCAATGGAATGAATACCTTTTTCTTCTATCATCAATTCTCCATTGTGTACAGTCAGCATTTTAATGATACGATCGTAACCGATAACTCCTTCACTAACGCCGGTAAAAAAACTATCCCTGATTAAATAATCCATCCTGTCCACATCCAACTGCCCACTAATTAACTGATGAAGAAATTTTTTCGGATAAACGTTGGTAAAAATGTCTATTGCCATTTGCATTTTTCCATTCAGTTCAGTATTCATTTTTTTCATTAACAATAGTGAGATTGTTTCATGGTTTACGCTTCGTATCAATGTGTTTTCCAAAGCATGCGAATAAGGGCCATGCCCAATATCATGCAAAAGGATGGCAATTTTTGCAGCTTGTTCTTCTTCGGCTGAAACAGCAATACCTTTACTTTGCAATTCATGAAGTGCATTGCACATTAAATGGTAGGCTCCCAATGAATGTTGAAGCCTTGTATGAACAGCACCCGGATATACAAGTTGCGCCAGGGCCATTTGGTGAATCCTGCGTAGCCGCTGATAAAAAGGATGAGAAATAATTTTATAAATGAGTTCATCATCAATAGTTATAAAACCATACACCGGATCATTAATTATTTTTCTGAAAGACATTTCTCAAATTGTTAAAAAGAATTTACACCTCTGCAAAGGTAATTTTTTGGTAAGGGAATCAATTATATTTGTAAAGATCGCGTACAAAAAGATAATTAAAGTTCCAGACTCTCTGAACGGGTTTTACAAAATAAATTAAATGAATACAGCAAAAATTTTATGGGTAGATGATGAGATGGAAAGTTTAAAATCTCAAATCATGTTCCTGGAGCATAAAGGTTATGATGTAAAGTCATTAAGTAATGGTCATGATGCAATTGATTATATAAAAGAAAATATAGTAGATGTAGTGCTTTTAGATGAGAGCATGCCGGGGATAACAGGGCTTGAAACTTTGCAAAAAATTAAATCTATTAATTCTCAAATTCCTATCGTTCTTATTACTAAAAATGAAACTGAGAACCTGATGGATGAAGCAATCGGATCCCAGATAACCGACTATTTAATAAAACCCGTTAATCCAAATCAGGTATGGCTTTCATTAAAGAAAGTTATTGATAATAAAAGATTGGTTGCAGAGAAAACTACTTCTTCTTACCAGCAACAATTCCGTGATTTATTTATGGCGCTTAATGATAATCCTGGATATAATGAATGGATGGAAATATACAAAAAATTAGTGTTTTGGGAGCTGGAAATGAAAAAAAGTGATAGCCCTGAAATGCGTGAAGTTTTTCAATCGCAAAAGAATGAAGCCAATAGTGATTTTTTTAAATTTATATCTAAAAATTATTCCGACTGGGTTACCAATCCTGCCGCGGATGCTCCTATCATGAGCAATACACTAATGAAGTATAAAGTGTTTCCCCATATTGAAAAAGACATCCCTACTTTTTTTGTTTTAATAGATAATTTAAGATTCGATCAGTGGAAGGCGATACAACCTTTATTTACTGAGAATTTCAGGATTCAGGAAGAAGAAACATTTTTTTCAATTTTACCTACTGCGACCCAATACAGCCGTAATGCCATATTTGCGGGAATGCTACCCATAGAAATTGAAAAACAATTTCCGGCAGAATGGAAAAATGATGATGAGGAGGGGGGGAAAAATTTATATGAAGAAACATTTTTTAAAGCACAACTTAAAAAGCTTCGTAAAGAAGATTTAAAGTACTCATATACAAAAATAACCAATCACCAGGATGCGCAAAAACTGGTAGATAATGTCCATAATTTATTAGTAAATGATATCAATATTATTGTTTACAATTTTGTGGATATGCTAAGTCATGCACGTACAGAAATGGAAGTGCTGAAAGAACTTGCTGCAGATGAAGTGAGCTACAGAAGTCTTACAGCGTCATGGTTTGAGCATTCCCCTTTGCACCAGGCATTAAAAAAGATTGCAGATAAAAAAATAAAACTTATTGTGGCTACCGATCATGGAAGTGTAAGAGTAAATACACCTCATAAAGTAGTGGGCGATAAGCAAACAACAGCCAATCTGCGATATAAACACGGCCGGAATTTGAATTACGATCCTAAAGAAGTACTGGCTTATCGGGATCCACGACAGGCGGGTTTGCCGGTTCCCAATATCAATTCATCTTTCATTTTTGCAAAGCAGGATGGCTATTTATGCTATCCTAACAATTATAACCATTTTGCCAATTATTACCGGAATACTTTTCAGCACGGTGGTGTAAGCCTGGAAGAAATGATAATACCTATAATACGAATGACGAGTAAAAATGACTAAATTTTTAAAAAAATAAAGCCTATTTAACTCCGTCAACAGGTTATTTAAAATTAATTACATCCAATAAATATAATTTCTTAAATAAAACTATCCACTTCCCTATAGGTTTTTATCAGACTCATTTCACCTTCTTTGCCGGGTTTGGAAATACCATGTTCCATACCTAAAATACCTTTATATCCTTTTTCGTGAAGGTGTTTGAATATATTCTTATAATTTATTTCGCCGGTAGTAGGTTCTTTACGACCCGGAACATCACCAATCTGGTAATAAGCGATCTCATCCCAGCACTCATCAATATGGGTAATAAGATTTCCCATATTGCGCTGCATATGATAGATGTCATATAAGAATTTGCAGAAAGGACTGTTTACTGCCTTACAAATCATATAAGCCTGATCTGGTGATCTGAGGAAAAGATTGGGGGTATCACTGAGGGGTTCTAAAATTATTATCAAACCATGTGGTTCCAGTATTTCTACCCCGCGCCGTAAGCTTTCAATTACGTTTGCTGTTTGAATTCCGATGGGTAGGTGTCTTTCAAAATCGCCCGGTACTACATTTACCCATTTGGCATTGGTTCGTTTGGCTATCTCTACGGCCTGTCGACAGCCTTTTAGAAATATATCAATATATTCGGGCTTGCCTGCTGCCAGTGAATTGGCACCATTACCACCTTTATCAAGAACAAAAACACCCATGTCCATTCCCAGCTTTGCCAGTGTATCTCCAATCTTTGTTTGCTGTTCTACAGGCCTTCCCGGCATTCCATTATCTTCTATTGCATTAAAACCCTGGTCATGCATGAATTTAATCTGGTCAATGAAATCATTACCGGCATTATTTTTAAACATCCCGTCATGAGGTGCATAATTCATATTAAAAGGTTTGCCGTCCCGGTTATTTGAAGATAAAACCGGTGATGACAGGGTAGCTCCGCCGATTCCTACAGAGAGGCCAGTCAATAAACCACTTTGAATAAATTTTCTTCTTTCCATTTTAAATTGTTATTAATGTAAAAATATCGCGGGAAAAATTTATTCCTGCGCTTTAATCTTAAACATCTGTACGCCATGCGGGGCAACATTAGCCCTTATAAGACCATCTGTACGTTGTTCTTCCTTATGGCTCCAAAGGTTTCGAACTACATAAGTACCAGCCTTTTTGATATCCAAATCCTGGATCTTCATTGTCATAAAGGCCCGTTCTTCACCGCGATTCAGAAGCAATACCGACCAACTTCCATCGGCTAATGGTTTCACCCATACCTCCCTGTCTCCCTCGTCTGTTAATTTATATCCTTCCTTTGCAGCGGGGTCCTGGTCTATTGCTATCACTTCTTTGTTGGTAAGGATATCACGCGTATCGTCAGACATATGCCGCAGGTCATTTCCGGTTATTAGCGGGGCAGCGAGAATGCACCAAAGACTAAAATGGGATACATATTCTGTGTTCGTCATTCCTCCATTGCCTACTTCCAGCATATCCGGATCGTTCCAGTGGCCCTTGCTGGCAAAAGTATTCAGGCCTACTTGCTGATCTAGAATGTGAATCATGCTGTTCCAATTATCAGAAATATCTCCTGTGGTGCGCCACAATTCTCCAAACTTCGGCGCCCACTCCCAGGGATTATTACTGCCCCATTCACAAAGGCTAAAAACGATTTGCCGTCCCGAAGCATCGAGAGCATTTTTCATTTTTGTATAACGGGCTATGGCAGGCCTTCCTTCGTTGTTACAATTATCATATTTTAAATAATCAACTCCCCACTTTGCAAACATCTTTGCGTCAGCTTCTTCATGGTCGAGACTTGCCGGCCAGCCTGCGCATGTTTTTGTACCAGCGGAAGAGTAAATGCCTAATTTAAGTCCTTTTTTGTGTACATAATCTGCCAGGTATTTTATTCCATGCGGGAATCTTTCCGGATCTGACCGGAGGTTACCATCTTTATCCCTCGTGAGCGCCATCCAGCAATCATCGAGATTAATATATTCATAGCCCGCGTCTTTCATACCAGATGCAACTAACGCATCAGCTTCATCCATAATCAGCTGCTCGTTAATATCACGGTGAAAGTGATTCCAGCTATTCCATCCCATAGGCGGGGTTGGTGCTAAAATATCTGCTGGGTTTTTAGAAGTATTTTTTGTTTTATTTTCTTGCTTCGGATGTCCAGGTGCCATATTCGCCTGACTGGTTAAAACAAGAATTACAGAGAGCAATGAAAGCGTTACTTTTTTCATTAATACTTTTTTTAAAAGGTATTTTAAGGATTGATTAATTAACCCCGAACAGTGTGAAAAAGGAATCCTTTATCAATTATTGTCAGCATTAAAGTTATTGTTTTTTCTTTAGTGTACTTAAATATTCCACCAAGTTTACTAATTGATTCTGGGGCATGCTGGTAGCGAGTCCTGTAGGCATAAGCGAATGGCTATAGGCTTTTCGGGATATAATATCCTTGGCAGGAATTTTTTCCAGTGTTCCTCCCATAATTTTTATATCCACTTCTGTTGATGTCTCACTGGATACATATCCCAGTAACTGTTTCCCATCTCTTAATTTAAACATGTATCCTTCGTATCCAAAACTAATTCCATCATCGGGTGTGATAATTGATTTGTAAATAGCGTCTTTTGCCAGTTTAGTGCCTATTTCGGAAAGGTTAGGACCAAATGCTGTTCCATTTCCATTCACTGCATGACAGGTGGTACAATAATTGGTAAAAACTTTGGCCCCCTCGACAGGATTTCCTTTCATTTCAGCTAATTGACTTATCGGGGGTAGTACAGTATTTTTTTCCTTTGCGATATTAAAGTAAACTTCGGCTTTTTGACGCACATCTTCCCGGTAGGCTTTCAATAATATATGCATTGCTGCAGAGTCTACTTCATGTGGAAGTTTATGTGCTTCAATTAATGCTACAAGGCGATCTTCCCCATCTCTGCCTCTGCCAAGTTTTTCAGTTGCCAGGTTTCTCAAAGTGGAGTCATACTTTTTATCTAATACCAATGACTGAAGTATGTCTTTGTTGGGTTTAGACTGATCATGTCCCAGCAAATCAATAATCATCCTTGCTGTTGCTGTATCTTCATGAAGTTTTTTTGCAATCAATGCTTCGCTACCCGTATTTAATAAGGCATCCACAGCCTGTTCACGTATTTCACTTTTAGGAGATTGTAATGCCATATTCATCAATTCATCACCTTTGTCTTTTACATGATATTTTTCTGCCAGTAATATAAATTCCGGTCTGCCCTTAACGCTTTCTAGGCTTTGATTGATTAGTTGCCGGGAAGCTGCCGTATGGGGAAGCCTGTCCTGGTTCATTTGTAGCAGGGCTATAGCATTTATAAATGATTGTTTGGGATGATGTCCCTTTAAGAGGGAACTTAAAATTACTTGTTTGCCTGAATCAGACTGGAAATCTAAAGCGCGAAAAAATTTCAGGTTTTTTTCGGGATCAATTCTGGGATCTTCAATAATTTGAGCGAGCAAAGGTAATGTTGCTTTTGCTCGTGAGCGCCAAACAATATCGCGACCAGCAGTTGAGTTCCATTCGGCTCCCATTTTTTTTTGCCAGGCTGAAAAGAAATTATCCCACTGATGGTCGGCACCTATGCCTAAAGCTTCAAGATACCAGCGATCTTTTCCATCATATTGCTCTGCGAATTGTGCCCATAGTGATGGTGCGGCGGCAGAATGATCATGATACAATGCGATAACTGCAGTGCGGCGTACTTGTGCAGAAGGATCATTTACCACTTGCTGTATAACAGGAATAATATCTACCGGTAATTCTTTTGCTGCCCGGATAGCAGTGATACGAATATCTTCATTTTTATCTTTTAAAGCCTCCTCAATATAATGCATTCCTTTACCGGGCAATTTGCTAAGCAGCCATAAAGCACGTGCCTGGTAACGTGGATTATCAGATTTATACATCTTTTCCAGGGCTGGAATTGCTTTTTCGCCCCAGTTATGGAGTTTTTCCCAAGCAAGGTAGCGGGTAGCAAGATTGGGATTCTCGAGTTCATTTACTGCATCTTCAGGACTTTCTAATTTAGGAGGAGTAATGATATATTTGCTATTTGGGGGCGCTATCCGGTATACACGACCTTTTTCCAGGTCCATAACCTGGTGTCCTCCTACACCCGGATCATACCAATCGGAAATAAACAATGAGCCATCCGGTGCTACACAGACATCTGACGGGCGAAACCATTTATCATATACGCCTTCTACAATATTTTCAATTTTAGCAGTATAACCTGCTCCGCTTTTTTCTACGGGATAGGAACGTACTACATTGAGAAGCGCATCAGAATGGATTATCTGGTTGTGAAAAACTTCAGGTAATAAATTTCCTTCATATACAAGAATGCCCGTAGGGGCACCGGCTCCTGTCTGCAACAAGTTGGGTACCACACCCGGATCATTTAAATGCCAGTGCCGGTAAGGAATAGAATCTTCCATATTGACACGTTGGTCATGCCAGTTAGCTCCGGTCATTTCATCAGTATAGCCATAATTTCCATGCTCCATTACATAATTAATACGTACGCCGCGATTGCCATCATCATCATTATCTGATTGCCAAAGAGTACCAAAAGCATCCACTGCTACTTCATAATTATTTCTGAAATTATTTCCTAAAACTTCCATATTGCTTCCGTCCAGATCACAACGGAATACCATTCCCTGCCGGTAAGGTTTTCCATGATTATTAATAGGAACTCCCTCAGGGTCTTTCACAATATTTCCGTTTTTGTCAAGGATACTATCTCCCGCATTACCGAAATTAAAATACAATTTGCCATCAGGTCCGAAAGTGAATGCATGTATGCCATGATCATGTTGCTCGCCGGCGATACCTTCAAACAAAACTTCTTTTTTGTCAGCTTTGTCATCACCATTCGTATCGGTAAAAATGAGCACTTTAGGGCTGCAGGAGACGATTACTTTATTTCCCAATACACAAATTCCAAGGGCGGCATTTACATCATTACCCTGGTAAAATACTTTGCTGGTATCTGCGATACCATCACCATCGGTATCTTCAAGGATCAGTATTTGATCGCCTTCTTTTTTAACTGAGTCCTTAGGATTATTTTTAGGGCGGTAATTAAATCCCTCACATATCCACACGCGTCCTCTTGCATCAATATCCATATCTGTAGGATTAGTAATCATAGGTTCGCTGGCAAACAATGATGCATATAATCCGTCACTGATTTGCAATCCTTTTAAAGCATTTTTTGCCAACCGTTGTTGGTCATCGGGTAATTTTTCAGGTTTTTGTACAGGTGGAGCAGTTTGTTGGCAAGCAGCAAAAATTAAAGAGGTTAAAAATAAAATCACATACCATACCTTGGAATAATTATAATGACTGTCTTTCATTTAAAATTTGAATTTATTTATTATTATAGAACGAATTTTAGAATAATATTTTCAATTACATTTTTTCAAATTGGGAGTCCTTTCTACCTAAATCTAACTTTTTTAGATTTAACTATCTACAGGTTTCACATCCTCATTATTCTTGTTAAGAAATGCCATCAAAATGCCAAACACAAGGAATGTGAAGCCTGTATAAAAATTCAATTTATGAGCCAGGACTTTTGAAACAAATCCCCCGATAATAAGAATTAATGAAATGATTATAAAGAACACTCCAATTACAAAACCCAGATTGTTTAATTTTTTATACATTTCAGATTTATTTTAAAAGAAAATCATATTTAGAATAATAGTAATCGCAATTAATATAAGACTTAACGGTACAACTCTTAGGTACCATTTGTCCTGGTGATAAGAAGGTTTTACTGTTAATGAATAAACGAGGCCTTTTAATTCTGCTTCTGGTTTTGGTTTTGTAAAAAGACTTACAATAATGGTAGTACAAAAATTTACAATCCAGGAAACGGAAGCAACTATAAACGCCTGTCCCATACCGCTGTGTATTTCGTATAAGGGATAAATCCAGCCACCCTTGCCTTCTGCTAAAGTAAGGCCATGAGTAGCTGCTGCAGCAATTGTTCCTGCAAGAAGGCCGAAGAAGGCACCATGTCCGGTGGTTCTTTTCCAAAACATTCCCAGTAAAAAAGTGGCGAACAAAGGACCATTTACAAAACTGAAAACCAATTGGAGAAAATCATTGATATTATTAAACCCTTTGGCAATGTAAGCTGTGATAATAGATAAAAGGATGCCTGCCACTGTTACTACTTTTCCCACAATGAGGTAATGCCTGTCAGATTTATTTTTTATAAAATAAGATTGGTAGATATCAAAAGTAAAAACTGAATTAAAGGCGGTCACGTTACCTGCCATTCCACTCATGAAGGAAGCGATTAATGCAGTAATACCCACGCCAAGCAAGCCGGTTGGGTAATAATGTGAAATGAGTGAAGGCAATGTCATTGTGTAATCAAGTCCACCTTTGCCATCTGAAGGGATACTAAAACCTTTTGATGCCAAAGCAGGTTGCAATAAAGCAATGGCAATAACACCTGGTAATACAACAATCAGTGGCATTAACATTTTTGGGATTGCTGCAATAATAGGTGTACGCTGAGCGGCATTCATGTTTTTTGCCATCATGGCTCTTTGCACTACCAAAAAATCAGTGCACCAATATCCAAATGACATAACGAATCCTAATCCGAATATCAATGACATGAAATTGATTCCCATAGGATTAGATTCGGCATTGCCCATATATTTCCAGGCATGAGTCATTTCCGGCTGCAAAAGTGTTTTAATATTAGACCAGCCACCCGCATCATGTAATGCAACAATTACAAGGGGCGAAAGTCCTAGTACAATCAGGAAAAATTGCAGTACCTCATTGTAAACCGCACTGGTTAACCCACCAAGGAAAGTGTAAATCATAACAACACTGGCAGCCACCCATATTGAAACATCAAAGTCCCAATGCAAAATAACTTCAAGCAATTTTGCCAATGCATATAAAGATATGCCGGATGAAAAAATAGTCATCACAGCAAAAGAAACTGCGTTTAAACCTCTTGTTTTTTCGTCAAAGCGGAGTTTTAAAAATTCAGGAACACTCCTGGCTCTGCTGCCATAATAAAAAGGCATCATAAATACCCCCAGGAAAATCATGGCAAATATGGCACCAACCCAATAGAAATGGACCGTCATTATACCATATTTTGCACCAGAAGCTACCATGCCAAGTACTTCCTGGGCTCCAAGGTTGGCGGAGATAAATGCCAGGCTGGTGATCCAAAGTGGTATATTTCGGCCACTGGTTAAAAAGTCATTACTTGTTTTAATTCTTTTTTTTTATGATAAAACCAACGCCAATAACAAAAAGAAAATAGGTGCTAATAATGAGGTAATCCGCAATGTGGAGATTCATATCAATCGTATCATTTATTAAAGATAAATATTAGCACAATATAATTTATAAATGCAATTATTGAAAAATGTTTTTTAAAATTCAAAAAAATATTATCATAGTTAGCTGATGGAACCCTGCTTTTAGGAAGCAGCAGTTGAAGTTCTTTCAATAAGAAAAGAGGGTAAAATAATATTTTCATCTACTACACTGAATGCCTTTTTTTCAATTTTTTTAAAGAGCAGTTCCGTTGCTATTCTTCCAATTTCAAATGCGGGTTGTGTAATGGTCGTAAGAGGAGGATTAAGTATAGGCGCAGTTTCCATGGTTGAAAATACGGCAACTTTTAATTCATTTGGGATAGATATTCCGGTTTCCCGGCAGATCAAATATACAGACATAGCAAGCCTATCAACAGAAGCAATAATCCCATCGGGCCTAATTTTCCCTGTAAGCAGTTTTTTAATCTGAGAATTAATTTCTTGGTAAGTTCCACTGCATATAATAACAGGGTTTTTAATTCTGCCTGTTTTTTTTTCTATCAGTGCTGACCTAAATCCCTCTGCTCTTTTATTGCAAATACCAAGACTGGAAGAAATTGATAAAAATACGGGATTTTGGCATCCGTTTTTTATCAAATGTAATGCGGAGAGATAGCCACTTTCAAAATCATTTGTCACTACGCTGCTAATATTCAATCCTTCAAAATTCCGGTCAAAGAAAACTATAGGTATGTTTTCTTTCTGAAGTTTTAATATATGATCAGGATTGGTAGTTTCACTGCTTATCGAAATAAGAACTCCATCAACTCTTCCACTATTGCATTCGCCAACAATAGATTTTTCATTGCTATATTTTTCATGCGAAAGATAAATAAGTACATGATACCCTTTTTTTTCTGCAACAGATTGGATACCGTTTATGGCTAATGAGAAAAAGCTATCAGCTACTTCGGGTAGAATTACAGCTATCGTTTTACTTTTTTTATTTCTCAGGCTGCCTGCATAGGGATTAGTGGTATAATTGAGCTTTGATGCCATCTCCAATATTTTCTTCTTCGTCAATCCACTTATTTCATGGCTATCACGCAAAGCTTTTGAAACAGTTGCAATCGATACATTTAACTCTTTTGCAAGCTCTTTCATGTTCATTTTTTTCATCAGCGTATTGTTTCTTTTCCCGGATCTAAATTTTACTTTATAATTGCCTTATTACGAAACCGGTTTCGTAAATAAAACTAATCCTTTATACCAAACTATTGAAAAAATAAAACAATTTTGCAAAGAACATTTTGATAAAAGTAAAACGATTGTTGATTAAATTTCAAGATAGAATTTAATTAAAAACTTATCCGGAGAGCAATAATCGCTGCTGTCCTTTTAAAAATTGCTTTCGATGAAGTTTATGTTTATTTCGGGATTCCTCTTTTTTTGTTGCTTTACCTCACAGGAACAATTGAATATAAAAGCTTCCGAAGCTTTATTGGTACGTATCATTCCGGAGCAGGCAGACCAAATTATTCTCAAACCTATTAACGCTGAAAAAAATAAAGATGTATTTGAAATTGAAACCGTCAATGATAAAATTGTATTAAGGGGTAATGATGGAGTTGCTGTCGCATCGGGATTGTATTATTACCTTAATGAATATTGTCATGCGCAAATAACATGGAATGGCATCAATCTTAGGCTTCCTGCTACACTGCCCTTACCAAAGAAAAAAATCAGGAAAGTAACTCCTTATGATTACCGGTATTATATGAATTATTGCACCTTCAACTATAGCATGAGTTGGTGGAACTGGGCTCGTTGGGAAAAAGAAATTGACTGGATGGCCTTGCATGGTATTAATATGCCGCTGGCAATAACGGGCGAAGAATATACCTGGTATCTTGTTTATAAAGAAATGGGGTTTAGTGATGCTGATTTGAAAGATTTCTTTTGTGGCCCTGCTTATTTTTCATGGTTCTGGATGGGGAATCTTGATGGCTGGGGAGGTCCATTGCCATTGGCCTGGATGAAATCTCATTTTGAGCTCGAAAAGAAAATCATTAATCGTGAAAGGGCATTAGGTATGAGACCTGTGTTGCCTGCATTCACCGGCCATGTACCAGCATCTTTCAAAAAGAAATTCCCCAATGCCAAATTGAAGAAGACCAACTGGAACAATGGATTTGGAGATACCTATATTCTTGATGCAGGAGATTCTCTTTTTGCAGAACTCGGTAAACGTTTTTTGGAGAAACAAACTGATATGCTGGCTACAGACCATCTATACAGTGCTGACACTTTCAATGAAAATGAACCTCCTTCTGATGAGCCTTCTTATCTAAGTTCACTTAGCGCAAAAGTATATGGCGGTATGAGAGAGGCGGATAGTGCGGCAATTTGGGTGATGCAGGGTTGGTTATTTTTCAGCGATAAAAAATTCTGGAAGGAACCACAAACAGAAGCATTGCTAAAAGCTGTGCCTGACGATAAGATGATTGTATTGGACCTTGCTACTGAAATTGAGCCCGTGTGGAAACGTACCAGCGCATTTTATGGGAAACCATGGATATGGAATATGCTGAATAATTTCGGGGGCAATACGAATTTGTTTGGTCGTATTGAAACGGTAGCTTCACAGCCTGCTAAAGCATTGAATGATCCTGCGAGTGGTAATATGAAAGGCATCGGTCTCACAATGGAAGCTATTGAACAAAACCCGGTGATGTATGAGTTGATGACAGACAACACCTGGAGAAATGAAAGCATAGACTTAGACGAATGGCTCCCCAAATATATTTTTAATCGATATGGAGTTAGTGATAAGCATGCACTAAAGGCATGGAATGTTCTACGCAAAACGGTTTACACTGTTCCTGCAGATAGATATAAAAGGGACGGAGCTGAATCTATCATACAAGCCAGGCCCACATTTGATTCGTTAACACATTGGGCCAACACAAAATTAAATTATGATGCTAAAGACTTATTACCAGCCTTGGATGAAATGATAAAAGCTATTCCTGCATGTAAAAATAGTGATGGCTTTCAGTTTGATTTAATAGACGTAACGAGGCAGGTATTGGCAAATTATGCGAGTCCGCTGCAACAACAATTTGTGCAAGCCTACAAAAATAAAGACGCAGATGCATTTGCAAAATACAGCAAACGGTTTATTGCTTTGATTGGGGATATGGATCAACTATTGGCTACTCGAACAGATTTTTTATTGGGACCCTGGATAGCCAGTGCCAGGAAATGGGGAAATAATGAAAAAGAAAAAGCTTTGTATGAATTTAATGCCAAAGACCTGATAACACTTTGGGGTGATAAAAATTGTCCTTTGAATGAATATTCATGTAGGCAATGGAGTGGTTTGTTGAATGATTTTTATAAGCCGCGTTGGCAACAGTTTTTTACAAAGGCTTCTTTAGCTTTACGTGAAGGAAAGAAAATGGATATAGATGCATTTACTACAGAAATTAAAAACTGGGAATGGCATTGGGTAAATAAGAGAAAGGATTACAAGATTGCCACAACAGGTGATCCGATAGTAATGGCAAAAGTGATGTATAAAAAGTATCGTTCTGTTATTCAGAACGCCGGGAATTAGTATACGTAATGATGAGAATGATTGAAGTTGATGGAGGTGTTTATAGACGAATATCCTTCGCCATTTCTCCTTTTGAGGAGTGGTTGGGAGTTAGGTTAAGTGAGGCAAAGATTTAATAACTTTGCCGGCACGATAGCATGATTTTTATAACACACATTTTAAATACAGCCTTAATATTGCAATAATAGAATAAAATAGTATGAAACCGGTTTCTCCTCGAATATTATTTGATGATTGCTATGGTAAATATACAATTGCTGCGGTTAATGTATTTACTATGGAGCAGGTACATGGACTGTTTGCGGCTGCGCAGGATTCAGCGACACCGGTTATTGTACAATTGACTCCTGCCGCAAGAAATTATGCGCATCCTGAAATGCTGATGGCGATGATAAATGCTGCTTCCAGTATCTATCCAAAAGCCATTTATGCAATTCACTTAGACCATGGTGTGGAAGATCATGCCTTTGATGCTATTGTTAATGGATATACTTCTGTAATGATTGATGCTTCTCATGATGATTTTGAAACGAATATAAAAAGAACCAAAGCAGTGGTAGATGCCGCGCATCGAAAAAATATTGTTGTGGAGGCAGAACTTGGGGTACTAAGCGGCGTTGAAGATGACCTGACTGTTGAAGAAGAAAATGCAAAATATACTGATCCCAGCCTGGCTAAGGAGTTTGTGGATAGAACTGGTTGCGATAGCCTCGCAGTTGCTGTGGGGACCAGTCATGGTGCTTATAAGTTTAGTGGTGGCAAAGGATTGCAATTTAGTGTGCTTGAAAAAATTCAGCAGCAGTTGCCAGGTTATCCATTGGTGCTTCACGGAAGTTCCGGTGTTAATAAAAATGATATTATTAAAATAAATCGTTACGGAGGAAAACTAATGGAAAATGCCAGTGGCGTTACTGACGCAGATTTAAAAAAAGCCATTCACTATGGAATATGCAAAGTGAATATTGCTACCGACCTGCGTTTGTTATGGACAAAAGTGCATCGTAAATTCTTCAGTGAGCAGCCGGAATTATTTGATCCCGTGATACCCGGTAAAGAATATATGAAAGCATATAAAGAATTTATGATCGAGCGCTTTGAAGTTTTTGGCTGCAAAGGAAAATCATCATCAATTCATTTAAAATAAAAAATAATAAAGATGAAAGAAAGTTATTTGATTAAACATCCTTCACAAACTTTCGGCGTGTACCAGAAAGTGACAGCCGAAGATGCGGGATGGACGCATCTTAATATGGAAGCACGACTGATGCGCAAAGGTGAAATATGGCGAGGTGATACCGGAGAGAATGAATATGCGTTTATTTTATTAAGTGGCAATTATTCAGTGGTGACCAGCAGAGGAAGTTGGGAAACCATTAACGGCAGGAAAAATGTTTTTGCCGGAATAGCTCATACTTTGTATTTGCCAAGACATACCTCTTTCACTATAACTGCTGAAAGCGAAATATTGGATATCGCTGCAGGCTGGTGTCTCGCAACGGAAGATTTTCCTGCCAGGTTTAAGAAACCGGAAGAAGCTGCTATTGAAATTCGGGGTGGCGATAATGCAACGCGACAGATAAACAGTCTCGTAGAGCCGGGTTTTGGGTGCAACAAAATTATAGCAGTAGAAGTTTACACACCATCGGGCAACTGGAGTTCCTTTCCTGCGCATAAACATGACGAGCGAAAAGTGGATACTAACGGTGCCGTAACCGAAGCTTGCCTGGAAGAATTTTATTTTTATAAAATAGATAAAGAGACGGGTTATGCGTTGCAACATGTTTATACCTCTGATGGAAGTCTTAACGAACTGATGCAGTTAAAAACAAATGATCTTGCTTTAATACCAAAGGGCTATCATCCTGTAGTGGCCGCGCATGGTTATAATTGTTATTACTTGAATTTTTTGGCTGGTAGCGACCAGTCATTAGCCAATACGCCTGATCCGGATCATGACTGGATTTTTAATTCTTGGAAAGGAATTGATCCACGTATTCCAATAGTAAATGCAACGATGAATAATCAATGAAATTATTTTTATGAACGAAAAGAAATTTGATTTAATAACATTTGGCCGCTCTTCAATAGACTTGTATTCGCAGAATATTGGAGCAGACTTTATTGATATAAAAGGATTTGATGCTTTTGTTGGTGGATCGCCACTAAATATCGCTGTTGGAGCAAGCAGGCTTGGGGCTAAAGTTTCTTTACTAACAGGTATTGGCAATGATAAGGTAGGTGACTTTATTATTAATTTTTTGAAAAACCAGGACGTCGATACAGACACAATCGCCCGCATTGAGGGCGCCAGGTCAAGTGCAGTTGTCTTGGGAATTGAACCACCTGACCGCTTTCCGTTAGTTTATTACCGCGATAATGCAGCCGATAGCCAGGTAACAATTGATCATGTGATAGCAGCCAAAATTGATCAATATAAAATACTCGAAATTTCAGCCACGGCATTAAATATTGAACCTAGCCGCAGTGCTGTTTTCTATGCGGTTGAAACTGCATTCGATAATAATGTTGAAGTAGTTTTAGACATGGATTTCAGGGCTGATCAATGGAAAGATTTACGCTCATTTGGTTTAATGGTAAGGGCAATATTACCTAAAGTAAAAATTGCTATTGGCACAGAAGAAGAAATACTCGCTGCTACATTACAGAATGCAGACCAGGTGCATATCAGTCATCAACAAATTTCTGCTCCTGAAATTAAAGGTGATATAGAAATATCTATTCAGAAAATAATAAAATCGGGTCCCGACTTATTGATCGTAAAACGAGGGTCAAAGGGTGCCACCATTTATTATAAGGATGGCAGGGTGCAGGATGTGCCAGGGTTTCCTGTAGAAATATTAAATGTTTTGGGCGCGGGTGACGCCTTTGCAAGTGGCTTTATTTATGGCTATTTGCAGGGCTGGGATGTTTATAAGGCCTGCAGGCTCGGTAATGCCAGTGGTGCCTGGGTGGTACAAAAATCAGGATGTGCCAATGCGATGCCTTATAATGATGAATTAATGAAATTTATTGAATCAAGAGGTGGATTGATACCAGGGGATAAATAAAAAAGATCTGTAACTAAAAAATAATAAACCATGGCAGAAAAAACGAAGCGACTAACAACTGCACAGGCAACAATTGAATTTTTGCAAAAGCAATATGTGGAAAGGGATGGAATTGAAGTTCCTTTTTTCGCAGGATGTTTTGGCATATTTGGGCATGGCAATGTTGGGGGAATAGGACAGGCATTATATCAATACCGTTCTTTCAAATATTATCAATCAAGAAATGAACAGGCTATGGTTCATACCGCCATTGCTTATGCGAAAGTGAAAAACAGGTTAGGCGCATTTGTCTGTACTTCATCAATAGGGCCGGGTGCCACTAATATGGTTACAGGTGCAGCTACCGCTACCATCAACAGGTTACCCGTGTTGCTTTTGCCGGGTGATATATTCGCTAAAAGGGCTGTGGATCCTGTGTTACAGCAACTGGAATATCAATATTCCAAGGATATTTCAGTCAATGATTGTTTTAAACCTGTTTCAAAATATTGGGATCGTATTAACCGGCCTGAGCAGTTGATACCTGCTTTGATGAATGCAATGCGCATACTAACGTCTCCTGCTGAAACGGGTGCTGTTACGATTGCTATGCCCCAGGATGTTCAGGCGGAAGCTTATGATTTTCCTGTTAGCTTTTTCAGGAAAAGAGTTTGGCAAGTTCCGAGATTAAGAGCTGATAAAAATATGCTGCAAAAGGCGGCAGCTCTCATTAGTCAATCAAAGAACCCGGTAATCATTGCGGGAGGAGGAGTCATATATAGTGATGCCTGTAAAGAATTGAAGAAGCTGGTAAACCGCACAGGTATTCCTGTAGCAGAAACGTTTGCAGGTAAAGGAAGTTTACACTTTGATGAACCTCAGAACTTAGGCGCGGCTGGTGTTACAGGTACTCCGGGTGCCATTGCCGCATGTGAAAAAGCGGATGTAATTATAGGTATTGGCACACGCTATAGTGATTTTACAACGGTATCGCAAGGAGGTTTCCAAAATCCTTCCGTGCAGTTTATTAATATCAATGTATCAGAATTTGATGCCTTCAAGCAGGCAGCCTTACCTGTTGTCGGTGATGCAAGAGAATCAATTAAAGAGTTGGATAGGTTATTGAAGGATTATAGAGTTTCTGATAAATATGAGAACGCCATAAAAAAGAGCCATGCAGATTGGAATAAAATCGTAGATAGAGTTTATTCATTGAATTACGGGATACCTGTAAGCCAGGGCGAGGTGATTGGCGCCGTGAATAATTTTTCATCCCCCAAAGATATTATGGTATGTGCTGCGGGAAGTATGCCGGGAGATTTACATAAACTTTGGAAAACTGCTGATAATAAAGGATTTCACATGGAATATGGCTATTCGTGTATGGGTTATGAAATTGCCGGTGGCCTGGGGGCAAAAATGGCTGATCCCTCCAGGGAAGTGTATGTTATGGTTGGTGATGGAAGCTATTTAATGTTGTCGCAGGAAATTATTACGTCTATACAGGAAGGATATAAACTTACCATAATATTGGTTAACAATAATGGTTATGCAAGTATCGGTGGTCTCTCTAAATCATTGGGAACAAACGGCTTTGGTACATTTTATAAATATCGGGGCAAGAAAACGGGGCAGCTTGATGGTAATAATTTGCCGGTTGATTTGGCCACTAATGCGGAGAGTTTAGGTGCAGTGGTAATTCGTACCAGGAGTATCGATGAATTTAAACAGGCATTAGCAGATGCAAAAAAAGAAGATAAGACCACGGTGATTTATATAGAAACTGACCGGGAGGAAAGGGTTGACGGTTACGCCTGGTGGGAAGTTCCGGTGGCAGAAGTATCAACAGTTAGTTCTGTAAAGGACAGTCTTGAAAAACTGCAAATCAATAAGAAAAAGCAAAAATATCATTTATAAAATCAAAGTAAAATAATAGAAATGGATGCGTTAAAAAATTATATCAACAACAAATGGGTTGATAGTGTTTCTAAGGAAACGAGTGATGTATTAAATCCGGCTACTGGTGAAGTTTTGGCAAAGGTGCCTTTTGGGGAAGCTACAGCAAAGGATGTGGAAAGAGCGGTATCTGCAGCACAAATTGCTTATCAGCAATGGAAAGATGTACCTGTTCTGAAACGCATCCAGCCTTTGTTTAAATTGAAGCAGCTTTTTGAAGATAATGCAGATGAAATTGCACTTACCATCACGTTGGAGTGTGGTAAAACTTTTGCTGAGTCAAGTGGGGAAATTCAAAGAGCTATTGAGAATATAGAAGTTGCTACGGGTGCTCCGATGCTTTTACAAAGTGAGTTTTTAGAAAACATCGCAACAGGGATTGATGAGTATATGATCAGGCAGCCGTTGGGTGTAACTGCGTGTATTGCCCCTTTCAATTTTCCTGCGATGATATCTTTTTGGTTTCTTCCTTATGCCATTGCCTGCGGCAATAGCATGATTATAAAACCTTCGGAAAAAGTGCCGCTCACGATGATGAAGATATTTGAGTTAATCGAAAAGTTGGATCTTCCGGAAGGGTTAATCAACCTGGTACATGGCGGAAAACAATCTGTTGATGCGATACTCGATCATCCTGATATTAAGTCCATAAGTTTTGTAGGAAGTACGGCAGTGGCCAAATATATTTATTCGCGTGGCACAGCCAATGGCAAAAGAGTGCAGGCGCAGGGTGGTGCAAAAAATCCCGTTGTTGTGTTGCCAGATGCGGATATTGAGATGACATCCCAGATCATTACAGATAGCGTATATGGCTGTGCTGGTCAGCGTTGCCTTGCAGCATCGGTGGTAATAACAGTTGATGACAATTCTAAAATTCGCGATTCATTATATGCTTCTGCCAAAGCACGAAATGTTGGATTTGGATTAAACAAAGGTGTTGAGATGGGTCCTGTTATCAGCAAAGAGAGTAAAAGAAGAATTGAAACACTTATTGCACAGGGCGAAGCGGAAGGTGGTTCTATTTTATTAGACGGAAGAAATGCTTCTGTAAAAGATTATGAGCAGGGTAATTTTATTCAACCTACTATTCTTGAAAATATACCAATAGATGGGGAACTTATAAAAACAGAAATCTTCGGACCGGTTATGAGCTTGTTGCATATGAAAACGGTGGAAGAAGCCATTTCATTTATCAATAGCGGCAGGTATGGAAATATGGCATGCCTTTTTACAAGCAGCGGTTCTAGCGCACGCAAATTCAGAAGCCAGGCAATGGCTGGAAATATTGGAATCAATATTGGAGTAGCTGCTCCAATGGCACAGTTCCCTTTCAGCGGCTGGAAAGAAAGTTTCTTTGGCGACCTGCATGGACAAGGCAAACATGCCATCGAATTTTTTACCCAAACAAAAGTTGTTATTGAACGCTGGCCAAAAGAGTGGTCAAGAAAATTTTAAAACTATTATGGAAAATAAAATTAAAGTAGCGAATGCTCCTTGTTCCTGGGGAGCATTGGAATTTGAACTGGAAGGAAAAGCCTTAGGATATGAGCAGGTATTGAATGAATTGGTTGAGACTGGCTATGCCGGAACAGAACTCGGAGATTGGGGCTTCATGCCAACAGAACCTAAAGCCTTGCACGATGAAATTGCGAAACGAAATATTAGCTTATTGGGAGCTTTTGTGCCGATTGCATTATCCAACGAAAGTGCACATGAGGCTGGTGTTGAAAAAGCAGTAAAAGTTGCGGGATTAATGTATGAGGCAGGTTATAAAGATGCATTTATTGTGTTGGCTGATGAGAATGGAACAGTTGAATTTAGAACAAAGAATGCAGGCAGAACAAATGGAAAGGGAAGCCTGTCTGATTCTCAAATGAAAATTTTTGGAGCAGGAGCTGAGAAGGTTGCAAAGGCTGTAAAAGATACTTACGGAATGAGAACGGTATTCCATCATCATTGTGCCGGGTATGTTGAAACGCCCGAAGAAATCAATGCCTTCTTACAAATTACCGATCCGGCTCTGGTAGGTCTTTGTTTTGATACGGGGCATTATATGTTTGGTGGTGGAAAAAATCCTCTTGATGTTCTTGAAAAATATTGGGATCGCATCTGGCATGTACACTTCAAAGATTTTTCATCTGAAGTGGCTGCAGCGTCGGCAAAAAATAATTGGGATTATTTTCAATCAGTTCAGCATGGCGTGTTTTGTGAACTGGGCAAAGGCGACGTTGATTTCGAAGCGGTGATATCGTTTTTGAAAAATAAAAATTATGATGGATGGATTGTAGTAGAGCAGGACGTTTTACCAGGAATGGGCAATCCTAAACAATGCGCTGAAAACAACAGGAAATATTTACTTAATAAAGATTTATAATTTAATCACTTTCAAATATAAAATAGAATAAGATGAAGCAAGTTAATATTGCACTTCTGGGAATGGGTCGCATAGGTAAAATTCATTTCAAAAATATTCAACAAAATTTCCCTGGTATAAAGATTCTTGCGGTTGCAGATCCTCTTTACAATGAATCTCAGAAAGAAATGTATAGTAATATCTTTTTTTCTGAAAATGTAGATGAAGTAATTGCATTGCCGGAAGTAGATGCTCTGTTGATTTGCACGCCAACAAGTTCACATGCTGATCTGATTGAAAAAGGTATTAAAAAAGGAAAACATATTTTTTGTGAAAAACCGATGGATCTTTCTTTAGAGAGAACTGCTGCTTTGAGTTTAATGGCAGAGAATGCCGGTATCAAGTTGATGCTGGGTTTTAACAGGAGGTTTGATCCTGATTTTATGCAAGCGTACAAATCGGTTCGTGCTGGCGCTATCGGCGATGTCCAGATCGTAAAGATTACAAGTCGCGACCCGGGATTGCCGCCTATTGATTATATCAAAAATTCAGGCGGATTATTTATGGATATGGCGATACATGATTTTGATATGGCCAGGTATATCATGAATAAAGAAGTAGTAGAAGTTTTTGCTAAAGGCTTGAATGTTGTTGATAAAGCAGTTGGACAAGCAGGCGATATTGATACTGCGTTGACAACTTTAATTTTTGAAGATGGATCTTATGCTGTTATTGATAACAGCAGAAAAGCGGCTTATGGCTATGATCAGCGCCTGGAAATTTTTGGGAGTGGAGGAATGATTAAGGTTGAAAATAATCTTTTGAGCCAAAATATTCTCTATGATGAAAAGGGAATTCATTACGCATTACCCATGGATTTTTTTATGGACCGGTATGCCAGGTCTTATTTAAATGAAATGGAATTATTTATTGACGCTTTGTTAAATGATAAGGAAATGCCTGTTGGAGGCTCAGATGCCCTAAAGGCCACGCAAATTGCTTATGCTGCAAAAAGTTCAATGGAAACGGGGCGGCCGGTAAAACTTTCAGAGGTTGAGATGAAGTCTAAATAAATTGGGTGCTGTTGTGTTCTCTTAGCAGCCTATAATAATTCAGGGCTATTTTTATTTGTATCTGTCATTTGAGTCAATTCTAACTAAATGAATAAACTATTTTTATCCTTACTATTACTGTTATCGTTACAAGCCATTTCTCAAAAGGAAATTTATTTTTCTGAAGCCAAATTCAAAACTGGTGATCAGTCTGAGTGGAAGGCCTCCAATTTTGATGATAGCCAATGGCCATTCATTAAGACGGGTACCAGGTGGGAGGATCAGGGTTATACTAGGTATGATGGTTATGCCTGGTACAGGATAAAATTTATTCTTCCATCATCACTAAAACAAAATGCATATTGGAAAGATAGCCTTTCATTCTGGTTAGGGAAAATAGATGATGTGGATGAAACATTTTTGAATGGAGTAAAAATTGGCCAAACCGGGTCTTTACCAACAGATGTAGGAGGATATGAGACTCAATGGGATACTTACAGAATTTATAATATACCAGCAAATAGTAGTAATATTTATTGGGATAAAGAAAATACAATTGCCATCAGGGTATATGATAACACGAGTGGAGGAGGAATGTTTGGTAGCATACCTTTTGTAAAAATGCTGACGCAGTCAGATGAATTGGAAGTCAGTATTTCATCAAATACTGCGCCCCCTCCAAATTACAATACTTCTGTTGAAAATATTTCTGCTAAAATGGTGGAAGGTATATGGGCGATTTCAATTAAAGATGGAGCTATTGATAAAATAATCAGGTCGACTTCAAAAGCAGTTAATATCTCGGGCTTAAAAAAAATTACAGAAAAAATAAATATGGCTGGTATCGCTGGTAATAAAAGAATTGAAATTATTTCTTCCTTTAAAGAAAAACATACTGGTGACATTAAGAGTAAATCTGTAGTTACTCCTTATATCCTTACCCCGCCAGTGTCTGCAATGCCACGCATCAATAGCGCACTTGTTTTTGGTGTTCGTCCTAATTCACCTTTTATTTTCAAAATTGCGGCTACGGGTAAAAAACCTTTGCAGTATAATGCAGAAAATCTTCCGGAAGGCTTATCATTAGAAAAGGCAACAGGGATTATTACGGGAAAAGTTAGCGTAAAAGGCAACTATAATATTAAGCTGAATGTTTCAAATCAATTGGGAAATGCAACACAAGATTTTCAAATTAAAGTTGGAGAGGAACTTGCTCTTACCCCGCCGATGGGTTGGAATAGCTGGAACTGTTGGGGGTTAACTGTAGACGATGAAAAAGTAAAAAGTTCTGCGCAGGCATTTATTGATAAAGGGTTAATTGATCATGGTTGGAGTTATATTAATATTGATGATGGTTGGCAAAACCCAGAGCGAACAAATGCAGGAGAAATAATTCCAAATAAAAAATTTGGTGATATTGAGGCTTTGGGCAGTTGGTTGCATAACAAAGGATTGAAGTTTGGCATCTATTCATCTCCGGGTACTAAGACATGCGGAGGTTATACAGGGTCTTATCAACATGAATTAAAAGATGCCACTACTTATGCTAAATGGGGAGTAGATTATTTAAAATATGACTGGTGCAGTTACGAAGATGTTTTTACTAAAGAAAAAGATACATCATTGCAGGCCTATCAAAAGCCTTATCAGACTATGGAGTTGGCGTTAAAGGCACAGTCCCGAGATATTGTATATAGTTTATGCCAATATGGAATGGCGGATGTATGGAAATGGGGGGATTCTGTAAATGGGAATAGCTGGCGTACTACAGGCGATATACAAGATACATGGGAAAGTGTTGTTTCAAATGGGTTTGACCATCCTGAATTATTCTCTTATGCAAAACCGGGAAACTGGAACGATCCCGATATGCTTGTAGTTGGCAAAGTTGGATGGTCCGGAACTCTTCATTCTACTATGTTAACTCCTGATGAACAATATTCCCATATCAGTTTATGGTGTTTACTATCTTCTCCGCTTTTGATTGGGTGCGACGTAAGTAAACTGGATGACTTTACGCTAAATCTTTTAACCAATGATGAAGTATTGGCAATAGACCAGGATATATTAGGGAAGCAGGCGCAGCAAAAAATAAAAACAAAGGATGTACAAATATGGGTTAAATCACTGGCTGACGGAAGCAAGGCAATTGGGATTTTTAATATGAGTAATGCTTATAAAGTGGTTCGTTTAAATTTTAGTGATATTGGATTGAAAGGAAAGTATATAATTAGAGATTTATGGAGGCAGATTAATGTTGGAGTATCACAGGATAAATATGAATCTAATATTCCACCGCATGGAGTGTCACTGATTAAGCTTACAGGAAAATAAAATATTTGAATTCATTTAAGATAAGTAATCATTATAAAAAATACTTGGGCAAAAATTTCTAATCTTGTTGAGGGATTAATTCATTTTATGCACAATTTTTTTATAGAATACTATACCTTGGTAATTAAGATTACAGGAACTATTTAAATATATGTTTTGAGAAAAATAATTTTATTATCTGTAACATTTTTTACGATTGCATCGTGCTTCAGCCAGAAGAAAGATTTTGTAATAACCGATTATGGCGCCATCTCCGATGGGGTTACTAATAATGTAACGGCTATCCAACATGCTATTGATGATGCAAATAAAAATGGCGGAGGAAGAGTAGTTGTTCCGAGAGGCCGTTTTTTAACAGGTGTTATTCATTTAAAATCGAACGTCGAATTGTTTGTACACGAAGAAGCCGTACTGCTGGCAAGTACGGACAGAGCCGACTACGGACCAAGTCAGAACGCATCGGCATGGATTGTTGCGAACAATGCAAAAAATATTTCTATCGCCGGTAAAGGAACTATTGACGGGCAATGTGATCTTCTCATACAGGATATTTATAAAAAGCTAAAAGCAGGTGATTTATATGATAAAGAATGGAAGCAGTATAATGACTGGCACCAGCGAAGGCCCAGCGAAAATAACAGGCCGCGTATGATTGATTTTAGAAATTGCGAAGGTGTTACCATAAGAAATATTCATCTTCAAAATGGTACTTCATGGATACAGGATTATAGAAATTGCACCAACCTTATAATGGATAGTGTACATGTTTTCAGTAATACATTTTTAAACAATGATGGTATCGATATAGTGGACTGTAAAAATGCCAAAATAACCAACTGTATTATTAATGCCGCCGATGATGGTATCTGTTTAAAATCAGAAGACAGGAATCGTCGCTGCGAAAATATTTATGTTGCCAATTGTAAAGTTCGTTCGAGCGCAAGTGCGGTAAAACTGGGTACCGCCTCACGCGGGGGTTTTAAGAATATTGTGATAAAGAATATTGAAGTTTATAATACCTTCCGCTCTGCCATTGCAATTGAGTCTGTTGATGGAGGTGTGTTGGAAGATGTAGCTGTTGAACACATTCATGCAGTCAATACCGGTAACGCCATTTTTATCCGGCTGGGACATCGTAAT
The DNA here is from genome assembly GCA_030706605.1 of Bacteroidota bacterium. Taxonomy (GTDB): domain Bacteria; phylum Bacteroidota; class Bacteroidia; order Chitinophagales; family Chitinophagaceae; genus Ginsengibacter. The sequence continues at coordinate 36,546 of JAUZOE010000020.1, forward strand.
AAAGATTCAGTGATAAGCCAACTGCGAAATGTGTTTATAAATGATGTAAGTGTTGAAGTTCCGAAAAACAAGCCGGACAAGGGGTACCCGATGGATGGCCCTGAACTGAGAGTACCATCAAAAAAAGAAGATACTACTGTTCAGTATCCAAATGATGCAGCGCCCTGGGATCATTTTAGTGTTGATACAAGTTCAGCATTAATTCCTCATAATATTTTTCCTTCTTCCGTGACAGGCATTCCGGGCCATCCTGTTGAAAATGTAGTGCTGCAGAATATTACTATCATTTATGATGGAGGCGGAGATAAATCGTTGGCTGATTTTCCATTGGATTCATTTAAAAAGATTCCTGAGGCAGCAACAGATTATCCGGAGTTTTCAATGTTCGGAGAGTTGCCTGCCTGGGGTTTATATGTCAGGCATGTAAATGGAATTGCATTAAAAAATATAAAGCTGGTTAATAAAAAGAAAGATTACAGAGCGGCTTTGTTGGTGGATGATACACAAAAAGCAGACTTGCGAAATCTTTCCGTAGTCGGCGCAACATCTCTTCCGGTATTATTTTTTAATGATGTAAAACCATTAGCGTTGGATAACATAAAGATTCCGGGAGACAGAGATAAAACCATTAAAATTAACACACCTCCAACCAACAAATAATGTTGATTAAAAACTTATACAAGTATTTTATTTTTTGTGGACTTATTGGTTTTGGTACAATAAATATTGCATCAGCGCAAAGTGAAGTAAATAAATTTTCGGATTTGCACCTTAACCAGCTTCAAATAATAGGAAGCCACAACAGCTATAAGCCGGGTATTGAAAAGCCTCTTTGGGAGATGATCTATAAGAGAGACTCGTCTGCCGCAAAGTCGCTGCAGTATGGCCACATTAAGTTGGTGGATCAACTAAACATGGGATTGAGAAATCTTGAACTAGATATCGTCTACGATCCGCAGGGTGGACGTTATGAAAACCCGCTGGGCCTGAAACTCATTAAGGATGCGGGAGGAACGCCTGAGCCGTTTGATACAGCCAATGATCTGGCAAAGCCAGGCCTCAAAGTATTTCATATACCTGATATCGATTTCAGAAGTGATCATCTTCTTTTCAAAGACTGTTTGCTCGACCTGAAGAAATGGTCGGACGCTCATCCCGGTCACGTTCCTGTTGTTATTACCATGAATGCCAAAGATGGAAATGTAAAAGGGTTGCACGAATTGTTACCTTTCACAAAGAAAGCTTTAGACAGTATTGACCTGGAAATACGATCTGTTTTTAAGCCAAATGATTTAATAACTCCCGATTTTGTAAGAGCAAATTATCCCGATCTTGAAAGCGCCATCTTAAAAAAAGGATGGCCATTAGTACAAAAAGTTGAAGGAAGGTTTCTTTTTGTATTAGATGAAACAGGAGAGAAATTAAAACTCTATAAACAAGATCATCCCTCCCTTAAGGGAAGAGTGATGTTTGTGAACGAAACAGAGGGTCATCCTGAAGCGACGTTTATGATCATCAATGATCCAATAAAAGATTTTGATAAAATACAGCGATTGGTGAAGAAGGGGTATATGATAAGAACGAGAGCTGATGCCGACACAAAAGAAGCCAGGAACAATGACTACAGCACGTTTGAAGCAGCAAAAAAAAGCGGGGCACAAGTCATTACTACAGATTATTATCTTCCTTCAAAATATTTTTCGTCTCCTTATAAAATTAGTTTTGACGGGGGAACTTATGTAAGAGAAAATCCAATGATGATTAAAAGTGACAATCTTCTTTCATCTTTGACCTCACCGAGTATTTTTAAAGGAAATGGAAAGACTGCTTATCGCGATCCGGCTGTGTTGTACCAAAACAATAAATTTTATTTGTTCTTCACGTTGTGTGAAACAGAAGAGAATGAAAAGATTTATTCTTACACTGCAATGAGCACTTCAACAAATCTTAAAAACTGGACGGCCATAAAAATCCTGACACCCAAAGACCAATCGCTTGATTTTTCAAGTCCGGGAGATGTAGTTCGATTTAATAATGAATGGATACTTTGTCTCCAAACTTATCCCAGGCCTGATTATAAAGCGAGTCAAAAACCGATGTTTGGAACAAAGGACGCCCGGCTCTACATTATGCGAAGTAAAGACCTTGAACATTGGGGTTCGCCTGAACTTTTGAAAGTAAAAGGCCCGGATGTACCGATTGAGAAAATGGGTCGAATGATTGATCCTTATTTGCTGGAAGATAAAGATGTAAAAGGCAAATGGTGGTGCTTTTATAAACAAAATGGCGTAAGCGTATCTTACAGTTATGACCTGAAGAACTGGACGTATGCTGGTCATACAGACGCAGGAGAAAATACTTGTGTGCTGGTTGAGGATAGTGAATATGTTTTATTTCATTCGCCAAAAAACGGAATAGCAATAAAACGATCAACTGATTTAAAAAACTGGTACGATTGGGGCCACTTAATTACGTTAGGGCAAAAAGAGTGGCTGTGGGCAAAAGGGAGGATTACAGCAGGTGCTGTATTAGATTTAAAAAATGAAAAGAATATTGGTAAGTATGTTATGTTCTTTCATGGCTCAGGGCCTTTAATAGAAGAGCAGGGCGACTTTGATAAAAATGCATCCATTGGTATTGCATGGAGCGATGATTTGATTCACTGGAACTGGCCGGGGGAATAAATTAATATTAAATGAAAATTTACATGAGTTACTGCAAATTAAGATCTATTTTTTCAGGTAATAAAAAACAAATTATTCTATATTTTTTTTTCTATCTGTTTATTTTAAAGGCGGGAACTTCGCAGAATTTGATTCAATATGTTCAGCCCTTATCCGGCACTGCTTCGTCAACCACTGCTTCGGCACTAAAACATAGCGAAGCAGGCAGCGAAGGAAATGCTAATACTATTCCTTCGGTAGGCTTGCCTTTTGCTATGACGCAATGGACTCCACAGACTAGGACTGGTGAAAATAAATGTGTTCCGCCTTATTTTTATAAAGACTCATTGCTTTCCGGTTTCAGGGGTACGCATTGGCTGAGTGGTTCCTGTACGCAGGATTATGGAAGTGTCACCATCATGCCTGTCACCGGTAATTTAAGAACTACTGCAAAAGAGTATGAAATTCCTTTTTCACATAATAATGAAATAGCCACACCTGCTTATTATCAGTTAACGACGCAAGATATTATTACAGAAATTACGTCTACTCTTAGATGTGGTATTATGAAATTTACCCTGTTGAAAGATGATAGTTTGTATTTGTTAGTAATGCCAAACCGTAACCGGTCTGAAGGGTTTGTAAAAATAAATGCAGAAAAAGGTGAAATATGGGGATATAATCCTGTGCATCGCATATACCAGGGATGGGGACAGCCTGCCGGTTTTAATGGTTGGTTTTATATTAAGGTTGAAAAGAAAATCGGATCCGGCGGGACTTTTAGTGCAGATGAAATCTTTAATTTAGATAGTATAAAGAATAAAAAAGATCTGGGGGCTTTTATTGGATTTAATTTAAGAAAGGGAGAAAAAATCGTGCTAAAAATAGGCACTTCATTCAGCAGTCTTGAGGGAGCAAAGAAGAATTTGTATAGTGAAATAGGGAGCCGGAATTTTGATGAAATTGAAACATCTGCAAAAAAAACATGGCAAGATGATTTGTCGCAAATAAAGGTGTATACAACTAATGTAAAGTATAAAAGAATATTTTATACTGCGATGTACCATGCAATGGAACTTCCTCGGTTGTACAATGATGTAGATGGAACTTATCCTAAGTTTTCAGGGAATTACGAATTGATGAATAGTGGCAAAAGAAATTATTATGATGATTTTTCGATGTGGGACATATACAGGGCTCAATTGCCTTTACAGGAATTATTGAAACCTGCCAGAATCGATGATATTGTTCAGTCAATGATCAATAAAGGAAAGCAGGGAGAGTGGTTACCTATTTTCCCATGCTGGAACAGTTATACTTCTGAAATGATCGGAGATCATGTAACTGCTTTTATCGCATCTGCTTTTGCCAAAGGGATTCGTAATTATGATGTAGAAGAGGCTTACATTCTTATGCGTAAGAATGCGTTTACGGTAGCAGGTGAAAAAGATTATGCAGATGGCAAGGGACGAAGAGCTTTATCTTCTTATATGAAATATAATTTTATTCCGCTGGAAGACGCTGTTCCTATTGCCTTTCATAAAAAGGAACAGGTGAGCCGTACATTAGAGTATGCCTATGATGACTATGCATTGTATACTATTGCAAAGGATTTGAATAAAAAAGAGGATGAGGAAAAATTATTTCAAAGAGCATTCAATTATAAAAATGTTTTTGATAAATCAGTCGGTATGGTGCGTGGACACTATGAAGATGGTACATGGTATTCTCCTTTTGATCCGGATACAAGGCAATCTTATATTACAGAGGGAACACCAAGGCAATATACTTTTTATGTTCCTCAGGATGTGCCTGGTTTAGCCAAACTAATGGGAGGAAGGGATCATCTGGAAAAGGAATTGGATAGTTTATTTGACAAAGATGAATACTGGCATGGCAATGAACCGGGGCACCAGATTCCATTTATGTATAATTATACCAACGCTCCCTGGAAGTCGCAAAGGATTGTTCGTAAAATCTTAAATGAAGAATATAGTGACGGTCCCGGTGGCTTAAGCGGTAATGATGATGCCGGCCAAATGAGTGCCTGGTATGTGTTTGCAGCTATGGGTTTTTATCCGCTTGATCCTGTTTCGGGAAATTACATGATGGTATCACCATTGTTTGATTCTATAAAAATTAAATTGCCGCGTGAAAAATCGTTTGAAATCATTACACACAAAACTAATCAGGGAGATCAATATATAAAGGAAGTAAAATGGAACGGGAAAATTTATGATAAAAATTATTTGCAGCATTCCTCAATAACTAAAGGAGGCAAGTTGGAGATTTGGTTACAAAAAGCACCTACAAGTTGGGGGGGCAAAATATCACAACAACCGGAAGGTTTAAAGAAAAATAAATAATGAATAGAGTTTTTTAATACTATTCAGGATGAGCAAATCTTTTTAAATACTCTTCAAAGATTCCTCCCTGGATATTTATTTTAAAAATCGTAATGAAAATTATATGAAGAAATCTTTTCTATTGCTTTTTCTTCTATTGGTATTTAGTGTGATCTCTCATGCACAACAAAACCATACTTTCAAAATTAAAGACGGGAATTTCCTTTATGATGGGAAACCTATTCAAATACACTCAGGGGAAATGCATTTTGCAAGAGTTCCGAGGGCTTATTGGAAGCAACAGTTGGAGATGATGAAAGCGATGGGCTTAAATACTGTGGCTACTTATGTATTCTGGAATTACCATGAAACCGCACCGGGAGTTTGGGATTTTAAAACTGGCAACAAAAACATTGCGGAATTTATAAAGACGGCCCAACAAGTTGGTTTATTTGTAATTCTAAGGCCGGGGCCTTATGCCTGTGCTGAGTGGGAATTTGGAGGATATCCATGGTGGTTACAAAAAGAAAAATCCCTGGTAATTCGCTCCTACAATCAACCTTTTTTAGACTCCTGCAAAATTTATATTAAGCATCTTGCCGCGCAGGTAAAAAATTTACAGATTACCCATGGAGGTCCTATCATAATGGTTCAGGCAGAAAATGAATTTGGTTCCTATGTTGCACAACGAAAAGATATTCCTTTGGAAGATCATAAAAAGTATAGCGCTGCTATTAAACAAGAATTAATTGATGCGGGCTTTGATGTTCCTTTATTCACATCGGATGGAAGCTGGCTATTTAATGGCGGTACTATTGCCGGCGCTTTGCCCGCTGCAAATGGTGAAAATGATATTGATAATCTAAAAAAGGTAGTCAATGAATATCATCATGGTGAAGGGCCTTATATGGTTGCGGAATTTTATCCTGGCTGGCTGGATCATTGGGCCGAACCTTTCCAAAAAGTTTCTAAAGAAAGTATAGTAACGCAAACAGAAAAATATTTAAAAGCTGGAGTGTCTTTTAATTATTACATGGTGCATGGTGGAACCAATTTTGCTTTTACGAGCGGTGCTAACTATGATAAAAATCATGACATACAGCCCGATATAACCAGTTACGATTATGATGCGCCGATAAGTGAAGCAGGCTGGGTCACGCCAAAATACCTGGCACTTCGCGAGTTATTTCAACAAAATGTTTTGTATTCTATTCCACCGATACCCGCGCCCATTCCCGTGATTAAAATTCCTTCCATTAAATTAAATAAAGTAGTTGACCTTTTTGCAATAAAAGCAAAAATGAAGCCGGTAGAGTAAGTGATACTCCTGAAACATTTGAAGACTTAAACCAGGGAAATGGATATGTATTGTACAGCAAACATTTTGCCCAGCCGCTGAAAGGCAAATTAGAAATAAAAGGACTGAGAGATTATGCGCTTGTTTATGTAAATGGAGAAAAAGCGGGAGAACTGAATCGTTATTACAATAATTATTCCTGCGATATTGATATTCCTGCTAATGGGACACTTGACATATTGGTAGAAAATATGGGAAGGATAAATTATGGTGCGGAAATTATTCATAATCTGAAAGGGATCATTAGCCCGGTTACTATTGCAGGAAATGAGATTACCGGTAACTGGAAAATGTATCAATTCCCAATGGATAAGGAACCGGATTTAAAAAGGCATTCCACTAAATATGTGAAAAATCATCCGGTGATTTATAATGGTTCTTTTAGTCTTTCAAAAACCGGAGATACGTTTTTGGATATGAGTAAATGGGGCAAGGGGATTGTTTTTGTGAACGGCCATAACCTTGGTCGGTACTGGAATGTAGGTCCGCAACAAACTTTATACCTACCTGGGTGCTGGTTGAAAAAAGGAGTAAACAGGATAACGGTTTTTGAAGAAATAAATGATCAAAAGCAAAAAGAAATAAGTGGAATTAAAATGCCAATTTTAGATGAATTGAAAAAATGAGCATTAAAATTTTACTCCCTGCTACCTTGCATCGTTCCTCTTCATGTTTCATGAGCGTCATGCTTTCATCCAATAGCTCAATTTCAGTTGGCGCTGAAAAATTTACGCAATCGTTTGACTAATCAATACAACCGTTTGATTTATTCATTAGTACATTCTCAATTGCGATATCTGTTTTTTGAATGGGATGCTTTCAATACTTTTATCATGGATTCTATTGTTATCAGTAAATCGAATTTCCTCATTTCAGAAATTTTTCTGTAGTTTAATTTAATAGTATAAAAAATGAAAAAGTTGAGACGATTGTTCCTTATTGGCCTGCTATCATTGCTTTTCCCGGTTTTATTATTTTCCCAGCCGGTTCAAACTGGTTATTCTTCTGAAGGCAGCCGCCAGGTTTTTACACTTTCCAACAATATGGTTTCACAGAAAGTGATTGTTGATAATGATATTCTGCAAGGCGATGAATTAATCGGTAATAAAAAGTGGCTTGCAGAATATCATAACAGTGATCACGGTGTTTATACAGGCGGCAATTATTCGTTACAAATGATGTGGGCAGGCTGGAGCGCTCCAGGAAAAAACTTCAATGCTGACTTGCAGGTAAACTTTACCAAGAAAGATTATAAATATGTTCGTTATGATTTCCAAAATATGAATGATGCCGGTGAGGAACTTAATTTATATTTTACACCTTTTGATAAAAGTAATACGGTGCAATTGAAAATAACTTACCAGTTGCAGCCGGGAAAATTTTACAGTAAAAGAAAGATCGCTATAGAAGACACACTTTTCCATAAAAACTGGCTCGAAGCATTTGTTTCGAGAAAAGGTAAGATTGGAGATATTGCTTCCTCTGCTTTAAGTAATACGATGATTCGCCAGGAAAGCAGCAATAATTACGAGCAGGTTGGAAGTGCTGAAAATTCGCAGAGACAGACAACGGAAATTATTAAGAAGGGAGAATTCGGACAGCCATGCGCCATTGATTTTAAAAACGGCGGCGTCTTTTTTGGTATTGAGTATCCAACTGCAACTAATCTTGTAAAAAAGGATGAAAATGAAATAAAAATTTCTTGCCGCGAACTTATTGGAAAAGTAGTTCGTAAAGATTGGGTGGAAAGTGATTGGGTGGTTGAAGGTTTGGCACCGGATCATTTTGTAAAAGACTGGTTCTTTAATTATTTGCCGGATGTGCGTGTTGCCGCTAACCGCCCTTACACACTTTATAACAGCTGGTATGATTTACGTTCTCCCGCCTTCCCCAATGTGGAAGCAAGTCATGTGATGAACGAAAAAAATATCCTGAATATCATCGATCTCTTCAAAAAAAATATGATTGATAAATATGGCATTAACCTCGATGCGTTTGTTTTAGACGATGGCTGGGATACTTACGAAAGCGATTGGAAAATGCGTCCGGAAACCTTTCCGCACGGTGTAAGACCGATTGTAGATGCGTTGAAGCCTTTGGGTACTACTTTGGGAATTTGGTTTGGGCCAACTGGTGGTTATTCCTACAGGATGAAAAGAATTAACTGGATGAAAGAGCATGGTTACGAAACGGTTGGAAGTACCCCTAATGACGAAATGATGGATATTGCCGGACCGAAATATAGCAACTTATTTGAAAAAAGAACAACTGATCTTACCAAAGAAGGAGTTGGTTATTTTAAGTGGGATGGAATACAATTTTCTTCCAGCGAACCCGGAAGCGGCCATGCAGTTGGTTACCTTTCCCGCCGTGCAGCAATGGAAAGTATGATTGAAAAATGCAAAGCCGTAAGAGCTGTTAATCCCAATGAATATCTAAATATCACTTCCGGCACATGGCTCAGTCCTTGGTGGTTACAATATGCCAACCAGATATGGATGCAGGGTCAGGATTATGGTTATGCAGATGTGCCTTCCGTTAATGAAAGAGATGCCGCTATTACTTACAAGGATTTTGTTTTGTATGATGATTTTCATAACCAGGATGTTTGGTTTCCATTAAGTAACATGATGACTCATGGAGTAATAAAAGGCAATCTCGAAAGATTGGGAGGAGAAGATGATCCCCTGGAAAAATTTGCCAACGATGCGGTTTTTTATTTTGGCAGAGGCGTTAGCATGTATGAAATGTATATTTCTCCTGACCTGCTAAATCCGCAGGAATGGAAAGTGCTCAGTAAATCTCTGGCCTGGGCAAAAGAACGGTTCCCGGTTTTGAACAAAACTTATATGGAAGGCGGCGATCCTACCAAAGGTAAAACGTATGCTTATGTTCATTTTAAAGACGACAGCGGAATTATTGCAGCCCGAAATCCTATAATGCAACCACAATCAATCACCATAAAGCTTGATCCGGCAAAAGGTATGGCAGATTCTGCTTGTTCACTTGTGTTGGAAAGAACTTATCCTACGCATTGGATTTCACCTAATTTGTATGCTGCAGGCGCTACCATCACACTTCCTTTGCAGGGTTATGAAGCAGCTATCTACGAAGTATATCCTTTGAAAAATGCAAAAAGGCCTTTGCTTGCAGGTGCAGAATTTGAAGTGACTAAAAGCGATGAACATCACTATTCATTGCATTTGCTAGACAATAATAACGAAGTGAAATTCTTAAATCCTTCAATGATACGCGATGTAAAAATTAATAATCACGAACTGAATGTTGATCATTTAAATATCGATTCTAATAAACCTGAAGAAGGATTGAAAAAAGTTCAAAATACTTTTGATAATAATGAGATCAAAACTAAAATCAATTTAAACGAGGGCATTGTTTCTGCCAGGTACATTGTTTTTTTGAAGCCAGATAGTTCATTTAACGGAAAAGATTTTCCTTCATTTGTATTGAGTGTTGATGGAAAAAAAGTTAAACCGACTGTTCAACAGCAAAAGGGAAACTGGGCAACTTACTCTTTCCAGGTTGCAGGCGCAGGAAATCATAATTTTGAATTGAAACTAAATAGTACTGATAATGTAAAAAACTGGCAAGGCGAAGCTACTGTATGGATTTCTTCTCAGCAAAAGCAAAAGGGGAAAGATGTAGAAATCTCCACTGATGAAACGATCCAAAGCCCTCCAATGCCTCCTTCTCCTTATGCAGCAGGCGCTTTGATGCATAATATTTTATTAGGTAAAGGAATGTTGAAATTGTAAAGGGCAATTAGAATAGAATGCCAATAGTGTTGAATGAAAAAGTAATGATTCTCTTATTAAATAGTATCAGTAATAATTGCCTGTATCTGTTCAAATTCCAATAAAAAACCATCATGTCCATATAGAGAATTAATAGCGTCCAATTTTCCGCCGGGCACATTGTCAGCAATAAATTGTTGTTCACTCAATGGAAAAAGGATGTCGGTATTTACACCGATTACTGTTGTTTTCGCTTTTATTTGCTGTAGAGCATTTTCAATGCTTCCTCTGCCGCGACCTACATTGTGTGCATCCATTCCTTTGCTCAAATAATAGTAACTGAAAGCATTGAATCTTTTTCCTAATTTTTCGCCCTGGTATTTTTGATACGATTCGCTTTTGTAATTTTCAAGTTTGTCAATATGATGTTCACTTTGACTTGCATGGTAAGTATCGTAATGCCTGTAAGAAATTAATGCAATGCTCCTTGCGGCTTTCATTCCTTCTATTCCTGCATCGGCCTTTTTTTCTTTCCAGGTGCTGTCTGCTTCTATGCACATTCTTTGTGAAGCGTTAAATGCGATGCCCCAGGCAGAATGTCGTGCATTGGTGGCAATAGGAAAAATATATTCGAATAAACCAGGTTCTTCAATGGCCCATTCCAATAATTGCTGCCCTCCCATGGAACCGCCTATTCCAATTTGTATTTTTTCTATTCCTAAATATTTTGTCAGCGGCTGATAAGTCCGTATCATATCCCGTGTAGTAAATAATGGGAAATCATGAAAATATGGCTCACCCGTTTCCGGATTTTTATCCAGTGGCCCTAAGCTTCCATAGCAGCTCCCGGGAATATTTACACAAACAATAAAATATTTTTCGGGATCAAATACTTTTCCGTTCCCAACTAACCCAGCCCACCATTCGGAGGCATTGCTATTGGCAGTAAGTGCATGAAAAATCCAAACCGTATTATCTTTTGTGCTATTCAATTTTCCGTAGGTAGTATAGGCCAAATGGTATTCGGGTAATATGTATCCGGATTCAAGAGTGAAGGGTTTCTCGGATTTGAAAATACGATGCGTCAAATTCTTTTTGTTGAATTATGTTTAAGATAAAAGGAATTATAGCCCTATCACCTGCAGTAAATTGTATTGCAGGTGATGAGATTATAATTCAGGGTGGAAAATTAAATTTTTCTTTTCAATTACTTTGAAAAAACCTTTTCAAAGGCTTGTTCTATATCTGCTTTAATATCATCAATATGTTCAATCCCTACAGATATTCTTAGAAGCCCCGGAGTTACTCCAGCTGCTAATTGAGCTTCATCAGAGAGCTGTTGATGGGTAGTGGCAGAAGGTTGTATGATGAGCGATTTGGTATCGCCTACATTGGCAAGATGGCTAATGAGTTTTAAATTATCTACAAATTGAGTGGCATTATCTTTTCCTCCTTTTATTTCAAAAGAAAGTACTGCGCCGAATCCATGTTTCAGGTATTTTACTGCATTGGCATGGTGAGGACTGCTTTTCAGCCCGGGATAATTTACTTTTTCAACATTGGGGCTTTTTTCAAGCCATTGCGCCAGCGCCAAAGAATTTTCTACATGGCGTTGCATGCGCAGTGATAAAGTTTCCAGGCCTTGAAGTAATAAAAATGAATTGAATGGTGAAATGGCAGGACCAAAATCTCTCAATCCTTCCACTCTTGCCCTGATGATAAATTGAATATTTCCAAAAGGTCCAGCGCTTCCAAAAACATCATTGAAAACCAAGCCATGATATCCTTCTGATGGCTTAGTAAATACAGGAAATTTGCCATTACCCCAATTGTAATTTCCTCCATCAATAATTACACCTCCAATGCTGGTACCGTGTCCTCCAATCCATTTTGTGGCAGATTGAACCACGACATTGGCTCCATGTTCAAGTGGCCGAAAAAGGTATCCTGCGGCCCCGAAAGTATTATCTACAATTAGTGGTAAGTCATATTTTTTAGCTACTTCGGCAAGTTTATCAAAATCGGGAATACTAAAATCGGGGTTGCCGATGGTTTCTGTATAAATGGCTTTTGTTTTTTTATCAATCAGGCTTTCAATACTATCTGCATGATCATCTTTTGCAAATCTTGCTTCAATATTTAATCGTTTGAATGATACTTTAAATTGATTGTAGGTGCCTCCATAAAGAAGGGGGCTGCTCACAAAATTATCTCCTGCCTCTAAAATATTATTCAGCGCAAGAAATTGTGCTGCCTGGCCTGAAGCTGTTGCAAGGGCTGCGACACCACCTTCTAATGCTGCCATTCTTTTTTCAAAAACATCCGTAGTAGGGTTCATGATACGGGTATATATATTCCCGAATTCTTTCAGGGCGAAAAGATTGGCGCCATGTTCTGAATTATTAAATACAAAGGAAGTGGTTTGATAAATGGGAACCGCCCGGGATCCGGTAGTTGGGTCAGGTTCCTGTCCTGCATGAAGCTGTAATGTTTCAAAATGTTGGTTGCTCATAAATCATTTTTTTTTGAAGATGAAGGTTAAAATTATTGATATTTTTTCTAAGTAAAAAAGGAAATGCCTGAATGGATGGTATGAAAGTGTATAATACCTTACGGCATACAACTAGCCATACCATTATTTTTGAAAATAAAGCAATCTTGAAATATCCTAGTAGAATTGTCCATTTGTTATTATCCTACAAATATAGTAGGGAAAAGGTTATATCAACAAATTTTTTTCTCATTCTTTTTTCCTAATGATCAAAATGCAATAGCCAAAGATTCAAAAATGGAGTGTAGGGAAGGAAAATAAGCTTTTATATAAAATTATTCTACTGAGTTCTCACTTTTTTGCTGAGTGATGCAATCACTATTCTTGATTGCATTCATTTGCCCATACATAAATATTGACTCCAACAAAGGAAGGAAAACGAACTAATTAAAAAAAAATGAAAACTTGTGCTAAATAGCTTAGGGATTGAAGTACATTTTGGAAAAGGTTTAATTATCTTAATTTTGCTTCGTTTTTATGTATGGATAGGTAAACTATTTTCACTTTTTATAAAAATCATCTGAAAAAAGGACCCGATACTCCATCTATTTTGACACAAAGAATTTCCAATTTATTAAGTAATTAAAATTAATTCATGTCTCAATTTTCCCAACACAATTTTAAGAATCAAAAAGCTCTTATAAGGGTTGATTTCAATGTGCCTCTTGATGAACATTTCAATATTACAGACGATACAAGAATGAAGTCTGCTATTCTTACCATTAAAAAAGTGCTCAGCGATGGAGGCAGTGTTATCCTAATGTCCCATTTTGGCCGGCCAAAAAATGGACCAGAAGGCAAATTTTCATTAAAGCATTTGTTACCTCATTTGCAGGAATTACTAGGCGACGTAAAGATTGCATTTGCTGATGATTGTATAGGAAATGATGCTCAACAAAAAGCTCATGATCTAAAACCTGGCGAAGTATTGTTACTGGAGAATTTACGTTTTTATAAAGAAGAAGAAAAAGGTGATGAGGCTTTTGCAAAAAAATTAAGTGAACTTGGAGATATCTATGTAAATGATGCATTTGGTACTGCACACCGGGCACATGCTTCCACTGCAGTGATTGCAAAATATTTTTCTGCCGACAAGAAAATGTTTGGCTTGTTGATGGAAGCAGAGGTGGCAAATGCAGAAAAGGTAATGCACAAATCTGAGAAGCCATTTCTGGCAATAATTGGTGGTGCAAAGGTTTCCGATAAAATCCTGATTATTGAAAATTTATTGGAAAGAGCAACAGATATTATAATTGGTGGTGGAATGGCTTACACTTTTATGAAAGCCATGGGTGGCAAAATAGGTAATTCTCTTTGTGAGGATGACAGGCTTGATAAAGCAAGTGAGTTACTAAAGAAGGCAGAAGAAAAAGGTGTTTGTATACACCTGCCGGCCGATTCGATTATCGCTGATAAGTTCGACGCGGCAGCAAACATATCAGGTGCTTTAAGTAATGATATCCCCGACGGATGGATGGGACTGGATATAGGTGAGATGGCTTGTGAAACATTTAAAGGAGTTATTCATCATTCCAAAACCATTTTATGGAATGGTCCGATGGGAGTTTTTGAAATGAAAAATTTTCAACATGGAACAAAGACGATTGCTTTAGCGGTTGCTGAGGCTACAGCTAATGGTGCGTTCAGCCTCGTAGGCGGTGGTGATAGTGTAGCCGCCGTAAATGAATTTGACCTGGCAGATAAAGTAAGTTATGTTTCTACCGGCGGCGGCGCTTTATTAGAATATTTTGAAGGAAAAGAATTGCCGGGCATAAAAGCGATCAGGGAATCATAATGACATCTCTTGTGATCGTTTAAAAAAAATCATTGATATTTGACCGACTTTTTATATATTATCAATTAATTCATTTTAATTTCTTATTAAAAATAATCAACATGAAATCAAGAACAGCCTTATATGTAATTCTTGGAATTGTAGTACTTATATTCTTTTGGGGATGTGGCGCTTATAATGGTTTGATCGGTGTGGATCAGGAAGTAAAAACCAAATGGAGTAATGTGGAAACTAATTATCAAAGGAGAACTGATCTGTATAATAGCGTAATAAAAACTATTGAAGGATCTGCCAATTTTGAAAAAGGGACTCTGACAGAAGTCGTGCAGGCACGTGCAAAAGCTACTTCCATAACTGTTGATGCCAATGATCCAAAATCATTAGAGGCGTATCAAAATGCACAGGCAGGTTTGCAAAGTTCTTTTAGCAAATTGTTAGCAGTAGTTGAAAACTATCCTGATCTCAAAACAACTGCAGCTTTCCAGGGTTTTCAAACGCAAATTGAAGGAACTGAGAACCGGATTAATGTTGCCCGGCAGGATTATAACGCTGCTGTTCAAACCTATAATCTAAAGGTAAAAACATTCCCTAATAATATTTTTTCCGGCATCTTCGGATACCATGAAAAACCTTTTTATAAAGCGGATCCTGGTAGCGAGAAAGCCCCTGATGTGAAGTTTGATATTAAATAAAATGCTAAGTAACATGCGGCTTTTTTCCAGAAATAAAAGTTTTTTTTCCCAGGAAGAAAATGACAAAATTGTTCAATCAATCCAGGATGCTGAAAGGCAAACCAGCGGAGAGATACGAATATTTGTAGAAAGCCGCTGCAAATATGTGGATCCATTAGACAGGGCGGTAGAAATTTTTAACAATTTGCAAATGGAAAAAACAGAATTGCGAAATGGCGTTCTTTTTTACATTGCTATAAAAGACAAACAATTAGCCATTTTTGCCGATAAAGGGATCCATGAAGCTACCGGCGATAAACATTGGAAAGAAGTGGTGCAGCAGATACTTTCGGTTTTTAGTAAAGAAAGTGTAGTGGCGGGCATTACTTCCTGCATCACTAAAATTGGCGAGGCGCTTAAAAGTCATTTTCCATATGATAGTGAAACTGATAAAAATGAACTTCCCGATGAAATTATTTTTGGCAAATAGCATCGTGTAATAATCCTTCCATGAAAAATATTTTTTTACTGCTTTTCCTTTTTAGTTTTCAATCGCTTTTAGCACAAAAAATTGAGAACAGGCCCGAACCTCCGAAGGCAGTAAATGACTTTGGAAATTTTTTGGAGCCATTTCAGAGGGAGGCATTAGAGCAAAAACTGGATGCTTATAACGATTCCACCTCTTCTGCTATTGTAATCATAACTGTACCTGATTTGCAGGGGTATGATATTCCCCAAATTTCTTTAAAATATTTACGGGAATGGGGTATAGGCGCTAAAGATAAGAATAATGGTGTCTTAATATTAGTGTCAAAAGCAGAAAAGAAGGCCCGGATAGAAACGGGCTTTGGTATGGAAGGTGTTCTTCCTGATATACTTTGCAAACAGATCATTGATGAAAGAATGATTCCGTATTTTAAACAGGACGATTATTATGCGGGCTTTAATAATGCAGTAGATGCAATTATCCAGGCTGCGGCAGGAGAGTATAAAGCAGATCCTAATGCCCAAAAAACCGGGCGACCTTCTGTAGGTACCATCATTATTCTTGCTGTAATTTTCTTCATTATTATCGGCCTTTTTTCAGGCGGTGGTGGAGGCGGTGGAGGCTCCTATATGAGCAGGAAAGGTTCCAAAAATTTTATGGGCGCATTGCCGTGGTTTTTATTAGGCTCAATGATGGGCGGTGGCGGCGGAAGAGATGGTGGCGGCGGTGGTTTTGGCGGAGGAGGATTTGGCGGATTCGGTGGCGGAGGAGGAGGTGGTGGAGGTGCCAGTGGTGGTTGGTAATGCTAGGCATATGTCTTTTCTCTCCTAAAAATGCTTCGATATCAATTGATGAAATTTGATTTATAGTTCAAGTAGTTTATGAGATAGTGAAGGCGAAATCTCATTTTACTTTAAATGCTGCAAAATAATAATTGTTGGCAGCTCCTATTAATTCGAGGTTAAAATAGGAGGAATCAATAAAATTTTGATACGCCATAAACTCATGGGTAGGTACTACAAATTCATCGAAGAGAATAATATCGCCTTCTTTTAAAAAAGGAGCAAGGCTTGTTAAAGTAAATAAAGTTGCCGTGTATAAGTCGGCATCCATCATTATTACGGTCTTCTTTGCATTATTAAAATTCTTTAAAAATCCCGGGAGTGTTTGCTGGAATAATCCCTGTAAAAATTTCCCCCTGTCATCTTTTATTTTAGGAATATCGTTGTTGGTGTTGAAAGTTCCTTTTTTAAATGGCCCAAAATCTTCAGG
Source organism: Bacteroidota bacterium (assembly GCA_030706605.1). Lineage (GTDB taxonomy): Bacteria > Bacteroidota > Bacteroidia > Chitinophagales > Chitinophagaceae > Ginsengibacter. The sequence continues at coordinate 53,442 of JAUZOE010000020.1, forward strand.
TAAGCCGGTAAAAGTATCAAAACCATAAAAACGTGATGCAGCATTGGTGTTTTTTGTCATCCACCAGGTAAATGATTCACCATTGGCCACGCCGAATTCAAGATAATTGATTTCTGTATCCAGGCCTTCTTTTTCAATTATATAATTATAAAGATCGTATCGTTTGTTATAATCCCATTTGGAAGGAAAATCATTAAAACTGATTTTTTGATGAGTATTGGCCCATTTGGAAATTTTATTCATCCACAACAACTGTATCAAAAAACCATTGAGCCACGAAAAAAAAATATGAAGCTTCAGGCGGATAAATGTCGTTTTTAAAAAACGGAATGTTTTTAATTTCATGGCGCAAATATCGTACTATGATTCTTTTAATTCTACAGAAGTTGCAGATACATTTAGTTTATATTTTACACCCGTTTTTAAGGGAAAATTTTCTTTTTCATGGCTTACCGGGAAATCAAAGCATACAGGATAATCGTATTCTTTCACTAAATCTTTGATCACTTCTTCAGTAGTTTGTCCAAATGGAATATTGGTATCTTTCATTTCTGTGAATTTTCCGACAATTAATCCTTTAAGATTATCCAGTTTCCCATTACGTTTTAATTGATACATCATTCTGTCCACATTATAAATATATTCACCTACATCTTCTATAAACAGAATTTTATTTTTTGTATTTAAATCAGAAGTGGTGCCGATTAAATGCGTAAGAAGAGATAAATTGCCTCCTACTAAAATACCTGATGTTTTTCCTGGTTGATTCAGAATATTTCCCTCCGTATTATAATGAGCATTTCTGCCCAGCAAAACATCATGAAGGCTTAGTATATATGGGTTTGTAAATTCTCCGTCGTTAAAAGCTGCAGCCATTGGTGCATGTAAAGCAGCGATTTTATAATTGGTATATAAGTGGCTATGCAAGACAGTAATATCACTAAAACCGATGATCCATTTGGGGTGCTGTTTGAATTTTTTGAAATTCAGCCTGTCAATTATTCTTCCCATTCCATAGCCTCCTCTGGCACAGAATATGGCATTTATATTTTTATCGTCCATCATGTGTTGCAGATCAGCCAATCGTTCATCATCCGTTCCTGAAAAATAATGAAACTGGTGTCCCGGCGTATTCCCTATAATAACTTTAAACCCCCATCCGGTAAGTGTTTTAATGCAAGTTTGATATTTTTCGGCAGGCATATATCCCGAAGGACAAACTATTCCAATGGTATCGCCGGGTTTTAAATAAGGTGGTATAATAGTCATATAATATTTTTTCCAGAGTGCAATTATCTTCTTTTGGGTGAGGCTTTATTCAATACATTTTAGCACCGTTCCCTCTTCTGAAACATGCAGTCTGTATTTCATTCCACATTTCAGGGCGTAGTTTTCTTTTACGTGTCCTACCGGGAAATCAAAACAAACTGGATAATGGTATTTATTTACTTTTTCCATTACCATATCATAAATGGTTTTTCCAAACTCTTCACCTGGATCATCAGGTTTTATTCTGAATCTTCCGATGACCAATCCTTTAAGCCTGTCTAATTTTCTGCTTCGCTTTAAATTCCACAGCATGCTGTCAATCTTGTAAAGATATTCTCCCACATCTTCAATAAATAAAATTTTTCCTTCTGTATGTAAATTTGAAATACTGCCGGTAAGGTCTTGAATAATAGACAAATTTCCTCCGACCAGGTCACCGATGCCCTCCCCATAGCGGTTATTCTCATTTGGCGACCGTTCATATTTCATCTTTTCTCCTACGAGACATTGCCTGATAGAATCAATTGAATCTATTTGTGTTTGTTCGGCACTTGCAAAATCATCCGGGAAGCTATTACACATTTTTGAATGAATGGTGGCAATTCCATAATTATGATTGATATGTACATGAAAAACTGTGGCATCACTGAAACCGATAATCCATTTTGGTTTTTTTTCAAATTGAGTAAAATCTATTTTGTCAATAATCCGCACAGCGCCATATCCGCCGCGGCCCAGCATGATTGCTTTGATGGAAGAGTTGTCAAGCATTTGTTGCAAATCTTTTGTTCTTTCCTCATCCGTTCCGGCAAAAGTAAAATCTTTGGCGCCAACCGTATTCCCAATTTGGATATTAAAGCCCCATTCTTTCATTTTGTTGATTGCGGACTGACATTCTTCAAGGCTGATATATCCGGACGGGCATGCGATTCCTATTGTATCACCGGGTTTTAAATAGCGGGGAATTTTTCGCAGGGCTGGATGGTTATCAATTTTTTTGTCATTGGTGAAAGCAGAGGCTACAGCAGCTAAAGGAACTACCGATGACAGGAAATCTTTTCGGTTCATGAATTAAAATTAGGGAAATTCGGTAGTGTCTCAGTTTGAATTTATTTTATTTTTTAGATGCTTGACCGTGTAAGCAATAGTTTGTAAATTTGCTTATGGCAAAAATAAAACGTCCCACCGATACAAACCAAAGAGCAAAAAGTATAGTTGATATTGCTACTGGTGAAGTTACTGAAACTCCTGAAGAAATAGATGCTATTAAAGCTGCTGCATCTGCATTAGGTCGCAAAGGTGGCTTAAAAGGTGGTAAAGCAAGGGCTAAGGCTTTATCTTCAAAAAGAAGGTCGGAAATCGCTAAAAAGGCTGCTGCTGCAAGGTGGAATAAGAAAGATTAGGCATTCAAGGCTTCACTTTTTTCTTCTTTCATTGTATCCATGAAAATAATAGGCATTATTGCGTTTGCTAAATATGTCCCTCTAAACTCTGAAAAGATTATTCCTCTGGTCGTAGATAATGCAACAGGCCTAAGCAATTTTTCTAATTCTACTGGTATATTATATAAACCATTGTCTTCTTTTTTGGCAATTATTTCATCAAAATTTTCGATACTAAATAAACATGCCGCTTTTATTTCTGCCAGCCTTTCGGACGTGGTCAATTCGTTTATCTTTACTGTTACGACTGGCATTAAAATTTTTTGGTCAGCAATAACTTTTGATTCAACTTTAATTTCAAAATTATACTCAACTATTCCCACAGGAAAATTAGCCGGTCTTTCGACCATGCTTTTAGACATAATGTCTATACCAATAAATTTAATATTAATATTTAATTCTTTTTTATCCATGTACCGCTTCTCTATTTATAGATGCTGAATAAGAATTAATGTTACCAATTAGAGTTTCTAATGTTTTAATGGATTCTTTATTAACATGGAACGGGGCGGCACTATTTATAGAAAGATGGTAGTCAATAGTTTTTGTATTTGATACATTTATTGACCCTGTAGTTATGGCATCTTCTTTAATATAATTTTCCAAGTCAATGTAATTTACAATTGGAATTTTTCCACATGCTAATGATAATTCAATTAGTTTATTTATTTTATGATTAAAATCTCCATTTAAAATTTGAGTTACATATCCCTTTGTTACGTGTAATTCCTTTGCAAGCTGACTTCTGTTTATATTTTTATTCTTCATGTATTTATTGATAACACCATATAAGTCATTCTGCCATTGAACAAGCCAATAGTTAGGGCTTCTAAGCACTTTATCTCTTTTCATAATTTATTGTTTAATAGATTCTATATATTGTTTTTTTAAAGAGCGAAACTTTACTATGTCTTTCTTTTGGCTATTTTTATACCCACATAACACGACCAATTTGCCATTAAAGATCTTAATTGCATATACTCGTAAGTCTCTATATTTAAATTCAAACTCTTTTACTAACTCTCCACGAGGAGTTATATCTTTGAATTTATCAGGTGAAACCGTTTCTAAATTAGCGACTCTGTTCATTATCCCTATAATCCCTGCAAGTAAATTGGAATATTTTCTTTCCAGGTAATTCCCAAACTCATCGAACACTCCTATTTCTTCATTGCCATCTTTATTTATGACAAGTTGTTTGCATTCCTGCCTGCCGTTTACCTCCTCAATATTTTTAATAACGAATTTACGCATAAAAAAGTTTACTTGCAACTAAACTTTTGTTTTTTTTCTTAAATTTGCAGTTTTCCACAAAAAAATATAACAAAATAAGTCTTTATAAAATAATTAACAAATTAAAGTGAATAAAATGCTTGTTCGGTCAAGCATAAAGTATTATCTTTGGTTTATGAATAAGTTACCTATATCTAAAAAAGTGCAAATAATTAATCTTCTGGTTGAAGGTTCATCTTTGCGTGCTGCATCAAGAATAGCTGATGTATCAATCAATACAGTAACAAAACTACTGGTTGACGTAGGCAGAGCGTGTCAAAAATTTCACAATGAGAAAGTGGTAAATGTTTCAACAAAACGTATTCAGTGTGACGAAATTTGGAGTTTTGTTTATGCTAAGGATAAGAACGTAACACAAGAACAAAAAGAAGGTGGTGCTGGTGATGCATGGACATGGGTAGGCATAGACGCAGATACAAAACTGGTTGTTTCATGGTTTGTTGGTAATCGTGATGCTGATTCAGCAAATATTTTTATGAATGATGTTGCAACAAGATTAAAGAATAGGGTGCAATTAACCACAGATGGATTAAAAGCCTATTTAGAAGCCGTTACTGAAAACTTTGGTAGCCAAATTGACTTTGCTCAATTGATTAAATTATATGGCGGTAGTGAAGGCGCAGGTAATGAAAAGAAATATAGTCCTGCTGAATGTACAGGCGCAAAGAAACATGCCGTTTCTGGTAATCCAGACCCTAAACATATTTCAACTTCTTACGTAGAAAGGCAAAACTTAACTATGCGTATGCATATGAGAAGATTTACAAGGCTTACAAATGGGTTCAGTAAGAAAATTGAAAACCATTGCTATGCTATTGCCCTTCATTTTGTTTATTACAACTTCGTAAAGATTCATAAAACATTGCGTGTGCCACCTGCAATGGAAGCCGGATTGATAAAAAGGTTAATGAGTATTGAAGATATTGTTAGATTAGCGGATTAATGGCAATTATTCTGCTATATTTTATTTTGAGTATATAGACTGTATATTGTGGTAAATATGGTTAAATGAAATCAGTAAAACAAGCATCTACGCCAAAATTAAATACCTTCCAAAGAATAAAAATATACTTCAAAAAATTTAAAACATTCATTTATAAGCATATAAGATTTGCTTTATTAATATCTCTTATAGGTGGTGTCCCTGGATTAATAAATGTTTGGAATTGGACTCATCAAAATCCTGAATTTGTATTTCATACTGAGACTATAACTTATGGGGATTTTTCCAGTATCCCTAATTCAAAAATTATGACAGGTAAATATTATTTAATTTCAGGAGCTATATATAATTCAGGGAATGAACCCTTTTCCCATATTTTTTTGAAATAGAAGCAACATACGATGATACAGTAATATACAGTCAATCTCGGCCAGTTGATAGCTCCAAAACCGATACAAGACAAATATATAACAATGATCTATCAAGAACCATTAAAGTTAATTCAATGGATGCATCCTTTGGGACACTTTTTTTCCCAATTAATTTTACTAATTATGATATTTCAAAGATTAAGTCATTAAAAATTAAGTGTATGGATATACTATTAAAAAAAAGGTCATATAGCATAGATGTTGGGGCTTTTACCCATCGAGATGGAGAATACTATTTCCCTAAAACTGGTCAAAAAAATTATTAGATTTTTAAGATAAGAAAAGAAAGAATAAAATAAAAAATATTAAGAATATCGCATAAATTACAATGGCTATAATTCCATACATCATATAATGAATTATTACAATTAAGCAGAGTAATATTATAAATACAATAAATTTTATGTTGTCTGTATATTTTGACATTTTAAGTAGATTAGAGATGAATTGAAAGATAAATATGAGAATATAAAATGCTTATTCGCTCAAGCATATTATATAAAAGCAAAGGGGGAATAAATAGTTTTTTCAAACTGAGACACTACCGGAAATTCATTCTTTTGGGAGATGATTTTGATTAAAGTAGTTTTGCAGACTTATAAAATCGAAGATTTAAAAATGACTTCTCCTTCAAGATATTTACTCACAGCAGCCCTTCCATATGCCAACGGACCTGTTCATATAGGCCACCTGGCAGGTTGTTATCTGCCTGCAGATATTTATGCCCGATATTTAAGAGCTAAAAAACTCGATGTAAAATTTGTATGCGGTAGTGATGAGCATGGCGTACCTATTACTATAAGGGCTATGAAAGAAAATATTACACCACAGCAGGTGGTTGATAAATTCCATGCTATTATCAAAGAGAGTTTTGCTGAAATGGGTATTTCATTTGACATCTATTCCCGTACGTCAAATCCTGTTCATCATAAAACAGCATCAGATTTTTTTTTAAATCTTTATGAAAAAGGGTTGTTTGAAGAAAAGGAAACAGAACAGTATTATGATGAAGAAAAGCAAACATTTTTAGCCGACAGGTATATTACCGGCACTTGCCCCGTTTGTGGAAATCCAAATGCTTTTGGTGATCAATGCGAAAAATGTGGTTCCTCATTAAGTCCTGAGCAATTAATTAACCCACACAGCACGTTAAGCGATGCGGTTCCTATAAAAAAGAAAACGAAGCACTGGTATTTCCCTTTGCAGAATTACGAAGAGTTTTTACGGAAATGGATACTCGAAGATCATAAAGAATGGAAAAATAATGTATACGGCCAGTGTAAAAGTTGGCTGGATAAAGGTTTGCAGCCGCGTGCAATGACAAGAGACAGCAACTGGGGTATTCCGGTTCCTTTGCCTGATGCAGATGGAAAAGTCCTGTATGTTTGGTTCGATGCGCCTATCGGTTACATTTCTGCTACGAAGGAACTTATGGATAATTGGAAAGATTATTGGTACAGCGAAGACACAAAACTGGTGCATTTTATAGGAAAAGATAATATTGTTTTTCATTGTATTATTTTCCCAGCAATGTTGAAAGCGCATGGCGATTTTGTGCTACCTGATAATGTGCCTGCCAATGAGTTTTTAAATATTGAAGGCCAGAAAGTTTCTACCAGTCGCAACTGGGCAGTTTGGGTAGATGAATATTTGAAAGATTTTCCCGACCAGCAGGATGTGCTTCGTTATGTACTTTGTGCAAATGCTCCGGAAACAAAGGATAATGATTTTACCTGGAAAGATTTCCAGGATAGGAATAATAGTGAACTGGTATCCATTTTTGGCAATTTTGTCAACCGCACTTTTGTTTTGATGCATAAACTTTGTAAAGGAAAAGTTCCTTCCTTACATGTTGATATTTTAGATGGAGCAGATAACAAAATGGTTGGAGAATTTGCCCAAACTAAAATCAAAATTGAAAGTTTATTAGAGCAATATAAATTCCGTGATGCATTGTATGAAGTAATTGACCTCGCAAGAAAAGGCAATAAATACATGCAGGATAAACAGCCATGGATCGTGGCAAAGCAGACTGGAAATGATGGAGAGTTGACAACTGAGGCACAAAACCAGGTAGATAATTGCCTCCATATTTGTTTGCAGCTTTGTGCCAATCTCGCCATTTTTGTCAATCCTTTTTTACCCTTTACCGCGCAGAAAATGATTCATATGATGAAAGTGGTTGATAAAATTCTTGATTGGGAAAATGGTGGAAAATTAAAGTTATTAAGCACCGGTTATTCTTTGAGACCCCCTGAATTATTGTTTAGAAAAATTGAAGACGCCGAAGTGGAAGCACAAATTGAAAAGTTAAATAAAGGATTGGCAGAGGCTTCAGGTGCTCAGCCGAAAAGTGCAAAAATTGCCCAGGCTTCAAAAAATACTGATTTGAAAGAAATGAAAGAAAATAAACCCCAGGTTCCGAACTTAAAACCAAATATCGTTTTTGATGATTTTGCAAAAATTGACTTGAAAGTTGGTGCTATTATTTCTGCAGAAAAAGTTGAAAAAGCGGATAAACTATTAAAGCTTGAAATTGATCTTGGTTTTGAAAAAAGAATTATTCTTTCGGGCATTGCGCAACATTTTTCTCCCGAAGAAATTATTGGAAAGCAGGTGGTGGTGGTGGCCAATCTTGCTCCCAGGAAAATGCGTGGTATAGAAAGTAATGGTATGATTTTAATGGCAGAAGATAGTGAAGGAAAATTGTATTTTGTGCAGCCAGAAAGCGTGATTGGCAACGGGAGCGGGGTTAGTTAGTGATTATCGAATTTATTGAAACTTTTGGAATGGGGCTGATGAACTGCCCCCATTTAATTTCAAACCGGGTTGAAGTTCACGATTAAATATATTCCTCTTTTTTACGCAACTAAAAATAGCTTAATTTAGATTTTTAAATAGTTGTTTAACTAACTAAATTTTATGTTACACAAAAGAAATATCAACAAAGTAACGGTTTTGGGTAGTGGAGTTATGGGAAGCCGTATCGCCTGTCATTTTGCGGGTATAGGAGTACAGGTTTTGTTGCTTGACATAGTTCCCTCCGGTTCTCCGAAGGAAGGAGAGGAAAAAATCTTCAGAAACAAAATTGTAAATGAAGCGCTTGCCGCGGCAGTAAAATCTTCACCTTCGCCATTATATACCAAAGATGTTTTAAAAAATATTACGACTGGAAATTTTGAAGACAATATGAAAGATATTGTTTCCAGCGACTGGATTATTGAAGTGGTAGTGGAAAGATTAGATATTAAAAAACAGGTTTTTGACCAGGTGGAAAAATTCCGAAAACCCGGCACCCTCATTACTTCGAATACTTCAGGTATTCCTATTCACCTGATGGCAGAAGGTAGAAGCGATGATTTTAAAAAACATTTTTGTGGTACCCATTTTTTTAATCCGCCTCGGTATTTAAGACTATTGGAAATAATTCCTACTTCGTTTACTGATCCTGGAGTAGTTGATTTTTTGATGCATTATGGAGATTTGTTTTTGGGTAAAACAACTGTTTTGTGCAAAGACACGCCTGCGTTCATTGCCAATAGGATTGGGGTTTTCAGCATCATGTCTATTTTTCACATAATGGATAAATTAGACCTGGATATTGATGAAATAGAGGCGCTTACAGGCCCTGTGATTGGACGTCCCAAGTCCGCTATATTTCGCACAGCGGATGTGGTAGGAATTGATACTTTGGTAAAAGTGGCCATGGGTGTTAAAGAAAATTGCCCCACTGACGAAGCCAAAGAAATTTTTGAAATTCCCGGATGGCTGCAGAAAATGGTGGATAACAAATGGCTTGGTGATAAAACAGGACAGGGTTTTTTTAAGAAAATAAAATCAACAGATGGGCAAAAAGAAATTCTGACTTTGGATTTAAAAACATTTGAATATGCTCCGCGGCAAAAACCAAAGTTTGCAACTATCGAAACTGCAAAACCGATAGAAGATATAAAACAACGAATAAAAATTTTATCAAAAGGGACTGATAAAGCGGGAGAATTTTACAGGCAATTTCATTACAATCTTTTTTCTTATATATCAAATCGTATCCCTGAAATAAGCGATGAGATTTATCGCATCGATGATGCTATGAAAGCAGGATTCGGTTGGGAGATCGGGGCTTTTGAAACATGGGATATTTTGGGTGTTAAGGATACTACTGACGCGATGAAAGAAGCAGGTTTTGCCGTGGCTTCATGGGTGAATGATTTTATTAAAGAGGGAAATACTTCTTTTTATAAAGTGGAAAATGGAAAGCGGTTATGCTATGACGTTAGTGCTAAGAAGTATTTGTCACTCCCTGGTGGTGATTCCTTTATCATTTTGAGTGATCTAAAAGAAAAAGCCGTTTGGAAAAATACTGCTTGCAATTTATATGACCTCGGTGATGATGTGGTGGGGCTTCAATGGAATACTAAAATGGGAAGCATTGGGAGCGAAGTTCTCGAAGCTTTGAACCAATCAATTTCTATTGCAGAAGAAAAATATAAAGGATTGGTGATAGCGAACGAAGGGCCGCAATTTAGTGCCGGCGCTAATGTAGGAATGATATTTATGCTGGCCGCCGAACAGGAATATGAAGAACTGGATATGGCGATCCGGTTATTTCAAAATACCATGATGAGAGTTCGCTATTCTTCGATTCCTGTAGTAGTGGCTCCACATAGTTTGACATTAGGAGGCGCCTGCGAAATGTCTCTCCATAGTGATAAAGTACAGGCTGCTGCTGAAACCTATATTGGTCTTGTAGAGCTGGGGGTCGGACTTATTCCGGGAGGGGGCGGTACCAAAGAATTTGCCCTACGCGCTTCTGATGAAATGCAACATAATGAACCCGAAACTATTCCCTTACAAAACCGGTTTATTACAATAGGAACAGCAAAAGTTTCCACTTCTGCATTTGAGGCTTTTGAGTTGGGTATTTTACGGAAAGGGATAGACGAGGTTAGCATGAATCAATCAAGGAGAATTGCTAATGCCAAACAAGATGTGATTGATATTTTTGACCACGGTTATTCGAAGCCGGTTCAAAGAACCGATATTAAAGTTTTGGGCCGCTCAGGATTGGGAATGTTGTATTCAGGGATTAATGGGATGTTTCGTGGAAATTATATTAGCGAACATGATGTTCTGATTGCAAAAAAACTTGCTTATGTAATGTGTGGTGGCGATCTTAGCCAACCTGCATTGGTAAATGAACAATATTTATTAAACCTTGAACGGGAAGCTTTCTTAAGTCTTTGTGGAGAAAAGAAAACTCTGGAAAGGTTACAAAGTGTTTTGAAATCGGGGAGACCCATTAGGAATTAATTATACAATAGGCTATTGGATTTCAACCAGCTTACTTGATACCATTCAACATTATTGCCTGTTATTGTATATGAATCTTCTTGTATATTACACATAATTTAATTGTTTTTTATGTTGATTCTCACTGTTGAAAATTTATCTAAAAATTATGGCCGCATCCAGGCACTGAAAAATGTAAGTTTTTCAGTGCCTGAAGGAACTGTTTTTGGCATTTTGGGACCAAATGGGAGTGGCAAAACTACCATGCTCGGAACCATCATGGATATTTTGAAACCTACTACAGGAAGTTATAAACTTTTTGATGAAGTCCCGGAATCTGCTCACCGGCGAAGAATTGGCACCTTATTAGAAACACCCAATTTTTATCATTATTTATCAGGAGTTAAAAATCTTGAAATTGCTGCTGAAATAAAACAGCATGGAAAGGAAGATATTGACCATGTGTTACAAACAGTAGATCTTACCCGGAGAAAAGATTCAAAATTCAGTACGTATTCTTTAGGTATGAAACAGCGGCTTGCTATTGCTTCGTGCTTATTGGGCAATCCTAAAGTGTTGGTTTTTGATGAACCAACCAATGGGCTAGATCCTGTGGGGATTGCAGAAATAAGAGAATTGATGAAAGAGCTTCACCGGCAGGGAAAAACAATCATTATGGCAAGCCATCTTCTTGATGAGGTGGAAAAAGTTTGTACTCACGTAGCCATTTTAAAAAGAGGAGAGCTAATTACCAGTGGTAATGTCAATGAAATTCTGTCTAATGAAGATATGGTGGAAGTGGGGGCTGCTGACACTAATCTCTTGCAGGAAGTTGTAAAAAATATGGGTGCGGTAATAAGAGTGACCAATGATGGTGGAGTAGTCAAATTATTTTTCCTCGTAGGTACTGCCGATCTTACTTTCATTAATAATTACTGTTTTAAGAATGGTGTAACTCTTAATCACCTTTTACTGAAAAAGAAAAGCCTGGAAGCCAGGTTTTTTGAACTTACCAATAATTAAAATTTTATATGCTGCAATTGCTAAAAATAGAATGGCTTAAAGTGAAAAATTATAAGGCATTCTGGATATTTTCCATATTGTATTCGTTTGCCATTTTGGGTATTAATTATACGGGGTATTATATTAATGAACTGACTGTTCAAAATATGCCCGCAAGCCAGGTAATTCTGGGAAGTCCTTATTCCTTTCCCAAAGTATGGCAAACAGTGGGGTTTATGAGTAGTTGGCTGTTGTATTTCCCGGGCATTTTATTTATTATGCTTTTAACCAATGAATTTAATTTTAAAACACATCGCCAGAATATTATTGATGGGTGGACCCGCCAACAATTTGTAACTGTGAAATTCGTGTTTGCCATTTTATTTTCAATAGTAGCTACTTTTTTTAATTTCCTCGTAGCATTATTATTCGGGCTCATCACTACAGGGTCTCATTTTTCTTTCCTTGGATTTGAAAATATAGGATATATATTCATACAAACTGTAGCCTACATTACTTTTGCGATGTTTCTTGCAGTGTTGTTTAGAAAAAGTGGAACGGCCATTGCCGTATTTTTTTTATATGGATTAATTTTTGAATGGCTTATTACTGTGATCATTAATTTTAAACTGGAATTAACACCGGTCGGATATTTTTTACCCCTCCAGGTAACGGACGTAATGCTTCCAATTCCTTTCGGCAATAAAGTAATTTATAAAGATGCCCCGGATGTGTGGATATTAGTAATATCAAGCCTGGTCTATATTTGTGGCTATTACTTTTTTGCTTTGAAAAAATTTACAAAGGAAGATTTGTAGGTAATAAAAATAATCGCACATTCAATGTTTGGCTAATTCATTCGTTGCCGATTCTATGGTTGGGTATAAAAATGTAAACCCTTCCCCTTTTATTTTTTTATTACAAACAGTAGTACTTTTTAATATCTCGATGCTTCGTTTTCCTAAAAATAATTTTAAAATGAGAGAAGGGATATAGATTGGGATATAAAATGCTTTCCTCACTTTTTGAGCCAGCGTAATTGTTAAATATTTTTGAGATATTGGCGTTGGGGCAACTGCATTATAAACGCCATGCATATAGGTATTTTCAATTGCTTCGCAATACATTCTGCTAATGTCATCTATATGTATCCAGCTGACCATTTGTTTTCCATTTCCAAAAATTGCAGCAATTCCAAAATGCAATAGTTTTTTATATTCTTTAATAGTGCCGCCATCATTGCTCAGTACTATGCCTGTTCTTAATTTTACCAGTCGTATTCCCAGGTTTTTTGCAGTTTCAGCGCTTGCCTCCCAAAACAAGCAGGTTTCGCCAAGGAAATCTTTAGCAGGTAGGTCGGTTTCTATAAATCCTTCTTTTCTTGGTAAAGGTTCCGGGTCGCTGCCATACCAGCCAATTGCTGATGAGGATATAAAAGATTTTACATGATGTTCATTTTTTCTCAAAGTAGTGATGAGCAATTCAGCGCTTTTAGTCCTGCTTTCCTGTATTTTTTTTTGAAATCCTGCCGTCCATTTTTTATCCATAACCCCTGCACCCGCAAGGTGAATGATATGGTCCGCTTTTTTTATTATTGCTATATCAATTATGGGTGTATGAATGTCCCAGTAACTATAACTGATTTTTGGATGATCACTGGTTCTATTTTTGTCTCTTGATAAAATAATTACCTCATAGCCTCTGGCTAATAAATGGCGTGTTAAATTTCTACCGATCATTCCGGATCCCCCGGATATTAAAACTACAGGCATAATATTTTATCGTAAATTAGTATAGATTTCAAAAGTAAATGATTCCCATTTATCCTTTATGTAAAACATAAATCATTATCAAGAAAATTAATCTTTAAAATATGAAAAACTTTTTTTTATTCCTGGTTTCAGGGTTTTTGTGCCTGTCAGTTTATTCGCAGGAGATTGATTATAGCCAGCCAGAATCCAATGATATCCGATCTCTTGATTTTAAAATCATAGGTAAAATAGGCGGTAATTTTTTGGTTTATAAAAATACAAGAAGCAATTATGAAATAAGTGTTTATGATAATTCAATGAGATTAACCGACAATATAGATCTTCGTTTTATGCCTCAAAAAACATTAAATGTTGACTTTGTTGCTCATCAGGATTTTGCATGGCTCATTTATCAATACCAAAAAAGAAATATTATTCATTGTATGGCTGTAAAGATTAATAGCGAGGGCAAATTATTGACTGACCCAATGGAATTAGATACTACCAGCCTCAGCTTTTTTTCGGATAATAAAATTTACTCTACCATCAGTAGCGAGGATAAATCAAAAATCATGATTTATAAGATACAAAAGAAAAATGATCGGTATAATTTTACTACCCTACTTTTTGATGGCAGCCTTCAGCTTTTGCATAAATCACGGATACTCACAGATTTTGATGACAAAAAAGACATATTCAGTGATTTTTTTGTTGACAATAAAGGCAATTTTGTTTTTACGAGGGGAAACAGGTCCAGTTCAAGAGAATTTATTCAGCAATTGGATTTGATAGTGAAGCATTCGGATGCTGATAATTTTAATATAACCCCGCTCGATCTTTCCGATAAATTTCTTGATGAAATAAAATTAAAAGTGGATAATATCAATCAGCATTACGTGATTAATTCATTGTATTATATAAAAAGGCGAGGAAATGTAGAAGGGTTATACACCGCTGTATGGGATGAAGAAAATAAAAAACTGGTTTCACAATATTTTGCAGAGTTGGGTGATTCAATCAGGTCTGTTGCCAAAAATGAAGGCGGAAATAAATCGGCACTAAATGATTTTTTTATACGAGACGTAATTCTTAAAAAAGATGGTGGCTATATTTTGACAGCCGAAGACTATTATACTCAGTCACGTTCTTCACCATGGAATCGTTATGATTATCTGTATGGTGGTTATCCATCCTATTTTTCGCCTTATTATTATAATTATTATTCCCCTTATTCATATGGTTATTTTGGGAGGCAAGGCTTGTACAATAGTGGGCAGGCAAGGTATTATTATAATAATATTCTTATTCTGAATATGGATAATACTGGAAAATTAGAATGGAGTAACGTGATTCATAAGTCGCAATATGATGATAATGATGATAATTTTCTTTCTTATTCTATTATGCTTACAGGCGGGAAATTGCATTTCCTATTTAATCAATTAGAAAGACGTATTCAACTTTTAAATGATCAAACAGTTTCAGCTTCAGGCGAGGTGGACAGGAATCCTCCTTTAAAAAACCTGGATAGGGGATACCAGTTTATGCCAAGATATGCAAAACAGGTAAGTGCTTCTCAAATAATAATACCTTGTATTTACCGGAATTTTATTTGTTTTGCTAAAATTGAATATCCATAAATTATCTGAAATATTTTCATTTTGATTAATCCTTAGATTAACAGGTTTAATTTTTTATTTTTGTAGCTCATTAAATTTTAATTGTGACAGGAATTTTCCGGGCCAATAATCCACTCAATTCATTCCTGCTTTTCATGTATGGAATATTGCTGAAATTAGTTTGGTTTATTCATCCCCAGGTTCCGGAGATTCAAAAATCGGGTGAATTCCTTTTTAATAATATCCTGGGTTTTATTAAACCAACTTTCGATGCATACCCTGTCAGCTATTCATTGATTACGTATTTGTTACTGTTTACCCAGGCAATAAGTTTTAACCAGGTTATGATTAACCGAAAACTCATGCAAAAGCCTAATTATTTGCCTGCATTGAGTTATTTGTTGATTACTTCAATGTTTAGTGAATGGAACATCTTAAGTGCGCCGCTCATAATAAATACTTTGTTGATCTGGATTTTGGCAAAAATGACCAATCTTTATAATAACAAACATGCAAAAACCACGCTTTACAATATAGGTGCGGTTATAGGTATTTGTAGTTTTTTATATTTTCATTCACTTGCATTCCTGCTCCTCATTATTTTTGCATTATTGATAACCCGGCCTTTTAAAATAGCTGAATGGATTATCCCTTTGATCGGAATTTTTACTCCATGGTACTTTTTATTTACCTGGCTGTTTCTCACTGATAAATTGTACAGTTTTCACCTGCCTGGGTTTAAAATTTCATATCCATTATTTGCTCAAAATAATATCGAATACGCTGCATTGATCCTGGTATTTTTACTGGTAATTATTGGCGGTTTTTTTGTTCAGTCTTTTGCTTCGAAACAAATAGTACAGGTCAGAAAAAGCTGGTCGCTGCTGCTATTATATTTGATGGTTGCGCTCTTGATCCCTTTTATTAATAACAGTTATAATTTTGAATATTGGATGTTGGCGATAGTGCCTGTTTCTGCTTTTGTAGCATGCGCTTTTTATTACCCGCGGATTAAGTGGATACCCAGGGTTTTTCATTGGGTATTGGTTGGTTTTGTAATCTATATGGAGTATCTGAAAAAATAATTGGCGTATGTTTTATCTTTGTCTTCTTTATAAAAATCAAAATATGAAATTTGGTGTAGTTGTTTTTCCCGGTTCTAATTGCGACAGAGACATGATAAATGCCTTAAAGTTCGATATGAAACAGGAAGTAGTACCTCTTTGGCATAAAGATAAAGACCTCTCAATGTTTTCTACAAGTGATTGCATTGTACTACCCGGAGGCTTTAGCTATGGAGATTATTTGCGTTGTGGCGCTATAGCCCGGTTTAGCCCGATGATGCAAAGTGTAATTGAATTTGCTAATAAAGGTGGAAAAGTGCTAGGGGTTTGTAATGGCTTTCAGATTCTTTGTGAGAGTGGATTGCTTCCGGGGGTTTTATTGCAAAATGCCAATATAAAATTTATTTGCAAAAATGTATATATCAAGGGAGAAAATGCGGCAAGCCCTGTGCTTAAAATTCCCATCGCTCATGGAGAAGGAAGATATTATATTGGCAAAGATGGGTTGGATGAATTACAAAAAAATGACCAGGTAATTTATCGGTATTGTAATGAAGAGGGTGATGTGCATATCGATTATATACCTAATGGTTCGTTAAATGGTATTGCTGGTATTTGTAATAAAGAAAGAAATGTTTTTGGAATGATGCCCCATCCGGAAAGAGCCAGCACGCCTATGCTTGGCAATACTGACGGAAGAAAGATATTTACTGAGTTGTTTTCTATTAATTAATTCAAGTTGCTAGTTATTAAGTCAGTTTATTAAAAGTAAATGCTACTATAAACATTAATAGTTTCAGCAAAAATCCTTTAAATGTAACTGCATGTATTTTTCTTAAAAACAAATTTTTTATTTCA
>JAUZOE010000021.1 GCA_030706605.1 Bacteroidota bacterium
AAAAAACTGCACCCCCTTTTTTCTAATCGCTTATCTTTAAAACAATTAGTATAATCAGGATTAAATAAGGATTGATAGGTCGGTATCATTATTAAAAATTTGACTACAAAAATAAGGAAAGATGTGGGTACACGGTAGGTTTGCAGCGAGGACTATCTTTTCTAAATTAATAATCTTTTTTTGCAAAATAATAAATGTATAGAATTAATCCGTACTAGAAGGGCTGCTGTATTTCCATTCTTAAGACTTTGTAATAAACCCTGTTCAACGCACAGATACGCCAACACCACATTGCCTTAGCTGCATATCTGCGAGAGTGGATCTTGCCTTTACGAATTCATTTCAAAACAGGCAAAATAATTTTTGAGGCATTCAATGCATCGTGGTAAATTTTTATATCACTCTTTATAAAATCTTTTATATCACAATGATAGATATCAACAAACTGCTGGGGGTTCCTGTCCACAAGAGGAAACCAACTGCTTTGTATCTGTACCATGATACGATGACCCTTTTTAAATTGATGAGCAACAGAAGGCAATTCAAATTTTACTTCCTCAATTTTCCCCGGAATAAAAGGAGCGGGCTTTTCAAAACTCTTCCTGTAACGCCCACGAAAAACCTCTGCTCTTACCAGCATCTGGTAACCTCCCATTGGGTATGGATCCGGAACAATAGGATTCTCTTCTGCATAAATATTTACATCATTATAACTCAAATAATCAGGATATACATCTATCACTTTAACCACAAAATCTGCATCTGTTGTTGATACGCTGGTCAATAAATCTGCAATTACATTCCCTGTAACCGTTGCATCTTTTGTCAAAGTATCTGTTTGAAAAACCAATACATCAGTCCTTTGTGATGCAAAGCGCTGGTCGTCCGTCATATAAGTTCTGGTCCTGTTGAAATGCACAAAATCTTCATAAGGAACCGGTTTTGCAGGGTCGCTTATGTATTCACTAAAACTCTTTTCTGCGGCGGGTTTGGAAGTAGTCAGTTTGCCACCGGGTTGCAGGTACATGGTCTCATCTTCCTTATTTTTAGGTGGCCATTGGCTGAATGATCTCCATTCATTAGCTCCGGTAATAAAAATATTAGCCTCTGCAATTTGCGAGATATCTCCTTTGCCCATTAAGAAATAATTAAAGAAGGGAATCTCAAAATGTTGTTGATAATATTCACTTGTATTGGAACCAAACCGGATATTTCCGTGATGTGTTCCGTCATGATTCGCCCATTGCTCATGATACCAGGGGCCATCTACGATTTTATTAAAAGCTTTACCCAGATTATTTTGTTCTGCCGCTTTATAAGCATTCCATGCGCCCCAATCATCTTCGGCATCAAACATTCCACCAACCCACAACATGGCAGGATGCAGATTTTTTGTTGCATTACGGGCATCACGTGCTTTCCACCACGCATCATAATTTGGATGAGCCATCAGGTCTTTCCAAAAAGCAATACTATCTCCCATGTATTTAGTAAGATTTTTTAAACTGCCTGCTTCAAGATAAAATTTGTAATTATCATGAATAGGATATCCAAGAGAGGTAGCAGGAACAGATACAGGTTTAGGATGAGGCACACCAAAGGCAAATCCTAATGCTGAATAAAAATCAAATGCATCCATTTGAAAAAACGCACCATTGTGGTGAAAGTCATCACCAATAAACCAATTGGTAACAGGGGCTTGCGGACTTACAGCTTTCAAAGCAGGATGGTTACTTGCTGCAGCCATTATAGAGTAAAAGCCCGGATATGAGATTCCAAATATCCCAACCTTTCCGTTGTTGTTTGGAATATTTTTTATAAGCCAATCTATTGCATCATAGGTATCACTTGCTTCATCTATCTCTTTTCCTTTTTTGTTAGCATTAAATGAACGCACATTTTCAAATTTACCCTCACTCATCCATCGTCCACGTACATCTTGCGTGACCATAATATAACCTTCTTTAAAATATTCTTTTTCATAGCTATCCCAGTAATCTCTAAAATTTTCCTCCCCATACGGCTGACAGGAATATGGCGTCCGGGTCATTAAAATGGGGTGTGACTCACTGTTACTCTTGGGAATATAAATAGAGGTAAATAATCGTACGCCATCACGCATCGGAATATAGACTTCCTTTTTGGTATAGTTGTCTCTGATCCATACTGAATCCGCATTCTGTGCTATCGTGTTAACAGAGACAATGATGAAAAAGATAATAAGTAATTGTTTCATAATCTTAAGTTGAATTGTAATATACAACTGAATCCTGTTTCTAAGTAGGGAATGCTGATTATGTCAAGCGCATTCCTAATTTGCAAAATTATTTAGCCACTTATTATTTTCAGTTTCCCCCCACTGTCGATATGTAGCAAAGCTTTTGTATGGCAGGGTATCTGTGCTTTCGAATACTTTATAAAATTAATGTGTCCGGCTTTATAATTTCTAAAAGTCCTTTACCTCCATAATAATCTATTGCGCTGCTGTATTTCCATTCTTCAGCCTTTGTAACAAACCCTATTCAATGCATAGATACTCCAACACCACATTGCCTTAGCTGCATATCTGCGAGAGGGGGTGCATATTGGCTGTAGCCAGTCAGAACGATATATCAAATAGTCCGTCAGTTATATTGATAGCTTGGGAACCTTGCGTATTTTTTAATGTCGCTTGAAAATTTCCTGAGAGAATTTTTTTACTGAAATCATAGTAAGTCACAGTTAATGTTCCATTCAATGTGGAATCGGAATCATAATTTATCAAGTCTGGTGAATACAACAATGATATGACATTTTTTGAAGTATCATAAAAGCTACCTAGTTTATAAGTTTTATTTGTTGCTATTTGCGCTCTGTTAAATTTAATAAATACAGAACGTCCATAAGTGTAGCCCTTTTTGTCACAATCATTTATTGCAGTAATTCCTCCATCAAAATGAATTGCGTCAGAAAAGTAACTGGATGTTTGAAGTCGCCTAAGAGGTGATATTCCTCCTGTAGTTTTGCAAGGGATAAATTGAACCTTGTCAGCATACAACCCAAATGTATTTGCGCCAGTTGTTGTTGCGCTTGGAAAGCCACTTTGCTTATCTTTCTTGCAAGAATAAAATAAAATTGTAAGAATACAGGTTATCAATAAAAATGTTTTAAATTTCATAAGGTTAAATTTTGCTTACAGCCAACATTTGTATTTAATCTAAAAATACGCTATTCAATTTAGCAAAACAATTTTGTTTATCCCTTCTTTTTCAAACAATTATCAAACAAAACGCGGTTGCCTTACCAGTACACAAATACACCTTCGTAAAGCATAGCAACGCAGAAAGCGCACCCGTAAAATAAAAAAAGACCGCCGGGGCGGTCTTTACAATAAAAAACTTTTATAGAGAATGTTAAGCGGCTATCCTACTGAAAACATCTCTTGCTTATGCCACAGCCTTATTCACCAGGTCTGCAGCTTCGCTCAATAAAATCGCGGATTCTACTTTCAATCCACTTTTATCTATCAGATCTTTAGCTACTTCAGCATTGGTGCCCTGCAGGCGTACAATGATGGGAATTTCAATGTTGCCTATTGACTGGTATGCGTCTATAACACCCTGGGCTACACGATCGCAGCGAACTATGCCGCCAAAAATATTAATCAGGATCGCTTTTACTTTCGGGTCTTTTAATATAATTCTGAATCCGGCTTCCACAGTTTGTGCATTGGCAGTGCCGCCTACGTCCAAAAAGTTGGCAGGTTCGCCGCCGCTCAGTTTTATCATATCCATGGTAGCCATAGCAAGACCGGCGCCGTTTACCATGCAACCCACATTGCCGTCCAGTTTTACAAAATTCAGGTTGTGTTTAGCTGCTTCTACTTCTGTAGGATCTTCTTCACTCACGTCGCGTAGGGTAGCAATATCAGGATGGCGCATTAGGGCATTGTCATCAATATTCATTTTACAATCCACTGCAATTAATTTACTGTCGCTTGTTTTAAACATGGGATTGATCTCAAGCATGCTGCAATCTAACCCTACATAAGCGTTATATAAATTGGTGACAAACTTTACACAGCTTTTTAGAGAACTGCCGCTTAATCCGAGGTTGAAAGCAATTTTCCTGGCCTGGAAAGAAGCCAGTCCATCGCCGGGATGTACCCATTCTTTAAATATTTTTTCAGGAGTATCATGTGCTACATCTTCTATATTGACACCGCCTTCTGTGCTGTACATGATCACATTTTTACCTTTTGACCTGTCAAGCAAAATCGATAAATAAAATTCTTTTACAGGTTCTGTACCTTCATAATATACATCCTGCGCCACAAGAATTTTATTGACCAGTTTACCAGCTTCACCGGTTTGTATGGTTACTAATGTGCCACCCAAAATATTTTCAGCAATTGTTTTTACTTGTTCTGCATTTTTAGCAACGGCCACACCTTTTTGTTCGGTTCCTTTTATTTTTCCTTTTCCTCTTCCTCCTGCATGTATTTGCGCCTTAATCACCGCAAACTTGCTTCCATACTGACTATTAATAAAACGATACGCTTCTTCAGCTTCTGTAACGGTGCTGCAGGCGATTCCTTCCTGCACAGGAACATTAAATCTTTTCAATAATTCTTTTGCCTGGTATTCGTGTAAATTCATATAAAAAAATTTTTGCGAAGATAAAGTCTAAATCCTAAATGGAATTATGAAACCTTCCCAATTTATTTTTTGTTCCTTTTCATAGCGATCTTTTGAAGTTCTTTATAAACCTTCTAACATTATCTTCGCATACCTTTGGACATTATTTTTAAAATTTGCTTATGCTCAAACAAATTTATGAGGCGGTTGAATTTATTAAATCTAAATATGATACCAAACCTTCCGTAGGAATTGTATTGGGCAGTGGCCTCGGAAGTTTTACCGATGAAATAGAAATTGAGTATGAAATTCCTTATGCGGCTATTTCTCATTTCCCTGTGAGTACTGTAGAGGGGCATAGTGGCAAATTAATTTTTGGAAATTTATCCGGCAAAAAAGTAGTGGTCATGTCGGGGCGTTTTCACTACTATGAAGGTTATACTGCGGAGGAAGTAGTTTTTCCGATAAGGGTTTTGAAGTTCCTGGGAATAGAAACTTTGTTGATCAGCAATGCCGCCGGTGGGATGAATACTACTTACAAAGTAGGCGATTTAATGATCATTAAAGATCATATCAGTTTGTTTACCCATAATCCGTTGATTGGGAAAAACGAAAGCGACCTGGGTTCCAGGTTTCCAGACATGAGTGAGCCTTATAAAAATTACCTGGTCACTAAAGCCCGGCAAATAGCCGCGGAAAATAATATCAATTTAAAAGAAGGTGTTTATGTAGGGGTTACAGGGCCTTCTTTTGAAACAAGGGCTGAATATAAAATGCTGAACATATTGGGTGCCGATGCTGTGGGAATGAGCACAGTGCAGGAAGTAATAGCCGCAGTGCACATGGGATTGCCGGTTTTTGCCATGAGTGTCATCACTGATATTGGCATCAGGGAAGAGGATAATACGATAACTCATGAGGATGTGCTATGGGCCGCTAAAGATGCGGAACCCAAACTTACTTTATTATTTAAAAAATTAATTGCGCGGTTATAAGCAATCAAGTGCATGGTTATCTTACAAAAAATATGTTATCGTTTACGCCTGGTCAAAAAATCAGTGCTTGTATTGATTTTAATGATTTGTGCGCATCTTTCTTATTCACAATTACCCAGGATAGGACAGGGATTAGGAAATCTTAAAAGCGCTGTAGGGTCACAGAATACCAGGGGAAGGTCAGATACTTCTTCTCCTTCTTCTTCTACTATGGGTTTTGAACATCGGGATGATGCTGCTGACTCTATAACGATTTCATACCGTTATCTTGACTCATTGAAAAGCGATTTCCTGGATTCCACGATAGACGATTTTAATAAAGTGTATACGGTTCCTCCCAATTATGTTACTTTAGGAAATAATGGCAACGCAGCTTACCCTGTTTTATTTACCCCTTTCCTGAAGGCTGGATGGGATGCGGGTTTTCATGCATTCGATGCCTATAAATATACTATTGAAAATACGGAGTTTTATAAAACAACCCGTCCATTTACTCAATTAAGTTATTTCCTTGCATCGGGTAAAGAGCAGGTAGTGAAAGTGTTGCAAACACAAAATATAAAACCCAATTGGAATGCTGGTATTGACTATCGCCTGATTTCCTCACCCGGATTTTTTCAAACACAAAATACCAATCATAACAACTATAGATTTTTTAGCAATTACCAGGGGAAAAGAAAAAGATATTCATCCTACCTGGTCTTGTTAGGGAATAAATTTTCTTCATCAGAAAACGGGGGAATCATGGATGATTCACTGTTGAAGGACCCTGGCAATAAAAAAAGATTTACTGTTCCTGTAAATCTTGGTGGCGATGTGCAAACGACTTTCAATGTTTTTTCGACCAAGTTGAATACCGGTAATCAATATAGCAATTTTACTGCTTTTTTCAGGCAGAGTTATGATTTGGGTATTAAAGATTCTATCATCATCAATGACAGTACTACTAACTATTTATTTTATCCTAAATTACGTTTTCAACATACGATCAGCTACACCTCTTCTTCTTATAAATTTAAAGACACATTGAGCAGCCCGGTTTTTGCCCAAACTGATTCTGCATTCTTTAAGGACCGATATGATACTACACTAAACCCGGCGAACGGATTGAATTTTTCTGTTCAGGATAAATGGAAATTTGTTTCCAATGATTTTGTCATCAGGCAATTTCCGGAGACAAAAAATCCGGGCCAATATATAGAAGCGGGATTAAGGGTTGAAAATTTTTCCGGATATTTTTATTCCGGGAAAAAGAATTTTTATAATGTGGTTTTGCATGGCGAATACAGGAATAAAACCAGGAACCAAAAATGGGATGCGCTTGTAAACGGTGAGTTTTATGCAACGGGCCTCAATGCAGCAGACTTTAATATGTATGCTAATCTTACCCGTTTTTTAAATAAAAAATTAGGAGATGTCCAGGTTTCTTTTCAGAATGTGAACCGGTCGCCATCTTATATTTATGCAGGAAATTCTTCTTTCAATTTTGATAATAATTCAATTACCAAAAAAGAAAACATCACTGTGTTGACAGCAACGGCCAATAACCCAAAATTCAGACTAATGGCCAGGAATATTTCAATTGCTAATTATACTTATTTTAAAAATTTTTACCAGGCCGATCAATTTAATGGATTGGTAAATATTACCCAGTTTACGGCTTCCACCAAAAATAAAATAATAGGCCATCTTAATTTATATAGTGATTTTATAGTGCAACAAACTGCTGGAAATAATCCGGTGAAGGTACCTTTGCTTTATACCCGTCAAAGGCTTGCACTAGAAGGGTTATTTTTCAAAAACTTAAATTTAAGTACAGGTCTTGAAGTAAAATATAATACGCCTTACAAAGCCTATAATTATTCGCCTGTTATGGGTAAATTTTTCCCGCAGGACAGTATTACCATTACCAATTTACCAGAAGTGAATTTGTTTTTTAATTTCAGGATAAAATCATTTTCTGCTTTTATCAGAATGGAAAATCTCAATACGGTTGATGTTACTCATGGGTTTGGATTTACTAATAATAATTTTGCTGCGCCATTATATCCTACACCTGGCTTTCTTTTTAGATTTGCCATTCAATGGCGGTTTGTCAATTAAAAGCATAAACAATATTGTATCAACATTTATGGACAAAGAGAATTTTTTGCAATTTGCAAGGGTAAATATTTATTGAATTGAAACCGGGAAACAGGAGTTTCTCTTACTGAGGTGTGTCTACAGCATAGTACAGGACAGTTTAAAAAATGGTACAGAATAAATTTACCTCATTAAAATAATTATTTACTAACATTGCATTTGAATTTTGCTTGAATTCTAATCAAGAGGTTTCGTGTATATTTTATGACTGCTTTACATGAAATTGAATTTTGAATAGGAAAAGTACTTGTTTTTAAATTAAAAGATAACATTGATATTTATTTCATTTTTTTATTTACTCAATAAAAAAGTATTCTATGATAAATAATTAATGTTAAAATCGGATTTGATAACTTTTGAAAGAGACCAATGAATAAGTATTGTCTATTTTTTATAATTCTTTGTTTTTTTTCTTTATTATCTTTTCAGGGAATTTCCCAATTAAGATTCCAGAAACAAATGATTGCCGCTGAAAGCTATGAATCCGTTAATGTATTTGATGTTAATAACGATGGTAAGCCAGATATTGTTTCGGGAGCGTTTTGGTATGAAGGCCCTGAATTTAAAGAGAAGCATTTTATCGGTATGATGAATCGAACCGGTAACGGAGAATATTGGGATGATTTTGCTACTATACCAATGGATGTGAATGGGGATGGGAAAATGGACTTTATAAGTGGTGACTGGTTTACCAAAGAAATCTGGTGGTGGGAAAATCCGGGAAATAATAAAGCATGGAAAAAACATATTATTGATACTACCGGAAATGTCGAAACGATCAGGGCATGGGATGTAGACGGAGATGGAACCATGGAAATTGTTCCAAACAATCCAGGTTTGCCCTTGAAATATTTTAAATTACTAAAGGACGCCCAGGGGAAACCAACAGGGAAGTTTTTAAAAGTGGTTGTTGCTCCTGTTCAGGGACATGGCTTAGGCTTTGGAGATATTAATGGTGACGGACGTGGCGATTTTGTGGTAAGTGATGGATGGTTGGAAGCACCTGCTGATCTTGCAAAAGGGAAATGGTTGCTTCACAAGGAGTTTAATCTGGGGACAGCCAGCGTTCCTATACTGGTAGAAGATGTAAATGGTGATGGAAAAATGGATATGATAGTTGGACAGGCACATGATTACGGTCTTGATTGGTATGAACAAAAGGTAGATCAATCCGGAAACCGAATTTGGGTAAAACATTCCATTGATCCGTTTAATTCACAATATCATACCATGGAATGGTGCGATATTGATAATGACGGGAAAATGGAGTTAATTACAGGTAAGCGTTACCGGGCACACAATGGAAGAGATCCCGGAGGTAATGATTTACTGGGACTCTATTATTATAAATGGAACGGGGAATCATTTACTAAAAACGTTATTAGTTATGGTCCTTTGGGAGAAGGAAAAGGCACTGGTCTCTTTTTTTCTATTGCGGACTTACATAATACCGGGAGGAAAGATATTATAGTGGCTGGAAAAGACGGGCTTTATGTTTTTTATAATGAAGGTCGATAATTCGACTTGAAGTTTTAAAAAAAGAGGTACCTATCTATATTATTAGAAAATTGATGACGATTGTTTGACTTCCCCTTGGAAAGGAAAATTGTTAATTCAAATTGGTTGGTAAAATGCAATGATTTTGTGCTAAGTAAAATTAGTTGAGTATTTATATTATATAATCTTTTAAACAATTATTATTACATGAATTTGTTCAAGAATAAATCTGTAAAACTACTGCTTCAATTTTTAGTTCTTATTATTATTGTTATAGGAACTTCCTGCAATCAATCAGCTTCAGATAAAAGTGCAGTGGATCCGAAGATTGCAAAACTGAAGTTGCCGGAAGGCTTTCATGCCGAGCATTTGTATAGCCCTAAAGAACACGGTCAGGGATCATGGGTGTCTATGACATTTGATAATAAGGGCCGGATCATTGCTTCTGATCAATATGGAAATTTATATCGTGTGACAGTTCCTCCTGTCGGATACGACACCACAAAGTCAGGGGTAAAAGTGGAAAAACTTCCAATTGAGATCCCGGGCGACACCTCAAAAGCAAGGGTAATAGCGGGTTTCGCTCATGGCTTGCTTTATGCTTTTAACAGCCTTTATGTTATGATCAATGATGAAGGTGACGCAGATAGCATTACCAGGAGCAGCGGACTTTACAGGCTTCAGGATACTAATAATGATGATGTATATGATAAACTTACATTATTAAAATCATTGAATGGCCGGGGTGAACATGGACCGCATAGTCCTGTATTGAGTCCTGATGGAAAATCTATTTACATTATAGCCGGGAATTTTACAGATTTACCGAAAATGGATAATTACCGGTTACCTGATACATGGAAAAACGATAATTTATTTCCTTTAATATTAGATCCTAATGGATTCGGAAATGATCGTCAACCACCCGGAGGCTGGATAGCAAAGACAGATTCAGCCGGAAGTTACTGGGATTTGATTAGTGCAGGATACCGGAATCCTTTTGACATGGCTTTTAATGAAGACGGTGAGCTATTTACTTTTGATTCAGATATGGAATGGGATATGGGTTTGCCATGGTACAGGCCAATCAGGGTATGCCATGTGACCAGTGGTAGCGAATATGGCTATCGTGAAAATGATGGCAAATGGTCACCAAATTATCCGGACAATTTACCGGCTATATTAAATGTTGGCCAGGGATCCCCTACCAACGTTATGAGTGGCATGAATGCCCGCTTCCCCGAAAAGTACCGGAGAGGATTGTTTACATTTGACTGGAGCTATGGAATTATTTACCATATAGATCTACAACCGGAAGGTTCATCCTATAAAGGAAAAGCGGAAGAGTTTATTTCTGGAACACCTTTGCCTTTAACTGATGGGGCCATTGGACCTGATGGGGCAATGTATTTCCTTACCGGCGGACGTAGGATTGAGTCAGACTTGTACCGCGTTTATTATGGTGACAATAGTCAAAAAAATGAACCATTAGCTTCCAATGAATCAGCTTCAGTAGTTGAAGCCCGCAAGATCAGAGAGCAACTGGAAGGATTCCAGGGTAAGCCTGATGCTACGGCTCTGAATATTGCATGGCCTTATTTAAAAAGTAATGACCGGTTTATTAGATATGCAGCCCGTATTGCTGTAGAACACCAGCCGGTAACTGAGTGGCAGGAAAAAGCCTTGTCTGAAAAAGATCCCATCACTTTGACGCAGGCTATGATAGCCCTGGCACGTAATGGAAATAAAAATTTAAAAGACAGGATATTTAAATCGCTGATGTCTGTTAATTACGCACAATTATCAGATTCTCAGCAGTTAGATCTTTTAAGAGCATTTGAACTAACCCTTTCGCGGATGGGTAAACCCGCTTCAGCTCAGGAAGGACAATTGATTTCTTTCCTTGAAACAAAATACCCTGCCTCCAATAATGAATTAAACCGCATGCTTTGCAAGATTCTTGCCTTTGTAGGAGATCCCCAGGAGGTAAGTAAAACAATGGCCTTAATTGAAGTGGCAAAAGATGATACTTCTTATCAAAAAACGGCTACTCAATCCTCAGACCTGATTCTTCGTAATCCACAGTATGGAATGGATGTAGCCAATATGCTCGCGAATAAACCACCTGAACAACAAATTTATCTGGCAATAGTTTTAAGCGAAGTTAAAAATGGATGGACTCCTGAGATGAGGGAAAAATATTTTAAAATATTTTATACTTTTTTAAGCAAAAAAGGAGGCAATTCATATATCGGGTATATCAATTCAGCCAGGAAGATGGCCTTAGCGAATGTGCCTAAAGATCAATTTGCACATTATGATAGCATTTCGGGAAGTGCTTTGCTCAACGAACGAGGGAATCATTTATCAGACAATACAATAAGACCCAAAGGGCCCGGACGGGATTGGACCGTGGAAGAAGCGCTTCCTTTAGTTCAAAATTTATCAGGGAGAGATTTTGCACAAGGGGAAGGCATGTTCAAAGCATCTCTTTGTAGCTCCTGCCATAATATGAGAGGCGAAGGTGGTTCAATTGGTCCTGATCTTACTCAATTGGGAACCAGGTTTTCTGCGAAAGACATCCTTGAATCAATTATTGAGCCCAGCAAAGTGATATCTGATCAATATGCTGCTACCAAATTCTTTTTAAAAGATGGAAGTTCAGCAATGGGAAGACTAATCAAAGAGGACAACGATAATTACTATATTTCTCAGAATCCATTTGCACCTCAGACGCTCAGGGAAATTCCAAAGAAAGATGTGACTTCAAGTAAACTATCAGATGTTTCTATCATGCTCCCGGGAATGATTAACAGGTTAAATCCTGAAGAACTTAAAGATCTGATGGCCTATTTGATGTCAGGAGGTGATAAAAACAATAAGGTATTTAAAGCAAAATCTGAATAAATTGGGTTTGGTGTGAGATCAGTGACTAACTAAATATAGGAGAATATAAAGTTGAAAGATCAAAACTGGAAAGGGAAAATATCCAACCATAATCAATTAGGGGGTATAGAAACTTCTGTAATTGATAATGGTTTAGGAAAAGGATCCCGGATAGCATGGGTCAATACGGGAACAGGATTACGATATAAAGTGGTTATTGATAGAGCTATGGATATTGCGGATGCATTTTATAACCAACATAGTCTGGCATGGTTAAGCGAATTAGGAATTAGCTCACCCCAGCCTTTTTCTGACAAAGGGCTGGGATGGCTAAAAACATTTGGGGGAGGATTGCTTGTTACCTGTGGGCTTACTCATGTGGGAGGCCCCGAATCTGATGAATCGGGGGAAAGAGGTCTCCATGGATCCATCAGTAATATTCCTGCAGAGATTGAATCAATTATACAACCGGATCCTCTTGCTGGCGAAATGGAAATGAGCATTACAGGAAAAGTAAGACAAACGCAGATATTTGGTCCTTCGCTTGAATTGAAACGTACGATATCAGGGACCCTTGGAAAGTCATCTATTCGCATTCATGATGAAGTAACCAACCATGGAAATACCTCGGTCCCTCACATGATATTGTACCATTGCAATTTTGGATGGCCTTTGGTTGATGAAGGGAGTGATATAATCTGGAATGGTAAATGGGAATCTCCAAATGCGGGTAATGAAGAAAAAATATTTAGAGAATCAAACAATTTTCATAAGTGTCCGGCACCCATGAAATCTCATAATGGCAGTGGAGAGGAAGTGGCATTCATTGATATTAAGCAGGATAGTAATAGTCTCTGCTTTTGCGGGTTACATAATGCATCGCTTGGAATTGCAATGGTGATGAAGTTTAAAAAATCCCAATTGCCATGGTTGACCAACTGGCAACATTGGGGCAATGGAGAATATGTTACTGGGCTGGAGCCAGGTACAAACCCTCCTATTGGACAGGCAAAAGCCAGGCAACAGGGCACCCTGATACAATTAGCCCCGGGAGAAAAGAGAATGTACGACCTGGAAATTGAGATATTAAATAATAAAGAAGAAATCAAAGAATTTATAAAAAAGGCATAATTAGAAATTAAAAACAAATCTTTTTAAATCTATGGAAAAAGGAAATTTAGCGTCACAAGCATTAGAACAGGGAAAAGGTATTTTGAGGCTTGCACCCAACTGGGTACCACGGTCTTTTTGCGTCCCGGGCCGGAGAATAAAATTGCATCCTGATGATTATTATGTGCTGGGCGGAGAACGTGGCGGCATAGATGAACGATGGTTTTCCTCCACAACTCCTGCTAAAAACGGACCTTTAACAGGGGAACATGAAGGTTTGAGTTTTATAGTATTTAACAATGGCGATAAGGAAGAATTATTGTTATTAAAAGATGCGGTGGACGAATTAAAAGGAACATTGATCGGTCAACGCTTGTGGAACGAATATGAAAGCTGGCCGATGTATTCTAAGTTTTTTGATAACATGGGACCGCTGCCGCATCATATTCATCACAATGATGAAAAAGCAGCTTTAATAGGACAAAAGGGTAAACCCGAGGCTTATTATTTTCCACCGCAACTCAATAACCACGGTGGTGATTTTCCTTATACCTTTTTCGGCATTGCCCCCGGCACCACCAAAGAACAAATTCGTGAATGTCTTGTAAACTTTACAAAAGGCGATAACAAGATTACCAATTTTTCACAGGCATTTCGCCTGGAGCCGGGTACTGGCTGGGATGTGCCACCGGGCATGTTGCACGCACCGGGTAGTATGTGTACCTATGAACCGCAAAAAGCTTCAGATGTGTTTGCTATGTATCAATCGCTGGTAAATGAGGCAATCATCCCTGAAGTATTATTGTGGAATGGAACGCCGGAGGATCAGAAAGGTAATTTTGATGCTCTAATGGAGGTGATAGATTGGGAACTGAATGTAAATCCGAATATCCTGGAAACCCGTTTTATGAATCCGAAGCCTGTGAAACCTATTGAAGAAATGCAAACCGAAGGATATATAGAAAACTGGATATGTTATCGATCACATGCTTTTAGTGCGAAAGAATTGACTGTGCAACCGGGTGCAAGTGTTACGATTAAAGACAGTGCGGCCTACGGTATGATTATGATGCAGGGACACGGAACTATGGGTGTGTGGGATGTAGAAACACCAGCGCTGATCCGTTACGGACAGTTGACCCACGACGAATATTTTGTCAGCGAAACAGCAGCAAAAGAAGGCGTCAAAATTGTAAACAAATCTTCAACTGACCCTATCGTAATGCTGAAACATTTCGGTCCGGAGAATCCTGATCTGAAATTATAATGATTCAATAAAAGAGTGAAGATAACTAGCTCGACGATGGTGAATTTTTCTTATGGCTTGTTACTATTAACCTAATACTTAAATTATAACGATATGCAAGAAAACAATTATCCCAAACTACACAATGCAACATGGCCTGGCATTGTTGGAAAAGGGGAAGGTTCAGAACCTGTTATCTCGTTTGATACTATGTTGGAGATGACAGCCGCCGCAGAAGTGGACGGAATGAAATTTGATGGAATTGATGTCGGACTTTTCAACCCTCATTTTGATGTAGAAAGTTCTGACGATGATATTAAAAAAATCGTAGACAAAGTTGCCTCTTTTGGTCTTGAAATTGGTAGCCTGGTAGCGCCAATATGGCCACCAAGTGGAGGTTCTGCCATGGGGAGTAAAGAAGAAAGAGACCGTTTTGTAGAAATGGTACGCAAGTCTTGTCGCATTGCAAAAAAATTAAAAGATTTAGGCATCCGCAAAGGCGGTGTAGTTCGTATTGATTCGGCGACAGATCCGGAAAGCTGGACTAAAGACCCGGTCAATAATACTCAACTCATTGCAGCTACTTTTCGTGAGGCCTGTGATGTAGCAGCTGATTACGGAGAGAAACTTGCGGCGGAAGGTGAGATATGCTGGGGCGGCATGCATGGCTGGAAAAAAATGATCAATACATTGGAAGCGGTTGACAGACCCAATATCGGTTTTCAGGCAGACATGGCCCATACCTTGCTGTATCTTTTGGGGTACAACTGCCCCGAAGACAGGATACTGCCAGCCGATTTTGACTGGAACGATAAGGCAACTTTTGAAGAAGCTTTGAAGACATTGACTAATGCCCTACGTCCATGGACTATTGATTTCCATGTTGCGCAAAATGATGCAACGGTACATGGCTCTGGTTCGCATGATAAGACTGGCCGTCATTGTCTTGCAACAGATCCGAATGGGAAACTGGATATTGCGAAACATGCGGGTTACTGGTTACGTGATGAACAGGGCAAACTCACCAAAGCATTTAGGCATATCTGTTGGGACGGCTGTATGTTTCCTAATGAAGTAATGACACAGGTGCAGACGTGGAACGATATTCTTTCGGCAATGGTATCAGTTCGTCGCGCACATGGCTGGTATGAAGCAGAATAACAAGATTGTAATATTATTCTTCACCGTATTTAACCTGATATTATAATGACAAAAAAGAAAGAACTAAGAATTGGATTAATCGGATGTGGTTTTATGGGACGTACGCATTCAAATGGTTATAATCGCGTTCCTAATTTTTTCCCGGAGCTGAAATATCATCCGGTACTAAAAGCAGTTTGTTCCCGTAACGAAGACAAAGTACGTGCCTTCGCCGAACAGTGGGGCTACGAATCTGTGGAGACAGATTGGAAAAAATTGATTGCCCGTGGTGATATAGATGCTGTAGATATTTGTACTCCCAACAATATGCATGCTGAAATAGCAATAGCAGCCGCCCAGGCAGGTAAGATGGTGTTGAGTGAAAAACCGCTGGCACGGAACCTGGCCGAAGCTCAGCAAATGGTAGATGCTGTGGAAAAGGCCGGAGTTAATAATACAGTATGGTACAATTACAGACGTCTGCCGGCTGTTACTTTGGCTAAACAAATTATTGACTTGGGTAAGCTGGGAAAGATATTTCATTACCGCGCCAACTTCCTTCAGGACTGGACGATCAGTGCTGATCTGCCACAAGGAGGTGAAGCTCTGTGGCGTCTTGACGCAGATGCAGCTGGTTCCGGTGTTACCGGCGATTTACTGGCTCATTGCATCGATACAGCCATTTGGCTGAATGGTAGCAT
This sequence comes from Bacteroidota bacterium, assembly GCA_030706605.1. Lineage (GTDB taxonomy): Bacteria > Bacteroidota > Bacteroidia > Chitinophagales > Chitinophagaceae > Ginsengibacter. Next base: position 16,334 of record JAUZOE010000021.1, read on the forward strand.
TAAAGATGTTTCTGCTATGACGGAAACTTTTATCAAAGAACGTGTACATCAGTTAACAGGGAAAGTGCAAAAGGTGAGTATTGATGATGCCTGTATTTTTCATTGTCATTTTGCAAACGGTTCGCTGGGATTGTTTGAGTCCACACGGTATGCACGTGGACACAAGGCTTTGTATACTTTTGAAATCAACGGAGAGCATGCTTCTATTCGCTGGGACCTGCACGACCTGAACCGTCTTGAATATTTTGATCATGCAGATGAATCGAAAGTACGTGGCTGGCGTTCCATTCATGTAACGGATGGGGATCATCCTTATATGGATAAATGGTGGGTGCCTGGTTTGGGAATTGGCTACGAACATTCATTTGTACACCAGGTAGCTGATTTTCTAAAAAGCCTCGAAACCGGAGAAATTTGTTCCCCTACTTTCAAGGAAGCTTTTGAAACACAGCAAGTCTGCGAAGCCGTTCTCGAATCAGCGGCGGCAAAAAGTTGGAAAGATACAGGCGCTGTATAAAGTTGATCAGAGTTGAGAATATGTTTATAACCAAGATCGGGATTTTTTCTATAATAAAATTTAAATAAAAATTGTTTAACTAATCAATTACCATCATGTACAAATCAGTAAAATCTTTCTGGAACATATGTTCTATTTCAATGCTATTGGCAGTCCTGATCTTAAGCAGTTGCCAATCCTCAGACAATCATCAGGACGGCCAAGCAAAAGTAGCCACAACAGATTCTGCAGGCTTTGTGCCAATATTTGATGGAACAACGCTTACGGGCTGGGAAGGAGACACTGCCGTGTGGCACGTAAAAGACGGCGCAATTGTAGGCCAGGTGACTGCTACGTCCACGCCACTTAAAGCGAATTCTTTCCTGATATGGAAAGGTGGTACACCATCTGATTTTGAACTTACCGGAGAATATGAAATTTCACCAGAAGGTAATAGCGGTATTCAGTATCGCAGTGAAGAAGTAGAAGGTGTTCCATATGGTTTAAGAGGCTATCAATTTGACATTGATGGAGCCAATACCTATACTGGTCAAAACTATGAAGAGCGTGGAAGAGACATTATTGCATTTCGTGGGCAGAAAGTAACTCTTCCGGCAGTAACGGAACCCATAGATTCGCTTGCAAAACGTAATGTTTGGTCGGCTTCAGTTGTAACAGGTTCTTTTGGTAGTGCAGATTCTTTAAAAACATTGATCCATGATGGTTGGAACAACTTCCGCATTGTAGCAAATGGTAATCATTTGCAACATTACGTCAATGGTATATTGATGTGTGAAATTACGGATAATGATACTGCCAATCGTAAAGCATCAGGTTTGATTGGTTTGCAAATACATGCAGGCCATATTATGAGAGTAGCTTATCGGAATCTTCAGTTTAAAGAAATAAAATAGTATTTCTCTTTGGAAGAAAATTTAAAAATCAATAAACAAAAGTCTAAGTTTTGTTTTTGTTATAGATTTTGCCTTCATGAATAATACAAAATGGAATGGATTAGATGGTTATAAATAATTTATAAAATTTATTGAGCTTTCATTAAAAAATACATGATATATTTGTGTGAACGAATTGCTTTTATCACAACTTTATACAAAAATAAGTAGCCAAAAATGTTTTATGCGGCAGCAGACAATTTACTGACTTCTAAATGGTCAATAGCCGTCTGTATGTGTCGTCCTTGTGTTTCAGAAAATCTGATTAGGTGCAGTTTGAAAATGAAATAGGAAATTAAAATATAGAAATATTTTATTCAATTACCATTTTAAATAGTTTTAATAAAACAGTTATGGAAAAAACGATCAAGCCAAACAAATTATTTGTAGCAAGTTGCCTTGCATTATTAGTTACCTCATTATCATTTGGGATACGAGCAGGAACAATGAATAACCTGATGGTTCAGTTTCATTTGGACGCAAAACAAATGGGATTAATAGCGGGTACTGCTTTTTGGGGATTCCCATTGGCAATCATCATCGGAGGGATGATTGTGGATGTTGTGGGAATGAAACGGCTGTTATTGCTGGCTTTTATTCTCCATTTGATTGGGATCATATTCACGGTTTTCTCAACAGGTTTTTTCAGTTTGTATATTTCTACACTATTTATAGGTGTAGCCAACGGACTGGTGGAAGCAGCTTGTAATCCCCTGGTAACCTCTATTTATCCAGAAAATAAAACAACGAAATTAAACCATTTTCATTTTTGGTTTCCGGCCGGGATTGTTATAGGGACGTTGGTTTCATTTGGATTTGCGAATATAGGTTGGGGCTGGGAATTGCAGGTGGCTACGATGCTGATTCCAACAGTTATCTATGGTTACTTATTTTTTAGACTTGATTTTCCTGTTACAGAAAGGGTATCTTCAGGAGTATCGACAAAAGAAATGTATAAGGCGATATTAAAGCCACTGTATATATTTTTATTTATCTGTATGTTGGGTACAGCTATTACAGAACTTTTTACCAACCAGTGGGTAGGGGTATTACTGCAAAACGTCACCAAAAGTGCCATACTGGTTTTGGCGCTGGTATCTGCGGTACAGGCATTAGCCCGAAGCGTAGCAGGTCCAGTAGTACACCGGGTATCACCTTCAGGGTTATTATTAATGTCAGCAATTATTTCCACTATTGGAATCTACCTGTTAGGTACTTTAACGGGCGGGGCTATATTTATTGGAGCAATTATTTTTGGTATTGGCGTAGCCTATTTCTAGCCTACGATGCTTGGTTTTGTATCAGAAAATATTCCCAAATCCGGAGCCTTAGGTATTAATTTACTGGGAGGGGCTGGTATGTTTGCTGTATCAATATATATGTTTTTTATGGGCGGGTATTACGATAGTCTCATAGCTGCGGTTTTGCCAAGCGGGGCTAATATTGACGCTTACCGTTCTGCGGCTCCGGGCACAAGTGAAGCAGCAGCTTATTCTCAAGCGCAACTGGCTGCAGGTCCACAAGTAATTATGGCTACCAATATCATTCCGTTAGTATTGGTATTTGCCTTTCTTTTTCTATATATTTATCAAAGATCAAGAAAGAAAAAGAGATTGGAAGTTGCATAATGTGAGTCTATTATAAAAGGATAATCTAATGGACGGATTAAATATCGATTGGGATTGTTAGTAATATTTATGTAAAAAAAAGGATTGTATATACAGGACTTACCAAAATGGATTACTTTGCTAAAGCTAATTATTCTTGTAGAGTATAATAATTTGGTTTTATTTGCCATCGATGTAAATATCGTACCTGAACAATACTAACGAATTATATAATAAGAGTTCAGGAGCATATAGAATATGCTCCTGAACTGGTTTTTAAGATTGCTGAGTTTACTTAATAAATTAATACTAAATAATAAACAATGAGAAATAAAACAAAAAACAACAGTTTTCATAATTTTCCCCTGTTATTAACACTTGTGGCTTTATTTTCCTTCTGTGTAAGTCCTGTTTTGGCAAAACCAAAACCTAAAGTACTGGTCTTTTCCAAAACTGCCGGCTATCATCACCAGTCAATTGCTAACGGTATAGTAGCCATACAAAAATTGGGGGCTGAAAATAATTTTGAAGTAGACACGACTATTGATGCTGAAAAATTTACTTATGAAAATTTGAAACAATATAAAGCAGTAATATTTTTAAGTACCACAGGAGATGTATTAAACGATGAACAGGAAAAGGCATTCAAAAAATATATTGAATCAGGAGGCGGCTTCATGGGAATTCATGCTGCTACAGATTGTGAATATAATTGGCCATGGTATGGCAACCTGGTAGGGGCTTATTTTGGAGGGCATCCTGCACAACAGGTTGCTAAATTAAATATTGTGGATCAAAAAAATATTTCTACCAAACATTTACCAAACCCATGGATACGGAAAGATGAATGGTATAGTTTCAAATGGATGGCAAAAGGTCTTCATGTGTTGATTACCATTGATGAAAAGAGCTATGATCTTGGAACACATCCTCCAATGGGGTATCATCCAATGGCCTGGTATCATGAATATGACGGAGGCAGGGCATTTTATACAGAATTAGGTCATGTAGAAGAATCTTTTTCGGATCCTCTTTACCTGAGACATATCCTTGGGGGGATAGAATATGCTATGGGAACAAAGCATTATGGAAAGCTTAAAGTTAATTAAGGTAAAAAAATAACTACATACACAATCGATAATTAATTCAAATGAAACTTAAATTGAATGTTATAATTCTGGTGACTTTAACAATGGTGATCTTTTCATGTGTTAACCAGGAGAATAGCCAAAAACCAGAATTTAATCCACATCCATCCCCAGCTTATTTATCGCCTGAAGAAAGCCTGAAAACTATGTACCTTCCTAAAGGCTATCATATGGAATTAGTGGCAAGCGAACCTATGATTAAAGATCCGGTAGCTATTACATGGGATGGTAATGGAAGAATGTATGTGGCTGAAATGCTTACTTACATGGAAGATGCTGATGCAACTGGCGAACGACTCCCATGGAGCCGGATTATGCTACTTGAAGATACTAATAATGATGGCAAAATGGACAAGAGCTCGGTATTCGTTGATAGTCTTTTATTGCCAAGAATGATGCAAAGTGTAGGGAATGAATTATTAGTAAATGAAACCAATTCAATAACGATAACCAGTTATTCTGATACAAACGGTGATGGTAAAGCAGATTTAAAAAAGATCCTTTATAAGGATGACAAATACGTTCCCAGCGATGAGAATATGGAACATCAGCGAAGTGGGCTCGATTGGAACCTGGACAACTGGATGTATATGACTTATGAACCAGTGCGTTTCAGGTATACTAACGGGATCATGCAGGTAGATACTATTCCCAGTGGAGTTGGTGGTCAGTGGGGTTTAACGCATGATAATTACGGACGTTTATTTTTTTCCAGCGCTGGTGGCGAGACGCCGGTATTAGGTTTTCAGATTAATCCCATTTATGGGAGACTTGATTTTGATGATGAATTCAATCCTGAGTTTCAGCAGGTGTGGCCTATCATTGCAACTCCAGATGTTCAGGGAGGTAATGCCAGGTTAAGGCCCAATAATACACTAAATCATTTTACCGCTTCATGTGGGCAGTCCATATACAGGGGTGATGGATTTCCAAAGGATTTTGTTGGCGATTACCTCGTGTGTGAACCTGTAGGAAGAATAGTCCGAAGGGCAAAAGTCTTTGATGTTAACGGAAAAACTTTTCTTAAAAACGCCTACGACAGTTCAGAGTTTATATCTTCTTCAGATATGAATTTTCGCCCTATAAATAGTGCCACGGGGCCAGATGGCGATCTATATATTGTGGACATGTACCATGGAATTATTCAACAAGGTAATTGGACAAAACCTGGGTCTTTTCTCCGAAATAAAATAGATAGTCTGGGTCTTGCTAAAAATATAGGACGTGGCCGCATCTACCGGGTTGTTTACGACGGAATTAAGAGAGGACCTAAGCCTAATATGCTAAACGAACCTACTACAACCCTTCTGAATTATCTGGGGCACCCTAATGGCTGGTGGCGGGATAATGCACAAAAACTGATTATTACCCGTGGAGACCAATCGGTAGTTCCTGCACTGAAATCAATTGCTACGGGACAAAAAGGAGTTTCAGGAAATGATACCAGTCACCTGGCACGCATACACGCTTTGTGGACATTAGAGGGATTGAATTCGATTGATAAAGGAACTCTTTTACATGCATTGAATGATCCGAATCCACAGGTAAGAAGAACTGCCGTGTGGATCAGTGAGGCATTCCTAAAGAAAAATGATAGCCAGATGGTAGATGAGGTTGCAAAACTTAAAGATGATCCAAGTTATGATGTTCGTGTACAGGTGCTACTATCGATGTATAGCAGCAAATCAGACAAGGCTAAAGCTATCGTTAATGAAATAGTAAATGAAAATAAGAATAATGAAATGTTGGTAGCTACCAAGGAAGCTCTTGATAAAAACGAAATGGTAAGGGAACTTTCTGGCAGACTGGGAAGCATGGATCAGAAGGACAGAAGAACGATCCTTGGCGGAGCTATGATATTCAGATCACTATGTGCTAATTGCCATGGCGTGGATGGAAAGGGATTAGCAATTGGTAGCACGGGCATGGCTGCTCCACCACTTGTTGGAGCCAATCCATTACAATTTTCAGAAAAAAATACAGCAATCAGGATACTATTGGGTGGGTTAACCGGCCCCGTAGAAGGAAAAAAATACCCAAGTGAGATGCCTTCGATGGCCGCAAATAGTAATGGCTGGATTGCTAATGTGCTAAGTTATGCCCGATATGAATTTGGCAATAAGTCCGGGCAAAAAAGTACTCTTTCTCCCGTTGTAAAATCGGATGAGATAAAAATGATAAGGGAAGAAATTAAAGATAGGAATAAGCCATGGACGTTAGATGAACTTAAAAAAGTAAAGTAAAATAGAACTTATTTGATTTTATTTTCAGTAACATCTCATAAACCCAGTTTATATTCAAAAAACTAATAGATTATCGTCGTAATTAATAAAAAGAATTGAGTAAACACTCAATTCTTTTTATTAATTCTTTAACCTGATTTTTAATAACTTTGTTAATTACAAAAGAATATGTTACTAATTATTTTAAATGCTTTTTTTTGTCTTGCATTTGCAGCATTTGCTTATGTGAATTTAAATGATAAAGATGCCTGGCTATGGGTCAGTATTTATATGGTGGCTTCGGTTTGCTGTGGCCTGGTAGTTTTTGGGAAATATTATCCAGTTGTATACCTTATCGCCATTGCCTTTTATCTTATATATGCAATCATATTATTTTTTACAAAAGATGGTGTTTGGGATTGGATAACAAAGTATAAAAAAGAAAGTATTGTACAAAGTATGCAGGCAACTAAGCCTTATATAGAGCAGACGAGAGAATTTTTTGGATTGCTTATTATCAGTGCTGCTTTGGCAATTAATTATTTTGCAGCTTAATAATTGTTGTAGTGAAAAATGAAATTTATTCATATGATATAGAGGAGTTAAAAAAATTATTATTAGCTCTTATAAAGCAAAACCTTGAACAGGCTAATTATTTTTGGCTTGAAGAAAAATCAGGTATTGTTAGTTCAGAAAATAATAGTTCTCAATTGAATCTCTCTTTTGTAGCTATTCCCCGAAAAACCGGGAAACAAATAATTACTTTAACTCCTGTTCAAAAGGAACATGTCAACTCTATTCTTCCTGGATTTTCTGTTAATAACTGGCCTTTGCACAGGCTATGCAGGATTTGGATATTACTCCATGTGAATGCCGGCGAAAAAGATAAATATTATAATAAAATTGACGCCCTTTTTAAAAACGCGGAGATGAATGAATTAGCAGATCTTTATTCTGCTTTACCATTATTTGCTTATCCGGAAATATGGACAAAACGTTGTGCGGAAGGTATAAGAAGTAATATAGGCATAGTGCTCGACGCAATTATGTATGATAATCCTTATCCCTCAAAATACCTAGTCGAGTCAGCCTGGAACCAACTGGTATTGAAAGCTTTTTTTACAGAAAAAGATGTTAATCGCATTTTTGGATTAGATGAAAGATCAAATCCAAAATTAGCATCAACACTTATTGATTACGCCCATGAGCGTTGGGCTGCTAACCGTATTGTTAATGTTCAGCTTTGGAGACTAGTGGGTAAGTTCATTGATGAAACTAATTTCCCTGACATTCAAAAAGTATTTGCTTCCGGTGATATTAAATCAAGGAAAGCCATAGCGCTAACCTGTGCCCAAAGCGATTATGAACAAGCTAAAAATTTATTGGATACCGTGCAAGAACTTAAAACTGAAATAAGAGAAAATAAATTAAATTGGATAAATCTAAACTAATGAATGGATAATTTTTTTAGCATAACCATTAAGTACAATATTTATTTTTTAAGATAATATCTGCAATAATTATTAATCCAGAATCGAATATATGTGCTGCAATAACCTTATAAATGAAAATGAGAACCATTTGAAAGAGGCCATTCCTGTTGATCTCCAAAATATTCGTGGAATGAAATTTTTTGACCCTCATGTTCACATGACAAGTCGAACCACCGATGATTACCAGGCAATGGCGGATGCGGGAGTAATAGCACTTATTGAACCTGCTTTTTGGCTCGGACAACCACGTACCGGACTTGACACTTTCAGAGATTACTACAGCAGTTTAATTGGATGGGAGCGTTTTCGTTCTTCGCAATTTGGCATTAAACATTACTGTACTATCGGCTTAAATTCAAGGGAAGCTAATAATGAATCACTTGCTGAACAGGTGATGGAAATACTTCCCATGTTTATTTATAAAGAAGGTGTCGTAGGAGTAGGCGAAATTGGTTTTGATGACCAAACAGCGCTTGAAGAGAAATATTATCGCCAGCAGTTGATTCTTGCAAAGGAAGCTGGTTTGCCGGTTCAGATTCATACCCCTCATCGTGATAAGAAAAAAGGCACTCAATTAAGTATGGATATTGCTTTGGAACATGGGCTCGATCCATATATGGTGATTGTTGATCACAATAATGAGGAAACAGTTAAAGATGTATTAGATAAAGGCTTTTGGGCAGCATTTACTATTTATCCTTTTACCAAAATGGGGAACGAACGCATGGTGGAAATTGTTAAACAATATGGAACTGAAAGGATAATGATCAATTCCGCGGCAGACTGGGGAATTAGCGATCCCTTGGCTGTACCAAAAACTGCGTCTCTTATGAAGCTACGTGGTATTAGTGACGAGGATATACAATTAGTCACCTATAGGAATGCTATTACAGCTTTTGGGCAGAGTGGGCAAATAAATGAGACAGATTTCGGTAATTCCAAAAATATAGATCAGTCTGAAAAATTTGAAGGCAATACCATACTTCGTGGTGGCCAGCAACCACGGATCGACTCATCTTCTATCATCATCAGTTAATGAATCCTCTTGAAAAAAACTATTGCGTATTTCAAATTGATGAGGCCGGCAAATATTGTAACCTCAATAGCTGATGTACTTGCCGGAGTTGCAATTTCAGGATTTTTTATGAAGTCAGGTTTATTGGTTGATCAGATTTTATCAATTATTTTGTTGTGCATTTCAACAATAGGGCTTTATGGTGGAGGTGTGGTCTTTAATGATGTGTTTGATGCAGAGTTAGATAAAATAGAAAGACCTGAGCGGCCCATTCCTATGGGAATTATTACTGTAAAAGAAGGTACTTTATTTGCGATTTTCTTATTGCTTTTGGGTATCGCGGCTGCCTTTATAGTAAACCCGGTTTCCGGTATTTTGTCAATTAGTATTGCTATTTCTGCAATTGTTTATGATAAATGGGGAAAACACCATCCTTTTCTAGGACCGGTGAATATGGGATTGTGTCGTGGCCTTAATCTTCTATTGGGTATAAGTATTTTAGCTATTCAACTTAATCAATATTGGTATGTGGCTATTATTCCTATAATTTATATAGCTTCTATTACAATGGTTAGCAGGGGAGAAGTGCATGGGGGGAAAAGTAAAACACTTTATTTTGCGGGGTTTCTTTATATTCTGGTTGCTGGTTCTATTTTTATTATTTCCTTTTATAATAAAAACAAAATACTCACTTTGATCTTCTTATTACCTTTTTTATGGATGATTTTTACTCCTTTATTTAAAGCAATTCATCAACCGATAGGAAAAAATATTGGTAAAGCGGTTAAAGCCGGAGTTATTGCTTTAATATTACTTAATGCTTCATGGGCAGCAGCATTCGGTTCAATGTGGGTAGCTTTATTAATAGTGCTTTTATTGCCTTTATCTTTGTACCTGGCAAAGAAATTTGCTGTAACATGAAGAAGGAATCAAGTTGGTTTAAAAATTATCAGCCAGCTTTAAAATTATATTTATGGATTATATAGAACAGGAATTTAGTGTAAAGTTTGATTACAGAGTTTATTTCACTACCGCACTTTTTAATCTTTCAAATACAATTTTAGATGATTTTTTTTGTAAAAAAAAATCATCATCGTCTCAAAAAATATTTTTTGTAATCGATCAGAATGTTGTTGAGACTCATCCTTATCTAATCGAAGAAATTTCTTCTTATTTTAAAAAATATCAAACGGTTCATTTAATTGAAGACATATTAATAATGCCTGGTGGGGAAGTGGCAAAAAATGATCTTACCTTATTTAATAAAATTCTAAATGCAGTCAATTTTTATAATATTGACAGGCATTCTTACATAGCTGGAATTGGCGGAGGTTCAGTGCTCGATGTTGTAGGATATGCTGCTGCGGTATCTCACAGAGGTATCAGGCATATCAGAATTCCTACTACTACTTTATCTCAAAATGACTCAGGGGTAGGGGTAAAGAATAGTATTAATTACTTTAATAAAAAAAATTTTTTAGGCACATTTGCGCCTCCTGTTGCTGTAATTAATGATGAGCAGTTTTTGAAAACACTATCTGATCGCGATTGGCGTTCAGGGATTGCAGAAGCGGTTAAAGTAGCTTTAATAAAGGATGCTACATTTTTTGATTGGATTGAAAATAATGCAGATCAATTAGTCGCCCGAAATATGAATTCCATGAATTTTCTTGTAAGGCGATGTGCTGAACTTCATCTTGAGCATATCGCCGGTGGAGATCCTTTTGAAATGGGTTCTTCACGACCGTTGGACTTTGGCCATTGGAGTGCTCATAAATTAGAACAACTTACTAATTTTGAAATATTGCATGGCGAGGCAGTAGCAATGGGTATTGCACTAGATAGCATGTATTCATTTCTTTCCGGCAGATTAACTGAAGAGAAAGCAGAAAGAATTATTAAATTACTGGTTCAGTTAGGCTTTGAAATTTCTCATCCTTTTATGGAAATTAAAGAAGGTAGTGATATTTTATTGGGATTAGATGAATTCAGGGAACACCTTGGTGGCAATTTAACTATTATGCTGTTGCGCGATATAGGAATTGGAGAAGAAGTGCACGAAATAGATATTCCATTACTGATCAAAGCATCACAACAACTAAAGACTTATTCAGAGAAAAAATAAATTTATAATTAGATAATATGCTCACTAATTCCGGTCATTTAACTTACTGTACAAATATTCACAGCGGTGAAAACTGGAAAGATCATTTCAATGAAATAAAAATAAATTTTCCAGGAATAAAACAAAAACTTTCGCCTGGTAAATCCATGGGAATAGGTTTGCGCTTATCAAATATTGCAAGTGTTGACCTTCTTGAAGAAGAAAATTTGGAAGTGTTTAAAAACTGGCTTCATGAAAACGATGCTTATGTATTTACAATGAATGGGTTTCCATATGGCAGTTTTCATGATGCTCGTGTAAAAGACCAGGTACATGCTCCCGACTGGACTACCCAGGAAAGAGTAGCATATACTATTAGATTATTTCAAATTTTAAAAGACCTTATACCGGCAGATTCAGAAGGGAGTATTTCCACTTCACCATTGACTTACAGGCATTGGTTTAAACAAGGGGGTGGTTTAAAAAATGCAAGGGAATTAGCGACTGATAATATGGTGCTTGTTGTAGAAAATCTTATAGAAATTCATCAATCAACCGGGAAAGTTTTACATCTTGATATTGAACCAGAACCTGACGGAATGCTTGAAACTGGAAACGAATTTATTCATTGGTTTAAGAATGATTTGCTTGTTAGGGGAGCAAAAAAAATAGCTGCTAAATTTGATGTAACTCTATCAAAGGCAGAAGAATTATTGAAAGAGCATGTAAGATTGTGTTATGATGTATGCCACTTTGCTATTGGCTATGAGCCTCACGAGGAAATTATCCATGAGGTTTTAGAATCGGGGATAAAGATTGGTAAATTACAAATAAGCGCAGCACTTAAAGGAGCAATGGACAAAGACATTTTGTTGAGGCAAAATATAAAAGAAAGCTTTTCGGGGTATAATGAACCAACTTACCTGCACCAGGTAGTTGCCAAAAAAAATAATGGTGAATTATTGAGGTATCCGGATCTTCCGGAAGCTTTGTCGGATTATGATAATCTTGAGGTAAATGAATGGCGTGCCCATTTTCATGTGCCTATTTTTGAAGAAATATTTGGATCATTGCAATCGACACAAAAAGATATTGAAGAAGTACTACGGTTACAAAAGAAATTTAATTTTACCAATCATCTTGAAGTGGAAACATATACCTGGGAAGTTCTTCCCGATTATATGAAATTACCAATCCAGGAGTCTGTTATAAGGGAGTTGCAATGGGTAGTGCCGCATTTATAAAGAACAATAAACAGAATTAACGTTCATGAATAAAACAGTTGTAATTGATGTAGTGGCACTTTCTTCTTTTTTGACTGGAGAAATGCCCTTTCTGACAAATTATATTGCCAAAAATAATTTGTCTTCGATTGACCCAATGCTTCCTGCAGTAACTACGGCCGTTCAGTCAACCTATCTTACAGGGAAATGGCCTTCTGAACATGGCATCGTAGGTAATGGATGGTATGATAGGGAAGATTGTGAAGTGAAATTCTGGAAGCAATCGAATCATTTGGTATTAGCCGAAAAAATATGGGAGAAAGCAAAAAAACAAGATGCTTCGTTCACCTGTTCGCAAATGTTTTGGTGGTACAATATGTATTCTTCTGCAGATTATTCTGTGACGCCAAGGCCGCAATATCTGGCCGATGGTCGCAAACTTCCTGATTGCTATTCACACCCGGCAGAATTACGCGATGAATTGCAAAATAAATTGGGCCAATTTCCTTTGTTTCAATTTTGGGGACCAGGTGCCAATATAAAATCTACTCAATGGATTGCGGCCGCTTCTATGCTAACGGATGATCGTTATGATCCCACACTCACATTAATATATTTACCTCATCTGGATTATTGTCTCCAAAAATTTGGCCCTGATTTTTCGAAAATCAAACCTGAATTGCTGGAAATTGATAAAGTTATTGAGCAACTGGTTACTTTTTATGAAAAGAAAAATGCAAAAATTATTATTCTTTCTGAATATGGTATTGCACCCGTTAGTAAACCTATTCATCTAAATAGATTATTAAGAGAAGAAGGGTTGTTACAGGTGCGCGTTGAACGTGGATTAGAATTATTAGATGCAGGTGCTTCCAAAGCTTTTGCAGTTGCTGATCATCAGGTAGCTCACGTATATGTAAATGACGTTTCAGTAATGTCCCAGGTAAGAAGTTTGCTGGAGAAAGTTCCAGGTGTAGAATTAATTCTTGATAAAAACGCCCAGGCGAAATATCATATTGACCATACAAGAAGTGGAGATTTTGTATTGATGGCTGATTCAGAAAGCTGGTTCACTTATTATTTCTGGCTGGATGATGCAAAAGCTCCCGATTATGCAAGATGCGTTGACATTCATAAAAAGCCAGGTTATGATCCGGTTGAGATGTTTATGACTTCAAAGTTGCGTGCAGGATATAAACTGTTACGAAAAAAAGCAGGCTTTAGATATGTGATGGATGTGATACCTCTTGATGCTACCTTGATCAAAGGTTCTCATGGAAGAATTGGCGTTTCTTCAGAATTTTCTCCTATCCTAATTACTGATCATAAACTTCAACAAAATAGCATAAATGCTATTGATGTTTTTGATATAATCTATGACCAAATCTTTCAGTAGGGTAATATTTATTTTAATTGGTTAATCAAAAAGACAAACTACCAGGAATTTTGCTTTTTCTATAATCTCCTATATGAATCACTTAAACCGATCCCTATCTTTCTTTATTTTTTCACGAAACATTTCCTGCATTTTTTCATTGGCTCCTTTAAGAAGGATGATGAGAGTACCTCTTTCCCTTGCATACACATTGGTAACACTATCAAATAAAACAGCGGAAGAAAAATCCTTTATAAAGGAGTGTTCCATTTCCTGCTTATCATCGGTTATCATAACAACATTTACAAGATGAATGCTGTCCGGTAGCCAATATAAAAAACTTGCATTATCACTGTATGCTTCCGGGAGATGATATTTTTTACTGTAAAAATTGACTGCGCCTGCTTCTCCATAATTATCACAAAATATAATGGAATTCTTTTTTTCTTCTTCCGTAAGTGTTGAATATGCTTGAGCTGTTTTTTGAGTCATTTCTTTCCAGCCCAGCATGTCTCCAAAATCCTGGGGCAAAGCGTGGTACTTCTGATCTTCCCACTTTAAAAATCCTACTTTTTCAACATGGACTGCTTTGTAATAAGCTGCTAATGATTCAGGTTTTGCAACCGGTAATAACAATTGAATCAGTGGAATGCCCAAGGCAAATGGGATAATAATAAATACAAATTTCCAGATTCTTGAATATGATTTTACAAACTGTTCCAGGTGGAAAGCTCCAAAGGCAAATAACACAGGGTATATTCCCAGTGAATAATAATTTTTACCATGGAAATAAAGTAGCAATAATATTACAAACAAATATGCCCAGGCAAAGGACTTGTATTTTTGCCCGGCCTTTTTAAAAACGATAAAATATAAACCGGCAATCCAGGTAAAAACGCAAGGTAAATTCATTAATAACTGGTCTGCTAAAAAACTAACAGGATTTATATATTTTAATTGTGTTCGTTGCAATTCTTTCATGTGTACCATTACGGGGAAATGATGATTATATTCCCATAATAATGTGGGTAGAAAAATTGAAAATGCAATAATAGCGGCAAAATATAAATGCTTATTAAAAAATACTTTTCTTTGAGGGGTAAGTAATAATCCCAATAGCAGACTTACTATAAAAAATGCTGTCGAATATTTACTTATCATTCCTAAACCTGCACTTACTCCTAAAACATACAGCCATGAATTTTTTTCTGTTTGAATATACCTGACAATACTGGATGCAATCATAGTCCAGAAAAATACTTCCAGAAAATTAGGTTGAAATAAAAATTGAAGACGTAAGTAAGAGCCAAAAATAAATGGCAGTACGCCCAGAAACAACGCAAAGGTTTTTCCACCTAAAGAAATAATAATTTTTCCAATAACAATATAAGTGAACGCACCAAATAATGCAGGCCAGAATTTTATCCAGAAAATACCTGTACCGAATAAGTTGGAAAACCAGGCAAAAACGGATAAGAGTGGAGGAATTTCCATATACCCCCATGCCATGTGATGCGCCTCAGCCAGGTATAAAAATTCATCGCGATGAGGTTCATAAATATGGTTTTGTAAAATAAAGGGAAGAATAAATTTTATCAATGCCAGAAAATATAGAATAGATAAATTCTTCTTCAGAAGCAGATTTTTGGGAAATTGTAACAAGGATAAATTACGGGATAAAAGTTTAGAAAATAAGTCTTTGAAAAAATGATTATTATTGATTATAATTTTATTGGAAATAAAATTAATGTTTTTTAAATTATAAAAACCTGCCTGATCCTCATCAAAATTTGTAATTCAATCATTCAAGAATCATTTCGCCTGTATCTTTGCAGCCATTTTAAAAATATTTTCCCCCAATG
Organism: Bacteroidota bacterium; assembly: GCA_030706605.1. Classification (GTDB taxonomy): domain Bacteria; phylum Bacteroidota; class Bacteroidia; order Chitinophagales; family Chitinophagaceae; genus Ginsengibacter. Next base: position 31,832 of record JAUZOE010000021.1, read on the forward strand.
GCCGCATTACAATTTGATCTTCTGCATACCGACAATAATTCTAAAGCCAGGGTAGGAAAAATCACTACCGATCATGGAGAAATCAATACGCCTATCTTTATGCCTGTGGGAACTGTAGGAAGTGTAAAAGCAGTTAGCCAGCAACAATTATACAAAGATGTAAAAGCGCAGATCATTCTTGGGAATACTTATCATCTGTATTTACGACCCGGACTGGAAGTGTTGGAAGCAGCAGGAGGATTACACCGTTATATGAACTGGGAAAAGCCCATATTGACCGACAGTGGCGGTTTCCAGGTTTTTTCATTAAGCGGCGTACGTAAATTAACTGAAGAAGGTGCATTGTTTCAGAGTCATATTGATGGAAGCAAACATTTATTTACCCCGGAAAAAGTGATGGATATTCAAAGAATAATTGGTGGAGATATCATTATGGCTTTTGATGAATGCCCGCCGGGAGCAAGTGAATATAATTATGCCAAAACTTCTTTGGGATTAACACATCGCTGGCTCGACAGGTGTTTTGAACGATTTAATGAGACTGAAAACAAATATGGTTATTCGCAAAATTTATTTCCTATTGTTCAGGGTGGGGTGCATCACGATCTTAGGAAATTCTCATGCGAATATATTTCTTCCAAAGAAGCTGCCGGTAATGCTATTGGCGGTTTAAGTGTGGGCGAACCTACCGAAAAAATGTATGAAATCTGTGAACTTTGTTGCGATCACTTGCCGACAAACAAACCACGGTATTTAATGGGCGTAGGTACACCGTGGAATATTCTTGAGTGTATTTCTCTCGGCATAGATATGTTTGATTGTGTGATGCCTACGCGAAATGGCCGCAATGCTATGCTGTTTACAAGTAACGGGATTATTAATATTGACAATAAGAAATGGGAAAAAGATTTTTCTCCTATTGATAGTGGTATTGAATGTGAAATCAGTAATTTTTACAGCAAAGCTTATCTTCGTCATCTGATAAAAGCAAAGGAAATATTGGGATTGCAGATAGCCAGTATTCATAATCTTGCATTTTACCTGGATATCGTTACCAAAGCAAGAGCGCATATCATTGACGGGACTTTTTCGTCGTGGAAGAATGAAATGACCATTCGCTGGCAGCAACGTTTATAATGGCCATTCACAACTGAAGAACAAAAAGAAAAATTGAGCTTAAAATCGTGTTGATTTATATGCCGAATGTGAATTTTCTGATGTCGGGAAAATGATTTGTGAAAATTTACAGAATCTGGTATGGAAAATTTATAATAATTAATTTTACCCATCTTTGCAGAGAGGCACTAATTGATGTAATCAATGGGAAATCATATTTAAGAATTTGTAAACTATTTTTTATTATGGCAAGATGGTTCATGGCTGTGCTTTTTACAATTGTTACAAGTAATTGTTTATTGGCGCAACAAAACAACCTTGAAATCAGGGGAAAAGAGACTTCTTTATTTATAGAGCATAAGGTAGCTCCTAAGGAAAGTTTCTATAGTGTCGGACGCTTATACAATGTGCAGCCTAAAGCACTTGCATCTTATAATAATTTGCAATTTGGAAGTGGATTAAGTATTGGGCAGGAGCTAAAAATTCCCTTAGATGAAAATAATTTTACGCAGACAGAATCCAAAACAAATGAAGAAGTGTTGGTGCCGGTTTATCATGAAGTTGAACCCAAAGAAACACTTTATCGTTTAAGTATCAATTATAATAAAGTGCCACTTGCCTCTTTAAAAAAATGGAATCATCTTCAATCTGATGAACTAGGTGTAGGTTCGCAAATGATTGTTGGCTACCTGAAAGTGGATAGAAGTCAATCCTCTTTAGCCGACCAATCGATAATACCTGTAAAAGAAGTTGCTGAAGTACATGAACAGAAGCCTGTAGAAAAAAAATCAGATATAATTGCGGATCCAACGCCGGTTGCAAAAAGTTCTGAACCGGAAATAGCTAAAAAAGATGAAATAGTTACGCCGCAAATCAACGTAAATAATAAAAGCACCATTAACTATTCTGGAGGATATTTTAAGAAGATATATGACCAGCAAATCGAAATTGAATCACCGGTAAGCAATAATGGTAGCGCAGGTGTTTTTAAATCTACGAGTGGATGGCAAGATGGTAAATATTATTGTTTTAATAATACTGTTCCGCCGGGAACCGTTTTAAAGATTACTGTAAATACAACTGGCAAAAGCGTTTATGCCAAGGTGCTGGATGCTATTCCTGATATAAAACAAAATGAAGGCTTATCTGTGGTAATAAGCAATGCAGCTGCTGAAGAGTTGGGAGTAGGTGAAAGTAAATTCGATTGTGTACTGAGTTATTAAACGCTGTGTATTAATTTCCTCTCCATCCACGTAAAAAGTCTTCGATACTCATTTTTTTCTTTCCTTCCAGTTGGATTTCTTTTAACGAAATAAAACCATCGTTGGTTGAGAATCTCAAAAATGTTTTATTATCGGTAAATATTTCACCTGGATTATTTTTTGCATTATTTATTTCTTTTTCGGCAGAAAATATTTTTAATTTCTTTTCTTGCAAAAAAGTGAATGCAGCCGGGTAGGGCGATAGTCCCCTGATTAGGTTGTGTATTTTATCTGTATTATTTTTCCAGTCTATTTCACAGGTTTGAGTAAATATTTTGGGGGCATGCTGTAAAGTTTCATCCCCGGAGCCTTTAGACGAAGATTGAACGATTTCTTTTATTTTTCCATTTGCCAATCCATTGATGGCTTTTAAAAGTAATTTGGCACCTGTATTCATCATTTTATCATGTAAGGTGCCGGCAGTTTCATTTTCAGCAATAGCTATTTTATCCTGTAATAAAATATTTCCGGTATCAATATCATGTTTCAATTTAAAGGTAGTAAGACCAGTTTCCTTTTCTCCATTGATGATGACCCAATTGATGGGTGCTGCGCCACGGTACTGTGGTAGCAGAGAGGCATGCAGGTTGATGGTTCCCATGGGAGGCATATTCCAGACGACCTCTGGGAGCATACGGAATGCAACTACTACCTGTACATCTGCTTTTAGTGATTTTAATTCTTCTATAAAACCAGGAGCTTTTAATTTTTCAGGCTGAAGGATTTTTAGATTTTTTTCTACGGCATATTTTTTTACGGCACTTTCTGTTAATTGCATGCCTCGCCCTGCAGGCTTATCGGGTGCTGTTATTACTGCAACAATATCAAATCCCGCTTCATATAATAGGGCTAATGAAGGCACTGCAAATTGCGGGGTTCCCATAAAAATTATTCTCAGGCTCAATTGACTTATTTTGTTGGAAGAAAATTAATTGAAATCTTTATACAATAAATATTTCTTTCTTATTTTTTTATAATTAGTTAATGCAGGTTCCCAGCTTTTCCTGATGTCTTCTTCTGATACACCATCTTTTATTTGTTGCCATAGTTCGTCATTGCCTGCTAGTCTGTCAAAAGAGGATTTTTCCATATTTCCTGATTTGGGTAAAATGAAAAATCCGTCTTTATCAGGAAATGAGCGATATGCTCCTATCAACCATTTTAATTGGAGGTGCTTATTTATTTTTTTCAACACTTCGGCAGGCGTTCCTGAGATATTCCATCCGTAACACACTTCACCATAATGTTTGCTGTGTTTTGCTCCTTCAGTCGGATTAGGAGTAAATGAATACAGGTTTTTGGGTAAAGATGGCGCCCCGAAAACCTGGAAGGGTTTGTCTGTTCCCCGTCCTTCACTTAATGTAGTTCCCTCAAAAAAACAAGTGGATGGGTAGCAATAAACAGATTGCATATCCGGCAGGTTAGGTGAAGGTTTTACGGGTAATACATATTTACTGTTATGATCGTAATTCAGATTTTTTATTACTAAGAAATGGAATGGTGTATCAACTGTTGGCTTAACATGCTGAAAGTAGGCATATTTTTTATTGGCAGAATCGCTCAGCCATTTTTCACCTGCCATCATCAAAGCATATTCCCCTAAGGTAAGCCCATAAACAATTGGTATCGGCTGCATTCCTACAAAGCTTCTATATTTTACATCTAAAACAGGGCCATCCACATAAAAGCCATTAGGGTTTGGCCGGTCTAATATGATCAATGGAATGGAATTTTCAAAAGCGGCTTCCATATATCTTTGCATAGAAGAGATAAAAGTATAAAATCTTACTCCTACGTCCTGGATGTCAAACAACATTACATCTACTCCTTTTAAATCTTCCTCAGAAGGTTTGTCATGTTTGCCATAAAGGCTTATTACCTCTACCCCGGTTTTTTTATCTATGGCATTCCCAACTTTTTCTCCGGCATCTGCATCACCCCTGAAACCATGTTCAGGACCAAATATTTTCACGACCTTGATTCCTCTTTTTATTAAAGTATCTACCAGTTGAGCATTGCCAACCATGGAAGTTTGATTGGCAAAGACAGCTACAGACTTTCCCTGCAAAAACGGGAGATAGGTTTCCATTCTTTCTGCGCCGGGAATGATTCTCTTTTGAGCATAACCGGTTGAAGTAATTGTCATCAGGCATAAAACAATAATATTTTTCAAATTCATATTTTATTAAAAATCTAATATAATGCATTGTAAAATAAAGGGAATAAGAATTAATAACTCCATAAAATTATTGTAAAAATCAATCAATAATATTTTTCACATCTCTAAATAAAATATTATTAGTTACTTTACTCAACAGGTAATTACATTTTCTTAATGAATAAAATAATCAATTTTTTTAAAAAATTAAATTTACAATTATGAGCAAAGCAAAAAAAGGTGATAAAGTGAAAGTGCACTATAATGGTAAACTTACTTCCGGTGAACAATTTGATTCAAGCGAGGGAAGAGAGCCTCTTGCCTTTACAGTAGGTGCAGGTCAAATGATCAAAGGTTTTGATGAAGCGATACCGGGAATGGTAGTGGGAGAAAAGAAGACAATTAATATTGCTCCAGAAAATGCTTACGGCGAAAAAAATATGGAAGCAATTATTGAATTCCCAAAATCAAATATACCTCCAGATATGAAACTGGAAGCAGGTATGAAGTTGCAGTTGCAAAACCAGGCAGGCCAGCCCATACCCGTTGTTGTTACAGAAGTAAAGGATGAAGTGGTCATCCTTGATGCTAACCATGAACTGGCAGGCAAAGATTTGATCTTTGATATTGAATTGGTAGAGATTACTGCATCATGATTTCAGCATTAAAAGGTTAATCAAAAATGAATTATTAAGATACCTGTAATGGTCATCTTGTGGTTTTTTGCGGGTGCTTCTTTTTGGTTCTATAATTTTCATATTTCTCGATTAGCTTGGAAAAAGTATTTTTAGAAATTAAAAGCGTTAGGTTCTGCTTCAAAATATTTGAAGCAGAACCTTTTTTATTAAGCAAAATATTTTTTTAAAAGTGGTTTCAAAAATTGGAATAAGAAGACTTTTAAATATATAATTGATGATATTCTTCTGCAAATTATTATCAGAAATATTGAATGGTAAAAAGATGATATTTTAAAATATCTGGTTTAATAAAATTGCTAATATTTCATTCTTCGTAAAGATGGAGCTTTAATCCATGTAAAGATAACCACCAATAATGTCATGCTGCCGCCAAAAATAACTGAGGTGACAGTGCCCATTAGTTTAGCAGCAATACCGCTTTCAAACTGGCCGAGTTCATTGCTGGAATTAATAAACATAGAGTTAACGCTCATTACACGTCCACGCATGTTGTCTGGAGTTATTAATTGAGTTATTGTTCCTCTTACTACAACGCTGATGCCATCAAGCATACCTGATATCATTAATGCAAAAAAGGACAACAAAAATATTTTTGAAATCCCGAAAATAATGATACAGGTGCCAAATCCTGCCACCGCAATCAATAATATTTTTCCCTGGTTCTTTTTTGGGGGGAACAAGGTTAAAATAATAACTATGAAAATAGAGCCTAAATCAGATGCTCCATTTAGAATTCCAAAACCTTCAGAACCCACCTTCAAGATATCTCTTGCATAAATTGGAATTAATGCCACTGCCCCCCCAAACAAAACAGCAAACAGATCCAGCGAAAGTGCCCCCAATAATTCTTTCGTTTTATAAACAAAACGCAAACCTTCTTTTACACTTTCCCAGGTACGTACAGTTCCTTTTATATTGGATGCTGGTTTGGGGCCTAATCTGAATAAAAAAGAAAAGGCAATCATGATTAAACAACTAACCGAAATTAAGGTTCCGGTAATTCCCACAATAGCGATTAAAAATCCACCGACGGCGTGGCCTGTAACTGAAGCTGAAAGCCAGGTGCCCTGGCTCCAGGTGGTGGCGTTCTGCAGATCTTTCCGTGGTACAATATAGGCTATCATAGCACTAAAAACCGGACCTGTAAATGCGCGGAAAACACCTGTACAGAAGATTACAGAATAAATGCAAACTGCGATCCAGTGATTACTTAAATGAGCGGAGGTGTATTTGCTGGAAATTAAAATTAAGGCAAGCACAGCAAGGAAATAAAAAATGACCCCTTTTAATAATAATTTTCTTTTTTCACTTTGGTCTATTACATGCCCGGCATATAAGGCTAATGAAAGTGCAGGGATTACTTCAGATAAACCGACTAATCCTATAGCAAATGGATCGTTTGTAAGGAGATAGATCCACCATCCGATAAGGGTAGCCATCATTCTTAATCCCATGATAAAAGAAAATCTTCCCAACATTAAATTGCGGTATTCAGGAACTCTTATAGAAGAAAAAGGATCAATCTTATCGGGCATTCATTTCTTTAATTTATGGAAGCATTAAATAATTTTGGCCATATTCATAATCCTTATCCAGTGCATCTATTACTGCTTTAAAATGACTTTCATTACCTAAAAAATCAGCAGTGGAAGCATCAATGAATAATGTTTTGATATTGTGTTGCTTTATATACTGTGTGTAAGTTTCCTGCAAAGAAAAAAGATAGTCTGATTCAATGGATTGTTCATAAGACCGGTTTCTTTTTTTGATATTTTCTTTTAATCTTGTTACCGGTGCATGTAAATAAATCATCAGGTCGGGCTGTACCAATTGTGGATTGATAATTTCAAATAACTTCTGGTATAACAAAAATTCTTCTTCGGGTAAGTTAACTTTTGCAAACAAAAGGCATTTGGTAAACAGGTAGTCGGAAATAGTAATTTTCTGAAACATGTCTTTTGTCTGCAATAATTCTTTTAATTGCTTATACCTTTCGGCCATGAAAAAAAGTTCCAAAGGGAAAGCATATTGTTGTTTATTTTCATAAAACTTTGGGAGGAATGGATTGTCAGCAAATTCTTCAAGTATAAGCCTTGCGTTATAATGTTTGCTCAATAAATGAGCAAGTGTGGTTTTACCTGCTCCGATATTCCCCTCAATAGTGATGAAATTATATTTCATTCTTTCGTGTTTCCTGTAAATTTATTTACAGTTTTTTTGACATTGGTTTATAAAAGTATTATTCAAAAATAACAACTGAAACCTGAATTAATATATTTCGATTCAATAATTGCTTTAATAATGTTGATATCATTTTTATGAAGAAGGTAAGGGTATTACTTTCAGGGGATCTTTGCATGTGGATAACAATTCTGTAATGTTTTTATGTAAAGCCGGGTGAATCCATTTTGGGGCTATTTCATTTAAGGGCAGTAAAACAAACCGCCGGTTACTTATTTCTATATGCGGCACTATCAGATCAGGCTTATTAATAATTTCCGTATTAAAAAATAAAATGTCAATATCAATAATCCTGGCAGCATTTTTTATGGTTCTTATTCTACCCATTTGTTTTTCAATCTGCAAAATTTGGTTCATTATATTTGCAGCCGACAGATTGCTTTTTATAATATGCACCTGGTTATAAAATGAGGGTTGATCTGTATTGCCCCATGCTTCTGTTTCATATATAGAAGAACTGATAGTGATTTCTCCGATTTTCTGATTGATTAAAGTTGCAGCAGTTTGCAGGTTTTTTTGTCGATCACCTAAATTACCTCCCGTTATCAAAAAAATAGTATTCATCATTATTTAATATTCGGTTTATCTTTTATCTAATTCTAATAATTCTGTTTTAATAATTTTTACTTTTTTAAAATTAGGGTGAAGTGGATTTAATAGAAAATTATTTTCCTGGAGCACAATGGCAGAAGGAACTTTTAGAATTAAAAAATCGTTATTTTGGACAAACTGGTCACCAATCCATTGAGTATAATCTAATTGATGATGCCAGTCCTTTCTTATTTTTTTGTATGATAGCTCAGAGATTTCTTTTTCTTCGGGTAGTTCTATATGGAGAAGATATTGCGAATCAGGGATATATTGTCTCTTTAGATGAACCAGCGACTCAAGGATGCATAAAGATATAAATTGTGAAGTGTATAAAAGACGCACACCCATAGAATTCCACCTGGAACCAAAAATGGCAGCGCCATTTCCCGTTATGTCGTTTTTATATTTTTCGTTAGTAATCCGGTAAACTATCATGCAAAAATTCCATGTTCTATTCTTCCCAATTGAATAAGTATATTATTAATCCCTTCAAAACTTGCCAGCGAGTGTAAAGATAGTCTTCCTTCAAGTTGATAGGGGTTATCTCTGATCCAAAGTAGAAATTTTTCGTAGCTGCCAAAAACTTCATGACCCCGGTTGAGTACTTTGTCAATGAGAAGAATCCGGTCAGTAACGCTAAAACTGAATATGTTGTTATCTTTTGCATATCGTTGTAATGTTCTTTCGGAAATGTGGAGTATATCTGACCATTCTTTTTGTGTAAAATCAGTTTTAGCAGCAACCTTTTTAAAATCCGAATAAGTGAAATCTTTGACAATGGGTAAAGATTTTGGCTGGTCTTCTTTTGGCTTATTCAAAGAAGATTCAGAAGGGTTATAATTTTTTTTACTTTTCATACCTGTCAAATGTCTTTTAAATATACGACATTTGTCTATTAATTTCAAATTATTTCGGTAATTTATTTTTTCTCCAATAGTTTTGCACCTTTAAATTTAGACCTTTCCAATGAAATCATATAGTCAGATACAGGCCATGATGGCAATTACAAAAGCTAGTTTGCATGCTATTTTGAGAAGCCCTTCTTCAGTAATTTTTGGATTTGCTTTCCCGTTTATATTTATTCTTGTTTTTGGTTTTATGGGAAATGGGACCTCACTGAAAAGTTACAAAGTGGCTGTAGATAATAATGCAGATACCACTAATGAACTTTATAAGGTATTTGAGAACACCCCGGGAGTAATTTTAAAATGGTATTCTGATAAAAAATCGTTGGATGAAGATTTACAGTATGGAAAAATTGCCGGAGTTATTAACATACAAAAAAATACTTCAGATAATCCTCCGTATATATTTTCTTTCAGAAGTACAACTTCAAGTAATGATAAATGGCCACAATTCAAAGCGTTGGCAGAAAGTGTTATTAATGGATTAAGCAACCAGCATTACCCGGGAAGGCCCGTTTATGCGTCATTTGATTTTAATTATAAAAAAGATATTTCTGAAATACGTGAATATAAAACCATTGATTTTATTTTGCCGGGCCAACTGGGTTTTTCGCTGTTAGCATCAGGAGTTTTTGGTATTGCATTTATGTTTTTCAATTTAAGAAATACATTGGTTTTAAAACGTTTTTTTGCAACACCAATCAGCCGCACCTATATCATTATGGGTGAAATGTTCAGCAGGGTTATTTTTCAAATGTTAACTGCTTTTGTGATTATTCTCGCAGGCAGGTTTTTATTTGGATTTACTCTAATTCATGGATTTGAAACTTTTATAGAATTACTCGTTTTAAGTTTTATCGGGTTGGTGGTATTTATGGGTTTTGGGTTTATTGTGAGTGGAGTTGCCAAAAACGACAATACCATTCCACCTTTTGCCAACCTGATTACATTACCACAATTTTTAATAGGCGGCACTTTTTTTTCACTTGACGTATTTCCAAAATGGCTTCGCTGGATTGCTGAGCTAATGCCGTTAACTCACTTAAACAATGCCTTGCGCGACGTAGCTTTTGAAGGTAAAAATCTATGGGATGTAAGATGGGAAATAGGGATATTATTACTCTGGGGGGTCATTGTATATGCGATATCAATCAAAGTATTTAAATGGGAATAAATTAAAATTCTATGCGATTTCTAAGATTTATTTTTAGCATTTTTATTCTCTTGGTTGTAATACTCTTGTTGAGTATGCTATTGCCGTCAAAGGTTACAGTAATTAAATCCGTTTTGATAAATGCAACCCAAACCCAGGTGAATAGAGAGATTCGTGATTTTAATAACTGGAAAAACTGGTATCCTGCATTCCAAAATGAAAATGTTGGGGTAATCCATAATCCTGCTAAACCCGGCATCATTAATTCGGTTTCCCTGAAATATGAAAATGGGAAACAAATTAATCTTAATTTAATAGAATCAAAAACAGATACATTAGTAGTAGCTGTGGAGTCCTTATCTTCAACAAAAGTGAATTACCAGTTTATACTTACAGATTTCCCTAATGGACAAACGCAATTAATATGGAAAGTAAATGCTTCGCTGGGATGGTATCCATGGAGCAAATTAAAGGGAATTTTTTTAGATAAAATTTCGGGACCGCAATATGAAGAAGCATTAAAAAATCTAAAACAGGATGCTGAAAAATAAAAGCAACGATAGCTTTTTATCCTCCTTCTAAAAATTCTAAAATTACTCCGTAAATTTTTTTCAATTCTTTACTGGTGATACAATACGGGGGCATAATGTAAATCGTATTTCCCATAGAACGAAGATATACGCCACGCTTCATGCAAAACGGAGTAAAAGAGTTGCTTATATTGTTCAGGTAATCATCCTTTTCTGAAGTACAGATTTCAAAAGCAATAATAGTTCCGGTTTTACGAATATTTTTGATAATATTGTTCTCTTTAAATGTAAGGAGTTGTTTATGAAATTTTTGGTGATGCAGCATGATGTTTTCAATACTTTTCAGGCACTTGTCTTTTTTTATTAATTCAAGACTTGCCAAAGCCGCAGTGCAGGCCAATGGATTCGCTGTAAAAGAATGGCCATGAAATAAGGTTTTGGTTTTATCATCACTTACAAAGGCATCGTAAATTTCTTGAGTACATGCAGTAACGCCCAAAGCCATTGTTCCTCCGGTTAATGCTTTACTGAGGCAAATGATGTCGGATTTTTCTTTCATGTAATTGCCTGCAAAAAATTTTCCAACCCGGTAAAACCCGGTAAGCACTTCATCCGCAATACAAATGATTTTTTCTTCTTTCAGAAAATGTAAAAGTTCATTTAAATCTTCGGGCTGGTACATCAACATGCCGCCAGCACCCTGCAATAATGGTTCATAAATAATACAGGCGATTTCATTTTTGTATTTTTCAATTTCATCTTTTAGCTGCCCCAGGTTTTCTCCGGTTGGCGTATCTATAAATATTACTTCAAATAATTTATCCTGGAAAGCAAAAGTGTAAATTCCACGCTCACTAACACTCATTGCACCGAAGGTGTCGCCGTGATAGGAATTGTGGAAAGCCAATATTTTATTTCTTTTTAAATCTCCAACATTTGACCAATACTGGATGGCAATTTTGAGCGCTACTTCTGTAGCTGTAGATCCGTTATCGCTATAAAATATTTTTGAAAAATTGCCTGGTAGCACTTTTAATAATTTCTCTGCGAGCTCCACTGCCGGGGCATGAGTAAATCCTGTGAAAATTACCTGCTGCAATTTTTTTGCCTGTTCATATATTTTTTTGGCAATAAATTTATTTCCGTGTCCATGGATATTTACCCACCAACTACTTACCGCATCAATATATTGATTTCCATTTTCATCTATAAGTGTTGATTTTTCTCCTCTCACGATCGGAATAGCAGGTAGCCTGTTTTTCTGATGCGTGTAAGGATGCCAGATATATTTTTCATCTTTTTTCTGTAAGTCCATGATTTATCTATATTAGTAATTGCAAACTTGGTTTCTAATCTATGAAATGAATTTTAAATTCCTTTTTATTCCCTGGTATTTTGCTCTTTTCAAAGGTGATTTTTCAAAGATAATTCTAAATGATTCTTCAGTTAATGCTTCCCAATCATTTTTACTAAAATTTAGAATTTCATTTAAAGGAGTAAATTCAATTTCATTGGTTGGTTTTGAAAACCGGTTCCATGGACATACATCCTGGCATATATCACAGCCAAACATTTTGTTCTCAAATTGGCCCTTCATTTCCGGGGGGATCAGCATCTCTTTTAGTTCTATTGTGAAGTAAGAAATACATCTGCTTCCGTCTATAACTTTATCGGGTAAAATGGCTTCGGTTGGGCATTGGTCAATACATTTAGTGCAGGTGCCGCAAAAATCTTTGGCAAATGGATTATCTGCTTCTAATTCCAGATCAGTTATTAAAGTGGCAATGAAGAAATAGGAACCATTTTCTTTAGTAATCAAATTTCCATTTTTCCCAATCCATCCCAGGCCACTTTTGTGTGCCCAGCTTCTTTCTAGCACAGGAGCACTGTCAGTAAATCCTCTCCCGTGTATTTCGCCAATTGTATTTTTAATTTTTTGTAAAAAAAAATTCAGTTTATCCCTAATTACTTCGTGGTAATCCTTGCCATAAGCATATTTAGATACCTGGGGCGCTTCAGAATTTTGTTGTTGTGCGGGATAATAATTTAGCAATAAGGTGATAACAGATTTTGCGCCCGGAACTAATTTCGTTGGGTCAATTCTTAGGTCAAAATAGTTATTCATATATTGCATACTTCCCTGGAACCCTTTATTTAACCAGCTCTCGAGTCTGTAGGCATCTTCATTAAGTAACTGGGCTTTGGCAATTCCGCAATAGTCGAATCCCAAAGATTTAGCGGTTGCCTTAATGAATTCAGTATGTTTTTCTTTTGCGGACATCTAAGAATACAAATGTACTTTTCTTTTTTGCTCTTATAGTCTTACAACTTGGATTTGATTTTATAATCGGTCTATTTCTTTGTCAATAATTTCTTTCAGGTCTGTATAATTTTTCTCACGATCTCTTTGTTTTAGGTTGACAACAAATAGGAATCCGGCATAATGCCTCTTGTTGTCTACCCAGGGGAAACTACCAAACAGTCCGGGGCTTGTTACGACACCAGCTCTTAATTTGTCATCTTCCATTATCCATTCTCCTAAGCCATATCCCATGTTACCTGCCTGTTCCGGGGAATAGGAAACTTTCGCATTTTTAATATAATCCTGTTCCATTTTAAATACAGATTCTTTTGAAAGGATTTGTTTGCCATTAAAGTTGCCATCCTGCAAAATCATTTGAAGAAAATGGATATAATCTTCAGGAGTGCTAAATGCTCCGCCTGCTGCTAATGGTACTTTTTCATTGCCAAAATCCGTATTGATCATATTGCAGGGTTTTGCAATTCTTTCACTGAATAATAATTTAAAATCTTTTCCGCTTATTTTTTGAATAATTGCTGCTGCAATCTGTAATCCAATACTGCTATAATGAAACACTTTGCCGGGGGCGCCTTCCATAGGTAGCTGCGCGATTTTATTAATTGTTTCCTCCATAGAATTACTTTTATTAATAATTTCCCTGGACTGTTTTAAATTTCCTCCATCAATCGCTGTCATGTGCGAGAGACAATCTAAAATGGTGATATTTCCTTTTTGATGTTGAGTAAATACAGGGAAAAACTTTCCAATTGTATCATTCAGATTTAATTTACCTTTATCCACAAAGGTCATTACCAGAGCAGCGGATAACCATTTGCTGCAACTTGCAATTCTTGCACGGGTATTTATGTTATAATCTTTTAGTGCTTCTTTGGGGTTAATTCCTTCTTTTTTGGCAATAAATTTTATGGCCATTTTTTGCCCTGGGGATAAATTATTATCAGATTTTTGGTGAACGATTTCCCCATTTTTTAAAATTATAAGAACAGCCCTTCCTCCTAATTGATGAAGATGTCCTTGTAACCATATATCTGATTTCTCAAAACTAAGTTGGGCTCTCGTAACCTGAAAGATTAACAGGAAAGTAATAATAAGACTGCATTTGCGGCAGATTCCACAATGGTTGTAAGACATTATTACTGTAATTTTAGTTGGATTAATATTTGTGATTAAAGTTAAACTCAATCAAACAATTATATATGAATCAAAGTAATTTAACGATAAAATCCCAGGAAATATTTCAGAAAGCACAACAAGTCGCATTTAATGAAAAGAACCCTAATATAGAAGTGGAACATCTTTTGAAAGCTTTGCTAACCGATGAAGATAGTCCCGTCGATTTTCTCTTGAAAAAAAATAATGTAAATGTCAAATTTGTAGAAAGCAAAGTTGATGAAAGTCTTGAAAAACTTCCTAAAATGGGAGAAGGGGAACCTGCACAGGTTATTAGCCGTGATATGAATAATGTGTTATTACGGGCTTCCTCATCTTTGAAAACTTTCGGTGATGACTTTGTAAGTGTAGAGCATTTACTGCTGGCGATTCTCCAGGGGAAAGACGATGCTTCTAAAATTTTAAAGGATGCAGGCTTAACTGAAAAAGGGTTGATAGCTGCAATAAAAGATCTTAAAAAAGGATCTACAGTTTCTTCACAAACTTCAGAAACCCAGTTCAATGCATTAAATAAATATGCTAAAAATTTGAATGAGTTAGCAAGAAGTAATAAACTAGATCCTGTGATTGGCCGTGATGAAGAGATAAGAAGAACGTTGCATATTTTATCGAGAAGAACTAAGAATAATCCAATCCTGGTTGGTGAACCGGGTGTGGGTAAAACTGCTATAGTAGAAGGTTTGGCAATCAGGATTATCAGCGGGGACGTGCCTGAAAACTTAAAATCAAAAATCATATTTGCCCTGGATATGGGGCAATTGATTGCAGGTGCAAAATATAAAGGAGAATTTGAAGAAAGATTAAAATCTGTAATCAAGGAAGTCGGAGATAGTGATGGGGAAATTATTATGTTCATAGATGAAATACATACTTTAGTAGGAGCTGGTGGAGGAGAAGGTGCTATGGATGCTGCAAATATTTTAAAGCCTGCTTTGGCACGTGGTGAACTGAGAGCAATTGGCGCAACCACGCTCAATGAATATCAAAAATTCTTTGAAAAAGATAAAGCGCTGGAAAGGAGATTTCAAAAAGTATTGGTGGATGAGCCAAGTGTGGAAGATGCTATTTCAATATTAAGAGGGTTAAAAGACAGGTATGAAACGCATCATCATGTTCGCATAAAAGACGAAGCCATTATTGCTGCGGTAGAATTATCGCATCGATACATTACGGATCGGTTTTTACCCGATAAAGCTATTGATCTTATTGATGAAAGCGCTGCAAAGCTCAGGCTTGAAATGAATTCAATGCCGGAAGAACTTGATAAGTTGGAAAGAGCAATCAGACAATTGGAAATAGAAAGAGAAGCCATCAAAAGGGAAAAAGATGAATCGAAATTAAAGGAATTGAATACTGAAATTTCTAACCTTTCAGTAGAAAGAGACACATTTAAAGCAAAGTGGCAACAGGAAAAAGAATTAGTGGAAAAAGTGCAGAATGCAAAGGCTGAAATGGAAAATTTAAAAATGGCAGCCGAAAAAGCAGAACGTGAGGGTGATTATGGAAAAGTAGCAGAAATACGGTATGGCAAATTGCAGAACCAGGAAAAATTGATTGGTGAATATACTTTGGAACTTGACGCAATTAGCGAGAAGAGGTTACTAAAAGAAGAAGTTGATGCGGAAGATATTGCTGAAAGTATTGCTAAAGCTACCGGAATACCTGTCAATAAGATGCTGCAAAGCGAAAAAGATAAATTATTAAATCTTGAAGACGAGTTGCATAAACGTGTGGTAGGTCAGGATGAGGCTATTGAAGCAGTAGCAGATGCGGTACGCAGGAGTGGCGCAGGTTTGCACGATCCAAAGAAGCCCATAGGTTCGTTTATTTTCCTTGGCACTACTGGTGTTGGGAAAACAGAATTAGCGAAAGCCCTGGCAGAATATCTTTTTGATGATGATAGCATGATGACCAGGATAGATATGAGTGAATACCAGGAAAAGCACTCAGTAAGCAGGTTAGTGGGTGCGCCTCCGGGATATGTTGGCTATGATGAAGGAGGACAACTAACTGAAGCCGTTAGACGTAAACCATATAGTGTTATTTTGTTAGATGAAATTGAAAAAGCTCATCCAGATGTTTTTAATATCCTGTTGCAGGTATTGGATGATGGCCGGTTAACAGATAATAAAGGCCGGGTTGTAAATTTTAAAAATACAATCATTATTATGACCAGTAATATGGGAAGCCAGATTATTCAGGTAAACTTTGAGAACGTAAATAAAAAAAATAAAGAGGAAGTAGTAGAAAATACCAAGCGGGAAGTACTTGATTTATTGAGGCAAACAATTCGTCCGGAGTTTTTGAACAGGATTGATGATGTAATTATGTTTCAGCCGTTGTTACGTGAGGATATCAGAGAAATTGTAAAAATCCAACTTAATGACCTTAAACGGCAATTGAATAAAAATGGTGTTGATCTTGAGTTTACAGATTATGCACTTGATTATTTGGCTGATAATGGCTTTGACCCTCAATTTGGTGCACGACCTTTGAAGCGTTTGATTCAAAAACAAATTGTAAATGAGTTAAGTAAAAAACTACTGAGTGGAACGATAGATAAAACAAAACCGGTTTTAGTAGATGTATTTGATAAAACGGTAGTTTTTAGAAATGAGAATGTCTCTCCGGAAGTGAATAAGATTTGAGTCAAATTCTTTTAGACAATTGTTTGGACAAATAATGTGCCCATGCATAAGTGCTCAAAGTATTGAGTAGTTTTGCATGGGCATATTGTGATTTTATTTCCAAAGGATGATAGTAATAGTATATGTATTTACAGGTGCTGTAAAGTTCAATGTTTCTCACTAAGGAGTGATAATCATTTTGCAACTTCCATCTTTACTTTTTTATTCTTAATCTTTTCATTCTTAATCAGGTGAAGCGTATTATTCATTTTTGATTTGCGGATGGCTACAAAGGAGAAAAAGTCTTTCACTTCTATCAGGCCAATGTCTTCTTTCTTAAGTTGTCCTTTATTGGTTAAAAATCCAACGATGTCCACTTTATTTACTTTATCTTTTTTGCCGGCAGCAATAAAAAGGGTAGTCCATTTTGGTTTTTCGGGTAAGATATCTTCTTCAGGAAGTAAGATATTTTCCACTTCTTCATTGATATATGCGGGTAATTTTTCTTCTTCACTTAGGATCAGAATAGCGGTCCCACTAGCTTCCATCCGGGCGGTGCGACCGTTGCGATGTGTAAAAGCATCTTCGGTATGTGGCAAATGGTAATGAATGATATAACGGATATGGGGAATGTCAAGACCCCGGGAAGCAAGGTCAGTAGTTACTAAAACACTGGTAGTTCCGTTCCTGTATTTAGATAAGGCGCTATCTCTTTGCTGCTGTTCCATACCGCCATGGTAAAATTCATTATAAATCCCTTTCTCAGAAAGTAAACTGCTGGTGCGTTCTACGGCTTCCCGGTGATTGCAAAATACAATGGTGGAACGATTACCTAAATAACAGAGTAATTTAAAAAGCGTTTGGAACTTGTCTTTATCTTCCGACAATACAGTTTTAATAGCAAGTCCCTTCTTTTCATCATCATCAGGTAAAAAGTTGATCCTGACAGGGTTTTTTAGACCAATGAATTCAGGTATCTCGACTGCATCTGTAGCAGAGGTCAGAATCTTTTTCTGTACGTTTTTTAATGAATTGATGATGAAATTCATTTCTTCTAAAAAACCTAATTCCAATGATTTGTCAAATTCGTCTAAAACCAATGTGGTAATGGCATCTACGGTAATATTTCCACGACGTATGTGATCGCACAATCTTCCTGATGTGCCAACAATTACTGCTGGCGGCTGCACCAGGTTATTTTCTTCTGTTTCTCTTTTATGACCTCCATAGCAGGAAGTGATCTTATTTCCTGTGCCCATTGTTTTAAATACCTGCTCTATCTGAATGGCCAATTCCCGTGAAGGAACTACTATCAGCGCCTGGGTATTTTTATTATGTTCTTCGATATTTTCGAGAACAGGTAATAGAAATGCAAGGGTCTTTCCCGAACCGGTTGCTGAAAGCAAAATGATATCTTCATTTTTTTTGCTGGCTTCTACTGAAGCCAATTGCATTTCATTCAGCGCTTCAATATTTAAGTTGGAAAGTATATTTTCTAAGGAATATTTTTTTTGTTTCATGGCTGCAAAAGTAAGCAAACCCAATGGTTAGCCGTTTTTTAAGTTGTTGAGCTGGATTTAATAAAATGATAGCTTTTTGATGCTTTTTACTTGCAAGTTGATGGGCTGCCCGACAGAAGCTGATACCCGCTAAAGGTTTTGGCTTTGTTAATGAAAAACTTCCTTTAAACAACATCAAGCGCAAATATTTCAAGCTGATATTTTTTGGGCAGAATTAATCTTTTAATAAAGTTATCCAAATGGATTAACCTGCTTAATTTGTAAAAAGGTAGAATTAATGAAAGTGCTGATGTTTTTTTGAAATGCAATAGTTCTCTCACTCTTTCTGGAATGATTAATTTTTGTCCTTCAATTAACAGGAAATATCTGATGCGGCCCAGGTGTTTTTTGTATTGCTTAAAAAGATCAATTGTGTAGTCGCTTTCGATCAGGTCATTTTCCATATCTTCTTTCCTTTGTTCAATCCATTTTGAATAGGTTGCAGGCAGTTTAATTATATTCATCCTGATGCCAAATCGATAGAACACATCAAAAATTTCTTCCTTTTCTTTCAGCGTAAGTTTTCTTTCCAATACCTCATAAGAAGACATGGTATAATGAATTAACATGTAGAGTACATCTTTATAAGCCCAGTCAGGTATTGCTTTCTGTCGATTAGTTTCTACGACTTTATGGATAGAAGTAATGGAATCAATAATTTGTAAAGCTTTTTCCTTTTCTGAAAAAATTATTTTTCGGGCATAGCTAACTGTAGAAAATAACCTGTCTAAAGGCTGTGCCGGAAGACGACCTGTAAAATAAAGCCAGTCGACTGCTTTGTTTAAAGCAAATTCTGCTGCTGCCCCGGCAAAAACAAAAAGTATAGTATCGCTCTTTCCCCAGATGGTGCGTACGATAGAGTCTTTTTCTACAAAATAATCCATTGTGAATGGTTAGAAAATTTTTTTTAAAATATTGATAAGAATGGAGATGAGAACACTAACAATAATCATAGTTGTCAAAGGGAAATAAAAACGGAAATTTTCTTTTTCAATTCTTATGTCGCCAGGAAGTTTCCCGACCCATTTAAAATAATCATGAAAAAAATAGATCAATAACCCAGCTATTACTATTAATATACCTGCTATCAATAGATACTTTCCGGTTTGTTGATCCATTATTTATTCTTTTATTTTTTTTATATACCCATTAAATGAAATTGGGCTTTTACTAGTACTGTTAACATTAAGAGAGGCACTTCCATTCTCAAAAATTCTGAACAAGAACTGCTGTATTTGTTGATAATCTTTGGGTACTATAGTCACTAGCCAACTGCCTTTTTTATCAGTATTTACTTTGTAAGTAAAATTAGTGGAAGTAAATTGAATTCCTCCCTCAGAAGGATTAATGGGAGCCTGGTAAGCTCTCCCAAAAAAGGGAAGGTAACTTTTCAAAGTATCCTTTTTTACCGTAACATCATATTCAGAAGTAAGAACCTGGCTCCTGATTCTCATGGGGTTTGCCCGTTGAGCCACAAAGATAAAAGTCTTATTATTTACCATATTGCTTATATCCTCGGTATTTAGTTTCGCATTTTGGTCTCCGCTTTTTTGGGAAGAAGAGCATTGAATGAAAAGTAATGAAAAGGCAATAGCAAATGCAGATAATCTTAACATTGAACAACTATATTTTATTTTCATGATCTCTAATTTAATAAAGAAAATGATGCAAATATTACACCGTTAATTTCAAGAAAATGTAAAATTTATATCTGGTTTGATATTGAGAGACTAAAATGTTAATTGTATAAAAATGAACTGTTTTTAAGCAATTAATTAGAATTAGGTTAATAAGTGAGGGAAATATAAAAGTGTTTAGGGAAATATTTCTACAGTATTGTCCTCATATTTGACCCGCTAACTTTTGTTGGGATTTGTAGTGATAGCGCCAGCACCATAATCGTTCTTTTTGTAAGTATTATATAATGGAGAACTACTTCCTAACCGGGTATCCCTGTAAATGGGTGAGTTTGAGACTGAATTAGCCGGGGAGGGCATTTTTTTATAAGCGCTTCCACTTTGTAATTTATTGTCATTTGTTGTGATTGAGCCAGCGCCATCATCATTTTTTTTATAAGAATTATATAGTGGGGAACTAGTACCTGTTCTTGTATCGCTATAAATTGGTTGGACGGTATCTGCATGCTCTTTTCGTGTGAGAATAGCTGTTGAATAAACTGATAAGTATTGATCTGAATTTACTTTATTTTCAGTGAGAGGTAATCTATTGGAGAATAAATTGAATGAGGTAAAGGAAATCAGTGCGACTGAGATAGTTAATGCAAATTCTATTTTCATAATAAATTTTTTACTGAATTTAAAATGAGAAAATTATGTGCCAGCGTTTCTTGTAAAATTGGTAATTTTTTAGATTACATTTCTATTCCGTGAAGTTGGACACCAGGATTGCTTATAATTATAACTGCGATTTTTTTTGAGTATTTAAAAAAAAAGTTGCTTATTCTTTTGAAAATTAGTTTTTTTATGTAAGTTTGTTATCCCTTTTCATCGGGTATCAATCCTTATCCCTTTTACAAACCGGCCTCTACATCCTTTTATTGCTTTAGGCAATTTCCTGAGAAGCTTCTTTTTTTCATATCCTTAGAAATTCAACTCATTTATTTATTTAACCACTTTAATTTTTTTTTATGGAAAAGAAAGCTACTTACTATTTTCGAAATTTACTGAACACATTTTTTATTTTGATAGCTTTGATGTTTGTTTCTTCATCTATCAATGCGCAAATTAGTTGTGCTAATGAAAATGTATTCTGGCTTGAAAATTTTGGAGCAGGAACAACTGCTTCAAGCGATTCTGATGTTTTGACTTCCGGATTAACTTACCAAGCTCTTGGCCCTCTCGCAAATGAGGGAGTTTACCGGACAATTAATAATACTCAACAAAAACCAGAATGGCATGTTTCGGCAGACCATACAGGAAATGGGGCCGACGGAAAAATGCTTGTTGTAAATGGGCAGGCAGAAACATTCTTTCAACATCAAATTGTTGCTCAAGGATTTGCTGAAGGCAGCTATACTGCTAGTTTGTATTTGATGAACGTTGACACCATGGGTATCTGCGGACCTAATGCTTTATTGCCGGCTATTACATTTAATGTTGAATATCTTTCCCAGGCAGGAACATGGATGCCTCTTAATGGTTCGCCATTTACAGCAGCTCCGGTCGCACAGAGCCAAGCAGCAACATGGGTTAACCTTGGTTCAACTTTTACCTTGCCACCAACAGGTAATTTTGTTGTGACTAAAATCAGAGTAACCCTTTCTGATGGCACAACCGGCGGATGTGGAAATGATTTTGCTATGGATGATGTCAAATTTGCCTTTTGCCCAGAAGGTGGACCTACTCCGGTAACATTCTTAGGAATTACTGCCAATCAAAAGGGTAGTGGTGTAAGTGTAGATTGGTCCACTTCACAGGAAATTAACAGCGGTTATTTTGAAGTTCAAAAAAGCGCAGATGGTAACTCAAATTGGGGCGTTGTATCCACTGTCAATGCTGCTGGCAATAGCCAGGTAGTTAAAAAATATAACGCATACGATGCCAACCCGCTTTCAGGAATAAATTACTATCGAATCAAAGAGGTGGATAAAGATGGTAATTTTAATTATTCTAAAACTGTGAATGTTAAATTGGATATAGCTAAAACGGGCATTTCTGTTCTTGCCAACCCATTCCATAGTAGCCTTACGGTTGATTTCCAAAGTTCTACTAACCAGATAGTTTCTGCAAGGTTGATCGATATTACGGGAAAGCAAATAGCCATAGAAAAATGGTCAATTACTGCAGGAAATACCAGAAAAGATTTTTCTAATGTGGGTGGATTGCAATCAGGTATTTATATACTTTCTGTTTCTAATAATATGGGAGAAATACTTTTCAATAGTAAAGTCATCAAACAATAGGATAAATTATTCACATGTATAAGCCAGGGGGAGGATCATTTATGGTTTTCCCCTTTTTTGTGCGATGAAGATGGATTAATTTGAAATTTTCTCTCAGATGATGATTTGTAAAAAAGATATTGTGATATTTACCAAATATGAAATCTGCATCTGTTAATGAAATTAAGAAGAGCCTGGAGACGAGCAATTCCCGGGAACTTCTTTCATATTGTCTCAGGCTGGCAAAATTTAAAAAAGAAAATAAAGAGCTCCTGGGTTTTTTATTATTTGAAGCCAACAACTTGTCTGGCTATATTGAAAATGTGAAACAGGAAACGGATAATTTGTTTGAGGAAATTAATACGACCAATATCTATTTTATAAAAAAAAGCATCCGAAAAATTTTACGCAATGTGAATAAACATATCCGGTTTGCATTATCAAAACAAGTAGAAGCTGAATTACTAATTCATTTTTGCAATTGCATATCAGAATATTCTATCCCGGTAAATGAGAGTCGTCAATTGCTTAATTTATATGAAAATCAATTAAAAAAAATTGAGCAAATAATAACTACACTGCATCCAGATCTACAATATGATTTAAAAAGGCTGCTCGAAAAATGATTCAAATTTTTATTTTTTTCCGAACTACGGATTATAAAATTACAGTCAATAAAAAAATTGATTTATCGTTTTGACTTATACGTTATATTTTTAATAACAGGAATGATTATTGTTAATAGTAATAGGTTATATTTATATAAATATTTTATTAAACTTAAAACAATTCACTATGAGCCCGAAAAAAATTATTCCGGTTTTATTTATGTCAATGTGTATTACACTTTTTACGCCTGTATTTGCAGGAACTGAAAATCCCTTAAATACAACTGAAGTGCCAAAAGATGTGCGTGCACAACAGATTGAAGTTCGATTGATCCAAATTCGAAATATGGATAAAACGAATTTAACCAGTACTGAAAAAAAAGAATTAAGAAAAGAAGTTAAAGGCTTAAGAAAAGAAGCGCGGAGCGGTGGTATCTATTTATCTGTGGGTGCTATTATCATTATCATTTTATTATTAATTCTTCTTTTATAAGATGCGAACTATTTTTAAAATGCCCGTTGAATTCAGCGGGCATTTTTTGTTGAATTAATGCATAAAACATAAATAATTTCAATCTCAATATCTTCTTACTTTATTTGTTTTAAAGCGTCTTCTACATCCTCCACAGGTCTTTGGCAAGTTTGGTTTTCACAAACGTAAATCATTGTTTTTCCTTTTACCAGTTTATTTTCTAAAAGTGAAAAATTGCCTTCAGTCTTTCCTCCCACAAAAATTGAGTTGGGTAAATAATGCTCGTGAAATTGCAATAGCTTTTCTTTCCAATTGTTTCCTACAACGGCTATTTCATACGGATATTTTATTTGTAAAGCCATTACTTGGGCCCAATTACTGTAATAAGCTACATTTTTTTTGATGTCCTCAATTACATTTTTTACAAACTGTCGTGATTGGGTTTCGTATGTTTTATTTTCAAAATAAAGACCAAGTAGCAATAAGTTTTTGGCCATTTCACTGTTAGAAGATGGAATCACATTATCGCTAACTTCCATTTTTCGGGCAATTAAATTGCTATACTGATCATCTGTATAAAAAAACATGCCTGATGCTTTATCAAAAAAATGATCTTCAACATATTGGGTAAGTTCATTAGCCTTTTTCAAATATTTTTCATCAAAATTTACCTGGTAATAATCAATAAGGGCACTTATAGTAAAAGCGTAATCATCCAGGAATGCAGGGATAGTAGCTTTGCCATTCTTGTAATTCCGAAACAATCCATTTTCTTTAGAAGAGATATGATTTAGTATAAAGTTAATATTGGCATTAGCCATTTCCATGAAATTGCTATCTCCAAAAGCTTCATAAGCATCAATCAATCCTTTTGACATTAAAGCATTCCATGAGGTTAAAATTTTATCATCGGTGTGAGGCCGAATGCGTTTTTCTCTTGCATGGAATAATTTTAATTTTAGTTCGTTAATTTTTTTCTGAAGTTGATCATCGGTGAGATGATATTTTTTAGCAGTATTTTTATCCCCCATATTTATGTCAGGAATATTTTGGTGGTCTTCCCAGTTTCCTGCCTCTGTAATGCTAAAATACTCAGAGAAAATACCAGCATCATTTCCAAGAATATCTTTTATTTCCTGGTAGCTCCATACATAAAATTTTCCTTCTTTCCCTTCGCTATCTGCATCAAGGGAGGAATAAAAACCGCCTTGGGGTGATGTAAGTTCCCGCCTGACGAATGAAATAGTTTCATAAACGATTCTTTTATATAATGGGTTTTTAGTTACCTGGAAAGCATGACTGTAGAGGCTTACCAGCTGCGCATTATCATAAAGCATTTTTTCAAAATGTGGCGCATGCCAATTAGCATCGGTAGCATATCGGGAAAAGCCTCCGCCAACCTGGTCGTAAATCCCCCCTCCGGCCATTTGGTTTAGTGTGGTTTCGACAGCTTGGAGTGCTTCTTTATTTCCACTTAAATAATGATACCCCAGTAAATATTCCCACATAGAAGGCATAGGAAATTTCATTGCTCCTTTTGTGCCTCCTTTTATTTTATCAATCTTTTGGTCAAGGGTAGAAAACATATCATTCAGGGTATCCATATTGAATTCCACATGACCTTTGTTTAAAGGAACATTCTCAATATCCCGGATTCCCTTTGCAAGGTTATTGGCCTCATCATCCAGTTTCTTTCTATCCGTTTTGTATAAATCTGCAAAGTAATCAAGCACTTTTATCCAGGTATCTTTGGGGTAATAAGTGCCTGCAAAAAATGGTTTGCCATCCGGCATGGCAAGGGCATTTAACGGCCAACCTCCATTTCCATTGATCAGGTAGGCAGCATTCATATATACCTGGTCTACATCAGGTCTCTCTTCACGATCTACTTTAATACATACAAAATTTTTGTTCATGATGTTGGCCACTGTAGTATCCTCATAACTTTCATGTTCCATTACGTGGCACCAGTGACATGCAGCATAGCCCACACTAATGAGTAACATTTTATTTTCTTTTTTAGCCTTGTCAAGTGCTTCCTTGCCCCATGGATACCAGTCCACCGGGTTGTGGGCGTGTTGTAAAAGGTAAGGACTTGTTTCATTTATAAGAGCATTAGTATACATAAATGTTTTATTTTCTTTATTCACATGAGGATTTTGACCACAAGAAGAAAATCCTATCAAAAGAATTATAAAAGGGAGGAAATTTATTTTCGCATGATCCATTTTCTATAAAGGTAAGTCAACCAGTATAAATCCATTATTATTACCGAGGCCACTATCGATCTTTGTATTATTTTTAAAAGCTGTCAATTCTCTTTCTTACCTTTCTTTTTTCTTTTGAAAATAATTTACCTGGTATACTATTGTTTTATTTAAATTAAATGAAATTCTTTAATAAAAACTTATACATTTATTTATGCTTGCAAACTTTAAAAGATACGATAAAACGGACATTTTTTCGCTTACACATTTACGCAAATTTGAAACCAAACTGGGAGAAACCATTCTGTGCGATAACTCAAATGATTTTGAGAAAGTTATTTCAGAAACACCCGCAAAGTATATTCTTTTTGGAATACCTGAAGATATTGGGGTAAAAGCTAACCAGGGAAGGGGAGGAGCAGATTCATGCTGGTTTTCATTCCTGGATTCATTTCTGAATGTTCAAAGCAATGATTTTCTGAGTGGTGAAAATATTTTTATTGCAGGTCATTTTGACTTTAGCAATGCTCAAAAATTAATAAATGTAAATGCACCCACAGAAGAAGAAAAGATAATTGCCTACCGGTATTTTGTAAATAAAATAGATGAAGCTGTAGAAGAAATGGTGAAAATAATTACCCAATGCAATAAAATACCCCTCATTATCGGCGGTGGCCATAACAATGCATATCCTGCTATTAAAGGTGCTGCTAAAGGGTTGTACAAGGCTGAACTGATCCAGCTTGCACAAATTAACTGTGTCAATCTTGATGCACATACTGACTATGGCCCGATAGAAGGCAGGCATTCAGGGAATCCTTTTAGATACGCAGATGAAGACGGGTATTTAAATAAATATTGCGTGGTTGGGATCCATGAAAACTATCTTCAACAAAATGTGTGGATAGACATGGTGAACAATCCGTTTATTGATTGTATTACTTATGAAGATATTTTTATTCATGAAAAAAGAAATTTTATCCAGGCAATTGCTCATGCTACCGGTTTTACAGAAGATAATTATACAGGGATAGAACTCGATCTTGATGTTATTGAAAATATATTAACCAGCGATTCTACCCCGAGCGGAATAAGTACTCTTCATGCAAGGCAGTATATGAATTTTGTAGCAGCAGATGCGAAGGTAGCGTATGTACATATTTGCGAGGGAGCTACTAAATTAGATACCGGGGAAACTAATTTTTCTATTGGAAAATTGATAAGCTTTCTTATAAGTGATTTTCTAAAGTCTCACTTGAAAATGAAATAAAATTCTATCAAAGACATGCAAGCCTTCCTCTATCCACGGGTAAATTAATTCCCGTAATGTAGGATGCTGCAGGTGAGCAAAGAAAAGCAACTGCTGCTCCAAATTCTGCCGGATCTCCGATTTTATTTAAGGGGATACCAGATAGAAAGCCCGTTTCAATTTCCTCTTTACTTTTTCCTGTAGTTTCCAATTTATCTTCAAGTAAAGAATCATACCTCGCTGTTCGGGTATATCCGGGAAGCACATTGTTTACTGTGATTCCAAATTGTCCCAATTCATTCGCTAATGTTTTTGACCAGTTTGCTACAGCCCCCCTGATGGTGTTGGAAACTCCGAGACCTGGAATGGGTTGTTTTACTGAAATGGAAATAATATTGACTATCCGCCCATAACCACTGGCTTTCATGGAGGGCAAAACCACTTGCAATAAAACCTGGTTGCAAATAATATGACTGTTAAATGCATTTATAAATTCTTCAGGTATCGTATCAGAAAGATTTCCGGCTTTGGGCCCGCCTGTGTTATTCACTAAAATATTTACTGTATTATTTTTATTGATATAATTAGTAATGGCTCTTTTTACACTTTCAGGATCTATAAAATCGGCAACTAAATATTGATGCTTTTGATTTTTTGAAATATCTAATTTCTTTACGGCTTCTTTCAGCTTATTTTCATTTCGGGCCATTAAAGTTACCTCAGCGCCTAATAATGAAAGCTCAATAGCTGTAGCCAGCCCCAGCCCTTGTGAACTTCCACACACAATAGCTGTTTTCCCTGTAAGGTCAAGATTCATGATTTATAAATTTATGGTTGGTATATTATTTTGATTTATTGTTATTTGTCCATTTTTAATTCTTAATTGATTACTTCTGCACAGCCTGTTTACAACATTCGTAATTATTTACTTTTCGCTTTAAGTATATTTGGCAGAATTGTTTTTGCAGAAATTCGAATTGTTTCAAAATAGTTGGTTTGAAAATAAAAAGGCAATAGCTGCAAAAAAAATTGTTTAAAATTTCTTTCTTTTGCCCAAAATTGATAAAAAATAAATGGCTGATAAAAACTTATTTGATTACAACGAGGAATCTATTAAAAGTCTTGACTGGAAAGAGCATATACGTCTTCGTCCGGGTATGTATATTGGTAAATTAGGTGATGGTAGCAGTCCTGATGATGGCATTTATGTTTTGCTTAAAGAAGTGTTGGACAATTGTATTGATGAACATACCATGGGCTTTGGGAAAAATGTGGATGTATCCATAAAAAATAAAATAGTTACTATTCGTGATTATGGCCGGGGTATTCCGCTAGGAAAGGTGGTAGATGTGGTAAGTAAAATAAATACCGGCGCCAAATATGATAGCAAAGCATTTCAGAAAAGTGTGGGTCTGAATGGAGTAGGAACAAAAGCCGTTAATGCTTTAAGCGAATTTTTTAAAGTGACTTCTATAAGGGAAGGCAGACAAAAAACAGCCGAGTTTGAACGGGGTAAACTAGTAAAAGACGACAAAGAAGGAAAAACATCTGAACAAAACGGAACAGAAGTAGTTTTCATTCCTGATGAAAAAATATTTAAGAATTATCATTACATCAATGAGTTTCTTGACAACCAATTTTGGAATTATTGTTTCCTGAATGCGGGATTGGTTATTAATTACAATGGTAAGAGATATATAAGTAAAAATGGATTGCTCGACCTGTTGCAAAGAAAAACCAATGAAGATGAACTTCGCTACCCGATTATTCATATAAAAGAAGAAGATATAGAAGTTGCGATCACACACAACAATCAATATGGTGAAGAATATTACAGTTTTGTAAATGGGCAATTTACCACGCAAGGTGGTACGCACCTGGCAGGATTCAGGGAAGGATACGTAAAAACTATCCGTGATTTTTATAAAAAAGATTATGATGCTGCCGATATACGCGGAAGCATTTGCGCAGCCATCAGTATAAGAGTGCAGGAGCCTGTTTTTGAAAGCCAGACAAAGACAAAATTAGGGTCAAGTGTCATGTATGAAAAAGGTCCGGCGGTTAAGAGCTTTATTAACGATTTTTTAGGCCGCGAATTAAATAATTTTCTTCATAAAAATCCTGAAACTGCCGATGCTTTGAAGAGGAGAATTGAGCAAAATGAAAGAGAACGTAAAGATTTGGCCGGCATTAAAAAGCTGGCAAATGAAAGGGCTAAAAAAGCGAATCTTCATAATAAGAAACTGCGCGATTGTCGTTATCATTTTAATGATACTACTGAAGGAAAAAATAAAGAAGAGATCAATGCCAAAAGGATGGAAACTACCTTATTTATTACAGAAGGTGATAGTGCCAGCGGTTCCATCACTAAATCGAGAAATGTAGAAACGCAGGCTGTTTTTAGTTTACGGGGAAAACCCCTGAACTGTTTTGGCCTAACTAAAAAAATTGTTTACGAAAATGAAGAGTTCAACCTGTTGCAACATGCATTGAATATTGAAGCAGGGTATGAAGATCTTCGTTATAATAATATTGTAATCGCTACGGATGCTGATGTGGATGGAATGCATATTCGTCTTTTACTGATGACTTTTTTCCTGCAATTTTTCCCTGATCTTGTCAAAAACGGCCATGTCTATATTTTAGAAACTCCCTTATTCAGGGTGCGTACTATGCCAGGAAAAAACAAGGAAAAACAGGAAACCATCTATTGTTATAATGATACCGAAAGACAAAAGGCAATAGAGAAATTGGGAAGTAAACCGGAAATTACCAGGTTTAAAGGATTAGGTGAAATTTCACCTGACGAATTCGGGAAATTTATTGGCGAAGATATCAGGTTGCAGCCTGTAATGCTTTTGCCGGAAATACATATTCAACAATTATTAGAATATTATATGGGGAAAAATTCTCCTTCACGACAGGATTTTATTATTGATAATCTGAAAGTGGAAATGGATATTGTTTCAATAGAAAATTGACAGTAAAGCGTTTTCAATTGTCGAATAAATAAAAGAATTCAAATTATCAATCGTTAATTATCAATTAAATAAAATGCATATAGTTTTTCAACAGGAAGATGTAAAAACACTTTCTAAAAGTTTTGACCTGGATGAATCATTGCGGGATGAAATTTTTGAAATAAAAGATGATTTTGCTGTAGGCCCTTTACATGGAATTTACACTGCTGAAGGAATAGAGAATAGAAAGGAATGGTGGCGAAAAGTATTGCAGGGTGGCGATTATAGCGGATCGGTAGATACGGGTGAGGTAGATGATAATAAAACATTCCTGAAAATAAAAGAGAAACTCAATTCAGATCAGGGAGAAACAGTGAAGATTTGGATTGCTCCCAATAAGCATGATGTTAGTGGTTATTACTGGCTTATATCTCAATTAAAAGAATTTGCAGGCAGGGTTTATGTTCTTTGGATGAATAATCTTCCATTTATTAATGATAAAGGAAATATTTTTTATCCTGATAATTTACATGAGATTCCTCCCCGCGAATTTTTAAAAGCTAAGAAACTTGCCCGCCCGGTTACCACATCAGAGTTCGAAATAGATCCTGATGAATGGGAAAGAATTTGTAATGAAGATAAAGGAGTACGTATCCTGGAAGGTGCAAAAAAATTATCACTGCATGGTGAAGATTATTTTGACCAGTTTCTTCTTGGGTATATAACTCCCAACTGGCAAAAAGCAAATAAAGTGATTCACCAGTTTTTAACTAAATCAAAGCAAATTACCGGCGATGCGTATTTACTTTGGCGAATCAAAGAGTCGATTTCAAAAGAAATCATTGATGTCCAGGGAGAGGTTAAAAATATGAAAGATTTTGAAGTAAAAAGCAAGCCTGTATCAGTGGAAAGTTGAACTAAAAGTGTGCAATAAAAAAACTATAAAAATATCATAGAATAATTTCTTAAACAGAATGTCAAAAGCAAAAAAAGAAGAATACAAACATAGTGATTCCGGCATTTCGGGGCAGTATAAAACGTGGTTCCTGGATTATGCCAGTTATGTAATTCTTGAACGTGCAGTTCCGGCAATTGAAGATGGATTGAAACCCGTGCAGCGCAGGATTCTACATGCAATGAAAGAAATGGATGATGGACGGTTTAATAAAGTGGCCAACATTATAGGGCAAAGTATGCAGTATCATCCTCATGGCGATGCCAGTATTGGGGATGCTTTGGTGAATCTTGGGCAAAAAGATTTGCTTATAGAAACCCAGGGAAACTGGGGAGATGTACGTACGGGCGATGATGCTGCAGCTCCAAGATATATTGAAGCCCGCCCAAGCAAATTTGCACTGGAAGTAGCGTTTAATAATAAAACCACCCAGTGGCAACTTAGTTATGATGGCAGAAAAAATGAACCGGTAACACTTCCTATGAAGTTCCCGCTTTTGCTGTCGCAGGGAGCAGAAGGCATTGCTGTGGGGTTGGCTACAAAAATTCTTCCTCATAATTTCTGTGAACTGATTGAAGCTTCTGTAAAATATTATAAAGGGAAAAAATTTGAATTGTTTCCTGATTTTATCACCGGTGGAATGATAGATGTTACCAATTATA
Source organism: Bacteroidota bacterium (assembly GCA_030706605.1). Classification (GTDB taxonomy): domain Bacteria; phylum Bacteroidota; class Bacteroidia; order Chitinophagales; family Chitinophagaceae; genus Ginsengibacter. The sequence continues at coordinate 63,179 of JAUZOE010000021.1, forward strand.
ATGATGGTATTCGAGGTGGCAAAGTGCGTGTGAGGGCCAGAATTGAAGAGTTGGATAAAAAAACTTTAATTATAAAAGATGTTCCTTATGGTACCACTACTACACAATTGATTGATAGCATCATCAGGGCCAATGATTCAGGGAAAATAAAGATTAAAAAAGTTACCGATAATACTGCCGCAGAAGTAGAAATCAGCATTGACCTGGCACCGGGTATTTCTCCTGATATTACCATTGATGCTCTCTATGCTTTTACTGATTGCGAAATTTCCATTTCTCCCAATGCCTGCGTTATTGAAGGGCAGAAACCTACTTTTCCGGGTGTGGCAGAATTGTTGAAGTTTTCTGCTGATCATACCCGTGATTTATTAAAGCAGGAATTGGAGATCAAACTTCGTGAGCTCTTGGAAAAATGGCATTACACTTCTCTCGAAAAAATATTTTTTGAAGAAAAAATTTATAAAGAGTTAGAGAAAAAACATGAAACATGGGATAAAGTAATCATTGCAATAGATAAAGCGTTTGCTCCTTTTAAGGTTCAGTTAAAAAGAGAAATCACCCGGGAAGATATTCTGAAACTAACGGAAAAACCTGTACGAAGAATTTATAAACTGGATATTGATGATTTAAACGAACAGATTAAATCTCTCGAAAATGAAATTGCGCAAGTGAGGCATCATCTTGAATTTCTTACAGACTACGCTATTGCTTATTATGAAGAATTATTAAAAAAGTTTGGGAAAGGACGGGAGCGTAAAACCGAAATCAAACTTTTTGATACGATACAGGCTAAATCCGTGGCTATCGCAAATGCCAAAATCTACGTAAACCGTTCAGAAGGTTTTGTAGGTACCAGCCTTAAAAAAGATGAATTTATTGATGATTGCAGCGACCTGGACGATATCATTGCATTTACCAAATCAGGCAAGATGAAAGTGGTAAAAGTGTCTGATAAAGTCTTTATTGGTAAAGACATCATTCATGTAGCCGTATTTAAGAAAAATGATGAACGCACTACTTATAATATGATTTATGCGGATGGTAAAAAAGGAATTAGTTATGCGAAGCGTTTTAATGTTACAGGTATTACCCGAGATAAAGAATATGATCTTACTAAAGGAGATGAAAGAAGCAAAGTACATTATTTCAGTGTTAATCCAAATGGCGAAGCTGAAGTAGTTCGCATTTTGTTGACACCTGGTTGCAGCGCCCGCAATAAAGAACTTGATTTTTATTTTGAAACACTTGAAATAAGGAGCAGAGGTAGTATTGGAAACCAGGTGACTAAATACCCGGTAAAATCTATTCGTATTCTGGAAAAAGGAAAATCAACGCTTGATCAACGCAAACTTTGGTTTGATGACACATTTGGACGATTGAATTTGGAGGAAAAAGGAAAGTTGTTAGGGAACTTTGATGGTGATGATAAAATTATTGTGATTTACAAAGATGGTAATTATGAAATAACCGGGCAGGAGATTACACAGCGTTTTGATGTGGATAATATTGAATTGATAGAAAAATTCGATCCGGAGAAAATAATTACTGCTGTATATATTGACAATGAGAAATTACAATATAATGTAAAGCGCTTTAAAATTGAGACCAATACACTCAACTCTAAATTTCTTTTTATAAAAGAAGGGAAAGATAACCGGCTGATGAAAGTTACCACTGCGAATGAGCCTATACTTGAAATGCAAAGTGGCCGTGGTACTCAAATCCGTAAAGCTAAAATTAAGCTCCATAAAGTAGTGGACATCATGGGTTGGCGTGCCATTGGAAATAAACTGACTGATTATTCAAAAAGCGACCAGATGGAATGGGTTACTCCTGAAAATTCTCCGCAAAAGGACTTATTTAATGAATAAAACAAGATTGAAGTTGGTCATTAAAACTGGTATTATTGGACCTTTAATTTTTCAACAGATTCTTATTTAAAAATATCTGTACCAGTTTGCTAAATCCGTTTGTAGTTTATTTTCTATAATTTGATAGTAAAAAGCACAATAAATTTCACGAATTCAATTATTCCTTTTGCCATATTTAATGACTTATATGGGCTAATCAAAATCAATTCTAGGTAAATAGCTTAATGTTTATTTTTTTTAGACACTAAGATTTAATATCCGCTCCTTCCCTTTATTATGTACTATCCCGCTAATCCGGATAGAGCAAACTACAGAAATAATAACCTCAATCTTCATTTGTAGTTTTTTTTCTACACAGAAATAGTAAAAAGCACAATAAATGTTTCGATTTTCTGTTATTGTGTTGAAATAATATTTATGGACCCGATATTTATTGTTGAGCTACTAAAAAAAATCATTCTTATGAAAATGGCTTAGCAATTATTGGTTTAAATTTTATCTTTTGAGAATTTTTATTGATTATCTGGTAAAAATATGTAATTGATTAATGTCAATTAATATTCATAAATGCCAAATAATCAAAATATTACATTTGGGATAACGTTTATGCAAATTAATCCAATATTGTTCTTATATAATTTCGCACAAGAATTATAACCCTATGAGAAAGCAACGATTAATTTTTTCAATAAATGAAAGATTTGTTTTGTGTATACTTCTCAAAATTTTCGTTTCTAAATGAAAAAATCCCTTAAATTAATATTGCAGTTTATAAAGTATCTTCCTGAATACTTTGGCCAAAGCATCCTGGTTGATGTCTTAAGCAGAACCTTCAACACATTTGAGGTAAAGAGCTATTATAGGAAATTTTATTTTTTATTGTTTATTTTATCTTTTTTACAATTTTCAACTTATGCACAGGATAACCTTACCATATCGAAAACACTAACAACAGTACCTTCAAAACCAGGAGATCCCGTTCAATATCAGATTTATTATTCCAATTTAAATAGCTCAGGTACTGCCAGTAATATAGTCATTATAGATTCTCTGCCGCCGGCAGATTTATTTACCTATGTTTCATCAACCGGTACTTATAATAGTTCATCAAGAACCATTACCTGGTCAGGACTAAGCCTGGCAGCTAATACTGGTGCCACATTAACTGTTACCGGAACTTGTGGAATATTAGGTGGACCATCCGGTCTTTATGATGCATCTTCCTATTATATTTCAAATGGTGGATCTTCCCAAACTGTCAGTAATAATGCATCCATAAAAAACCCAACTCTAAGCAGCCCGATTTTTATTACCACGCCGGTTACCAATAACGTTACTGAATATTGTGGAGCAAGTATGCCGGATAGTTTAACAGGATATATAAAATCAGCCACCAATTCCCAGATTTACTACCTGCTAACAATAACTAATTCGGGTAATATTACTGATAAGTATACTTTAACTAATTCAAGTCCGGGTACAGGTCAGCCAATTCCTTACTATATAGAAACAGTTGATGGAACTACTATTACAGAAACCCCGTGGATACAACCTGGTTCTTCCTATTCCTTTATTGCCCGTTACAAAGCTGCTCCAGGTACTAAATCCGGTACTGTTAACGCAACAGCTGTTTTTGCCACATCTTTTGTGTGTGGAACAGTAGATTCAACCAATATAATTACCAATGTATATGGAGGCCAGCCGCCGGCTTCAAGCTCCTGCGACCTTCAAATTACTAATACTGCATCCCCCAATCCTGTAGCGGTAGGAAATAATCTTGTATATACTATTACTGTTGTTAATAATTCCGCAGCAAAGACTGCAAGTAATGTTTTAATAATAGACACTTTGCCCTCAACAGTTAGCCTTGTTTCTTATACCGCTTCCTCCGGAATTACAATCACCAGCCCATCATCAAACAAAATTAGGGCTTTAAAAAACTCTCAAAAAAATACAGACGGTCCAATAATAATAACTGTAACAGTAACGCCTAATTGTAATGCAGTGCCTTCAATCAGTAATTATGCAGTTGCAAGTACAACCACACCTGATGATGATTCAACGAATGACAATACAACTATAACCACTACGGTAAATTCTAATATAACGGCTCCTACATCCAGTGGTACCACCATTTGTTCCGGGAGTACAGCGCCTTTAACGGCTTCAAGCTCTTTGTCAAGTCCTGGGTACAACTGGTATGATGCATCAACCGGAGGTACTTTATTACATAATGGTAGTTCATTTACTACACCGGCACTTTCAGCCACAACTACCTTTTCTGTATCAACATATGATACCGGTAATCCCGGCTGCGAAAGTAACAGGACACCTGTAACTGTAACAGTTCTTACAACACCCGTTATTACAACACAGCCTTCAAATACATCTGTATGCACAGGAAATAATACAACCTTTACTGTTGCAGCAAGCGGAACATCATTATCCTACCAATGGCAAGTAAATACAGGAAGTGGTTTCACAAACATATCAAATGTTGCACCTTATAGTGGCATAACAAATACAACACTTACTATTACAGGAGCAAAAAGCGGAATGAATACTTATCAATACAGGTGTGTAGTAAAAACAGGAACTTGCACAGCAATAAACAGTAATGCTGGTATATTAACAGTAAATGCATTACCAATAATAACCGGTACATTAAGCGTTTGTGTTGGATCCACAACCCAATTAACAGCTTCTGTTACAGCAGCAGCTTCCAGTCCCTGGGTATCCGGGTCAACAGGAGTTGCTACAGTGAGCAATACGGGTTTGGTAACTGGAGTGGCTTCAGGAACCAGTGTAATAACTTATACAAACAATAATGGCTGCAGTATAACGGCAACGGTTACGGTGAATGCCTTACCGGCTACACCTACTATCTCAGCAGGTGGGCCAACCACTTTCTGTTCCGGAGGAAGTGTAAAATTGACATCAAGTGCAGGAACAACATATTTATGGTCGACAGGAGCAACAGCATCCAATATCAGCCCGACAATATCAGGAAGTTATACCGTTCAGGTAACCAATGCAAGTGGATGCCAGAGCGCATCCTCGGCAGCAACGGTAGTAACAGTGAATGCCTTACCAGCAACACCCACTATCTCAGCAAGTGGACCAACCACTTTCTGTACTGGCGGAAGTGTGACCTTGACATCGAGTGCAGGAACATCCTATTTATGGTCAACCGGGGCAACAACATCAAGTATCAGCCCGACTACAGCAGGAAGTTATACTGTTAAAGTAACCAACGCAAGCGGATGCCAGAGTACATCCTCTGCAGCAAAGGTAGTAACAGTAAATGCCTTACCGGCAACACCTACTATCTCAGCAGGCGGATCAACCACTTTCTGCGCTGGCGGAAGTGTAACCTTAACATCAAGTGCAGGAACAACTTATTTATGGTCAACAGGAGCAACGACGTCCAGCATCAGCCCGACCACAGCAGGAAGTTATACTGTTAAAGTAACCAACGCAAGCGGATGCCAGAGCGCATCCTCAGCAGCAAAGATAGTAACAGTAAATGCCTTACCGGCAACACCTACTATCTCAGCAGGTGGTCCTACCACTTTCTGTTCCGGCGGAAGTGTAACCTTGACATCGAGTGCAGGAACAAGTTATTTATGGTCAACAGGAGCAACAAC
>JAUZOE010000022.1 GCA_030706605.1 Bacteroidota bacterium
CTTTAGTGAAATAAAAAATTTGTTTTTAAGAAAAATACATGCAGTTACATTTAAAGGATTTTTGCTGAAACTATTAATGTTTATAGTAGCATTTACTTTTAATAAACTGACTTAATAACTAGCAACTTGAATTAATTAAATTAATTTTTAAACCTGTTTCAGTTTTGAATGTGAAAATTAAATGACAGGTAGGGGAAAGACAGGTATTGTGAAGTTGCTTTATATGTGACATGCCTGTTTTAAAAATAATATTATCTTTAAAACATTAAAATAAATTCGTGAAAAAAATATTATTTCTATTTCCTGTGTTATTTATTATTAATTATAATGTAAACGCGCAGGATTCATCATATGTTATAGATGGAAAACTGGAAAAAATAAAAAGAGGAACCATCTTTTTAAATATTTATGAGAGTGGAAAAACTATAAAAGATTCTGCTATAATAAGCAAAGGGCATTTCAAATTTACAGGGTTTGTGACTTCTCCACATTTTGCTACTCTCACCATGCCCGCAAAGCCGAGAGATTATTATACTTTTTATATAGAACCGGCCAAAATGGAAATTACAGGTCGCGCAGGTGCACTGAAATTTTTGAGCATAAAAGGATCCCCAGTCAATGATGATGATCAGTTACTGAAAAGAAGGATGAAGAGCATTTCATTATGGGAAGAGGCTAATAGCCAACTTTATGAAAAGGCATATAATGAAAAAAATAAGGCGATAATGGACAGCCTTGATGATGTGGATTTTATTATCCTGGGAGATAAAAGAAAAGTAGTAGCAGCATTTGTAAAAGATCATCCGAATTCGATGCGTGCGGCAATGGCCATCACAGAAAATTTTGCCTATTATGCTGAAGCCACTGAGGTAGCACCTTTGTATGAGATGTTAGATGAAAAAATAAAAAATTCAGCAAAGGGAAAGGAAATTAAAAAGATGATAGACATGTATGCTTCTGTTGCCATTGGCAAAACAGCTCCTGATATTACTCAATATACTCCGGATAGTAGCGCATTTAGTTTATCTTCTTTAAGAGGTAAATATGTGCTGGTAGATTTTTGGGCAAGTTGGTGTGGCCCATGTCGTCGCGAAAACCCTAATATTGTAGCGGTTTACAATCAATATAAGGATAAGGGGTTTACAGTTTTTGGTGTTTCTTATGATACTAAAAAAGCCAATTGGAAGAAAGCAATTGCCATTGATCATCTTGACTGGAAACAGGTTTCTGATTTAAAGGGCTGGAAAAATGCTACTTCAGATCAGTATGGCATTAAAGCAATTCCCTCAAATTTATTATTAGATAAAAATGGCGTCATTATAGCAAAAAATATTTTTGGTAAAAAACTTACAGCTAAACTTGCTGAGTTGATGTAATGATTTCTTCGGAATGGCTGCATTTTTATTTTTGCACAAATCGGAACTCCTGATTTTCTTATACTTAAATTATAAATTTAGTTAACTCAACCTAAAAAATAAGAGTTTTGCTTATTTGCTGTGTAACCGATAATTTTGCCTAACATTTTTGAAAATATATCCTTTCAGGAAATAATTTCCAAAGCTTTTAAAACTAAAAATTACTGATGAAAGAAATTGCATTCAGAGAAGCATTGCGCGAAGCGATGCAGGAAGAAATGAGACGTGATGAAAACGTTTTCCTGATGGGAGAAGAGGTTGCCGAATATAATGGTGCTTATAAAGTTAGCCAGGGAATGTTAGCAGAATTTGGGGAAAAAAGAGTAATCGATACTCCAATTTCTGAACTGGGATTTACGGCAGTTGCTGTTGGTGCAGCTCAAAACGGACTTCGTCCCGTTGTTGAATATATGACCTGGAATTTTGCCAATCTTGCATTGGATCAGATATTAAATACAGCTTCAAAAATGCTGGCGATGAGTGGAGGACAAGTGGGGTGCCCTATTGTTTTTCGAGGTCCTAATGGAAGTGCAGGGCAATTAGGCGCTCAACATTCCACAGCTTATGAGTCTATGTATGCTAATATTCCTGGCCTGAAAGTGATTTCAGTCAGCAACCCTTACGATGCCAAGGGCTTGTTGAAAAGCGCTATACGTGATAATGATCCGGTTATCTTCATGGAAAGTGAAGTGATGTATGGAGATAAAGGGGAAATTCCCGAAGGAGAATATTTAATCCCTATCGGAAAAGCAAAAGTAGTGCGGGAAGGAAAAGATGTAACGATCGTTTCGTTTAATAAAATGATGAAGGTAGCTATGGGGGCTGCTGATGAATTGGCAAAAGAAAATATCAGTGCAGAAGTGATTGATTTAAGAACCATACGACCTTTGGATTGGCATACTATTTTTGAATCTGTTAAAAAAACCAATAGGTTGGTAATTGTTGAAGAGCAATGGCCGTTTGCCTCAATTTCTTCAGAAATTGCCTATCGCATTCAAAAAGAAGCATTTGATTATTTAGATGCACCTGTTCGCAGAATTACTTCGCTGGATGCGCCCATGCATTATGCGCCTAATTTAGTTGCCGCATACTTGCCCGACGTGCCGCGTACAGTAAATTTGGTAAAAGAAGTGATGTATCTTAAAAAATAGGACCAGCATCATTTTTCATGGCTGCTTTAAATTTTTACCTATCATATCTTCTCCTGTATGATAAAAATGAACTGTTATGAATCTTGGAAATTTTTATTATCCACTTCCCCATAATGAACCAGTACTTAATTATGCACCAGGAAGTCCCGAGCGGGAACTGTTGAAATTTCAACTCCGGGAATTAAAAAGCAGAAAAGCCGATGTGCCCATGTTTATTGGCAATGAGGAAATAAGGACTTCTAAAAAAATAGAAATACATCCTCCGCATGAAAGAAAACATGTTTTAGGATTTTTTCACCATGGCGATGCTTTACATGTAAAAAAAGCCATAAGTGCGGCCCTGAAGGCGAAAGACAAATGGGCCAATATGAGTTGGGAAAACCGGGCAAATATTTTCCTGAAAGCCGCCGATTTGCTGGCTACGAAATATCGTCCGCAAATTTGTGCCACAACGATGCTTGCACAAAGTAAAAATGCTTACCAGGCAGAAATAGATGCAGCCTGTGAACTCATAGATTTTTTAAGATTCAATGTTCATTTCCTAAGCGAGATTTATAGCCAGCAGCCGGTGAGTAGCCCCGGGATTCATAACAGAATGGAATACAGGCCCCTGGAAGGATTTGTACTCGCTATTACTCCATTTAATTTTACAGCTATTGGTGGAAACTTACCTACTTCAGCCGCCATGTGTGGCAATGTAGTAGTTTGGAAATGTGCTAATACCCAGGTATACAGCGCCCAAATGTTTATGCGTATTTTAAAAGAGGCAGGTTTGCCTGATGGAGTTATTAATTTGGTATATGTAGATGGACCCACCTTAGGCGATGTTTGTTTTAATCATCGTGATTTTGCAGGCATCCATTTTACAGGGAGTACAGGAGTTTTTAATAGTATGTGGAAACACATAGGAGAAAATACAAAAATTTATAAATCATATCCCAGGATAGTAGGGGAGACCGGGGGAAAAGATTTTGTATTGGCACATAAGAGTGCTGATGTGGATGTTTTGGTCACAGCACTTTGCCGTGGAGCTTTTGAATACCAGGGCCAAAAATGCTCGGCTGCTTCTCGTGCTTATATTCCTTCTAATATTGCACAGCAAGTAAAAAAGAAATTGATTGCAGAAGTAAAAAGTATGAAGATGGGATCTGTAGAAGATTTCACTTGTTTTATCAATGCAGTAATTGATGAAAAGAGTTTTGATAAATTGGAAGGATATATAAAACAGGTAAAAAAAGATAAAAGCGCAAGAATATTAACAGGTGGCAAATGTGATAAAACCGATGGATATTTTATTGAGCCTACGGTCATTGAGGTAACTGATCCAAATTATGTTACCATGTGCGAAGAACTATTTGGTCCTGTTCTTACTATTTATGTTTATGATGAAAATAAATTTGAAGAGACAATCAAACTAATTGATACTACTTCGCCGTATGCCCTTACCGGATCCGTATTGGCGCAGGACAGGCAAGCAGTTGAATTAGCTACCAGGAGATTATCAAACAGTGCAGGAAATTTTTATATCAATGACAAACCTACCGGAGCGGTAGTAGGGCAGCAACCTTTTGGCGGAGCTAGGGGAAGCGGCACTAACGACAAAGCCGGAAGTATTTTAAATTTATATCGTTGGTTGAGCGCCAGAACAATAAAAGAAACTTTTGTGCCGGCGACTGATTATCGTTATCCTTTTTTGAAGGAAGATGCGAAATAGTAATAAGAAAATGAATAAAAAAAATTATATTCACAAACTTCATAAGCTTCCGAATGGGAGATAGGTGAAGTCCGAATCATGACTACAATTCTCAATAAATATCAACTTCAAATTACCATCGAGCGCCTGGCATGCCAGGTAATTGAAAATTATGTCGATCTTTCATCAGTGGTTCTTGTTGGTTTGCAACCCCGGGGAATTTTTTTAGCTGACAGAATTTTTGAACAATTAAAAAAAATTAAACCAGGACAAATTTTTGATTATGGTAAATTAGATATTACTTTTTACAGGGATGATATCAGGGAAGAATTACATGAGCCTAACCATACTGATATTTCCTTTTCTTTAGAAGGTAAAAACGTAATTCTGATTGATGATGTATTATTTACAGGGAGAACAATAAGAGCTGCTTTAGATGCTCTATTAGCGTATGGTCGCCCTAAAAAAGTAGATTTATGTGTTCTTATTAATCGCCGATATAGTCGTCAACTTCCTATTCAGCCTGATTATTGTGGTAAATCCATCGATTCCATTATTTCCCAAAAAGTTAAAGTAGAGTGGGATAAAGAAGAAGTGAATTTGTATTGATAAATATTTTTTAGAATATCAATCTATCTTTTTTTTACAATCTGCATTACAATTAATTTTTTTCTATTAGCTTTGACCTTTAATGCAACTATCCACTAAACATCTTTTAGGCATTAAAGATTTACAACTCCGAGACATTGAACTTATTCTTTCAACTGCGACGCAATTCAAAGAAGTTTTACAAAGGCCTATAAAAAAAGTTCCTTCTTTACGCGATACCACTATTGTCAATTTATTTTATGAAAATTCTACCCGTACCAGGATTTCATTTGAGTTAGCTGAAAAAAGACTGAGTGCTGATACGCTTAATTTTTCTGCCTCCGGTTCTTCGGTTTCCAAAGGAGAAACCTTATTAGATACCGTAAATAATATTCTTTCCATGAAAGTGGATATGGTAGTAATGAGGCATGGAGCAAGTGGTGCTCCCCATTTCCTGGCTAAACATATTCCCGTAGCAATTATTAACGCAGGCGATGGAATTAATGAACATCCTACCCAGGCATTATTGGATGCATTTTCTATAAAAGAAAAATGCGGGAAATTAGAAGGTAAAAAAATTGTGCTGGTAGGAGATATCATGCATTCAAGAGTCGCATTAAGTAATATCTATTTATTAAAAAAAGCAGGTGCGGAAGTAATGGTAGCAGGACCTCCGACTTTAATTCCAAAATACATCAGGCAAGCATTTGATATTCGCGTAGAATACAATCTTAAAAAAGCATTGCAATGGTGCGATGTAGCTAATATCCTTCGTATTCAATTAGAAAGACAAAACCAGGTTTTATTTTCTTCTTTACGTGAATATAACTTTGCCTACGGCATCAGTAAGAAATTATTAGATAGCCTGGATAAAGAAATAGTAATCCTTCATCCTGGACCGGTAAACAGGGGAGTAGAAATAGACAGCGATGTAGCTGATTCTAAGCAATCCATTATTTTGCAGCAGGTAGAAAATGGAGTGGCGGTAAGAATGGCTGTCTTATATTTACTAAGTAATAAGCAAAATTTTAATTAGGTTTATCCTGCAATCAAAACATTAACTTTTATGGAAAGAATAGGTTTGTTTCCCGGGACATTTGATCCGGTGACCCTTGGCCATACTGATATTATTGACAGAGCACTTCCTTTATTTGATAAATTATATATTGGCCTGGGAAGAAACAGTAATAAAGCACCCATGTTTTCTGAAGATCAAAGGATAGAATGGATACGGTTAATTTATAAAAATAATCCAAAAATAGAAGTGCTTGCATACGATGGGTTAACGGTAGATTGTTGTAAAAGGGTGGGGGCTAATTTTATATTGAGGGGCATACGTTACGTGAATGATTTTGAATATGAAAAAGCCATAGCTGATATGAACCGGAGCCTTGAGGATAATGTAGAAACAATATTCTTAACATGTCTTCCTAAATTTACTTTTATAGCCAGTACTTTAATAAGAGATGTAATACGAAATAGGGGAGATGTGTCTCAATTTCTTCCTGATGAGGTAAAAAATTCAATCAGGTTATAAAAGCGTCCAGGGTTAGGTTATTTTCTTTTGGAGTCGCTTACGATATTTTTTTAAGCTTGATTATTTAATTTTTGACTTAAAACTTAAAGTTTTTATTATGTCCATCTGGTTTCATAAAGCAGTTTCGAAAGAGCAGTTAAGAGAAATGTCCGTAAATACCATAAATGAATTTTTGAATATAGAATTGACTGAGATAGGAGATGATTATTTAAAAGCCACTATGCCGGTAAATGAGCGCACCCGACAGCCTTATGGTTTGCTGCACGGGGGTGCGTCTTGCGTTCTGGCAGAAACCATAGGGTCTATTGCTTCTGCCTTAGTAATAGATATGGAGAAATTTTATTGCGTAGGAATTGAAATAAATGCCAATCACTTGAGAAGTGTTAAAGAAGGATGGGTGACAGGAATTTGTTCCCCACTGCATTTAGGAAAGAATACACATGTATGGGATATTAAAATTTACGATCCTTCTGAAAAATTATTTTGTGTCAGCAGGTTAACGACTGCTATTATACCAATAAAAAAGTAATGATTTTCTAACAGGAGATGCTATGCCTATCCCTCTAAAATCTTCTTAATCTTACTTGTATCAGGCATGTTTTAATACATTGATTATAGCCGGGAAGGTATCAGGAAGATATTTTTTTATATCCTCCTTTTTTACCCAAATAATTTCAGTGATGTCTTCTTCAGTTTGCGGAACCAATTTTTCATTACCTGTAGCCTCCATATTATACCAGTGCGATTCTTTTAAAATATGCTTGCCGAATTCAGTATAGGTATGATAGGTAATTTGAATTAATTTGCCTGTTTCTAATTCCTGTAAGCCTGTTTCTTCCTGTACTTCTCTTTTGGCGCATTGCTCTATGGTTTCATTTTCATCTAATTTCCCTTTGGGTAAATCCCATTTCCCCCTTCGGAATATTAATAATATTTCCCCTTTTTTATTTTTAACCAGGCCTCCTGCTGCTTTTATCAAAGAAAAGTGTTTGAAAAAATCAGTTTGTAATTTCTTAAAATCTTTATCAAAAATGATTCCTGCATGAAATTGTGCTTTATTTATTTCATGTAGCAATGAATTGATGGCCGCAGTAGATAATTCGTCAATGTAAACAGCATCCGGGTGATGTTTATATTCATCTATTTGAGGTGTGATTTCATCACACAGAAAAACAGGGTTATTGCCAAAGTAAATTGTGATATAGCTCATATGTGTTTATTATCTTCGCAGCATGACCGATAGAAAAGCGATAGCTGAAAAGCTGCTACAAATTAAGGCAATAAAATTAAGTATTCATAACCCATTTACCTGGGCTAGTGGATGGAAAAGTCCTATTTATTGTGATAACAGGAAAAGTCTTTCCTTTCCGTTCATCAGGGATTTTATTAAGTCTGAGATGTGTAATGTCATTTTTCAATCTTTTGAAAAAGCTGAAATCATAGCGGGCGTTGCTACTGCAGGAGTTCCCTGGGGGGCTATGGCAGCGGATCAATTAAAACTTCCATTCATTTATGTAAGGCCCAAACCAAAAGAACATGGGCTGGGCAATCAGATTGAAGGTTTTTACGAACCAGATAAAAGAGTGGTGGTTATTGAAGATTTGATTTCTACGGGTAAAAGTAGCTTACAGGTTGTTGATGTTCTTAAGAATGCTGGTTTAGAAGTAGAAGGGATGGTTTCTATTTTTAATTATGGTTTTGAACAAGCTAAAACCGCATTTAAAAACTATGATCTTAGTTTACAGTCTTTAACTGATTATGATGCCTTAATTTCACTGGCAATTGAACAGAATTTAATATCAGAAGCGGATCAAAAGGCGTTGTTAAACTGGAGAGCGGATCCTGCCAATTGGGATGTAAATTCTTAAATTCGTATAAATATTTAAACTATGAAATCATTTATTCTTGGCATTTTTGCTTTAACAGCCTTTTCCACTGCTTCTGTAGCACAAAATAATGCTATTCAAAAAGCGGTAATTCAAACTCCGGGTGTGCAGATTGAAGCCTGCAAAACCAGTATAGAAAATTTTTTGGCTCATGAATATGGAGTAGCTTATGTAAAAGCAGATTACAGGAGACATACGGTTACGGTAAAATGGTTTAAAGACCGGACCAATATTGAAAATATTAAAACGGCTTTAGCCAATATGGGTTATGATGCAGATGATGTTACTGCAGAGCCTGATGCCTTTAAAAGGCTGCAGGCAGCATGTAAACCTCCGGTTGTAAATAAAAACCAGACGAAGGAAAAATAACCTAGTTGATTAAAATATTCAACTTACAAATGCCCTGTCTTACAAGCGGGGCATTTGTATTATACCAAAATTCTGCGCTTTATTTCATACATTAATTCCTCTGAAATTAATTATCAGAACAATGAAAAAGTTTGTTTTGTTTGATAATCTAATGGGAAACTCATAAATACATTGGCTTTTCCAACTCTTACTTTACCGGTAAGTCTTATCAAAACTTCTTTTCCTATCAATGTGTACCAGGCATTTTTAAAAGCGCTTTGCATACTTATATCAAATTTTACAGGGATGCTAAAAGTGTCTCTCCTTGGAATATGGATAAGCGTATCCAGCGAACTATGCCCCAACAAATTTCCATTTATAAAAATGTCCAGATCCGTATTTTTTAACTGCATTCCAAAGTTATTGGGATTGTAATATTCCAGGTCTAATCTTATAGTTGAATTGTCGAATCCCAGCTTCTCAATTGCGAAGTTGTGATAGGTTTTATATTCTAAAGCCTTAGGGGAGGAGCATGACAAAAATGCCATTACTACAAAACTATAGACAAAGAAAATCTTTCTCATTTTTTACAAATTTGGCTAAAAGAGAAATCAAAGATAGGCTTATCCGCGCTAAGCCAATTAGTATTGTATAAAAATTATGAGTAAAAATGTTAACTAATATATTTAGTTTTATTTTATAGTTACTAACTGTTGTTTTATATTTAGTTATATTAGTTATTTGATATTTTACAATTTAAATAAATAGCAAATTAATGTAAAAACATTAAATAAAATTTGTTTATAAAATAAGATGAAATATTGTCATAATTATTTTTTTAATTAATTGATTTATAGTTATTTAAAACTAATAATTTAAATTTTATTTTAAATAAAATGTAATTTAAGTTATTATTCTAATATCAAAACTCATTTTCATTGATCTTCTTAATTTTGAAGGCTTTATTTAGATAAAAAACAATTTGTAATTATGGCAGTTTGTTTCAGTTTTTTCCAGTTATGAAAAATACACTTAAGAAGAATTGTCTTTTTAATTTGTCAGTAAGGTCGAATGCTATTGGTAGGTATTTGAAAGAATACCTGAATAATATTGCTAAGAAATGCTCTCTGTGATTATTGACCATAATTATCGATGATCGTCCATTATAAAACGTTTGAGAGTTATAGAACTTTCAATTACTTATTTCGATCTGGCCTTTTTAGCATGATCACTTTTTTTTATTTATGGGGGCTTGAAATAAATTGTTTTTTAAAAATTGTCTAAATTTTAAATCAATTTATACTATTATTTTGCAGTTTTTTGTATTTTTGTCTAAATATTATTTATATAATTACCATTAATGTTAGAATTTATATAAAATTTGATAAATAGTAATTTTACGGTATTGCAAATTCCGAAAATGCACTATATGTTTGCAGAATAATTGTGAATACGGATTACCTCAATGTTCATTTTTACTAAATAATCCTCCATACTCTGAAAGATCAACCGGATCTTAAAATCAGATTGTTAACCTCAAAATCAAGGAATGAATAAAATCTTTACACTTAAGTATAAATATTATACTCTCCTTCTTACCTTTTTTAGTTTTCTAAAAAATCTTTTTAAATCTTCTTTAAGAGAAACAAGTTTTAATCTTTGCTTAATTGAAGTAAATTCCCAGGAGGCTGGTTATTATAATTACAGGTAAAGTATTATTTGATTCCGAAAAAATATTAACTCAGCAAATATTTGCTGACTGCTAATCCAAATTTTATAGAAAGCCCGAATTCTAATATTCATTGTAAACAATAATTAAAAAATTATACAATGAAAAAATTTATGTTATTCAGCGGTGCTTTTGTCATCCTATTTGCAGCTTTCTCATTGAAAGTAAATGCACAACAAATTAATCAACATCAAAAAGTCAATATTGTTAACTTTAAAGTTGTTGAAAATCATAATAAAGTAAGCGTTAACTGGGCTACTGATGATAAAACGCCTACTAATTATTTTGAACTTGAAAAAAGTAATGATGGTAAAAATTTTAAAACAGTTGCTTATATATTAGGAGCTGATCCTACCAAAACTGATTGTGATTGTTATGGTTGCTTTGACAAAGTGAATACCAACAAAAAGGAATTATACTATCGGTTGAAGCATGTAAGTACAGATGGTGAAGTGGAATTCAGTGAAACCAGGATGTTGGCTATAAATAACTAAACAATATTAAACTCGTTTTCTTTGGGGGTTACAGAACCTAATTGGTTCTTAACAAACGGCCGCATGTCTATGCGGCTTTTTTTAATTGTATTAATGGGATCTTTTCCAAAAACTAACAACACTATAGTAAAAGAAAACATGGATTTTTAATTAGATTCTTATTTCAGCAAAGATGTAGCTATTGGGAAATGGAATTAGTCTTTGGATTTAAATTTCAATAATTAAATGCTTGGATTTTTTTATTCTTTCCGATGAGTGGTTCTGAGACTCGTTGGGGGAAGAGTTCTTTTGAATCTCTAATTTTAATCTTTCCTGTTGAAATTCAAATGCGGGTTTAGTTCCGTCTCTTTCGGTAGGTGGGATAAATATTTGATTATCATCCGGTTCAGGATCAGGCATGAAATGAAAATTATTGGATGAACCACTTCGATTTTGCAATGACTTTCTTATATATTGATTATACAATCTGGTGCCGGATACGAAAATTGAATCCGCAATTAATTTTTGCTTCTGGTTAATCTCTTGCAAAATATTTTTTGCAGAACTAAACTGCTGTTTATCAATTTTAAGATGAGCGATGATAATCTTTGCTTTATCAATCGCAGCTTTTTCATTATCAGTTAATTGGTCAATTTTTATATTGGAAAAACTTTGTTTGATATTATTCTGTACTTTACCCCAATCAATTTTATTAATTTCTTCATAAGCCTGTATCAATCCTTTATTAATTTCATGATTGAGGTTGATGCCTAAATTGCCAATTGTAATTTTTGGGATATCTTTTAAAATAACGTCTTTTAAATTAAGTTGATCCAATTCTGAATTAGTATTAGCGGGGACTATGGATTTTAAATCTTTGGCATGAGTCTGCCCGGTTACTTTATTTAATTCTGAGAGGTTTTCATCTTTACTGGTTTTTATTGCATGTTGATCAATTTTATTTGTAGATTTTTTAATCTTTTTTGTGTCGGCAGCCGGGTCGTCTAATTGATATTTTTTTACAATTACATTATTTTCTACCGTTTCACGGTCCGTATTTTTTACTTCTTTGTTCACCTTTGATGGAGCAATCCATGCAAGTGAACAAAAAATAGCGGTCGTAATTAACAACGCCAATAATTTTTGACCGTAATTAAATTGATTCACTGTATGAGTTCCTGTAATTCTTTTGATGCGGCGGAGTAATTGGTTTTTACCTGAAACAGCACCCAGGGAAAGTTGTAAATTCTTTTTGCGCGATTGTTCTAATTGTAATAATGCAGAGGCATAAGAGTGCGGATCGTAGCGGTATTGCAATACAAAATCATCACAACAATTTTCTCTTTCACGTTTAATAATTTTGATAAAAAGAACGATAAATGGATTAAAGAACAGGACGGTTTCAATAATCGATACCACCAAGTTGACCAGGTAATCGTTTCTTTTAATATGCGATAATTCATGAAGGATAATGGCCTCTAACTGGTGAGCCGTCAAATGATTGAGTGAGGCAAATGGAATAAGAATTACCGGTTTTATAAAGCCAATAGTCGCAGGGATTTCAATATGATTGGAAATCCATATTTTTATTCTTTTAGGAATCCCAAGCTGCATAGCTACTTGTGAAGCAAATGTGTTAAGAGAGGAAGGAGCATTTAATAAGTTTTTATGAGCAATGTAATGCACATGCCTGTAAGCAGCAAGAAGTTTTACCATTAAGAATAGTAACAAAAACATATATGCAACAGAAAGGTAAGGAAGGATACCGCTTATATAGGCTACTATTTCATGGAAAACTGAAACAGAGCCACCAGAGACAGGTGTTATATTTTTTATTCCGGTAACTAAAGGAGCAATAGTTTCGGTACTGAAAAGTCTGGAAAAAAAAGTGCTGACAAACCAAATAAAAGAGCAAAAGGTAAAAAATACACTCAGGTTATGTTTGAACTTAGCATTCGTATTTTTATAGAAGATAATAATAGTTTGATATAGAATCCAAAATAAAAAAGCCTGCCATAAGCTATTGAGTATAGCATTGCCAAGTGCACCAAGAAAAAGGGAATGTTGGAAAGATGTAAGGTCCATTTTATCCATTTTTTAAATCATCCAAATATTTTTGAATTTCGTCAAGCTCACTTTTGGAAGTTTTTTGATTGCCCAATGCCTGTAATACCAATTGAGTGGAAGAGCCTGCAAATAAGCCATTAATCATTTTATCCAAAAATTGCTTTTGTGTTTTTTGTCTGCTGAGGGCAGGTTGGTAAATATGAGTTTTCGCCCTGTCATCACGGGTTACTATGCCTTTTTCAAACATAATTTGCATGAGTTTTAATGTGGTAGTATAGCCAGCAGTTTTATTTTTTGAAAGTTCTTCATGCACTTCCCGTACGGTTGCTGATTCACGCTGCCACAGAATTTGCAAAATTTCCAATTCACTTTCTGTAGGTTTGATTTTTTTTGAAACACTCATATTTACGACTTTATTCGTAAGCAAAGTACGATTTTGGTCGTAAATGAAAAAATAATTTTTTATATGTGGTTTACCAATTCAAAATTGTAATTTTCAAAACGTTGTCGGTATCAATTAATAAAAAATAAAGTAATGGTTAAAGAGGAAATTAAATTTGATATTAAGGTTTATGATTCTATAGATGAATTGAATCACGAGGATGCTTTTCTGTTAAACCAGGCACGGTCTGTTACTCAATTTGCATACGCTCCCTATTCCAAATTCCAGGTTGGAGCTTTTGCCAAATTAATGAATGGAGAAACGGTTAGCGGGACTAACCAGGAAAATGCCGCCTATCCTGCCGGGATTTGTGCAGAAAGGACATTGATGTCAACTGCATCATCACTGTATCCGGGAATTGGAATTGAAACTATTGCCATCAGCCACCGTAATCTAAATGGGAATAGCGATTACCCGATAAGCCCATGTGGTATTTGTCGCCAATCTTTTGTCGAATTTCAGTTAAGAACCAATCAGTCAATCCGGATTATCCTGGGTGGCCAGGAAGGGAGAGTACAAATTATTGAAAACGCATTGGACTTATTGCCTTTGGTATTTGGTGCCAAAGATTTGAAATAATATCTAATCCAACACCTTCAGACTTTTTTCAATTATTTGAATACAATCCAGTATTTCTTCTTTTGTAATTACTAACGGAGGAGCAAAACGGATTTTATCCCCGTGTGTAGGTTTTGCCAGCAAGCCATTTTCTTTAAGAGCAACACAAAAATCCCATGCTGCATTTTCATTTTCATGGTCAATAACAATTGCATTTAAAAGTCCTTTTCCCCTTACCTGTACAATGTGCGGAGAATTTAGTTTGTACAATTCTTCTCTAAATATATTACCCATCACTTCTGCTTTTTCAGACAGTTTTTCTTCTTTTAATATTTCCAAAGCCGTAACCGCTATTTTGCAGGCCAAAGGATTGCCACCATAAGTGCTTCCGTGTTCTCCGGGTTTGATCGTAAGCATTATTTCATCATCAGCAAGCACAGCACTTACAGGCATTGCTCCACCGCTCAGGGCTTTGCCTAAAATTAAAATATCGGGTCTTACATTTTCATGATCACAACAAAGCATTTTTCCTGTTCTGCTGAGACCGGTTTGTATCTCATCGGCTATAAACAATACATTGGCGTCTCTGCAATATTGACTGGCTTTAGACAGGTACCCTTCGTCTGGAACTTTTACTCCAGCTTCGCCCTGGATAGGCTCTACTAAAAAACCGGCAACATTTTTATCTTCTAATGCCCTGGCCAAAGCAGGGAGATCATTGTAGGGAATTTCTTCAAAGCCGGTAACAAATGGTCCGAAGTCATCTTTTGCAGTAGAATCTGTACTAAAAGAAATAATCCCTATGGTTCTTCCATGAAAGTTACCGTGGCACACAATGATTTTCGCTTTATTTTCTTCCACTTTTTTTACCCTATAAGCCCAATGTCGGCAAAGCTTTAAAGCCGTTTCTACAGCTTCGGCGCCAGTATTCATGGGGAGCACTTTATCATACCCAAAGTACTTTGTAATAAATTCGGAAAAAACAGAAAGTGCTTCACTGTGAAAGGCTCTGCTGGTGAGTGTTAGTTTTTGCGCTTGCTCAATAAGCGATTGAATTATTTTGGGGTGGCAATGTCCCTGGTTCACGGCTGAATAAGCGCTCAAAAAATCATAATATTTTTTTCCTTCCACATCCCATACAAATACACCTTTCCCTTTATTGAGAACTACAGGAAGCGGGTGATAATTATGGGCTCCGTATTGATTTTCAAGATCAATAAAATAATCAGTTTGAGAGACAGCAGACTGTGTAGACATATAAAATAAATTATAAAATAAATAAAAAGGTCGAAGAATTGAAAGACGATGGGGCGATATGGTTAGATCTTGTGATCTAAGAAATCCAGGTTTTCCGAGAGGAAATGTAATATATAATTTGATTGATTCAATTCTGTAAGTTATGTAGCAAAGATATTTAAAAATTGAATGATTATTCACAATTTGTTTAAAAATGAATTTAGTTTTTAAAAAAAATGTTACCTCTGT
Organism: Bacteroidota bacterium; assembly: GCA_030706605.1. GTDB lineage: Bacteria > Bacteroidota > Bacteroidia > Chitinophagales > Chitinophagaceae > Ginsengibacter. The sequence continues at coordinate 15,373 of JAUZOE010000022.1, forward strand.
ATAATGAAAGAGGATTCAAATTAAGCTAAACTATTTCAAAACATAATTCCTCCTAAAAAATATTTAATATTGATTAATGGTTGCTAAGCAGATGCATTAAAAATACTTAATGGTCATTGGATGGTTATATAAAATCATGGTTATTTTTTTAGATACTAAACAAAAAATACTTGAAAAGTAAAATTTTATTTCTTGGGTTTCTTATTTTAACTGGATATTTTTCTGGAGCTCAAAACATTGTAAAAGCTGAAGAAGATCAGTTGCGACAAAATTTCGAAACACCTCCGCCCGATTACTGGCCTCACACAAGATGGTGGTGGCCTGGAAATCCGGTTTCAAAAGAGGAGATTACTCATGAGTTGGAGGAGATGCGCAGTCATGGTATCCGTGGTGTTGAGCAAATTACGATGGGCCCGGTCTATGAAAAGGGTAATATCCCTTATCTTTCTGATGAATTTATGGAGATGTTGAAATATACTGTTGCCGAGGCAAAGCGTTTGGGGATGCAAGTTTCATTGAATTTTGGTGGACCGGGCTGGATTATAGGAGGGGACTGGGTTAAGGAAGATGATAAGACTAAAGATATGGTACCTACCCATATCGATCTTGCAGGCAACCAGGTTTATACTGGAAATTTACCCGATAGTTTGACCAAAACAAACAGATCGTGGGAACATTACACACCGAAACTTGATGGTAGTGAGACTTTGTTGGCAGTAATTGCCGGCAGGATTGAGCGTGATGGTAAAATCAATAAGAAATCCCTGTTAAACCTTACTAATACAGTTAATGGAAATAAAATAACCTGGAAAGTGCCTGAAGGGGAATGGCGATTAATGGCCTTTTGGTTAAAGAAAAATGGAATCAGTAATGCAGTGGATCCTTTTAGTAAACACGCCATGGAAAGTTATTGTGACTATTTGGGAAATAAGTTTTACAGTGCCTTTGGTGATGAATTTGGGAAGACTGTGGAATCATTGTTTGGTGACAGTTTTGAGCTGGCGAACCTTTCCGATGGGATTAATTGGTCAACTGGTTTATTGGAAGCATTTAAAAATGAAAAAGGTTATGATCTCACGCCATATCTACCTGCTATTTGGTGGGAGGTAAGCGATATTTCGCCAAAAATAAGATTTGATGTGAATGATTTTCTGCACCAAAGAGGATTGAATATTTTTTTCAAGACCTTTCTGGGCTGGTGTAAGGTACATAATATTAAGGGCCGGATACAGCCCTATGGTTTTAATACAGATAATATTGAAGCAGCGGGTATGACTGATATTCCTGAAATGGAGGTTACCCCAGGCGAAAAAGATGCAGCCGACTGGTTTGATACCCGGATCGGGCCCAAACGATATGTATCATCAGGAGCCCATTTATATGGCCGTCCGGTTGTTTCTGCCGAAGTATATACTTTTATTCATTGGGAACGTTACCGGGCAACTCTTGAAGAGTTAAAGATTGCCAGCGATGGTTATCTTCTGTCAGGAGCTACAAAATTCTACAATCATGGATTTAGCTTCTCCCCCGAACGAACTGTTTCACCGAGCAGATCTATAGGTTTTGCCAGTTATACTCAGCCTCAAAACGTTTGGTGGAAATATTATCCGAAGTTAGCCCAGTATATAGCACGTTGTTCTTATTTACTCCGGCAGGGAGATTTTGTTCCTGATATAGCTCTTTATTCGCCATTGGCCAATCAATGGGCCTTAAATGTATTGAACCCACGCAAGTGGACCCGCGAATTTGATTGGGGAAACCTGGGGAATCTTCTTATCTCAAACGGCTATAATTATGACTTGATTAATGATGATGCCTTGCAAAATTTGGCTAAAATAGATGATGGTAAAATCAAAATCCGTAATCTTGAATATAAAATACTTATTCTGCCGAATGTGGAAACCATCCCATTGAAGACACTTGAATTCATTGCCAAATATGTGGAGAGGGGCGGGATTGTTATTGCATTGGAGCAAATACCTGAAAAATCAACGGGGTTTGTAGATTACAAACAGTCTGACGAAAAGGTAAAAGAGATTGCAAACAATCTGTTCAATAAACCCACATGGCCGGAAGGGGGTGTACTCATGAACCCTTATGGTAAGGGGTGGACCTATCAAATAAAGAATGTAATCGATCGGTCTATCTGGTGGAATAAAAAGAGCAGCGCCCTTGATCCTTTTCTGAATACTATTCGTCAACATATCGCCCCCGATTTCGGGATCGATTTTGCCTATGAAGGGTTGCGTAAAAACGAAGGACTCACTTTTATTCACCGGAAATTGGGTAAGAAAGATATTTACTTTGTGTCAAATATCCAGGATAAGCAGAGCACAATCCCGGTAACCTTTCGGGTAAAAAACAAAACGATCCGAAAATGGAATCCCTACACCGGTGAAGTTAGTCCAATACTTAATTTTAGTGAGGCAAAAGACGGGATAAAAGTTCCGCTCAACCTGGCACCTTATGAATCAATGTTTCTGGAATTTTCACCGGGTGACCCCGAAACGTATATAACTAAAACTGATTTTTATCAAATTACTGAAGCCAAAAAGAATGAAATAAAAGCTTTGGCAATTCAAAATGGAATATACAACACGTTTATAAAATCTGATAACCGGGAAAAAATGATCACGACAGTCGTTTCGGGAATTCCAACTCCAACTCTGATCTCAGGAAGTTGGAAAATCGAATTGAAAGGGAAAGGATTTTCAACGTTCACCAGGCAGTCTGATTCACTATATTCATGGGCAGATGATCCGGCGACCAGAGATTTTAGTGGTACTGGCCGATATGAGATAGACTTTCAGCTTACATCAGAATATGTGAACAAAAAGCTCAAATTATTTCTTGATTTGGGGAAAGTTGGAAATATAGCAGAAGTGATTTTAAATGGTCAGAATGTTGGGACAGTATGGATGCACGGCCAAAAACTGGAAGTTACCAAGGCTGCTAAAACAGGAGACAATAAGCTTGTGATTCTGGTGACCAATACGCTGATCAACCGGGTGTCGGCGATGAAGGAGGCCCCACCGGTTCCTAAGGAACTGGTAGCAAGATTTGGGAGTAAAGATGTAAGTACAGAGGTCCCCCGGGAATTTGGATTTAAACCATTGCCTGCTTCCGGGTTGATGGGGCCCGTGCAAATATTGCCGGTAAAAGTAGTTATGGCTAATTTTTAAAGCAAACTATCAGGAATATCATTGATTAAAATAAAGGATAAAGACAGGGTTTGGGGAATTATTTTGTTTATCTCAAATAAACAAAAGGCCACAAAAGATATTTTTAAGGATGTCCTATTTTATTGGAGTTAGATAAAAAAGAAAAGTTGGCAAATGAGAAAAAGGATTTTATTTATTGCAGTAATCATATTAAGTCTTTTACTAGGGGTTGGAGGCATAAAAAAGGTTGAGGCACAAACAAATAAAATCCTTTGTGATAAAGATGGGATGCTTGTCATTAATAACAAGCGGACATTCATTATTGGCTCCTATTATTTACCCAAAGAAGCAAATCCATATAAGGAATTAGCTATTAATGGATACAATTACATCAAGGTAAAGGGAAGTGGGTACGAACTTGATTCTGCCTGGCATTATCATCTACGAACATGGGTATCTACAGGTTCAATTAAAAATAACAGTCAAAAGGATAAAAACCGGATTGCAGAATTGGTCAATAGGATAAAGGGGCATCCTTCGTTGATGTGTTTTGAAATGGAAGATGAACCTGCATTTACATGGAATTCGGCTGAACTACGCATCCCGCCTGAACAAATGCAGACAACATACAGGCTAATCAAGCAAAATGATCCGCAACATTTTGTTATTACCAATCATGGTCCGGTTAATTTAATTTCCACACTTCAAAAATATAATTCATCTACTGATATAGTCAGCTGCGACATTTATCCTGTTATTCCTCATGGAATTAAAGTTGGGTATGCCTTGTATCCTGATGGATTTCAGGGAGATCTTCTTAATACTTATATCAGTCAGGTTGGAGAATATGTCGATAAAATGAAGAAGGTGGTGAACAACTTGAAACCGGTTTTTATGGTACTTCAGGGTTTTGCCTGGGAAATGCTGAAACCCGAAGACAAACGTGATAACCAGATGATTCTATATCCAACTTTTGACGAAAGTCGGTTTATGGCTTGGGACGCCATCGTTCACGGTGCAACCGGAATCATATATTGGGGAACTGATTTCACTCCGCAACCCTCTGAATTTATGGACAATCTGAACCGGGTGACAAAGGAACTAGCCTCACTTAAAAACGTGCTGGCATCAAAAAATGAAAGTCTATCCATCAAAAAAGAGTACCATGAATTGAGGTATTCTGTTGATCGCGGTGTTGAATTTATTGCAAAACGGGTTAAAGATAAAACTTACCTAATTACCGTTAATTCAGATAAAAATCCGGTAAAAATCACCTTTCATAACCTGAATAAATTTAAAATCGTCAGGGTCCTTAATGAAAACAGGACTATAAGTCTCGAAGAAGGGAAACTTACCGATAGCTATAAACCATTTGATGTACATATTTATGAACTTAGTAAACAATGAATTCATTCACAATAATAGGAGTCAGATCATGAGAACGATCCTAATAAAATAGTAAAATAAAAATCTAATTTTTTTTCGTCATGTTACAGAATCCGGTTAAATTTTCAGAAATCAGAAGTAAAAAAAAGTTCAGCTATTGCTGGATTCTTTCCGAAACAGATACCTTAATTTTCATTCGTTTTATTACTTTATGGCTGATTTTGTCTATGTTCTCAACCCCAATGTTTGCTCAAAAAGCAGAGATAAAATTAAAATGGGCCAGTAATCAGAAATCCTTTCTGGAAAGTTCGGCTACTGTTGCTGATATTAACAATAACGGACTGGATGAAGCTATCATTGCTTCTCAGGAAGAATTAATTGCTGTTGGCAAAGACGGAAAAACTTTATGGCGCTGGAAAACAAAAGGGCGTTTTATGACTTATCCCGCAATATTGAAACGCTCTGGACAACCTGCATTAATTTATGCGGCCGATAATCAAGGTCTGTTAACCTGCATCAGCGGAAATGGGAAAGTGGTCTGGCAGGCTAAATTGAATGCCGGATCTGAATGGTCGGCAGCTGTTATAGCCGATCTGGATGGGAATGGTGTGTTCGAAGTGATACAGACCGATACCAAGGGAACCGTTTGGGAATTTGATGCCTTGAATGGTAAAGTTCTGAAGAAAATAACTATTGCCGGTCAGCCGGTTAGTCCGGCCGTTGGCGATTTGGATGGCGATGGAAAATCGGAAATTGCAATTGCAACTAACGACGGATCAGTTACCGTTCTGGATCACAATCTATCGGTCCTATGGAGGTACAAAATTGGCGGTTTTTCTGAGTCCTGGTCAACCTCAGCGCCAGTTATGTTTGCTGCTTCCGACGGAAAGAAATATATAGTTGCAGCTTCAAGTACCGGCGAAATATTTTGTTTTGATGTAAAGGGAAATCCGTTCTGGCAATATCCAACTAATGTACCGGTGTCTTCTTCCATTTCGGTTGGCGATTTTGATCAGAACGGGCAGGCCGATATTTTCCTCATTACTCAATCCGGACTAATTTACCGGTTTGATGAAAAGGGAAATGTCATTTGGAAAATTGACATGCAGGGGCGAAGTCTGGCTTCCGGTGCCATTGCAGATATTAATGGTGACGGAAAACCAGAATACATTCTTTCCACCCAGCAAGGTCATTTTTTAATCCTGAATCAGCAAGGAAATGTGATTTTTGACCGTCAACTTCCTTCGAGAACGATCAATGTCACTCCTTCCATCGGAAATATAACCGGAAATTCACAGAAAACCGATCTTTTCCTCACTGGTGGAGAAGCCGGATCGGTTTATTGTTTCGAATCTCAAGCCTCAAAAAATCCGGTCATGCAATGGACAAGCTACCGGTGCAACATTCAGAATACGGGTTCCTGGTTTGGGTTGGAAAAATCAGATGAACTTCGCATGATTCCTCAAAACCTGGGAGGAAACAAGTTGATGGTAGGTGAAAGGGTTCAGTTCAACATTGTCAACCCGGTTCCCGGTCCAAATCCGTTAAAGGCATCTGCCGTTTGCATCAATCCGGATGGATCAAAATATTCCGCCATTGCCAATATTCAGGGAAAATCCGGACAATTGTTGCTTCCCGTTGATTGTACTCTTCCGGGAAATTATAAATTCAGTTGGGCTCTGACAACAAGTGAAGGGAAAGAAGTGCTGGCTTCATCGCGTGAAATTAATATACAGGCTTTTCAAAATGATCAGGCACTTTCCAGTCATGCGGTCAGCTTGTTGAATTCATCGGCCGATGAAGTTTCATCAGTTTTGCCGTTATCTGCAAACGCGCTCCGTAAAGAAGCTTTTGAGATTCAATTTGAAGCAAATGCAGTTTTGGCTCAGCAGAAAATGGTTCCGGTCAATGATGCTTTAACCGTTCAGACTACAATTAACACTACCTCAAAATTAGACGAAGAGGCAAAGCGGGCAGTTCGGATCAGTGAAGTCGTTCATAAAGCAGCCCGACTTGGATCTGGCACAAGCTTGATTGCATTTGAAGGGATCAAATGGGAAAATCGCAATGTGGACAAGCAATTGCCTGCTAAGGTTGAGAATCCGGTACTTTTAAATCACACTGCCATAACCGGTGAACATGAACCTGTGCCGGTAGTTCTTTTCAATGTGACCGATCATCTTTTAAATGTCCGGGTACTTGTCAACAATCCTGATAAGCAAATCAAAGTCCGGACACTGCATTCCATCAATGTGCCGACTTCCATGGGCGAAGAATCGTGGGATGCCTTGCCTGAACTGGATGAATCCGGTATAATCAGTATTCCTTCCCTTTCAAGTCGCGAAGTTTGGTTGGATATTGAAACGGGTGATGCCGGACCAGGGAAACACGAAATTGAGGTTACTTTGCAGTCGCTCAATGGTGCAGGTGTTTTGGATGCTCCAACCAATCCTCATGAAGTATTGGCTCCGGAAACCAAAGTGAAAATTTCACTTGATATTCTTCCCTTCAAAATGGCGCCTTCCGGAACCATGAGACTTTGTACATGGTCGCCTTCAGAAGGTCCTGATATTGAAGACCTGCTGGCTCATGGAAACAATGTTTTTTTGCTTGCCCAACCTATATTGAATTACAACAGTCAAAATGAAATAACAAGTATCAATTATTCAAAATTCGATAAAATTACCGGACAGTTTAAGGGAAAAGATATCTTCTTTTTAATCAGTGGACTTCCAGGGATTAAGGCAGAATTTGGTTCGGAAACTTACCAAAAGCAACTTTCATATTACCTGAAAGATTTGGTTTCTCATCTGGCCTTAACTGGAACAGACCTGAGTCACTTTGCCTTATATCCGTTCGATGAGCCTGGCGGTAATGGCTGGAATGTTGTCAATCAGCTGGTTAAATTTTCAGGAATGGTTAATGCCGTTAATCCTGATATTTTGACTTATGTCGATGGTGGTGGTGAATTGCCCATGTTTCAGGAAATGTCAAAATACCTTGATATCTGGAGCCCATCATTTGACTGGCTGGGGGATAAAAATCCTGTGATGGACGTGATGCGTAATACCGGCAAAGCCCTCTGGTCGTACAATTGTTCCTACGGTTCCTCGAGGCCTGTAGGGCCAAACACCAAAAACATCAATCTGTTTTATGAATATCGTACAGCAGCCCTGTTTGCCATTAGAAATGGTGCAACCGGTATCGGATTCTGGTGTTACAATGCAGAAACAGAGAATATGTGGTCGCGTGCAAAAATGGAATACAACCTGGTTTATCCGGGGACAACAAAACCAGTTACCAGTCGTCGCTGGGAAGCCGTGCGCGAAGGAATTGAAGATTCCCGGATTCTGACAGCTTTGAAGGAATACCTGAAGTCTGAAGCCAAAACGGACAAAAAAGTTCAGGGGAAAATCGAACATTTGATTCAGGTTAGTTTGCCCGAACTGGTCGATCCAGCCAGTGACGCAGTCAAATTTGGTCAGTCTCGCGAAGTTTTCGACATGCTCGGGAATGATACAAAAATGAATGAATTCAGAAATGAAATGATGTATTGCATCCAGGCAGTTATAGCATCCGAACCTGGGCGCAAAGGAAAAATATTGGAAGAAAAAACTGGAATTTCAAAGGGTAAATGATGATCTTATCAAGTTGACAAATGATTGCGATTTGTCCAGGTTGGATAACTTCACCAATATTCCGGAAGAAAAATCATATGAAGATAAATGTGCAAATTTCCACGGTTGGCAAAATTGTTAGGTCATGATTAACTGAAGTTATTTTCCATCCTAACATCTGAAACGACTATATCAATAATAAATATGAAATAAGGCATGAACATTTTTGGGAAATTAAATTTTTTGAAGATTCCATGTTTAAACTTTTAAATAAGGATAAATTAAAATTGCCCTGGCAAGAAAAAATTATGAAACAATTTGAAAATAAAATTTATAATAACAAGTCAAACAGGATAATATCAGTTGATATCTTTCGGGGTTTGACTATGGCAATGATGATTTTGGTTAATTATCCTGGCTCTGAGAGCTATGTTTATGCACCACTGGAACATTCCGAATGGAACGGGATAACACCCACCGATCTGATTTTTCCGTTTTTTATTTTTATTGTTGGAGTTTCAATTGCCTTATCCTATACGAGGCAAATTGAGGCCTCAAAACCCAGAAAGGAAATGGTGAAAAAAATCCTGGTGCGTACAATTAAAATCTATGTGATTGGTCTGTTTTTACATTACTTGCCAGATCTTGATTTTACCAGAATTGATTTATTTGGCGTATTGCAGCGAATTGCAATTGTTTTTATGGTTTGTGCTTTGCTCTTTATTTATACCAATTGGAAAACACAAATATCCATCACTGTTGGAATACTTATCGTCTATTGGATTACCATGTCTTTTATACCTACCGGTGCCTTCGGGACTGGAGTCCTGGAACCGGGAGTAAATTTTGCTGCATGGTTTGACCGGTTGTTTTTTTCGGTTAAAATGATAGGTAAACATGGCTGGAATTCAGAAGGTCTTTATAGTACCTTCCCGGCTGTAGCAACCGGCCTGACCGGAATGCTGGCTGGCCGCCTGATCCTTAGCAAAAAAATTATAGAAAGCACTATAATCTGGCTGTTTATAGCAGGTGTGGCATGTATAGTTGCTGGTTCCATATGGGGTTGGCAATTTCCTATCAACAAAAAGATATGGACAAGTTCATACGTACTTTATACGTCTGGCTGGGCATCTGTAACTTTGGCCGTATTTCTTTGGTTTATTGATTTTTTGAGATATAAAAATAGTTTGGTAGCCAGGGCGGGCGTTATTTTTGGCAGCAACGCTATAGTCATATATGTTATGGCTGATATCTTTCAGACAATTTATAAGTACAGTCATTTTCATGATTTTGTTTATAATGGTTTGTCTAATCATGGGATGTCAGAGGTTAACGCCTCGTTGATATGGGCACTTATTTCCGTAAGTTCCTGCTTTTTGGTTGCTTATATTCTATATAGAAAGAAACTATTTTTTAAGATTTAGCCTTATATACCAATAAACTATTTTTAAACTTTCGGTTAAGAAAACCGAATAAAAATATTCATTTTTTTAGAGTATACTTTTACACATGAATACAAACTAATATAGCAAAATATGAAATGGATAATTTGTTGCAATAAAGTAAATTTATTTAAAACCATTAGAAGGCTTTTCAATATTAAAAAAGGAAACTCTTTTAGGATTTACTTACGTTCATACTGGCTTGTTTTAATTGCCGGATTAGTAAGTATCAGTGCATTTTCACAAACTGCTGATCAGCTACGTGATGGGAAACTCCTAAGAGGTGAGAAATGGCAACAATTTAGCTATCCTCCCAAAGCAGATTTTTATGTAGCAACTTTAGGTGACGATCGTTGGTCGGGAACATTAGCTGAACCGAATAATGATAAAACTGATGGTCCATTCTTAACTCTTGCACGTGCTCAGCAGGCGATACGTGAATTAAAATCAAAGGTTTTTTTACCCAAAGATTCTCCAATCGAAAAGCGATGGATTGGTTCACCACATCCATTTGGAAAAGGGAAAGATATTTTGGTTTATATCCGGGAAGGTCATTATTCACTAAAGCAACCTCTGATTTTTGGCCCTGAAGATGGTGGAGAAAGGGTGGAAACTAATCTTCCTACAGGTGCTTTTGAATACCATAAGTTGAAAGACTATTATGTAACGTATGCTGCTTACCCAGGTGAGAAACCCGTAATTTCAGGTGAAATTCCTGTTGAAGGCTGGAGGAGATCAGGAAAAGTCTGGATTGCCCGGTTTGATGCTGACACGGTTGCCATGCTTGTGGTTAATGGTAAAAGGCAGGTATTAGCCCGAACTCCCAATGAAGGAAATTATTTTGTTCCTCCAGCAATTTCAAAAACAACTACCGAACTCTACTTTAACAAAGGTGATATCAAATCATGGAAAGATATGGAAGACAACCGGGTAATTATGCTTTTACGTTGGCATACGGGTGTTAATTCAATTGCGAATGTGGATGAAAAAAAAGGAGTTGCAACTTTCAAATCACCCGAGGATGGAATTATAATCGTTCCGCCACGATATTATATTGAAAATGTAAAATCTTTTCTGGATGCTCCGGAAGAGTGGTTTTTTGATAAGAAATTAAAAGAAATTAGTTATATCCCGGCAAGTGGAATTAAAGATCCGAATGAGGTTAAAGCAGGAGTTCCAATAATAAATCAATTAGTTGAGGTTAAAGGTACATTGAGTAAACCTGTCCGGAATTTGCGATTTTACGGATTAACCCTTGAAGGAACAATTGCTGGTAAGAATACGATAAGTTTTGAGTTTGCTCATGCCTGTGAATTTGCTGAAGGGGAGATACGTTCATGTGGTGGCATTGGGGTCTCAGTAAAAAAAGGGTGTTATCAGACTCGTATTCTCAACAACAGGTTTGAATCGATTGATGATGGTGCTATAAGTGTAATTGGTTCGCCTAACCCAGGAAATGCGAAGGAAATAATCAGGGAAACTAAAATTTCCTATAACAAAATTTACGATTGCGGAGGCAGCAGCAATATTGTTGCTAATAATACATTAACAACTACAATCTCACATAATTATCTCACCAGAAACAAGGGGCGTTTTGGAATCGATGTAGGTGGGTGGTCAAACCAGGAAGAAGCAATTGACGGAGATTACCTTGTCGAATACAATCATCTTGATGATGTTCAGCGTTATGCAGATGATTCGGCCCCTATCAAAACTGCAGGATTAGCTTTTAATTCAGTAGTCCGGAGAAATTTGATCCACGATGTACATGCAGGATTTTTTAATGATAATGTCGGCTTTTGGTTTGACAACATGTCGTCAGGCTGGACTTGCGAAGAAAACATTTATTATAATCTGCAACAGGGTGAAATGAAATTGTGTGCAGCCCTAATCGAAGATAATATCTACCGGAATAATTTTGATATTGAAGCTCCAACAAATGCTCCGGAAACAATTATTGATGGTGAACCTAAATTCGAGGTTAAAAATATGAAAATTGAAGCTGCCTCAAAAGTTGCATCTGGATCGGTTGTTGCCGGGAGTGTTATTCATCTTTCTGCAGATGTTTTCAACCAGGGAGCTACCGGAATTGCTCCGATTGAATTTTATCTTGATGGCAAAATTTATGAAAAGAAACTTTTCCCGGTTATCAAAAATAACAGCCGTAAAATTGAATTCGAAATACGAATTTATGATGCGGGGGACCATCAACTTGCCATAGATTCTTCCCCATATCAGACTGTAAAAATTATAGGAAATAAGCCAACTGTTGTATTTGAAGACTTAAAATTATCAGAAAACCGGCTTTTAGCTGGTGAAAAACTAAAAGCAACTGCAACTGCTAAAAACCTGAGTTCAATATCGCAAAAAATCAATGTGAACCTTTTTGTCGATAATTCAAAAGCTGAAAGCCAATCTATTGAATTAAAAGGAAATGAAAGCCGGGAAATCAGTTTTGAAATTGAACCGGCAGTTGGAAAGCACCAAATCAGAATTGATAACAGTGCTGAAAAAGATCTCATGGTTTTTAATGCTGAATCCATTGACATTTCAAAAATGGAAATTCACCAATATTGTTCGGCAAAAGCAAAACCGTTCAAAATTGAAGCTGATGCCAAGGCCAACAGGTTTAAAATAACAGCGAGTGGTTCTGACTTTTTTCATGCCGAAGATTCTTATGCTGCGGCTTATCTGAAAGGAATTAAGGGAGATTTTATTGCAACAGTAAAAATTAATCAGTTCGGTCCCCGAACACATGAGTGGTTCCGCTCCGGACTCTTTGTACGGAATGATATCTCTAAAAGTTTTGACGTTCAGCCGGGGAGCAAAGGTTCAGTTTTGGTTTTTGGTACACCCGGACGGGCAGGAATCGAATATGACGAATTCGCCAATGGTTGCATGCACAAGGCCAGTAGTCAGAACCTTCCCGAAAATTCACACACGCCAATTTACTTAAAAATTGTACGTCATGGAAACAGCTTTAGTGGTTATATTAGTTTGGATGGTAAAAATTGGATTATCGAAAGGCATACAGCTGATATTCCCGGAATTGCTGAAGCCATTGATCTTGGCCTTGCTGCCGGTGGACCTGACAAACAGCAATACTGGGTTGAGTTTACAGATTGGAAAATTAAGGTAGCAAAGTAAGGCATGCTGAAATATAACCTTCAGTAACTGGATCAATTTTACCCTGATTAATTGAGAGGGAGCCATTTGTGAAAATGATTCTCAATTGAATAATTAAAATATTTTTGAACATCAAATATTCCAAATACGGTGCTTCCGGTACCCGTCATAGCTGAATAGATGGCGCCATGTTGATACATGTTTTCTTTGATTTCTTTTACCTGTGGATATTTTTTGAAAACAATTTTTTCAAAATCATTTACTAATTCATTTTTCCAGGTTGATAGGGGTTGAGAGATAATGTCTTTTATTTTTTTTATTGGAAATGCGGGAATTATTTCCTGGAATAATTCTTTCGTACTGATGTGAATTCCGGGATTTAAAATCAGTATTTTGTAACCTGACAATGAGAGTGGAATTGGTTCCAGTAATTCGCCACGGCCTTTGGCCAGGCAAGGTTGATTCAATAGAAAAAAAGGACAATCACTCCCTAATTGCAAAGAATAATTAAAAAGCTGTTGTTCCGGAATATTAAGATGGTATTTTTTATTAAGTAAAAGTAAAGTAAACGCTGCGTCTGCAGAACCTCCGCCCAATCCAGCTCCTATGGGGATTGCTTTGTGCAAATGCATTTTTATTTCAGGTAATTGCGGGAAATCTTTTTTTACAAGATGGAAAGCTTTTAAGCATAAATTATTTTCAAATTCTCCGATAGGAATTCCGGTATTTTTTGATTCTGAAGTTTCTTTTAAAGAAGAAACAATCTCCAGAACATCATACAAAGGAATTGGGGAAAAAACAGTTTCTATATCATGAAAACCATCTTTTCTTTTTTGCAGAACATTAAGGCCAAGGTTTATTTTACAATTGGGAAATGTAACCATGAAGGAAAAAAGATTAAACTTTTAATTCAGAGCAATTCAAAGAGAGAATTCAATTTTTATAATGTCTTAACTATTCTTACGGGTATTAATCTCATCTCTTATAGCGGCAGCTTTAATATAATCTTCCCTTTCCAGCACTTCTTTCAATAAATTTTCTAATTCAGGAATAGATAATTTATTAAGATCATTATTGACTTCATCTGTTTGGGAAACGACTACTTTTTTCTTTTTGTCGTCTTCTTCCATTAGTATTCCGGCACTGTCAAGTATATTATCGTAAGTAAATATGGGGCAGCCGAAACGTACTGCCAGCGCCACTGCATCAGAAGTACGTGAATCTATTTCAACAGTGTCTTTATCAGTGGAGCATACCAATTTTGAATAAAAAATCCCTTCCTGCAAATCGTTAATAATAATTTCATGCAACTCAACATTAAAAGCCAGCATAAAATTTTTCATCAGATCATGTGTAAGGGGGCGGCTGGGTTGCATTCGTTCAAGCGCTACGGCTATTGCCTGGGCTTCAAAACCTCCGATTACAATGGGCAACCGTCGCAATCCGTTCACTTCGCCCAGTACTACCGCATAAGAATGGGTCTGTGTAATACTGTGTGAAAGAGCAACGATTTCCAATTCAATTTTCTTCATACACCTCTTTATTTTATTTACAATATTCTAAGCAAATATATAAAAATTAAAGCCTCTTTGATAGTGAAAGCTAATTCATTATAAAAGAACCCAATAAAAATTTATTAAGAAATTCCTTTCAACTTTTTGATGGCCTCAGTAATTTTGGGAACCACCTCAAATGCATCCCCGACAATGCCGTAGTCGGCTGCTTTAAAAAAAGGTGCTTCAGGATCTTTATTAATGACTACTATTGTTTTGCTCCTGTTTACACCTGCCAAATGTTGTATGGCTCCGGAAATACCAATGGCAAAATATAAATTTGGCGCAATGGTAAGCCCTGTTTGTCCTACATGCTCATGATGAGGCCTCCAGTCGCTGTCACTTACCGGGCGGCTGCAGGCGGTAGCTGCTCCCAATGCTTTGGCAAGGTCGGTGATGATGCCCCAGTTTTCGGGACCTTTCATCCCCCGGCCACCACTCACTACTATCTCTGCCTCTGCCAACGGAATTTCTCCCGCTACTTTGTTTACTTCTTTTACCATAACTCTTGATGGTGGAATGGCTACATTCAATTCAATAACTTCTGCCGCGCCATCTCCTTCGGTTATTTTATATGAATTGGCATTTAAAGAAATGATTTTAATATCTGTTTTAACGGAAACATTGGCAAAGGCTTTACCACTAAAAACATTTTTCTTTACTACGAAACCATTGCTGGTATCAGGCAATGCTATAGCGCCCGAAACCAATCCTGCTTTTAATTTTACTGATAAACGGGGAGCGATGGACTTGCCATTAAAATTATTCGAGAATATGATCACGTTTGCTCCGGTACTATTTATCGCTTCGGCAATTATACCAGTGTACGCTTCGTCATCAAAATTATTCAGCGCTTCATTTTTTACCGTATGCACTTTTGATAATCCATATTTGCCCAAAGCAGTAAGATCCTCTTTCGTAATTCCTAATACAATTCCTTCTGCTGCTGTGCTTAAATTTTTTGCAATGGCTGCACCATAAGACGCGGCTTCAAGGGAACTCTTTTTGATGTGTCCGTCTGATTGATCTAGAAATACTAATACGCTCATTTTAAATTATTATGTATTAAGATTAAGAATTCAAAACCTCCAACTTTTTATCCTCTTCCCCCTTTGAGGTAAAGGGCTTTTAAAATACTTTTGCCTCTTCATGAAGTAACCTTACCAATTCTTCGGGGTTGTCGGCAGGTACCAATTTTACACCTGCTTTTGCAGGTGGCAAATCAAACGATTCTATCGAGGTAAGCGTATCTGCCGGCACAGGCTCTGTCACTCTTAAAGGTTTGGTTCTTGCGCTCATAATTCCTCTCATATTGGGAATTCGTTGCTCGGCCATCCCTTTCTGGCAACTAATAACTGCAGGAAGGTTTACTACATCTATTTCTTCACCGCCTTCTATCTCGCGGTTTACGGTAGCCAAAGTTCCGTCAAGTGTAAATTTTGTGGCAAGAGAAATATAAGGCATTTCTAATAATTGAGCAACCATTCCGCCAATAGAAGAACCATTATAATCAATAGTTTCCTTCCCTGTAAATATAAGGTCGTAATTATTTTGTTTTGCAATTTCTGCTATCTGCGAAGCGATGTAAAAACTATCACTACTGTCGCTATTTACGCGGATGGCTTCATCACCACCCATCGCCAGCGCTTTTCGAATGATGGGATCAGCATCAGCACCTCCTACATTTATCAAATGCAAAACTGTTGAGGGATCTGCTTCTTTCAATTCGATAGCCCTTACCAATGCATACCATTCATCATATGGATTTAAAATGAACTGGACACCAGCTTCCGCAAATTTCGTATTGTTATCAGTGAAAGCTATTTTTGCTGTGGTATCCGGCGTTTTGCTAATGCAAATAAGTATCTTCATTTTTCATCTTTTTTGGATGCGCAAAGATACTAAGGATAAAAAATGTAAAAAATTATTTGATGGACAGAATCAGCAAGTTGAAAGAATACATGAAAACAGCAGGGAAAGATAGTTTTTTGCAACATGCATTGGCTTTGGAATATATAAAAACAGGTGATGATGAAGAAGCAAAAAAATTGTTTAATGAGATTTTAAAAAGAGAACCCACCTACATTGGCTCTTATTACCATTTAGGTAAGTTATTAGAAAGGATTGGCGATGCCAAAAAAGCGATGAGGGTTTATACCCGTGGTATGGAAGTAGCAGAAGCTGGCAATGATCATCATTCTTACACCGAATTGCGTGTTGCTTATGAAGATCTTGAAGATGAGATGGAAAATGAATAAAATGGATTTGCGGCTGTCATCTCTATTTCGCTGATGATTGTTGTTCCGGATTGATCATAACGCAACTATAAAAAACTAATTGAAAGAAGTATCCCATACAATGCAGAAAAAATCTGAAAAATAGAATGTCCTTACTCAAACGATTTATCGCTCATATCAATGACCAGCATCTTTTTCAAAAAAAAGATCATTTACTGCTGGCAGTTAGTGGTGGCATAGATTCCGTTGTATTGTGCGAACTGTGCCACCAGGCTGGGTTTCTTTTTGAAATAGTTCATTGCAATTTTCAATTAAGAGGGGAGGAGAGTGAACGGGATGAAAAATTTGTACTATCGCTTGGAGAGAAATATCACAGTAATATTTTTATAAAAAAATTTGATACCAACGAATATGTACGGCAAAATAATATTTCTGTCCAGGTAGCTGCCCGGGAATTAAGATATACATGGTTTGTTGAGTTATTAACGGAGTGGTCAATTATTAATCCTTCGGAATGCAGGTGGCTTCTGACAGCTCATCATGCTAATGATAATATCGAAACGCTTTTAATGAACTTTTTTAAAGGCACCGGCATTGCAGGTCTGCATAGCATACTTCCCCGGCAGGGAAAATTAATCAGGCCATTATTGTTTGCTACAAAAGATGAAATTCTGGAGTTTGCCAGAGAGAATGATCTGTCATTTGTAGAAGATTCCTCTAACTTAACTGATAAGTATACCCGAAATTATTTTCGACATCAATTGATCCCGTCTGTTCAAAAAGTATTCCCGCAGGTAGAAGGAAATTTATTGAATAATATAGAACGATTCAGGGAGATAGAAATATTATACCAGCAATCGGTTCGTCTTCACAAGCAAAAATTACTGGAAGAAAAAGGAAATGAAATACATATCCCGGTATTGAAATTACTGAAAACGGAGCCTTTAAAAACCATCGTATATGAAATCATCAAAGATTTTGGTTTCACGGCACATCAGACAGACGATGTAGTGCATTTATTAAAAAGCGAAACCGGTAAATATATTACTTCTGCAACCCATAAAGTTTTTAAAAACCGTAACTGGATTATCATTGCGCCGGTTAATACGTTGGAGGCAAATCATATTTTAATTAATGAAAAGGATAAAGTGACTGACTTTGAGTTGGGGGAATTAAGGATTAAAAAATATGATTTAATAAGCGAAAAGATTCAAACTCCCAACAATACAGCCATGCTGGATGCAGACAATATTACCTTTCCCTTATTGCTGCGCAAATGGAAACAAGGAGATTACTTTTATCCACTTGGAATCAAAAATCCTTCCACGGGAAGACTGGGGAAGAAGAAACTCAGTAAATTTTTTATTGACCAAAAATTATCTCTTACTGAAAAAGAAAAGATTTGGGTGATAGAAAGCCATAAAAAAATTATATGGGTTATTGGTCACAGGATCGATGACCGGTTTAAGATTACTACAAAAACCCAAAATGTACTGGAGATAGATTTATGCTGAATTTAATTTTTACATTCTATTAATAAGTTGTAAAAATTTTATGAATGTCTAAGCCTTTTACAGAACTGATGAAATTATCTAATAAGGGATAGCTTGAAAATAATTTGCTGAAAATGATTAAAAAAGCAATGCCAAACAAGGCGCCCCAGATATGCGCTGAATGATTAATCGCTGAGCCACCTTTTTTGCCCAGGAAGTAAGACACTATCAAAAATAATATTCCAAATAAAAATCCAGGAATAAAAATGGGAATAAACAAAAGCCCGATTCCCTGTAACGGATTGAACAAAATATATGCAAAAACCACTGCCGATACCGCACCGGATGCCCCCAGGCTTTTGTAATTGTAATTTGATTTATGCTTATTGAAATCAGGAATTACGCATACAATTAAAGATAGGAAATACAATAACAGGTAAAATGCTTTACCGTTATTTCCAAAAATGGCTATGAATGAATTTTCGCAAGCTTCGCCAAATAAATAAAAAGCATACATATTAAAAAACAGGTGCGAAAGACTTCCGTGTATAAAACCATAAGATATAAAACGGTAATACTGATTTTTTTCGATGATAGCCGCAGGATAAAATATGAGGTCATCCTGTGTCTTCTGAGATCGAAATGCTAATAATGAAACGATAACCGTAATAATGAGAATAATAAGTGTAACCGACATTTTTATGATTTTAAAAGCATCAAACCTACATAAAAAACTAAGAATGATGATACTTTTCATTTCTGATAATGGTGCAGGCACGGTAAACCTGTTCTGCAAGTATCAATCTTACTAACTGGTGTGGAAAAACTAATTGAGATAAACTCCATTTATTACTGGCTTTTTTTAAAATACTTTCATGAAGGCCGTAAGCTCCGCCAATCAGGAAGATGATGTTTTTTGCACTTTCATTGGCTTTTTGTTGAATAAAACCGGCCAGTTTAATTGAATTCCATTGTTTCCCATTTTCATCCAGAGCAATCAACACATCTTCATTTTGTAAAGCATTTAAGAGAGGAATGGCTTCCGCTTTTTTGATCTCCTCTTCAGAGGAAGCCGCAGCATTTTTAGCAGTTGGAAAAATTTTCCATTCCACGGGATAATAATGTGAAATCCGTTTGGTAAAAAGCTCAATACCTTCTTTCACATAAGGATCATGCGCCTTACCTATCGACCAGAAATAGATTTTCATGTAATAAATTTGATTGCAATATGCTAAAGAATGGCCAGTTTAAAATGATAATTTGAATTAAAACAAAAGAAGAAATTGGGTTCATACAATAATTTATTATTTTTGCGCCTCGTTGGCCCCGTAGCTCAACTGAATAGAGTATCTGACTACGGATCAGAAGGTTTCAGGTTTGAATCCTGACGGGGTCACCACATAGGAAAGGGTTTCAGACAATTTAAGTTTGGAACCCTTTTTCATTTCCAAGCAATTTCATTTCCAAACATTTTTTGCTAAAATTTGATAATTTCTGTGAGAAATTGGAATTGTTGAATCAGTAATGCAATTCCAATAAATTAAATTCAATGTGGTGGCAGAAATTGGAGTTGCATTGGTAAAATATCAAATGCATAATTTCAATATTTCGGGGATTGTTGTATCTCTTTAATTAAAATTGTCACGAACTAAAGAGAGAATAAGGTCATACTATGGTATACAAATCGTGATTTCTAATATTAGTTACGACCACACTTATGGTATAGGAATTGGGATATTTATGGTTGTATAATCATGATTTTAATGGAGGGGATGAAACTTATTTACCCGTACAGCATAGTACAGGGCATTACATAAAATAGTGAGGGCCTGATAGGTATATCAGTCAATTTTAGGCATAATAAACAAGTCATAAATATTTTATAATAACCCGGTAAAAAACTTCACTTTTTGTGAACTTTTACTATATTACATCAGTATAAATGAAAGTCAGGTTAATTAAAAGAAAGTCGATTGAAGATTTCGCCTTACAAAATGCAAGAAGCAGGAGTTCTTTCAGGCTATGGTTAACATTTCTCAAAATGGCAGATTGGGCTGATCCGGGAGATATTGCCGAAACCTTTGGTTCCGCAGATTTGTTAGGGAATGGAAGCGACAGAGTGGTGTTTGGTATAGCTGGTAATAATTACAGGATGAAATGCAAATATCATTTCGGGGCAACAAGAGTTTATTTATACATTAAGTGGATAGTCACAAATGCCGAATACACTAAACTTTGCGATGTCGACAAACAATACACTGTTAACAGATACTAAATAATTACAATGGAAACTTTACAATATAAAATCATTAAGACAGATGCACAATACAACAGGTATTGTGTTACACTCGAAGCATTGGTTGATAGTTCCAAAAAAACCAAAGCAGTTCAGGATGAAATAGAATTGCTTACACTTCTTATTGAAAAATATGACGCAGAGCATAATACTTTTGATGATGCAGATCCCATTGAGTTACTAAAATCTTTAATGAAAGACCACAAAATGAAAGCAGTTGATTTAGCTAAATTGCTAAACGTGAGTGAAGGGTTGGTTTCGGATATGCTCAATTATAAAAAAGGCCTTTCCAAAGATACCATCCGCATTCTTTCTGAAAGATTTAAACTCAATCAGGATGCTTTTAACCGGCCTTATGAACTACATATACCCGTGAACCCAAAAATAAAAAATGCAAGGTTGATGAAGACCAGGAAGAATCTTGCCACAGCTTAATATTCTACTGTTTTAATCTATACTTTAAAGCAAAAAGTCAAGAACCAGGTCTTGACTTTCTGCCGATCGGGGACACCCCGGTCCAAAATAAGTTGATTGTTTTTGAAATACGTTCCTTAATCAAGAGGAATAAGTTGCGCGTATTTTTTTAACCACTTTTCAAAAGACAATAAATCAGGGTTCAACTCTTTTGAGAGTTTCGGGTCGCGGGATTTGTTACAATCCTCATCAAAATCACTATAGAATTGAAACATGTTTCCCAAATCATCAGCTCCCGGAAATCCAAATGCGCGATATTGCGCAGGCGTTACTTTATGATAAAACACTTCTTTGTTTAAGGCTTTGGATAATTTAGCCGCCATCTCGTCACCAGTGAGCTGATCACCTGCAATTCCAACTCTTTTACCAATAAACTGATTCCCTTTTTTGAAAATACCATAAGCACATTTGCCGATATCTTCTGCGGCGATGCCTGCCATTTTTTTATCTCCCATCGGAAGTGTGAAGGCTAATTTTCCATCTGCACCTTTTTTAGGTCCCGAGCCAAAGTATATCATATTGTCCCAATACCAGGAAGCCATTAAAAAAGTAACCGGTACACCCGCTTCTGTAAAAAAATGATCTGCTTCGCCCTTACCATCAAAATGAGGTACTTTATATTTACCCCGCAGGGTTGGCATGCTGTCATCATTCAACGGAACAAAATTTCTTACGTCTTCCAGTGTAGACCAGATAGCGTGTTTTATACCGGCTTCTTTGGCAGCAGCTGCCATATTTTTTGCTTCCTCTGTTTCTTTCTCTGCTGAAAAATGTGCCCAAAAAAAAGTGACAAAGTAGGCCCCATAAGCCCCATCTAATGCCTTTTTAATACTGTCTGCATCGTCAATATCGGCAGCAACAACTTCTGCCCCTAACGCAGCTAATTCTTTTGCTTTATCAGATGTTACATCTCGTGTTACTGCCCTTACTGAAAATTCTGAATTGCTGTCGGCTAAAATTGCTCTTACAAGCCCGCCACCTTGTGCGCCGGTGGCGCCAAATACGGTGATTATTTTTTTATTTTCCATTTTTGTTGGTATTTATAAAATGTTAAGAATTATTTGTATGTCACTGCTTCACCTTTGGTCCTGTTAATTTTGACTAAACATTTATATCCAGTTATAGAACTATGCGAAAATCAATTCCCCATTTCCAGTTTTTATCATCAATTCTTTTTTATCACTGAGTTCCACTCTTCCAATTATTTGAGCATCTATATTAAATGAAGCCGCCTTCGAAATAATTGTTTGAGCAAAATTATCATCCGTATAAATTTCCATTCTGCAACCCATATTAAATACCTGGTACATTTCTCGGTCATCGGCTTTACTGGCTTCCTGTATTTTTTTAAATATTTCGGGAGTCTCAAATAAATGATCTTTGATCACCCTTACATTTTCTGGAAGGTACTTTATGCATTTGGTCTGACCACCGCCACTGCAATGTATCAGACCGTAAATTTTATCGAAATTATTTTCTAAAATATTTTTAATTAAGGGCGCAAAAGTCCTTGTTGGGGAAAGAATTTCTTTTATATCGGCGATCCTGTTTTTGCCAATATATACCACCTCTTCATCTAATGAATTATCATAGCTTTCTTTATAATTTTGGGCATAATACTTATCCAGTATATCATGCCGGGCAGAGGTTAACCCATTGCTTCCTATTCCGCTATTGTCATTATTTTCATAAGTAGCTTGTCCAAAAGATGCCAGGCCTACAATTACATTTCCCGGTTTTATCTTTTCATTAGAAATTATTTTTGATTTAGGCCACCTTGCTGTCATAGTTCCGTTTACAGCAATGGTTCTTACTACATCACCCACATCTGCAGTTTCCCCCCCAAGATAATGGATGTTGATTTCGAAAGATTTCATCAAATCAAAAAACGCCTGGGTGCCATTGATGATTTGCTCCAGTACGTCACCGGGAATCAGGTTTTTATTTCGGTCAATAGTAGAATTAAAAATTATTTTATCGTAAATCCCAACACATAAAAGATCGTCAAGGTTCATTACCACAGCATCCTGGGCGATGCCTCTCCAGACAGAAATATCGCCGGTTTCTTTCCAATACAAATAAGCCAAAATACTTTTAGTGCCGGCTCCATCAGCATGCATCACATTTATAAAATCGTCATTCTCGCCAAGAAAATCGGGATAAATTTTACAAAATGCATTAGGGAAAATTCCCTGGTCAAGATCTTTTACAGCGGCATGTACTTCCTCTTTCTGGGCCGATACTCCCCGTTTAGAATATAAAGACATAGTTCAAATTTATTGGCTGCGAAAATAAAACATCTCATCTTCTTATCCTCAATTGATTAACAACAGATATGTTTTAGTTTTGCACTTTCTATGCAGGTACACCGAGATATCAACAACTTACCTTTTTTTAAAAATGCTGCCATTACGATTGGCACATTTGATGGAGTGCATTCGGGCCACGCCCAGATCATTAATCAATTAAAAAAAGAAGCACGGCAAAACAATGGCGAGTCTGTTTTAATCACTTTTGACCCGCATCCCCGAATGGTGCTGAATCCACACAAGGTGCAGGAACCTATTAAATTACTGAACACACTTGCTGAAAAAACAGAACTTTTAAATAAGCAGGAAATAGACCATTTGGTCATTGTTCCTTTCACACTGGAATTTTCTGATCAATCTGCTGAAGAATACATTTCCAATTTTTTAGTTTCCAATTTTCATCCTAAAACTATTATCATTGGCTACGATCACCGGTTTGGAAAAAACAGGGCTGGAGATTATAAATTGCTGGAAAAATACCAGGAACAATATAATTATAGTGTAAAAGAAATTCCGGAACATGTGCTTCACCAGGTAACCATCAGTTCTACCAAAATCCGCCAGGCGCTTAAGGAAGACGATATCAGCACAGCCAATGAATATTTAGGGTATGATTATTTTTTTACTGGTAAAGTAATTGATGGCAATAAACTGGGAAGAACATTGGGGTATCCTACTGCCAATATCCAGGTTAACCAGGAAAATAAATTAGTACCCGGAAATGGAATTTATGCAGTTGAAATAAGTCTGGGGATTGATTCGGAAAATTCAGAGTCCGGGTTTATTCCTGTTTCAAAACATGTAGGCATGATGAGCATTGGAATCAGACCCACAATCGGGGGCACTAAAGTAGTAATAGAAGTAAATATTTTTGATTTTGATGAAAATATTTATGGCCGGATGATCAGGGTTTATGTAAAAAAATTTTTAAGACCCGAAAAAAAATTCAATAAACTTGAAGAATTAAAAGAAGAGATGGCTAAAGATAAAATGAATACTCTTAGCTACTTTGGCAAACACACTTGAATTGTTACAGGGCATCTGCCTGCAATAAACTCATTTATTCCCATTGATAATCTTATAAGATAGTTCCTTCATTAAAGAACCGGGGGAAACACCATGATTATTAATTCCTATGCTTTTTAAATTGTAATGGTGTAGTAATATTAATACTTGTTCCGTTTCCCAAAATGAATAATTCCTGATGGTATCCATTGCTTGCTCTACCAAAAAAGGATTATTGTAAAATAAAGGTTTCAAAGCTCTTTCACTTTTATCAGGCATTTGATAAATAGTCATGATTTTAGTGAAATATCCATATAGGGAAGGAAGTACCAGTTGTATGGGTACGGCTTTAGGATTGGCTTCAAAATATTGAATGATGCGAATAGCTTTTGCCTGGTCTTTTTTGCTGAAAGCATGTTGCAATTCAAATATATTGTACTCTTTGCTTACGCCAATATATTTTTCAATATCATCTGTGGTTATTAATTTATCTTTCCCAAGATTCATGGATAATTTATCTACTTCATTGATAATTCTTGAAAGATCATTACCTACATGATCCACTAATAAAGTAAGCGCCTTGGGATTTATCTGCAGCCCCTGTGATTGAATATAGCCATTGGTCCAGGCGGGTAACTGATTATCATAAATTTTTTTTGACAAGAAAATTTCTCCGTGTTTCTTAATTAATTTGGATAAGCGCCCACGTCCATCCAAAGTTTTTCCTTTATAGGAAACCACGAAAACCGTTGATAGTAAAGGTTTTTCAATATAAGCTTCCAGTTTGTCAATATCTTTCATTTGCTGAGCTTCTTTCAATAGTACAACCTGCCTTTCGGAAAACATCGGGTACCGGCGGCACGCGTTTAATATATCAACCCAGTTGGCATCTTTACCATAAAAAACAGTAAGGTTAAATTCTGCATCAGCCTGGGAAAGAATTTTTTTCTCTGCATAAACCATCACTTCATCTATAAAAAATTCCTCATCACCTTCCAGCCAATACAATGGCTTAAAAATATTTTTTTTCCAGTTAGCAATGATTGATAATGTACTCATTTTTCAAAGATAAAATTTTACCACTAACTTGTATTATTTTCACATTGGCTAAGGGTAAATCTTTTTTGCTTCTTGGCATGGTTTTGGAAAAAAAATTATATATTATTTAAAATCAAAAAACTAAAGCATGAGTTACGAAAACTTTCCTGAAAGTGATGTGCCCGACAAAAATGCGACAAAAAAGAACAGCCGCAATATACTAATGGGCATTTTAGTGGTAGCTTTATTAGGCACCTGGGCTTATATTATTTATGATAAAAATAAAAGCCGGATGGAAAAAGAAGACCTTACTACACAACTTGTTAACAGCGATTCTTCCAAGAATGAGTTGCAGCGCGAACTGGATGATGCTGCACTAAGACTGGATGCACTAAAGACATCGAATGTTAAAGCCGACAGCCTTTTAAGAACGAAAGATAAGGATATAGAATCCCTGAAATCAAGGGTGCAATCTATATTAAACGATAGAAATGCCACTAAAGAGCAACTTTCAGAGGCAAGAAGACTGATCGCCCAATTGAAAGGTAACATTGATACTTACACGGCGGAAATAGAATCTTTGAAAACAGAAAATGCTCAGTTAACAGAAGATAAAAGAATAGTAACTGAACAAAGGGATGTAGTTCAAAAAAATTATGACTCGGCGAGTCAGGTTATTAAGCAAAAAGAAAATGTAATTGATGTAGGATCTACTTTGAGTGCTTCTAATTTCAAAATAGAAGGCATACAGGAAAGAAATAGCGGAAAGGAAAAGGTAACTACTAAAGCCAAAAGAGTAGATAAATTACGAATATCTTTTGACATTGATGAAAACAGAATTACCACTTCAGGTATAAAAGATATTTATGTTGCCATTACTTCTCCAGACGGGAAACCTGTAATAGTGGATGCTTTAGGTTCAGGAAAATTTGTTACCAGGGATGGTGTGGAGAGACCTTTTACAAAAAAAATCCAAATTAATTACGTACAAGGCCAAAAACAACCTGTAACTGTTGAATGGTCTCAAAACAGTAATTTCCAAACCGGGGATTATAAAATTGAGATATATAATAACGGCTTCAAAATAGGTGAAGGTGTTCGTAATTTTAGGAAAGGCGGTCTCTTTGGGTAAATAAATATTTAAATAGAATCATTGTAAAATAAATTCAATAGTTAAAAATTAACCTGGTAGTTATATTCATAAAAAATCGTGATGTTGGACAGCTATTAAATAGAAACAAAGAGTTGAACTTTTGACCACTGTCATTATTTTTACTGCCCACCATCATGGTTTCTACTTGTCAGACCCCATATCTTCGTGTAGTTAAAATTTTTATTTAAAACTAAAAAATAAGGAGGTTATTATGACTACCAGAAATTTGGCAAAAGCAGGTGATTTGCTACCATTGCCATTAGTATTTGACGATTTCTTCAAACCCTGGAATGAATGGTTGGGGAATGGAGGTATATTGGGAAGTGCTTTGACAGTTCCCGCAATGAATATTACCGAGAATAAAGAAGATTATAAAGTGACTCTGGCAGCACCGGGACTGAAGAAAAGCGATTTTAAAATTGATGTAGAAGGTAATATGCTAACCATTAGCAGCGAAAAAGAAGAAAACCGGGAAGAAAAAGATGTCCGCTATACCCGCAAGGAATATAGCTATTCTTCTTTTAGCCGGAGTTTTATGCTGCCCGAAGATGTAAAACAAGCTAATATTGAAGCAACTTATGAGGATGGCGTGTTAAAACTGAAATTGCCTAAAAAAGAAGAAGCTAAGAAAATGGCTGTATCAAAACATATTGCCGTTAAGTGAATTAGCAAAGATCTGGTTTATACCCCGTTGCCATGGCTGCGGGGTTTTTTTTGGATATTATGAGCTGGCATAAGAAGCTATTATAATATAGCCTCTCAAGTCATGTAAAAACACTTGGGTTTTTAAAATTTTTTCTTATTATATATATTTCCATAAAATCGGACTGTTGCAGATGAATCTACCCAGGCAGGACTATAGAGAACAAATAAAGGTACTTTTTCATTTACAGGCACAGAAATGGGTTTCTGATTATATAAACAACTTTTTTCAGTAATAGTATCAACAGCAATGGTATTATCCTTTAAAACAAAACGGGCTAATTCGACCGCCTTCTCTACACGCATGCAACCATGACTAAAATATCTCCTGTTAAAATCGAATAAACTTTTCAAGGGAGTATCATGAAGATAAACACTGTAAGGACTGTAAAAATTAAGTTTTATAATACCCAACGAATTATCACAGCCAGTTGATTGACGCAATGTATAAGGAAAATAATTAGCGCTGAGCGCTTTCCAGTTAACGGAAAAAGGCAGGATTATTTCCCCGTGTTCATTTAATACCTGAAAATTATTGGCATTCAGGTAGCTGATATTCTTTTTAATAAGTGGAAGTAATTCCCGGCTGGCTATTTTTTTTGGAACAAACCAGTAGGGGAATAATATTACTTCTGTAATGTTACTGCAAAGAGTGGGAGTAGGAGTTGACTTTTTACCTACAATAATTTTAGACTCCTTTATTAAATTTCCAGGTCCATACATCAGTAATGTAGCAGAGGGGATATTTACAATAATAGTGTATTGTTCCTGCTCTCTGATACAACGTAACCAGCGGATAGTATTAAGAGCAATATTTAGCCACGAAATCCTTACTGACAAAGGGAGATTTAATTCCCGCATTGTTGTTGTACCTAACACTCCGTCGTCCAATACAGAAAAAAGTTGTTGAGCCTCTTTTATTTTTTCCTTTAATTCACCAGGGGTACTACTTCTACTCAGGGAATCAATAAGACCTAATTGATATAATTTTAGTATCAATGGCTTGTTTTCAGAATTCATTAGTTTTGACTTAATACGGATTTCATGTTTTATGGCCGTATCCTTTAGCATCTTATTGTATTGAATAATTTTATTTTTAATAGCTATATATTCCGGAGATTGCATTTCAATCCTTTGTAAAAAACTACTAAACTGACCGGATAACAAAGAGGATGTCAATAATGAAGGGATATTAAAACAATCGGGGAAATAGTTTAAGCCATTATAGCCTATATCGGGGGAAATATTTCCAAATACCACGTCACGAAAAAAATGAATAGCCGCATTTGTAAAACGAATTTCGGCAATCAACGAATCTTTTATTGTCAATTTATTTCCAGGAAATTTGCGTATGAAATTAAAATGATAATCTTTTTCCTTTAATCCAAGATTGGGCGACATTTTTAAGAAATCAAGTAACCGCTTGCGACGCACTTCATTGTATAGCCAGACTATGTTATAATGATACATTTTATAAAACTCTCTAACCTGTTTAGGATATTCAACTAAACCTGATTTCTCCCAGGCATCTTTTGCTAAAAACTCCTGTAATGCTTCAGGGGGTATTTGTGCAGTAACAGATTGAGCTAACATACAAAATGCCAAGAAAATAATTATTTTTCTTATTTGTATCATGTGCACACAAATATATTTCAATGTGGCATCTTATAATAATGATAACCATCAAGGTTTCACTTGCTCACCATCATAATTTTTTACATTTCCTATAGAATACTTTTGTACTGACATATGTTTTATTTAAAACTAATGGCTAATAATTTATACAATTCAGACGACAGATCAAAGGTCAGGCAGTTTCAGTATGAAAGTGATAAATTGAAACGAAAATTGGCGTTTTTATTGCAGGAAAACGCACATTTAAAAAATCGGCTTGCAGAAGTATTGAAATTAAATTTTATGCCAGGGGATTTTTTGGAAACTGCAGAACAATTCCAAAATATTTTCATTCAAGAAGATATGATAATTAACCTGATTCGACAGGATGTTGCGGGAATGGATATATTGCTGGCAAGAGACATATGCGAGGACGGGAACATTATAAAAACAGTGATACCTACACATAAAAAAATATGCAATGAATTAAAAAAAATCGAAACAATATTCATTGATTTAAAAGCACGTTTTAACAATTACCTTTTAGAAAATGCTTTGTAATTTAATTCGCAAGGTTTTCCAGTTTTTTTTCGTTGAGAATAACAATAGTGCCATCCCGCATGTCAATCAGTTTCTCATTTTTAAAATCCCCCAATGTTCTGATCATTGATTCGGTGGCTGTTCCTGCAATGGTAGCAAGGTTTTCTCGAGTGATATTAAGGGATGTTTTGTATTTTTTCTGGAGAGTAATCAATGAATCGGCCACTTTTTTTCTGAGTGAGTTGTATGCCATTTTTACCAATAGCTCCTCTATATCTGTTATGTTTTTTGCCAGGAGAGTAATAAACTTTCGGGCTACTTCCTTGTTAATACTCATTAGTTCTTCAAAATCCTCTTTTGGAATTACGGACAGTTCTGTATCCTCCATGGCTACTGCAGTTTCTTTATAAGCAGTTCCTTCTAACAGGGCTACGTGCCCAAGGAAGTCTCCCTGGTTAAAGAGGCCGACAGCCAACTCTTTACCATCATCATTAGTCTTGTATATTTTAACTTTCCCTTTTTGAACATAAAACAGCCGTGAAGGACGGTTGCCTTCAGAATAAATAACTTGTTTTTTTTTGTATTTATTAATATTTCTATCTACTGTAAATGATTGTAAAATATCTCTGCCACTACTAACCTGCATCAGTTCATCCAAACCTTGAAGTCCTGTAGAAAATTGCTGCTTCAATAAATCCATTTTTTTTAAGCGACCCTCAACGGCAGTAAGTAGTTCGGTACCTTTAAAAGGCTTTGTCAGGTAATCATCAGCACCCAGTTCCATTCCCTTGCGTAATTCCATCATTTCAGTTTTGGCTGTCAGAAAAATAAAAGGTATATTTTGTAAATTAGGATTTTTCTGTATCAGGTGGAGCACACCATATCCATCCAGCACCGGCATCATAATATCGCAGATAATCAGGTCCGGTTTTTTCTCTAACGCTATTTCTATGCCTGCTTTCCCGTTTTCAGCGGTAAACACTTTATAATTGGCCAACTCCAATATCTCGGCAGTATTATCACGAATATTTTGATTATCTTCTATAAGTAATATTTTCTTCATCATAAATGAATTTTAAATGAATTATTAAATATTAAGATCATTTTATTATCTATATATAATCTATTTTTATGCCTGATTTTCTTTTTCAACCGTAAAAACTTTATAATTACTCAACTCCAATATGTGGTAGTATTGTTCCGAATATTTTGATTGTCTCCTTTAAGCTATATTTTCTTCATCATACTTTACGGGAATTAAATACCAGGGTCATTGTTGTTCCTTTTTCTAACATACTATCACAAGCTATTGTGCCATTCATTAGTTCAACGTATCTAGCAACAATATGTAAACCAAGGCCAGTCCCTTCAATATTAATTGCATTTTCACCCCTAAAAAATCGTTCAAATAAATACGCCTGATCTTTTTTAGATATACCCATTCCCTGGTCTTTCACCACTATTATTAATTGTCCATCTTTCACCGTACTAATAATTTCAATGTCAGTTTTTTCCGGAGAAAACTTAATAGCATTCGACAATAAGTTCATTACAATATGTTTCATAATTGAAGCATCCAGGAAAACAATTGTCTCACCCACATGGCGGTGTAGAATTTTTTGCCCAGGTTTTCTAACATCTTTTATTTCTTCAATGGTAAGATCAATCAATTCAGAAATATTAAAGTTGCTCCATTTCAGATGAATTTTTCCTTCTTCTATCTTACCTAATGATAAAAAATCGTTTAAAATATCTGTCAATGTATTTGCAGAAGCATTAATTCTTTCAATATGTTTCTCTCTTTTAGCCTGCTCTTCTGTGGAAGTATATTGTTGTAATAAATAAGCAGAAGACAATATAGTGCTGAGCGGTGTCTTAAACTCGTGTGAAGCAAGGGATATAAAACGGAACTTCATTTCATTCAATTCTTTTTCGCTGCTAAGCGCAAATTCTAAATTATTTTTAGAAGTTTCAAGTTTATTAAGTATTTCATTTAATTGTTGAGTACGTTCCTCTACTTTTTTTTCCAGATTATCTTTCAGGTCATATATTTCCTGTTCTGCTTTTTTACGGATGGTGATATTATTAATAAAAGCAATTACAAAATTATCTTCGTTCTTGCTATAATGGCAAAGACTCACTTCCACAGGAAATTCAGTTCCATCCTTTCGTACCCCATATAAATCAATACCAATTCCCATTGCACGATTCTGCAAATGCATATTAAAATTTTCCCGGTGTTGTGTATGCTTTTGTTGCAATTGTTTTGGAATAAGCACTTCCACTTTTTTGCCAGCCAATTCATCTTCCTGGTAACCAAACTGGGCAAGCATAAAAGGATTCGCCAAAATGATCTCTCCTTGGTGGTTTGTAACAATAATGCCGATTGAGACATTGGTAAAGATGGACTCCACAAGATGTATCTTGTTAATAAACATCTTTAGTTTATTTTGTTTTAAAGATCCCATCCTGAAAGATTTTAAATTAAATCAAACCCGTTTCCGAATTTATGATATTTTTTTAACTTATTTACAGAAAAATCCTTTTCCCTATCAGCAATTACACTGATCATCATCATAGTCTTTCCATTGTTGTCATATTAATTTCGCTATTAAAGTTCAGTTTAATTTATATAACCATATTATGGATAATTTAATTAAAAAATTTGATAAAATCAGCATTAGTGATATAGCTGTAGTAGGAGGCAAAAACGCATCTCTTGGCGAAATGTTTTCTAAGCTTTCATCCAAAGGTATTCCCGTGCCAGAAGGTTTCGCCATCACAGCTTTTGCTTTTGAAGAGTTTCTGACACATAACTCATTGCATGTTCCTTTGAATAACCTGATGCTTCATCTGGATAAAAAAAAATATGCAAACCTTCAGGAAATAGGTGGCAAGGCAAGAAAGTTATTGCTTAATGCCGAACTTCCTAAAAACCTGCAGCTTGCCATAGTACATGCTTATAAAGAATTGTGTGGAAAAGAATATTTTGAAGTAGCAGTAAGGAGTAGTGCCACCGCGGAAGATTTACCACAGGCAAGTTTTGCCGGACAACATGAATCATATCTCAATGTTAAAGGCGAAGAAGCTCTACTTAAAGCCGTGCAGAAATGTTTTGCTTCACTCTACACAGACAGAGCTATCAAATATCGTGAGGATAATGGTTTTGAGCACAGTAAAGTATCCTTGTCTGTGGGTGTACAAAGAATGGTACGTTCAGATAAAGCCTGTTCTGGTGTTGGATTTACGCTGGAGCCTGAATCGGGTTTCAGGGATATCATTCACCTGAGCGGCGTTTGGGGGTTGGGAGAAAATATTGTTCAGGGCACTGTAACGCCGGATGAATTTTTTGTTTTCAAACCAACATTGATACAAAAGAG
Organism: Bacteroidota bacterium; assembly: GCA_030706605.1. Taxonomy (GTDB): domain Bacteria; phylum Bacteroidota; class Bacteroidia; order Chitinophagales; family Chitinophagaceae; genus Ginsengibacter. The sequence continues at coordinate 47,899 of JAUZOE010000022.1, forward strand.
AAATCCCATTATTCAAAAAAAGTTAGGTGCAAAAGAAAAAATGATGATTTATAGTGATGATGAAAATAACCCTGTAGTCAACCTTCCCACACCGAAAGAAAAACAGGAACAATACGTGTTGAATGATGATGAAATAACCAGGCTGGCCAATTGGGCATTAATTATTGAAGAACATTATCAAAAACCAATGGATATTGAATGGGCAAAGGACGGCATTACCCGTGAATTATTTATTATCCAGGCAAGGCCCGAAACAGTTCATTCCCAAAAAAATCCATTGCTGGTAAAAGAATATGCTCTGATGGATAAAGGAGAGCGCCTGACAAGCGGCGAAGCTATTGGCTCTAAAGTAGTGACTGGCATAGCCCGGATTTTGAAATCACCTGAAGAATCAAATAAATTACAGCCTGGCGAAATTGTGGTAACTGATTTAACCAGCCCTGATTGGGACCCGATACTAAAAAATGCCACAGGCATTATTACTAATAAAGGCGGAAGGACAAGCCACGCTTCTATTGTAGCCCGTGAGCTGGGTGTTCCTGCCATTGTTGGTTGTGGAGATGCTACAAAAAAAATTACAGATGGAGAAACGATAACGGTTTCCTGCTGTGAAGGAAAAACTGGGTTTGTGTACAAAGGGAAATTGACATTTAAAGAAACTGAACTTGATTTCTCCAATATAAAGAAACCGGAAACTACTGAAGTAATGCTGATTGCAGGAGATCCTGATAAGGCATTTAAGTTATCATTTTACCCCAATGATGGCATAGGTTTATTACGAATGGAATTTATAATTACCCATTCAATACAAATTCACCCGATGGCGCTGGTTAGGTTTGATGAATTGAAAGATGAAGCCGTAAAGCAAAAGATCGAAGAGCTTACACATCATTACCCTGATAAATGCAACTATTTTGTAGATAAACTGTCGCAGGGCGTGGCTACTATAGCGGCTGCATTTTATCCGAAGGATGTTATTGTCCGCATGAGCGATTTTAAGACCAATGAATACGCCAACCTGATTGGCGGGAAAGATTTTGAACCTAAAGAAGAAAACCCTATGATCGGTTTTCGCGGGGCATCCAGGTATTATAATAATTTATATAAAGAAGGTTTTCGACTGGAATGTGACGCTATCCGGAAAGTGAGGGATGAAATGGGTTTAACTAATGTGAAAGTAATGATTCCTTTTTGCAGGACCATAGAAGAAGGCAACAAAGTGATTGCAGTAATGAAGACCTTTGGCCTTGAACAAGGAGTTAATAACCTGGAAATATATGTGATGGCCGAAATCCCCAGCAACGTATTGCTTGCCGGAAAATTTGCACAAATATTTGATGGATTCTCTATTGGTTCAAATGATTTAACACAGCTTACCCTGGGTATTGACAGGGATTCTGCAATCGTCAGCAATTTGTTCAGTGAGCAAAATGAAGCGGCTAAAGAAATGATTGCTATGATGATCAATAAAGCAAAAAAAGCGGGTATGAAAATCGGGTTATGTGGCCAGGCTCCCAGCGATTTTCCTGAGTTTGCACAATTTTTAGTAGAGCAAGGCATTGACAGCATTTCATTTAACTCTGATGCTCTACTAAAAGGCATTGAAAATATTAATAAGGCCGAATCAAAAGCTCTTCTAAATACACTATAAAATAATTAATATGGAACGTTTAAAAAATAAAGTGGTAATCATTACTGGTGCAGCAGGAGGTATGGGTGCTACGGAAGCAAAATTATTTGCACAGGAAGGTGCAAAAGTTATTGCAACCGACTTACAGGAAGATAAACTAAAAAAATGGGTGGAGGAAGCTTCCGAAGAGGGATTTACAATTGATTATGTCAAACATGAGGTTTCCAGTGAAGCTGATTGGCAGAAAGTGGTTGACATGACATTAGCTTTACATGGCCGGATTGACGTATTGGTTAATAATGCCGGGGTATTTCCTGGTTTTACGGACTGTGAACAAACAACCAAAGAACTGTGGGATAAAGTTATTGCTATTAATCTCACAGGGCCATTCCTGGGATGTAAAGCTTGTATCCCTCACATGAGAAAAAGCGGAGGTGGTTCTATTGTAAATATTTCTTCAATCGCAGGTTTGGTAGGAGGAAACGGTGCAGCTTATACATCCTCAAAGGGAGGTTTACGCTTGCTTAGCAAAGACCTTGCTGTTACATTGGCAAAAGATAAAATAAGGGTTAATACCATTTGTCCTGGTGCTGTTTTAACGCCAATGACTGAAGACTTACTGAAACAACCAAGTATGGATGAAACTATCAAGAGCATGTCTCCTCAGGCACGGGTCGCTGACGCTATCGAAATCGCATGGGGTGCTTTATTTCTTGCTTCAGACGAATCATCATTTGTAACCGGGGCAGATTTAACAATTGATGGCGGAGCAGTAGCTAGGTAATAAATAAAAATCCGAAATAAGTAAAACCTTGTTTAATCAAGGAATACTTTTATAACTTCCGAATAAATAAATATTAAGACATGGGATCTATTGTTACGGTTACCATTAATCCTACTATTGATAAGACTACTTCCGTATCTGCAATGGTTCCTGAAAAAAAATTAAAATGCAGCCCGCCCTTATTTGAACCGGGAGGTGGAGGCATTAATGTGGCAAGAGCTATTAAAAAATTAGGGGGAGATGCAAAGGCGGTTTACCTAGCCGGAGGTTACAATGGTGATCTCTTGAAAAAATTACTAACTCAAGAGGGGATCAATTCTCTGCCTGTTGAAATTCAGAAAGATTCGAGAGAGAATATGATTGTTTTAGATATGGCCACTAATCAGCAATATCGCTTTGGTATGCCTGGTCCAGAAATTACTGAAAAAGAGTGGCAGCATTGCTTACAAACAATCGAACAAATTAAACATATTGACTTTCTGATCGCTAGTGGCAGTCTGTCACCTGGTGTACCAGTGAATATTTTTGCGCAAATAGCAGATATTGCCAGAAAGAAAAATGCAAAGCTGGTAGTAGATACTTCAGGAGAAGCTTTAAAATTAGCAGTTAAGGAAGGTGTCTATTTATTAAAACCAAACTTAGGGGAGTTGGCTTCACTGGCAGGAAAAGAAGAATTAGCACCTGAATCAGTTGTTGAAACTGCTAAACAAATAATTGGTGAAGGATACTGTGAAGTGATCATAGTGTCAATGGGTGTTGCAGGTGCCATACTCATAACAGAAAATATTGTTCAACAGCTTACAGCACCTCCTGTAAAAAGGAAAAGCACTGTAGGAGCAGGAGATAGTATGGTGGCCGGTATTGTTTTGAGCTTATCCCGTGGCATAAATTTATTGGAGTCTGTAAAGTATGGCGTAGCTTGTGGAACAGCATCTACGATGAATCCGGGAACGGAATTATGCCGGATTGAAGACGTTGAAAAGCTCTATAAAGTAATTATGTTGTAAAATTATATTCGAGGGAATCTTTGGGATTACTATTTTACCTGCTTAGCAAAATATTCAATGGCTCCCATCCGGATATTTGGTCGGTTACGATTTTTAATATACCAACAAAGGGAATAAATAATATCATTCCGGAAACACCCCATAAAAGCCCTCCTGCAACAATTGCGACGAGTGTAGCCCAGGTGCTTACTTTTAATTGTGTAGCGACTACTTTTGGAAAAATTACATTTGCTTCAAGGTATTGTACAAAAGCAAATACAGCTATTACACCAATCGGATACCAGATAGAATCCTTGGTGATCCATGCTACCGAAATGGGTAATAAAGCGCTAATGAAGATACCTATATAGGGAATAATGGTCATCACTGCTGTGAGCATGCCAAAGAGTATGGCATGCCGGATACCCAATGCCAGTAATCCAATGCTGTTAAGTGCACCTACAATCAAATAGACTATGATCATGCCCTTTATAAAATTAAAATAGGTGTGGATCACTTCTCTTAAAACAAACTGTAATTGCCGCTCGTAGATACTGCTGCTGGTTATCTTTGCCAGGAACTTTACAAATATGGCTCTGTTGTATAGAAAAAGAGCAGAATAAACTGGCACTAAGAATAAGTTGAACAAAGTGCTTGCTGTTTCTGAAAGAATACTTTGTGCAATACTTCCTGCATTATTATTAAAATTATGAATAGCATTTTCCCACCACTCATTCTGTGATAAAACGGGAATTCCCAAACCAGACTCTATCCATTGCTGTAATTGAAGCAAGGAAGGTTTAATTTTTGTCATTAATTCGGGTAAATCTTTCCTGAAAATATCAACTTGCATAACAAGCAGGCTTACTAATGCACTGAATAAAATCAAAATAATCAGGAGTCCTGCAGCAATAGCAAGACTGCGTGGCCATTTTCGTTGTTCCAGCCATTTGCAAACGGGATATACAACGATAGCAATTAATAATCCATAACAAATAGGTATAAATAGAGTCCTGCCGAAATAAAGAATAATTGCGGTAAAAAATATCACCTGCAGCAACTTTAGTATTGAACCGTTATTATAGGAATGATTGATCATGATTCCATTGCATTGAGCCAAACAAGAAAATCATAAAGTTTCATTAAAAACCATTCTATTGCCTGTTTACCGTAATGACTTGATAGGTACATGACAAATAGTAAAGTAACCCCGTATGCCAATAATTCTGATAATATTTTTTCTGAGGTTATCATAAATTGGTTTTATCAACAATTCAAAGTAAATAGATTTAATCGTCACTATCAATGATGGCTATCAATTTTTTACTTGATGGAGGTCATTAATTTACTACCCTTCATCAGCTAGATTTGTCATTACCTTTAGCTAATGCGTTATTTAAAGATTCAAAAGACTTCTTCGAAATATTCAAACCAGAATAAAATAAGATTAATCCGTGGCGGGAAGGAATATTTTGAATTGCTCTTACAGTTGATTAATCAGGCCACTGAGAGTATTCACCTGCAAACATACATTTATGATAATGATGAAACGGGTAAACTTGTAGCTGAGGCGTTGAAAGCCGCCGCAAAAAGGAATATTAGTGTTTATTTATTGGCAGACGGCTATGCTTCGCAAAATTTGTCAGAAAAATTTGTAAAGGAATTGCGGGAAGCCGGCGTTCATTTTCGTTTTTTTGAACCTTTTTTTAAAAGCAAAAATTATTATTTTGGCCGGAGAATGCACCATAAAATATTTGTCGCAGATGCGAAATTTGCTCTTGTTGGTGGAACCAATATCGCTAATCGTTATAATGATATGCCCGGAAATCCTGCCTGGTTAGACTTTACATTGTATGTTGAAGGTGAAGTCTCCCAACAACTTTGTATACTTTGTTGGAAAACATGGAGAGGATTCCCTCTGAAATTGGGCCCCACCTCATGCAAGGAAAAAAAAGTATTATTTGACTTTAAAGATAAAGAAGCAACCAGGGTAAGAATGAGCCGTAACGATTGGGTACGCGGCAAAAATGAAATTTCTGCTAGCTATATTGAAATGATTCAGCATGCAAGCTCGCATATTACTATATTATGTAGTTATTTTTTACCTGGTACAATAATCCGGAAGTTATTGAGAAGTGCCACCAGGCGAGGGGTTAAGATAAGAGTAATTACTGCTGGCACTTCAGATGTTATGGTAGCAAAACACGCCGAGCGCTGGCTATACGATTGGATGCTGCGAAATAAAATAGAATTATATGAATATCAGCCTTCTGTTTTGCATGCTAAAGTTGCTGTATGCGATAGTAAGTGGGTTACTATAGGATCTTATAATGTAAATAATATTAGCGCTTATGCCAGCATAGAGTTAAACCTCGATGTAGATAATGCTGATTTTGCCAGTAGTGTCGAGCAGACATTAGATAACATTACAAAAAATGAATGCCTGGAAATTACTGCGGAAAATTATCTTAGGACAAAAAGTCTATTTAAACAATTTATCAATTGGAGTTCTTATATGACTATCCGTATTCTAATTTACCTGCTTACATTTTATTATAAGCAAAAGCGATGATTTTTATTAATAATCATGATTAGGTTTTTAGAAGTACATTAATTTCCACTTATTCTTTTTAATAATGATTCTATTGTTTGTCGGTTCCATCCTTCAAATCTGCCACGCTGTACTACCAGCGTGTTATCTTGTGGATGTTGCAAAAAATAATGGAACACGAATTTATTCCCGGGAAATTGCCATCCAATAATTTGGCCAAAGCGCAAATCATTAAATACAAGGGTGTCACCCCATTTTTCCACCGTATAAAATTGCTGAGAGAAGCGGATAAGATGCTGGATATCTTCATGGTCCCGTATAGAATTTAATAAAGAATCATTACGGGGAAAATATTGAAAATCAATTTCTTTTTTATTATCGAATAATGAGCGAAAACCAACATGGTAGCCGCTGTCATTGCCAGCCACAATATACCATAACCAGTTTTGTAGAGGTGCCGGAGTAGTAAAATATCTTGTATAACTGATTTGTTGCTTATGCAATATGTATTTTACATCCGTATCTATTTTAACTTTATTGATTAGACAGTATAATAAATACAATGTACTTAGTCCAAGACCCAAGTGCCACCAGTTTTTCCGTTTTTTGTTTCCTCTTTTTAAATAAATAAGTGCGACACAGGCCATACCAGGCCAGAAAGAGAAGAAAGGATCGACAACATAAATAGCATTGAAAGAAATGCGTTGATGGCTGAATGGTTCAAACCATCCGACGCCATAATTATTAAAGGCATCAATAAAAACATGTGCGAAAATTACTCCTCCAAAAAACAACATCCACTTTCCCAGCCGGATATTATGCGGCCGGTGCCAATATTCAGCAAGCAAAGCAAACAAAGGGGTAATAATAATACAAAACAAAAATGAATGCGTAAACCCACGATGAGCCAGTAAAGCTGAAGGTGTATGCATCCAGGAGGAAGCGATAAAATCAATATCCGGAATACTTTGAGCGAGAGCTCCCCATAACATGGCTTTCTTGCCAAGTTTTTTCCCGGCAAAAGCTTCGCCCATACAGGCTCCAAGCGCAAGATGCGTAAGAGAATCCATCATTAAATATAGCAACATTTATGAGAATAATATTTGTGAGAACAATCAATACTTTTTGTGATGGACATCAGTGTTTTGAGATAGTTTTAAAAAGTAGCTTGGGCTTTTAAAAAGAAATGCCTTTGTTCAAAAACAAAACCAGCTAATAATAAATAATGAAAAAGAAATTACTCTTATTTTTTTTGACTGCTTTTGTTGCCCTTACAAGCACATTATCCGGCCTCGTAATGATAATTGACCCCAAAGGTGAAACCTTGAATTTATCACTTGCCTTGTTGAAAGAAACACCGTTTAAAAATTTTGCAATACCAGGAATATTATTATTGGGAGTCGTTGGTGGCGTAAATCTAATTGCCTTATTTTATAATATAAAACAACATCCTAACCGCTATAATTGGGCTATGATTGGTGGACTTATAACTATCGCATGGATTATAGTGCAAATGATGTTAATTCATACTATTCATTGGCTGCATTTTCTCTATCTTGATATCGCACTGATTATTATACTTATTTCATATCAATTGAAAATAAAATGGGTTTTTTAATCACTGTATAATTTAATCTCTAAACAGAGAAAAAATGACTTCTAATAAACATCGCAAATAAAATTATGCTTTCCCGACGGATGCTTCAAAAAAAGTATATCAAATTATTTTCACTCTTATTGTGGCAATAAAGGGGGATGTCTTAGTTTTATTATTTATTTTATGTTTGTTCAATTGAGATAAGCGGTCACTGATTCAAACTTTTGTATTTGCAAATTGCCTGGCAAAAATTAAATGTATAAAAATGTTTCGGATGGAAAACAAGAAGTTTAGTAAATTTTGAGGCCATTTCAAATACTTATTTATCGGGCAAAGAAAGTGGCTAAGCTGTTCTACAGGAGTTGATGATAAAGAAACCAATGAGTCGAAAAGTGATTACATCCCCGAATCAGAAAAATTGGTACGGGCGTATTAATCTTATTATTAAAATAAATAAAAAACAGGTATGATTCAATAGAATGATCAAGAGAGATTCGGGACTATTTCTGTCTTTCTTTGAGATTTAATTGCTTTTGAGTCTTTAAGAGAACAATTGATAGTGCAATTATCCAAATCAGAAAGACACCGATATTGATGCGCTCCCAAACCCCAATTAATGGTGTGGGCTGGTTAGCGGCAACACCAGGTGCCTCCAGAAAGGTTAGAATGCCAAAAACAAGCAAGAGCGCAAACGTTACAATAGAATAAAAACGGAATTTTTTGCCGAGGGCCGTTGCTGTTAAAATCAAAGCGAGTAAATAGATAATCTCAGTAACTATTCCAAGCGTAATATGCATTGTATCGGAGAATGTTCCACCACCCGCAGCCAGAGTTTCCCGAAGATGCATTGGAGCAAATGGCCATAAAATTCCAAGAGCACCATAGGCAATTAATAAACCTCCTGCAATACGCAGTGCCCGATTCCCAGTAGCCGATTTCCAAACGCCCCAGGCAAAAGCTATCATAAGCAACGTATAAGGGGCAGATAATACTATCCATAGCATTCGAGTGGGGGCACTGATGGCTGATAATTCGCTGACAGTTTGAGAGGCAGAATTATATTCTTTCCATTGCATTGCTATAATAATATTAATTGCAGCATAAAGCAGTGAAGAAAGAATTCCGCAAATAAGCAGTATTTTACGCATCGTACGGCGGGAAGGAACTAATGAAATAGCAACCATCAAACCTATAATAACGGGTGCTCCCCACATGATGTGCAACCAATGTAATTGTTGCAGAATAGCTATTTCAATCCAAAACCAAATGAGAAGCCCACCCAAAGCGAGTCCAGTCATAATCCAACTGAAACTGACCTTGCGAATGACAGCAATAAAGGTTGCTGTGTTCAGTATTCCCAAAGCAAAAAGAATAATACCAGGAATCAGGAAATCCCTGAAGGTCCCATGCATAATATCAACCGGCATATCCATAAGCCGACCATCTGGTGCCAAAATGAGAAGGCTACCACCCAGCAAACACCCCACAGCCTCATAACCAAGAATACTAAGCAGGCTTATTCGTTGCCATTTGGATTGGCTTACTGTTGTCATCAAAGTCGTCATACAACTTACTTTTTAAAAGTACTTAGCCTGAATAGGGGGTAAAGCGTACAAAAGCCTATGATACTAGTCAATACAAGTACTACAACGAGTATCAGTAATATTATACCTAAGGTACCACTAACTGCTTCGCTAAAATATAAATAGGCAAAAGCAACAGCCAGAAAAATGCGAATTATACGGTCAGTTTTTCCCAGTTTTTTTCATATGTTTAATTTTATATCATTATTTTGATTGTAATATTTTTTCCTTTACCATATTTTTTAAAATCAATTTTCCATATTCATGTGCCATGCTGGCTGAATTAGAAGCATCAAAAGACTGTGTTTGTACTGAGTACACTAATCTTTGCGTGCTCATATCATAAAGGTTACTTTCCCAGAAATATTTAGTATTGACAATATAGTATCCCGGTTCATAAATTCGGCGATACAAAGTTGTACGGTAAGCCCAAAACCGGTTATAATAGTAGCCGTAAGGAGAAAAGTAAATGGTACTGGGAATATATTTTCGTTCTCTTTTTTTGTCGAGCAACACAATGGTAATAACTGCATCAACACCGCTATTCTTTAATTGACTAATGGCTGCTTTTTCTTCCATTTTGTCAAAAGCTTTTGGCCCATATTCCTGCAAAGAGGATACTGCATTATATCCCAGTCCCTTTAAATCATCTACCAGGTGAGTTTCCATATTTTCCTGTATGCTACGATCGGCTTCCCGGATAAGACCCAGTACCAATATCTTGTTGTATTCCCTGGGAACTTCATCTTTAGCTTTCCAAGTAGCCGTAATTTTTGAGGAAGTGCATCCTGCCACTGCTATGCCCAATAGGGCTAAGGCTATCCATTTAATTTTTTTCATTTTTATCTTTTTTGTCAACAAATAAACCAACTTCTATTCTTTAGGAGAACATAAGCATATTTCATCCTTGATTACAAAGCTATCAGATTATGTACCTAGCATCAATGATCACCATCACTGAAAAAATTGACAGTTGTCATTGGTTATAACTATAAAATATGTTCTTTTTGAAATGTGGTAAGGGGATATTTTTTAATCCTTAATGTCTGTCAGGCGGATAGAATAAATTTTTAGCGGTAAACCCAATTATCAATTTTTAATTATAAAATCATGCGTCATTATTTTACAAAAAACTCCACTATAAATCAAACGGAAATAGTAAGTGCCATTAAACAATGGGCCTACCCATTACAAAGCAAAGCTGATTTGCAGCCTTTGTTTGACCGCATAGGTGATGCAAGAATTGTAATGTTGGGTGAAGCAAGCCATGGCACACATGAATATTATACCTGGCGGGCACATATTTCAAAAAAGTTAATCGAGGAAAAGGGTTTCAATTTTATTGCTGTAGAAGGTGATTGGCCTGATTGTTACCGGCTCAATCGTTTTGTAAAGGGGTATGATATTGATAATAAAAGTGCTTTTAAAGTGTTACATGCTTTTAATCGCTGGCCTACCTGGATGTGGGCCAACTGGGAAATAGTAGCAATTGCTGACTGGCTTCAACAACATAATGCGGGATTACCGGCCAACAAGAAAGCAGGTTTTTATGGCCTGGATGTTTATAGTCTATGGGAAAGCATGGAGAGCATTATGCAATATTTAAAGAAAACAGACCCGGCTGCATTGAAAGTTGCCGAAGAAGCCTTCTCATGCTTTGAACCTTATCGTAAAGATGAGGGGCGCTCATATGCACAAGCGAGTATGCTTGTTCCGGAACTATGCCAAAATGAAGTAGTGGGATTACTGAAAGAGATTCGCAGAAAGTTACCTCAATATAACACTGATTATGAAAATGTATTTAGCGCCGAACAAAATGCATTAATAGCAGTAAATGCAGAAAGATACTATCGTGCTATGATACAGGGAGGACCGCATAGTTGGAACCTGCGGGATCGGCATATGGCGGATACTCTGGAGCGTTTACTCTCTTTTCATGGAGAAACTTCTAAAGTAATTGTATGGGAGCATAACACTCATGTAGGTGATGCGAGAGCAACGGATATGGTGGATGAAGGCATGTACAATATCGGAGAATTGGTAAGGTTAGAACACCATGATAAGGGAGTGGTACTGGTTGGCTTCGGCTCTTATAAAGGAACGGTTATGGCCGGGCATAGCTGGGGAGCTACCATGCGGTCTATGCAAATGCCAGAAGCAACACAGGAAAGCTGGGAATATTTATTGCACCAGGCAGGGAAAGAAAATAAATTGTTGTTGATGGAGGATTTTTCTACTAATGATGCCATTATGGAAAACCATATTGGTCACCGGGCTATAGGCGTAGTATATAATCCTCAATATGAACAATATGGAAACTATGTGCCAAGCATTCTACCCTTACGTTATGATGCCTTTATTTACCTGGATCAGACGAAGGCATTACATCCACTTCATATAGAACCTGACGGGCGACAGATGCCTGAAACATATCCGTTTGGGGTGTGATAGTAAATCAAATTTTACCGAACTTTTTCTAATTCACTAAATTTATCTAAATAGAACATTACTTCTTCATCACTTACCTGTTCAAAATCCTCATAAAACGCTCCTACACCGTGAAATTCTTCGGGTACTATTACTGTTACTATTTCATCTACTTCATTCGATAATTTTTGTACAGCAGTTCGTGATGCTACCGGGGTGCCGATTATAATTTTGCCGGGATTACTTTTTCGTAATACCTGGATTGAACTTAACATGGTGTTTCCAGTTGCAATACCATCGTCAATGATGATCACTGTTTTTCCTTTCAGGTTTTCTGGTTCTTTGTTGCCCATAAATCTTTTGTACATCTCTTTTAACCGGTTGCGGATTCTTTGCAGTTCCTGTTCAATGTATTCTTCCGGAATATTCTCATGAGGTATTACAAAATAATCAGTAAGGCTTGCTGCTCCGATAGCATATTCTTTATTCATCGGATGGCCAATTTTCTTAGTAAGAATTATCTCTATAGGAAAGCCTAATTCTTTTGCCACCGCGTATGCTACAGGAACTCCTCCTCTTGGCACCGCCAATACCACACCTTGTTCGGTTTTGTATTTTTTTAATTTTTCGGCCAGCATTAAGCCGGCTTGCATTCTATCTCGGAACATGTAAATGGTTCTATTTTAAGACTACAAATCTACCAAAACTCTAAATCTTCTAGTAATGACTATCATCAAACAAAACCTTGACAGTCGTCATTATGTGTGAATAGGAAAGGCGTTTGTTTTGATTTGAGGTTGTTTTATTAAATAGGTAATTGAAAAGGAAGAAAGTTGACTACTAAACTATTTTCTTTAATAAAAATCCTATGATATATAGTATCTTCAAAAAAGCAACTATTGCAGATGAGTTTAACTATGGTATATCATAATGGTAAATTTATAAAATTCTTTAACTGGTGGGGGAGGTTTAATTGGGGGAAATTTTTTTCAATTTCTTTTTCCAAAACCAGCTGTTCATATACAGGATTAATTTGTGCCTTAACAAAACTTGTTGCCAGCCATCCTGCAATCAATAATTACCTTTAAAGCTTTCATTTTTCAGACAAAAATTTTTACAGTTTTTTCATCAAAAATATTTTCGTTAGCTCGCTTACGATTACATACATAACTGCAATTCCTAAAATACTTATCAGCACTCTGAAAGGCAATGGGCTTAAACTGAATATTTCTGAAAAAGGCAGATAGGGTATGGCTAAAGACAGCATAAAAATACCTAAACAAGCCATCACAAGAAATTTTGATGGTCTGCTTTTAAAAAAAGGACGCTGGGTACGAATTACAAGAAGTATAAGAATTTCCGTTAAAAGGCTTTCCATAAACCAGCCGGTTCGAAATGAAGAAGGAGTTGTATGAAATATATACAGTAATAAACTGAACGTTAAGAAATCGAAAAGAGAACTTTCCAGGCCAAAAACGATCATAAATCGCCTGATATATTTTACATCCCAACGACGGGGTTTTGCTATTAATTCTTCATCTACTTTGTCTGAAGCAATAGTAAGGGCCGGAATATCAGATAAAAAATTGTTTAACAAAATCTGCACGGGCAAGAGAGGCAGGAACGGCAGGAAAAAGGAAGCAATTGCCATACTGATCATATTTCCAAAATTAGCGCTGGTAGTTACGAAAACATACTTCAACGTATTCATAAATGTTTTGCGGCCTTCTAATATACCTTCTACTACAACATCAAGATCTTTTTCAAGCAGTACCAGCGAGGCTGCTTCTTTGGCTACATCAACAGCGTTGTCGGTTGAAATGCCCACATCGGCTATCTTTAAGGCGTTGGCATCATTGATCCCATCACCGAGGTAGCCTACTGCATAGCCGTTTTTCTGTAATGCACGGATAATACGTTCTTTTTGTACCGGTTCAATTTCTGCAAATAGGTCTGTTTCATTTACTTTTCGTTGCAGTGCATCTGAGGTAATATGGGTCAAATCATATCCTGTTAGTATTTCGTGTTGCTTCAATCCTATTTGTGCCGCTATATGCTGTGCTACCAGGCGATTATCGCCGGTAATAAGTTTCAAGGTAATACCCGTCTGTTTTAATTTAGCGATGGATGTTATGATGCCTTCTTTAGGTGGATCAAAAAAAGTTATAAATCCCAACAATATCATGTCCAGTTCATCATTCTTATTGATCCTGGTGGTATTGCTTACATCTTTGTAACACACTGCAATGGTGCGAAAACCATTACTACTGAACTGAAGATATAATTTATCAATACCTGCCTGAACCTGCTCCAATCCAACTATTTTTCCATCCGGTAACTCAGCTCTTGTACAACATTGCAGTACGTTATTAACGGCACCTTTGGTAATCATTATATGCCTGGAACCGTCATTAATTAGCACACTCAATCGTTTCCTGATAAAATCATAAGGCACTTCATCCTGTTTAATGCAGTTCTGTATATCCATTTTTTCAAGACTTCGAATGGCTTCATCAATCGGGTTAGAAAATCCCGTTTCAAAATAAGCATTCCGGTAAGCATAGATCTTTACTTTCTCGCTGTCGGCCCCCGTTGCCCCCACCGTGGATTCTATTTTTACAACCCCTTGGGTTATAGTCCCCGTTTTATCTGAACATAAAATATTCATTTCTCCCAGGTTCTGGATAGCACTTAATTTTTTCACAATCACTTTTTTGATAGCCATCCGACGGGCGCCGGCAGATAAGGTAACAGTAACAATTATTGGTAATAATTCCGGCGTAATGCCTACGGCCAGGGCCAGCGCAAACAGCAGTGAATCAACTACAGGTTTATGAAATAATATATTCAACACCAGTATCAGCAAAACAATAATAACGGTAATGCGCATGAGCAAGTAGCCAAACTGCCGGATGCCTTTCTCAAAAGCTGTTTCAGGAGTACTCTTTTGCAACCGTTTAGCAATTTTTCCCATTTCTGTATTTGGGCCGGTGTTTACAGCCAGCACTGTTGCTGTTCCATTAATAACATTCGTTCCTTCAAAAACGGCATTAATTACCCTGGCCGGTAAAGACTCCATACTAACGGTGCCGACGAATTTTTCGGCAGGGAATGACTCGCCTGTTAGCATAGCTTCATTTACATGAAGATCATTTGTCTCCAGTATCAATGCGTCGGCTGGAATAATGTCTCCTGCATTTAATAATACGATATCTCCAGGCGCCACTTCCTTTATGCTGATCTCTCTCTCTATACCTTCTCTCTTTACTGTAGCTTTATTACGGACCAGTTCCTGCAGTTTTTCTACTGACCTTCCCGCATTTCGTTCCTGTATAAATCCAAAAATACCTGTTAGCAATAAAATTATTATGATAATAAAGCCGTTGGAATATTCTTTTAACACTAACGATAAAAAGGCCGCAAATACTAATAATAATACTAAAGGACTTTTATATTGCGACAGCAAAAGGAAAGCATCTTTTTGCCATTTTTTCTGATTAAATTTATTTTGTTGCTGTTCCTGTAAACGGTCATAAGCCTCTTCATTGCTGATACCGTTTTCAGTTGCATTAAGCATTTGAAATAACTGATACTTAGAAAAACTCCAGAAATTTTCTATAGATTTCAATGATTTTATTTTCTGCCAACAAAGCAAAGGTCTTTAATCCATGATACCTATGATGACTATCAAGGTTTTATTTGATGATCATCATTCTATTTAAAAGAGACAACCCGCTGCTGACAATCAAACTTTATTATGATAACCGTCATAATTATCCGGGGTAATCAAACGATACATTTATAACGTTAAATAATTTGTTTTAATCTTAAAAATTTACAATTATGAAAAGCGATGCTCAAATTCAAAAAGACGTCCTGGAGCAGTTAAAATGGGAACCTATTTTGATTGCTAATGAAATTGGTGTGTCAGTAAAAAACGGGGTAGTTACTCTTTCCGGGCAGGTAAACAGCTATACCAAAAAACTGGCGGCAGAACGTTCCGTCAAGAGGGTAGTGGGTGTTAAGGCCCTGGCTGAAGATATTCAGATTGGCGTTTCTCCATCATACCAGAAAACAGATACAGAAATTGCTGCGGCTGTATTAAATGCTTTAAAATGGCATACTGGAGTAGATGAAGAAAAAATAAAGATTAAGGTTGAAGATGGCATTGTTACGCTGGAAGGAGAAGTAGAATGGGAATATCAAAAAACATCTGCTGAGTCTTCTATCGAGAACCTGGCTGGTGTACGCTCGGTGTTAAATTTTGTGACCATAAAACCGAAATTAGTTCCATTAGATGTAAAGGAAAAAATTAAATCTTCTTTTCAACGTCACGCCTCAATAGATGCCCGGCAAATTAAGGTGCAAGTGATAGGGGCAAAAGTTATTTTAAGTGGTAAAGTAAGATCATTTGCCGAAAAAGAAGATGCCACTGACGCTGCATGGTTAGCTCCGGGCGTTACTGCTGTTGAAAATAAAATTGAAATTGAAGAAGAAGAATATGCCTATTATGAATAAGGAAATTGAATCTATTGTGATTGGCTTTTAATATTTTAATCATCTGGTTGTCTCTCATCAATGCCTTGTGGATCGATCCACAAGGCATTTTTAGTTGTGATTTGCTTTCAAGATTTTAATAACTTAGTTCTTTCACATCTTTGCAGTTTTTCCAATTCCAGCAAAAGGGGTTGTGATTTGCTTTCAAGATTTTAATAACTTAGTTCTTTCACATCATTTCTCCATCTATCAAAGTAGTACCGCTTGTTGTGATTTGCTTTCAAGATTTTAATAACTTAGTTCTTTCACATCCTTTCAGAAATTCAGGCCATAAAGCATCATGTTGTGATTTGCTTTCAAGATTTTAATAACTTAGTTCTTTCACATCTGCTTTGTTGGGTAATAATCTTGAAAGAGTGTTGTGATTTGCTTTCAAGATTTTAATAACTTAGTTCTTTCACATCTCTTAAATAAGGATTGTTTTTATTAGTATGTTGTGATTTGCTTTCAAGATTTTAATAACTTAGTTCTTTCACATCAAGAATAAGTGATGCGTTGTATAAGCCTTGTTGTGATTTGCTTTCAAGATTTTAATAACTTAGTTCTTTCACATCTTTCACCTGTTGAATGAAGAAGCCAAGAAAGTTGTGATTTGCTTTCAAGATTTTAATAACTTAGTTCTTTCACATCCACGGCGATAAAAACAATGCTTGTGCATCAGTTGTGATTTGCTTTCAAGATTTTAATAACTTAGTTCTTTCACATCCATGGGCAACAATTCCCGCATGGTTATTTGGTTGTGATTTGCTTTCAAGATTTTAATAACTTAGTTCTTTCACATCGTTATAGCCTGTTCCCACTCTTCAAACTCTGTTGTGATTTGCTTTCAAGATTTTAATAACTTAGTTCTTTCACATCTTTAAAAACCTTGCCAGTAGGGATCGATTAGTTGTGATTTGCTTTCAAGATTTTAATAACTTAGTTCTTTCACATCTTTGATAAAAAGGGCAAGTTTATGGGGATAGTTGTGATTTGCTTTCAAGATTTTAATAACTTAGTTCTTTCACATCCTAATTGGGAATCGGAATTACATCAACTTCGTTGTGATTTGCTTTCAAGATTTTAATAACTTAGTTCTTTCACATCGGAATATCCATCAGAGCCGGACGCGGCTGAGTTGTGATTTGCTTTCAAGATTTTAATAACTTAGTTCTTTCACATCAAGCCTTTATGGAGAAGATAACGTGAACTAGTTGTGATTTGCTTTCAAGATTTTAATAACTTAGTTCTTTCACATCTGCTGATAGTTCCTGAAATGCTGTCGGTGTGTTGTGATTTGCTTTCAAGATTTTAATAACTTAGTTCTTTCACATCCTTCATAATTGTATCACTATATTTGATAGAGTTGTGATTTGCTTTCAAGATTTTAATAACTTAGTTCTTTCACATCTTTGACCC
>JAUZOE010000023.1 GCA_030706605.1 Bacteroidota bacterium
CTGTTCCGCCAGTAGCTGTGATGGTCACAGTACCTGTTCCGCCATTACATGTGATCGGGCTGGTTACCGTTGCACTGGTAATGCTGATGGCAGCAGGCTGCATAATCGTTAAACTGCCTGCTGTAGCTGAGCAGCTATTTGCATCTGTTACTGTATAATTATAAATTCCTGCCCCAAGACCGGTAAATGAGCCGGTTGCATTGGTGGAAGGAGACCCCAGGGTACCACCACTTAAAGTATAACTTAAAGGTCCTGTTCCGCCTGCGCCTGTTATAGTCGCCGTTCCGTTGGCAGCACCATTACAGGTTAGGTCGGTATGGACTTCTGATGCAGTTGGTGCCGGATTAATGGTAACATCCGGGGTAGCATAATTGGTACAACCATTACCATCTGTATAAGTATATACTATAGTAGAGCTTGAGCCCACTACTGTTGAAGGATTGAAAGTTGCAGTGCCATTACCATTATCGGTAATACCGCCATCTGGAGAACCACCATCATAAGCAATAAATGATCCGCCGGAACCTGTTGGGATACCGGTAATAGTAACAGCCGGACTATTGGTGCAATATTGAGAAGCCAGGTTACTAATGCTGACCACCGGCAATGGATTTACGGTTATCGTGAATGAACAAGAGTTGGAACAACCACTACCATTAATATAAGTATAAGTGATGGTATGGGACCCTGCTCCTGCTGTAGCAGGATTGAAAGTGCCCGCACTAACCCCTGTGCCACTATATGTGCCACCTGCAGGTGATCCTCCTGTTAAGGTAAAAGGCGATGCATCTATACATACAGATGAATTGCCCGGACAGGTAACTGTTGGCGCCGGATTTACAGTTACTGAGCCGGGAATATTTGAGGAAACACATCCTGAACTATTGCGCACCGTTAATGTAAAGGGTATCGAAGTGCCGGACGCGCCCGCACTCAGGCTTACTGTAATAGGAGAACCAAGCAATGTGCCATTAGTTACTGTTGTAATACCGGCTCCCGAAATACTGTATTGATTAGGGCTTCCGGCAGGGCTTGAATAAGGTATGGTAAATGACATGGAACCCGCACAGATAGGACTGATAGTTCCCAACGTAATGGTGGGTGACGGATTTACCGTTAATGTTTTGGAAGCAGAAGTAGTTCCGCAGGAACCACCGCTGGTAGTAAGTGTTAAGGTAACACTCGCTGGCGCAGATGCTGAAGCCGTATAAGTTGCAGTACCCGGTGTAGTACCCCCGTTATTGGTAAAAGTTCCGGCTTGTCCACCGGTTAATCCATCTGACCAAACGGCTGCTGTAGCCCCGCCGCCATAGGAACCTCCCAATGCGACTGTGGTGCCTCCCTTGCAAATCGCAGTAAGTGCACTGCCCACACCAACTGTTGGGGCATTCACTGTTATAACCACCGATTTATTGGTCAAAGTTGTACTACAGGTAGAACCTGACGCAAACGTAATTGCAGTAATCGCAACGGTAGAAGTCGGACCTGTTAATCCTGAAACAGTGAATGCAGTACTCACGCCACTGGTAAAGGTAACGGTGGTTCCGACACCGCCAGGATTAGCTGGAGTAGTGTACGTAATATTATAGTCTCCATTAGCTAATGAAGTAGAATGCAAGGTAATGTCGGTAGTGCCGCCTGCACATATTGTAGTAGGAGATGCAGATACCGTAAAATTAGAAACATCTATCCAGGTGAATCTTACTCCGCCACCGGCACCATTACCCCCATTTGATCCACGTGCACCGCCGCCGCCACCACCACCTGGAGGAGTGCCATCTCCGGCACCAGTACCGAAATATATGCCACCGGCACCTCCGTTACTAGCATAGCCGAATGGAGTTCCACCATCACCTCCATCATTTCCATTAGCATTCCCACCAGATGTGCCAGCTATAATGTAAGGAGCACCTGTACCTGCAGGATTAACACTATTTCCTGATGAACCACCTGCTGCACCATTTGAGCTATTGGAAGTATTGGAACTGCCTCCGGCTGCAACAAATAGATTGGTATTTATAGTGGTATTACTTGAACCACCAGAACCTGTGCTGCCACCGCCATTACCTATAGATATAGTGTACTGAGTATTTCCAGTGGTTGAAAAAGCGTTATCTATTATATAAGCACCACTACCTCCTCCTCCAGCACCTCTTCTGCCACCAAATTGTGAATTTGGTCCGACTCCTCCATCCCCTCCTGCGCCCCAGGCTTCTACTTTAATACAAGAAACTCCAGCAGGCACAGTGAATGTACCTGAAGAAAGCATGGTATATGGAGAAGCGACAACTATTGGTGCAGCATGAAGGGTCATCCCTGTCATCGATCCATATGTAGTACCAGATGTTCCATTGTTAAATGTTGTACTAGAATTGTCTGTTATATTTGAAATTGGTATATC
The DNA here is from genome assembly GCA_030706605.1 of Bacteroidota bacterium. Taxonomy (GTDB): domain Bacteria; phylum Bacteroidota; class Bacteroidia; order Chitinophagales; family Chitinophagaceae; genus Ginsengibacter. The sequence continues at coordinate 2,402 of JAUZOE010000023.1, forward strand.
ACGGTTGAATACCGCATTATCTACATCGTAATTTGTTGTCCATTGTTGATCATCACCCAATGCCCAATTAGTTGGAGTATTAATAGAATGGACTGCAAAAGTTGAAAGATGAACACTACTAATCACCTCCAATGCCTGGTCATTTGTATTTACATTTAATGGCGTACTATAGGCAATACTTCCTATATTAGAGGAACCACTATTGTAAGTTTTAAAGTCAGTTATGGGGGAAGTTTGGTTAACCCCATCAAAGACGGCAGCCCATACATCTGTAACCACTGTCGTTCCTCCGCTTACCGTAACGGATAAGGTAGTATTAGTAGCTAAATCAAGCCCTGCTTCATTTAGGTAATATAATTGAGTGTGTTGTAGTATTGAACCAGTTGCCATATCACCTGCAACAGATGTTAGTGGCCTAGTACCATAGGTAAGAACCACAGTCCTTGAACCTGCTGAAACTTGTGAAGACGCAATGGCCACTACCAGGATCCGATTAGTGTTACTTCCGGTAGGTACGGAATAGGCACTGGTCTGCGCACTTGTCGAGGTTCCGTGGTATATGTTGGACCATGCTTTTAATGTCGTAATTTGTCCAAAACTATTTTGGATAAAAAACAAACCCGCCATCAACAATGTAATAGCGAATAATCCGGATTTACGTAAATATGTCTTCATAACAGAATGCTTAAAAAGGTGAACAGTAGAGGTTGAATGTTTACCGGGGTTAGGTATAAAAAAAAATGATGCGTCGCTATGCTTCGCATCATTGGGTAAAGTAGTAAAGGTATTTGCAGGAGCAGATGTATGGATACCCCCTGTAATGGGTAAGCAGGCCGTATTGACGGCTTCTCCCGTTAAGGTCACCAGTGCAACGGCCGACTTCTTTGCAGAAAACAAGTTTACTATAAAAGAAGGCAGCTTTTTAAAAGCACCTGCCACAGCAATAATCATTTTCATAAGAAGCCATTTTGCGTAAAAATTATTCATAAGTCGTTTTTTAGTATTTGATCTGTTTCTTCGTGCAACTAACTAATAGGCACATACGCTGTTTCAATAACGGGTAGCCCGCAGTGATTGAGTCAGTGTTATATCTGTTTATTAATTGTAAATGAGTATGCTGAAAGGCATTACGGTCAACCGGTAAGGGATTGCCGTAATGCATCGCCATATAGTTTTTACTGATTGCCTGCATAAGCCGTGTAACCGGAAAAATAAGCAGGGACGGGAACCACAAAAGCAGGGTGCACATAATGATGTCCATAAATAAAAAATTAAATTTTTATTACTTAATTAAATACAATACAGTGTGGTATGAAGCTTAGCAGTCCATAACAGAAATTGGAAAAATAGTATTGGTTAACCCTGGGAGCTTTTGGCTTAGGATCTTTCAAAGGAGTTAGACATTCAATCAAACAAATTACCGATAGTGGTAACACTCTCAGACAGGATTATTGTCTAAAAAAATGGATGTTCCGGGTGTTATGATCCATGGTTAGCATGAAAAATAAGCCGGAGAAAAAATTTGTTCTGTGGGGGAAAATTTGGTCAAAGGATAATGAAAAACGTGAACCGACTCACAAAATAGGTTAAAGTTTTTAATTAACAAAGCATTTTAAAAAAAATTATTTTAATGCGACAATTAATTAATGATTTTTTTGTATAGGGAGTATTCAATACAGCAGTGCCGGTTAACCAATTATTATTGTTCATCTCCACATCAAAGTGTGTAAAAACTATTTACATCCGGTTACCTCAATCATATCCGTTCCAGCAGGAAATTGGAATAAGGAACTTAGCGAAGCGATCTCATGAACACGATTAAAAAAATAAAAGATTGGTAAATAATGCAAACGTAACATTGAGCTCATGTGGCTTATGAAGCAACTTGCCACGGATCATAATACAATCTCCAATTTCAGAAGAGACAATGAAAAAGCGATCCGCAAAGTGTTTCGGTATATCATTATCATTGCCAAACAATTTGACCTGATTGGAGGAAAGTCGACAAATCTATGCGTTTGAAGAATACAATCAGGGTATTTTAATTGCCATGGGTTTCAACCCGTGGATGGATAATGAAGTATCTTTAAGGGCTTTAGCCAAAATCTATTGACTCCGTACAATATAGGGCGTTTTAACTTTTGGCTAAAGCCGGAAAACACTACCACAATTGCCACTAACTTTAGTTAGTGGCAATTGACACACTGTATCAAAGACAAAACAGTGAATTATTTAACTTGAAGAACTCACTAATTTACCCCTTGCGAAGTATAGCCAAATATAAGCCTGCGCCCGCTCAATACCTTGTTATTTCTTTTGAATTGATTCGCACTGATCTTATTTGGTAAAAGAAGCGTTGATCGCTTTATTGTATCTTAAAAAACCACCGCCTAAGGCGGTAGTAATGTTCCCGGGGCTTTGCCTGATTTTTTTTACCACAAAGGACACAAAGGGCACGAAGGATTTTTTCTACGAAAAAATAAAAAATATTTGACACACTATTCATTAAAGAGGGCATAAACCGATTCTTTCAACCCACCTTCTTCTATACAACTAAGTTGTTTTTAGCGAAACATCGGCGCGCCCATATGGGGAACCTGGAAGGTGGTTGTTGAGTTTTTGAATAAGAAGATACATGGATATGGCTTTTCCATCCCAATCCACTGCCTCTTCAATAACACCTCTCAAAGGCTATACCTACCCCACATCCCCTATTACTAATAGATTGCTTTCAGCACTTTCACACTGCCATCAGGTAGGGCTACCTCAAGCTGGTATATACCCTTTGCCAGGGTAGCGCCTGGCTGAATCAGTTCGGTACTGTTTCCCCCGGGATGATTGATCTGTTTCTGCAGCATCACCTGTCCCAGTTTATTGAGCAAACGGATAATATACTTTCCTTCGGGCTGGTTCTCCAGTTGAAGATGTATGATACCATCCGTTACCGGGTTGGGATAAATGGCGATATCCTGTTTCAGGACAGGCACCCATACTTTTACTACCGGGCTATATGTGACAGATCCATTGATATCAATACTCTTAATGCGGTAATAATGATAACCCGGTGTGGCATTTTTATCCAGCCAACTGTAAGCCACGACTCCCGTATTGTTTGCAGAAAGAATTGCTACCTGGTTAAACGCGCTGCCATTCATTGATTGCTCCACTTCATACTGTTTCATATTGCTTTCATTTTCCACTTTCCACGCTACTGTTATATCAGCATTCTTAAGAGTCGCATTTACAGAAACAAATGTTACGGGTAATGGGCCTTCCATTGGTGCAAATACAATACGGAAACGATTGGCAGCGAAAGAACCTGCTGCGCTGGTAACACTAAAATTCAGGGTAGTAGATCCTTCCAGGTTCAGCGGCGTTTGTGTATGCAGGTAGGTATCTTCTATAAATCCTTGGAGGCCCCGGGCTGACAGGTTTTGTGCTGTAAAAACCAATCGATAGGACTGAGCTTTCACCCCGGTAAGATTAAAGAAAACCGTATCGGATTTTCCGAGCATCTGTCTTCTTTCCAGGACAAGATATTTTCCGCCGGATTTTACAGACAGGTTTTCAGAACTGTTATACATTTTTTTTGCATCCATTCTATCAATAGCATTACTGTAATCACCACTAAACTGCTGCAAGGTACCATCATCAAGAATGGCACTATCGGCATTGACGCTGTATAAATTAGTGCGTAATTGGGCTATTCTGCCCGAAGTACCTTGTGGTCTGAAATAGCTGACCGTACTTCCATTTGATTTTGAGGCTTCGGTAAAATTAATACTTCCGGCTGTTGGCATCGTCTGTACAAAAAATGCCTGCCCACTTTGGATGAAGTTATTTGGGATAAGAGATGGAATACTCACATAGTCAACTCCGTCAAAAAAATAAGTTTCATATTTACCATACCCATAGCCACCTATTGAATTAGGATTCCAAAGATAAAAGAAACCAGAACCCGTTGTCTGAGTTACATTTCTCATATCAATTGCAGAGGCATAGGGATTGCCTATAGAAGCAAATGAATTATCACCTGCGAGTGGAATACTTACATCACCGGTAAACAGAGTCCCCTTTGTCCTCAATATAGTATTATTGGGAGTGGTTACTGTTGTTCCGTTGACACTCCTGTCGCCCCTGACAAAGAGCATATACCCTTTTGAATTATAAATAGAATTCCCGGTATTGGTAATTCCTGTCCAGCCCAATGAATTTGAAGGATCATAATATTTCATCGAAGGACTCACAGAATACATATCAAACCCGGCCCCGTTGCCTCCCGGCCCCGTTACCTGGGTACCATAACCCGTAGATAGTTTAGAACCGCCTTCCATCCAGCTATTAAATACAGATTGGCCTGTTGTGGGCACTGCCAGGAATTCCCAGGTCTTGGCATGCTGGCCTGAACCAGTCCCTAAATTAATGTAACGTTCTACAATTACTTTCCCGGTAATGGTATTTCCTGCAGCAAGTGCACCTACATTAGCGGTAGCTGTATCAGATGATTTCAGGGCGATATTATCCCCGGTATTTAATTGTGCTGTGGAGGAACCAAAAGAAAGACTGCCCAAAATATTCAGGGTATCATTTAAGGTGTTTGCAACATCAACATCATTGCTGATGGTAAGGTTTTTTAGATTCCTGTTTTTAAACATACTCCCTGCAATAGTTTGTGTTGATGTTCCATTCAAAACCAGAGTGCCATTACCGGCATCGAATGTGCCGTTATTAGTAATGGATCCTGCTATTTGCAGAACACCGGTTCCATTAACCGTTAAGGTTGCTCCTGATAAAATCTGAAGATTTTTTATAGTAGCCACCGGAGTGTTACTTAACACGGGCTTACGAGTAACTGAAGGAATATATACATCCGGGCAAGTAGTAGAAGGAAGTTGGTTATCTGACCAGTTGGAAGCCGTATTCCAGTCGGAACTGGTATTTCCTGTCCATAAATTATGAAATGAAACTACCGCACTTCCCTGAGCACCCCAGCAACCACTTGCTTCTGCCCTGAAATAATAGGTCCCCGCATTACTTACCGATTGTGGATTGCCTGGTATAGCGGTGGAAGTTCCATTGGAAGAAGTTCCCTGGAAATAGATATTTCCACTTCCTCCGGTGCCGGCTGTTAAAGTAGTTGAATTGCTGCATAAAGAAGTGCCCCCACCGGTAACGATTACAGGTGCCGGTATCGGGTTAACAGTTATATTTAAGGTTTTTGTCAGAAGAGGATATGAATCACCATGCTTGTAAACTTTACAGGTTATCGTATAGATTTTAACAGAAGTTGAATTCACCGCCGTAACAGTAGCTGTTTTAGCTGTATTAAAATTCGAATTATTAGCAGGTGATATGCTGCCTCCACTATTAACCGACCAAGAACAATCATAAGAATAGGTATTATTAGGAGGCGTTAAAGTGGCCGTTATAGTGGTACCATAACAAACCGGGGAACCAGTTGATGAAGAAAGAGTAAATGCAGGTAAGCCGCCCATGCCATTGAATTCCTCAAATGAAAAATCTCCATTATTAGCATGATCACTTTGTACCGCAATAAAGACATTGCCAATATAAAGGCGGGTTGCCCCATTACCATTACCTGCAGTAGGTTGAAGACCTCCAGTGGAACCAGCATTATTGATGACAAAACTTATACCACTTGCAAATTTTAAATCGTAATTCCCGGTCCAATAAATCTGGCCAGTAGGGCCATTAATAATAACACTGGTAAAATTCAGTAAAGAAACATTCCCCTGTACATTGAGTGTTCCGTTTATTGTCAAAACACCACTTTGGCCTGCGATTGTACTGGCATCAACAGGGGGGCCTGAAGGAACGGTATAATCGGCTAAGACTTTGCTGGAAAACAGCAAAGTAGTTATTGATAAAATCATTACTTTTCGCAAAGGAAATAAAGCAGTAAGATCGCAAAACAACCTATTTAATAACATAAATAAAGGCTTTTGCAGAATATTTATCGACAGACTTTTTCTTATAAATTTAAGTATGATAAAGTCTTTAATTAAAAAGTATAATTTTTCCATAAAACCATTTTTTCATTGTGTTTGAAAAGTAAATGATTTTGCAAAGGGTAGAAGAAAAGAATAAAGATGGCTTGAATAATAACAAGCGAATTCTTTATAAAACCCGAATTAAGGAGATATATTCTTAGGAATTTGGATGAGGACAAAAACGCATCACAGGAAACTTCCCACGTAATGTAAGGAAATGCCGCAGATACCTTTAATTATTGTAAGAAGAAGATAGCGATCCTTTGGGGAACAACCGCTTCTATACCTACAATAAATACAAAGATACTCACTCCAGGTTAATTTCCTAATTTAAAGGAGGACTATTTTTTATACTCAAAAAGTATTGACCTGAATAAAATATCGTAGATCACGACACATTTAATATTCATATCATCAATACATTACATTCAAATCTTTCACGGTTCCATCCGGCCGAATTATCTCAACCTGGTACATGCCATGCGCCAGGTTATAATCCCATTGAATAAGTTGAGTGGTGCTTCCCCCCGGATGATTAATTTGTTTCTGAACAATCACTTGTCCGAGTTTATTGAGCAATCGAATTCCATATCTTCCCTTAGGTAAATTGGTCATTTGAAGATGGATGACACCATCCGTTATTGGGTTAGGATAAATGGCAATATGCTCTCTCGGGGCAGGTACCCATACTTTCACCACCTGTGTGTATGCAATAGTTCCATTAATGTCAACACTCTTTATGCGGTAATAATGGTAGCCTGGTGTAACATTCTCATCCAGCCAACTGTAAGCACCGGCGTCTAAATTAGTGGCGGTAACGGTTGCCGCCAGCGTAAAGCGATTGCCATCAATTGATTGTTCTACTTCGTAATGACTCATATTGCTTTCATTTTCCACTTTCCATTCTACTGCTATGTCACCATTTTTGAGAGAAGCATTTACAGAAACAAAAGTGACCGGCAATGGCCCTGCAGCCATTGGAGCAAATACGATTCGGAAACGATTGGTTGCATAGGAGCCTGCCGCGTTGGTAACGCTAAAATTCAGGAGGGTAGTTCCTTCCAAATTCAGCGGTGTTTTAGTATGCAGGTAAGTATCTTCTATAAATCCTTCGAGGCCATAAGATGATAGGCTACTGGCGATAAACTCCATCCGGTAATTTTGTGCTTTAACGCTTGCAAGATTATAGAACAAGGTGTCTGATTGAATAAGGCCATGACGCCTTTCAACTATTAAATTTTTCCCTCCTGAATGCAGGTATAAATTTTCTGAGCTATTAAAGACTTTCCTTCCATCCATTCCATCAATAGCATTACTATAATTGTCACTGAACTGATGCAAGGTCCCATCATCGAGATATGTACTTCCATCAGCAAACACACTGTAAAGTTGAGTCCTTAATTGTGCTATTTTTCCGGGAACGCTCTGCGGTCTGAAGATATTGATTGAGCTGCTATCATCTTTTGACGTTTCATTAAATACCATATTCCCTGTTCCTCCGGTAGTTTGCACAAAAAAAGCTTCGCCGCTTTGAATATGATTATTCACCTTGTAAGATGGGATATTAGTATAATTGGTTCCGTCATAATAATAAGTTTCATAGCCTCCATACCCATATGTGCCTCCAAGGTTGGCATTCCAAACTGTAAAGAATTCATTGACATTACCTTCCCTGTCGGCCATTACTTTCCTCATATCTATAGCAGAAGCATAAGGATTGCCAATAGATCCGAAAGCATCGGCCCCCACAGGAATCGTTACTTTTCCTGTCAATAAATTTCCTTTGGTCCGCAATGTAGTGGCATTGGGCGTAGTTGTTGTTTTCCCATCCACACTTCTGTCGCCCCTCACAAAGAGCATATACCCTTTTTGATTGTAAATTGAAATCCCTGTATTGGCAATTCCCGTCCAGCCCAATGAATTCGATGGATTGTAATATTTCATTGAAGGCGATGGTGATGCAAGATCAAAACCATTCACAGCGCCTCCGGCTCCTGTTACCTGTGTTCCATAACCCGTAGGTGTGGCACCACCTTCCATCCAGCTTTCTTTTACCGTTTGTCCCATTGTTGGTATGGCTAAAAACTCCCAGGCTTTCGCATGTTGCCCCCCACCGGTTCCCGTATTAAGGTACCGTTCTACAGTTACCTCACCTGTAATAGTGTTTCCGGCTGCAAGTACACCTACATTAGCAGTAGCTGTAGCCGAGGATTTTAGAGTTATATTATCCCCTGTATTTAAGTCTGCAGACGTATTCCCAAAAGACAAGCTTCCTGAAATGTTCAGGGTATCATTTGGGGTGTTGGCAACATCTACATTATTGCTTATGATGAGATTTTTTATTGTGTTATTCTTACCCGCAATCGTATTGGCGAAGGTATTACCATCTATATTTTGAGTGCCGATGCTGGTACCGTTCAATTCCAGCGTGCCATTAGTAATGTCAAAAACACCACTATTATATATCGTTCCCCCGATCTGCATAAAGCCTGTACCATTAATAGTAACACTGGCGCCTGAAGCAATATGCAGATTGATAATAGTAGCTACCGGGCCTGTGCTTAATACCGGCTGATTGAGGGTAGCAGGGATATACACGTCAGGGCAGGTAGCTGCAGAAGGTACCTGGCCATCCGACCAGTTAGTTGCGGTATTCCAATCAGTAGGACTGGTGATATCTCCACCTACCCAGTAATTATGAATCCACACTATACCAATGGAAGAATTAATGCTACCACAACCATTACTTACTACAGCTCTATAGAATGTAGGAACGGTAACACCTGAAAAGTTTAGGGTAGTAGTGGTGTTGGGTATATTAGTCCATGAAGCGCTGGTGCTGTCGGTTGAAGATTCCCAATATAGAGGACTGTTACTGTTACCTGAAAGTGAGAGAGAACCGTTGTCTCCGCTACAAATCGATACAGAAGTTATAGTTCCTCCTATGGCGCCCCCGCTAGTTAACGTGACTTCAGTAGTGGCATTTGCAGAACATCCGTTATTATCAGTAACCGTTACTTTATAGGTTCCTGAAGCATTGATAGTAACAGCAGGAATTGACGGGTTTTGGTCGGATGAATTAAAACTATTTGGTCCTGACCAGCTATAAGAAGTTTCTCCATCGGGGCCGGAGGTAAGATTCAATGTAGCACCTGTGCATATAGGTGCATTACTTCCGGCTGTAGCTACCGGCAATGGATTTTCCGTAACATCTACACTTCCTGGCATTGGATAGGTGTAACCACAAGCGGATGTGCCAACAACCGTATAATTGCCAATAGCCGTTTGCAAACCGAAATCAAGAGGATCTCCTGTTCCTGCAACCGGGTCTCCTACCGGCGTTCCATTATTATACAATTGATAGCTGATAGCTTTTGTGGAGCCCGCTAACCCTACATGAGTTCCGTCGCTCCCTATACAAAAACCTCCTCCTCCGGTTAAACGAAAAGTATCAGATTTAATACAATAGGTCAGGGATATATCATCGATTGATGCAGGCGGGCCATCACCTGTTCCATCATCATTGTTTACCCAGGTGAAGATGAGATAGAATGTTTTACCCGCTAAATCAGGTGCACTCGCGCCTTGCTGACTATATACTAATTGCGAATTAAACTGAGGAAATCGAATGACTGCACTTGGTCCGGGCAGTGCATCTGCAACAGGTATAGTAGTCTCATCAGTATATACGTTCAATCCGTCAATCACATTTAGTTCATTATCGCTTTGAACATTACCTTGTAAATAAAATGACAAACTTATATTGAATGCTTCCGGGGGAAGGGTCACCTGCCGGTAAAAGTGAGAAATGTGAGTAGTAGTATTATCGTAATCGTAATCATAATCATTAGCGCCTGGCGTGGCAGCGATCGAATCCCTGGAAATGTAAGCACTATTTGGTGGGCTATTATTTGTCGTGGTGCCCACTACCCATTTATTAGCAGAACTATTTACAACCGTCCAGCCATTTGAAGCAAAGGTATTTCCCGCGTCAAAGCCGCCTACCCCATTAGGATCTATTGCTGTTTGCGCATAACCGCCACAGATGAAACAAAAGCTGCACAATAATAATAAGTAGCATTTCTTCATACACTCTTTCTATTCGCTTTGAGAAATAGTAAATGCCTTTTACAGGATCAATGAAAATATGGTACAGGATATCAAAAATCTAGAATTGATTTTTATCCAGGATTGGAATTATTCAAATAAAAATGAAAATAAAATGGATAATTATCATTATCCAATAGAAATTAAATTAAGAAGATATTCACAGGAGTTGGAGAAAGGATAGCTTTAAACGCAATTAGCAGCACAAGATAATATTAATATATGGATTTTAAAATACTCCAGGCAATTTTTTTTTGACGGAATCAAAAGTCTATTGAGAGGCATTACTGGCTACTTGTTGTAAAGAACCTGCTTTAACTCAAATACACTTCTGGTAATCAATTTAATATAACTTTTTTCATCGCATTCAGGAAATTAAAAATTCATAGTTTTCCACCAGGAATGGATAGGAAAATTTCGAGGGCAATCGTATTCAGTAAACTGTTGGCCAGGAAACAATAGCTATATTATATTAATACACCCCCTGCCCTGGTTTTCAATATTTTTAAAAAAACCTGGGAGAAGCCTGTTGCCTTCTTTGAGATTTGGTAGATGAATTGATTAATTCTCTGCCGAATACATAAGCTATTTTAAAGCTAAAGGTAAAGTAAGAATCGTTGTTATGTGGATTGCCGCGTATACCATTTGGGTGCGCCGTTGTCTCATTAGATAAAGCATCAGTTCTTCCCCTGTTATTTAATATTAGTGCATCAGTGAGTTGCGTACCACTTAAATACTTGCTAAAGACAGCAGGATCAATATACGTGCCATGGACATCATCTAAATAATCGGTGGATAGCAACCTGGTAATATATTCCATCCGCAGGTTAAATTTAGCTGAAAGTTCATATTTTACACCAATTCCTACCGGAACATTGACCTGGTTCAGTTTGTACACATGGCTATTGGGATATTCAGCAAAACCTTCTCCTTCAGTATGAAGTGGTTGAAGATCCACCCATTGTGAATTTAATTTTGCCTGCGGGTTAAAATGAAAAAAACCAATCCCGCCAATGATATAGGGTGAAAAGACGGGTGCATCACCTTCTTCATTTGATAAATTAAAAAAACCAATTGGGTGAAATTCAGCAGTAACAGAAATTTCATCAATCGGGCTCCTGAAACTTAAATTCCTGTTGTACCTGCCAATACTGCCCCCGTTTAATTTTGCATTTTTTATGGTGCTGTCATTGGCTTGAACACTACCCATAGTTGCTTCAAGCCTTAACGCAAAAAAATTTTTATAAAAGGCACTGAAAAAGACACTGCCTGACGCCGTAGTATTCTTAATATTATAATCTTTTACACCCCCTTTCCCCTTTCCAATCCTTCCGCCTACATCGGTCAGGCTATTCATAGACCCTACGGATATGCCGGCTTCAAAAATCAAAGCATTATTATAATAGGTATCATTATAAAAATATTGAGCTTTCCCCTGCTGCGCAATACAAAACAACATTAGAAAAATTGAAACTTTATATTTCATTATAAAAATTGTTTTGAAATTCGTTTTGATAATTGTATAAAATACAAAATAACAATTTTTTTTTCTCTTTCAATAATCTGAAACAACTTTCTTTAATTTAATAAAAATGTTACTTATCCCCTGTCTTAATGCATATGACTTCAATTTAAATACATTTTAGATATCTCACTACTGAACTGCTTTAATTAAAAGACCCGGCCATGAATAACCTATGGCCGGGGTAATATCAATGAATTAATAAATAAATTTTACCACTTTTACCTCACCGCCGGGGCTTGTTATTGCTGCCTGGTAAATGCCATGAGCCACATCACTGGTCAACTTAAAATTTGAAGTAGAACTTCCTTCACTGTGATTTATATCCTGAGCCTGAACTACCTGCCCCAACTGATTCAATATTCTTACCTTATAATTGCCGGAAGCCTGATTGATCAAATGAAGATTGATGACCCCATTAACAACTGGATTGGGGAATATGGAAATTTCCTTGGCCACATTATCAATATTGACTTTTACAATTTGTGTCAGTGCTGTTTTCTGGTTAATATCCACACTCCTGATGCGGTAATAATTGTACCCTGCTACTGCATCTTTATCTAACCAGCTATAGCTATTGGCTGTTCCATTAATAGCTGCGATTGTAGCCACCGTCACAAAATGAGACCCATCGGTTGATTTTTCTACTTCATATTGTTTCATATTGCTTTCGTTTTCCACTTTCCAATTCACTGAAATATCTGAATTCTTTTGGTATGCATTTACAGAAGTAAAGGTTACAGGTAAAGGCCCGGAAGGTTGTCTGAATATAATATGAAAACGGTCAGGTGCATAAGATGCCGGAGCACCGGTCACTCTAAAGTTGAATTCAGTATTTCCATCAAGATTTAATGTGGTTAGCTGATGCATGTAATTATCTTCTAAAAAGGCTATGAGTCCGTTAGCAGACAGGTTTTTCGCATCAAATACCAACCGATAATTCTGTGCTTTTAACCTGGTAAGGCTAAGGAAAATAGTATCCGCAGGATCAATGGTATGCCTTCTCTCTACTATGATATTTTTTCCTGCTGATTTTATAGAAATATTTTCTGAAGCATTGAATATTTTTCTTTCATCCATTGCATCAATAGCATTAGTATAATCGTCACTGAATTGTTGTAAAGTTCCATCAATGAGAACACTACTGCTGTCAGCATTTACACTATTCAAAGTGGTAATTAATTGGGCTTTTTTTCCAGTTACGCCCTGTGGCCTGAAATAGCTTGAATTACTATTGCCTTGTTTTGATGATTCTTTAATCAGCACATTTGCCGGAGCAGAACTTGTCTGCACAAAAAATGCCTGGCCACTTTGAATAGAATTATTTACGGTAAACCCCGGAACACTGACATAATTTCCATTATACAATACATATGTTTCGTAGGCCCCATATCCATAGTTACCTCCCAAAGAAGGGTTCCAAACGTAGAAGAAATCTGAACCATTAGTTTGAGTTACATTCCTCATGTCAATTGCAGAAGCATATGGATTACCAATTGAAGCAAATGAATTATTGCCTGGCAATGAAATCGTTTGGTCGCCAGTTATCAGAGTTCCTTTTGTACGTAAATTAGTTGGATTAGAGGTAGTAACTGTGGTTCCATTGACACTCCTGTCGCCTCTGATAAAAACCATATACCCTCTTGAATCATAAATAAGTTGGTTAGTATTGGCAATTCCCTTCCAATTACCTGTAGCATTGTCAAAATATTTCATTGAAGGGCTCACACTATACATATCAAATCCCGATCCGGTACCTCCTGGCCCTGTTACCTGGATACCATACCCTGTAGACGCCGTACTACCATTTTCCATCCAGCTTTGTTTTACCGTTTGCCCTATGGTAGGAATGGCCAAAAACAGCCATTTTTTTCCGTGGAGACCTGAACCTGATCCCATTTTAGTATAGCGTTCGACAGTAACATTTCCTGTAATCTGCCCTAAAGGATTTCCTGATGCATCCACGGGAATTACACCAATCCTTGCAGTTCCATACAGGCTGGATTTTAATGTAAGGTGATCATTGGTAGTAAAAACGGAGCCATTCCCTATCGTTACAGAGCCTTCTGTATTGGCAGCAATACCTCCGCTTATGTCTAAAGTGGTTCCAAGGTAGGCCGATTTACTGTCATTCAATTTCAAGTTTTTTATGACTCCAGCACCCGGTGTTCCGGTAAAAATAAGAGGAATACTGGTGCCGTTAATGGTAATATTGGAGGTATCTGATCCTGATATGGTACCACTTGAACGAATTAATTGGTTAATAGTTAACGTATTGGAATTAAGTGCTAAAGGTCCTGTTGTTTGATAATAAATACCAGATATAGAATTATCTGCAGTTAAAGTAACACCTGCACTATTGATAATACTTAAATTATTGATTACGGAAGGCAATCCATTTCCGGTAACCTGTGTCACCAAGCCATTATAAGTATAATTAGCCGCGGTATTAAAGCTTCTTGCACCGGCAACCTGTATATTTCCGGTAGCGCCGGAGGCGGAAATACCTTGTGCGGAACCCAATGAAAGATTACCATTGCTTTGCAGCGTAAATGAGCCGGAGCCTCCTATTACATTAGCTCCACAGATAAGGCTTGCACCACTGTTTACATTGAAAGGTCCGTTGGCGGTAATTCCTGCCCCCATGGTCAAGGTCGCCAGGTTTTGCACAGTTGCAGTTCCTGATATTGTGAAAGAGGCCGTTGAATTTTTATTTGCCGTCCCCGAACCTGAGCCATTGGTAAGCGTCAAATTACCATATTGCGGCGCACTATATACTGTTTGCGTGATATTATTTTTACCATTGTATTCCACAGTGCTCGATGCATTGAATGAAGTTGAAAATCCTGATGGGAAGTTGCTTCCTGTAACGAGGGTTTCGCTTCCTCCATTCTGAACGGAAGAGCTGCCTCCGAGTTGTAATTTGGAAGTATTGTTCATGGTAAAAATGCCGCCATTGGAATCCCGGTTCCACTGGCTGGTACCCAACCATAACTGAGATGAGCCATTAATGGTAAGATTGCCAAGGATATTTCCAGGAGTAGCCGTGCTTCCGGGGTCGAAAGAGACAACAGTGGAAGAAGCTGATGAACTGCCAATTTCCACATCGTTGAAGTTTGTAGCATTGGAGGTGGAATTTTTCCAGGAAATCTTCTGAGCGACACCATCAAATATGGCAGTTCCCGGCCCATCTGTGATTTCGTTGATTGCCCCGGAAGATCCGATATTGAGGTCACCTCTGAAAATGATCGTGCTGCCGCTGTTGCCGATAAAATTAGCTGTACGGCCACCGGATGAGCCAATGCTCACATTTCCCTTGAAATCGATAATACCGCTCCTGCTCGTTTGTTCACCAATGCTGATGCTGGAGCCGGAGGTGATGTTAATAGTAGCATCATCATATACACTAAGCGTATTCCCCCTTGTGGTGAGCGTCGCGTTCCTGTTATTGCTACTGCCTTGCAGTATAAAAGTCATAGCATGCACATCTGCATCATTCGACAATGTAATGTTAACATTAGTGTTTACTAAAATATATACATCCGTACATTTATCCGGGATGGCATGGCCATTATTTCTAAATTGAGTGGAACTGGTAGACCAGTTACGCCAGTTATTAAAATCAGAGTTGTTGTTGTTTACATGATAATCACTACCCGATCCCATCCAATAAAAGTCAGTGATGGAATTACAGGTGGTATTAGTATTGGTTATAATTGTTTTATAGGATGGCGTAGAATTGTACAACGGGGAAGTTCCGCAACTATTTTCGTTAAAGGCGTATACCCAATAATAGTAGTTGGTATTGGAACTGAGACCCGAAGACGTGAAATAATTATCGGTTCCAATATATTCCACATAGGTATTGGCACCAAAGGCAGCAGATCCTTGTGTATAGGAAGTGCCATTAACCGGTTTTGGCACCGGGGAAGAAGAAGTACTCCTGATCACGATGTAAAATGTAGCATCAGCACTATAGTTGAACCCCCCGATGGCACTTGTAACACCTATGGGTGCAAAATTCAGCCCTGTTGGCGAATTTGCAGGTGCTGTCGATGCCTGGTTGATGGTGAGAGATACATAATCAGATACCACTGAACCACAGGCATCTGTGATGAGGCAGTTATAATCAGTAGCAGCATTTGCATTAGTGGCGCCTGTTATGGATAATTTATTTGTTGTGGCCCCAGAAATGTTTCCGCCGTTACTAATGTTGGTGTTTCCATTTCTCCATTGGTAACTCAGCGTAGTACCTGAAGTAACCGCAACGGAGAAGTCTACGCTTGTGCCGGAACATACCTCCTGAGAAACCGGTTGAGTGCCGATAACCGCGGTAACCTGGAATACAACAGGTACTGCCACATCATCGCCCCAGCAGCCACCTGCTGCCTTAGCCCTGTAATAATAAGTGCCGGGTGATGTAACGGTTACAGGACCGGAAGTAGTGGTTGAAGTACCTCCGGCAGTAGTTCCCTGGAAATAAAAAACATCCCCAGTTGCTCCTGAAGGTGTGAGTACCGCACTCGAACAACCAGCATTTACATTAACTGTAAAAGATGAAGGAAGTGGATTAACCGTAACCGTGGCAGGATAAGCAGTACCCCAGCCGCAATTATTGTATTCCCTGAAATAATAAGTATGGGTACCGGTAGCAGTTATTACCTGGGGCGAAACAGCCGAGGTAGAAGTACCATTAGAATTAGTTCCTTCAAAATATATCGTGCCGCCGGAACCACCTGTAGCTGCAAGTGAAGCGCTTCCGCAATACGTGCCCGCACCAGATACAGAAAGAGGTGTTGTAAGATTGGTTACCACCAGGTTAGCAGAGACAGCAGATGTTCCACCTGAAGTAGTAACTGTAAAACCGCCGGTTGTCGCTCCTGAAGGAAGCGTTGCAGTAATTTTTGTAGAATTAACAACCGTAGCCGACACTGTTAAACCGTTATAAAAGGTAACAGTTGCAGGGCTTACAAAGTCATTTCCCGTAATAGTTATGAGATTTCCCACGCAGGCAGGATTAGGTGAAAATCCTGTAACCGTTGGCGCAACAGGGCCAGATGTATAGGTAAGGACTACCTGGCCGGATCCTCCATTTCCTCCCCCGCCAAAATTGAAAGCCCCACCACCACCACCACCAGGTACAGAAGCTATGCCGCCATCCCCAGAAGAAAAGGGGCCGGCTGGTATACCTGCGTTGCCTCCATTGCCTCCTCTGTAAGTTGAATTGTTCGGAGAGCCTACACCTCCTGTGCCAGCGGTGCTACCGCTGGCACTATTGCCATTGCCTGTATTACCTGCACCGCCACCGCCTGCTCCTGCATTATTATTGGAAGCATCGCTGCCATTGCCGCCACTAAATGCGCCTCCTGCTGCGCCATTGCCGCCATTCCCGGAATTAAAAGTACCAGAAGTACCACCATAACCTCCGTTAGCAGAAATAATATTTCCATTTGGTCCTGAGACTGTTGTAGTACCACCATTTCCTCCGTCATATATCCCAAAAAAACTCACGCTACCACCTGAGCCGCCAGCACCTCTTGAAATGGTGTATGACTGGCCCGCAGAAACAGCGAAAGTAGCCGTATTATAAGCGCCGCCGCCGCCGCCGCCGCCAAACCCAAAGGCAGCCCCACCACCACCACCACCACCACCCCATACTTCCACTTTAACGGAAGTAACGCCAGCAGGGACTGTCCATGGACTACCCGGATTAACTACAACTGTTTGGGCAAATGTCGTTTTGCACTGAAAAAGACTTAAAAATAAGGCAAGTATAAATACCGAAAAGTTAATACTCTTGCGTAAGACTAAGTAAAAATCCCTCATAAAAACTAATTTTCTTGTGTTAAAAAAGTAATGAGGTAATTACAAAGGAGGATGGATAAACCTTGGTCTTGATAAATAGAATGAAAGTAGTTTCAGTCTTTAAGAGGATAGGAAATCAATACAAAGATTGAAATTAGGTTAACCGGCAGGAACTGGTGTAAGTTTTCGTACGCATAATGTTCCTTAGGGAACACAAAGATAAAAAGTATTTTGAAAATTCAAAGTTTTTCAAAAATATTTTTCCGATCAGGGCTTCATTTTTATTGATTACCCGTTTTTATCTGGGACTTATTGTTATAAATATTTTCCTTTCAATATCTTTAGCTGCATATAAACAGTATCAAATACCCCGTTCGGTAAAAATATGGGAATGATTTGTTAAAACAAATTTTCTAAATTGCACGCATGCGACAATTTGAGGATACTTACCGACACAAAGGGCTACGAAAAAAACTGATCAATACCATAAAAGAAAAAGGCATCAGTGATGAGATGGTACTTGAATCCATGATGAACATTCCCCGGCATTATTTTTTGGACACAGCACTGGAACATATTGCTTACCAGGACAGGGCTTTCCCTATCGGGGAAGGACAAACGATTTCACAACCTTATACCGTTGCCTATCAAACACAGCTTATGAATGTGCATCCTTTTGACAGAATCCTGGAAATAGGAACCGGTAGCGCATACCAGGCAACGGTGTTGGCGGAAATGCGCGCTAATGTTTTCACCATTGAACGCCAAAAGAAATTATTTGAATTGAATAAAAATTTTATTTTCAAATCGAAATATCCCAATATTAAATTTTTTTACGGAGACGGATTTGAAGGCTTGCCAACTTATGCGCCATTCGATAAAATTATCATCACAGCGGCAGCTCCGTTTATTCCGCCCAAATTAATTGAACAATTAAAACCCGGAGGGAAAATGATCATTCCTCTTGATGAAGAAGGTATTCAAAAAATGATGCGCATTACCAAAAATGAAGATGGCTCTTTAGATGAGGAAACTTTTTCTAATTTTTCTTTTGTCCCGATGTTAAAAGGAAGAAACTGAGATGCTACCAATTGTAATTGATATCACATAACATCCCCTACCGTACAAAAACATCTTTTTTCAAAAATCCAGTAAGCGTGCACCACTGAGCAATTACAATATATTTACCTTTGGCATATTGACCTTTCAACAGAAAGAGCAAGAATAAAACAAGGGAAGCCCCTGCTTTAAATATAAATTCAACCAACTTCTTGAATAATACACTCACCCCGCTTTTTTCTGAAATCAATCTTTTCTTTTCTTCATTCCCCGTTTTCAGGAACAGCTTTTTAAAATTTTGGATTTGCAACCTGTTACTATCGATATAATGGTACAGCCACACCCCTGGCACATAATAAATTTTATCAGAAATCGCTTTTACCTTATAGAAGATGTATTTATCATCACTACGAAATTTAAGTTCATTATTAAATCCTCCTGCTTCTTTTAAAATATCCTTTTTATAGGCCATATTGCAACCCGCAGGATATTTCATACTTTCCTTAAACAACAGAATATCATTACCATGATCTACCTTTCCTACAAAGCCATTCAAATATTGGCTCATCCATTCCGGTTCATTTCCTTTTTCATATTTGGGAATCACTTTACCACCGGCTCCAACAGCATCAGGATGATTGTTAAAAAAAATAGTCATTTCTTCCAGGAAGCGCGGCGAAAGAATAGCATCATCATCCACATAAGCAATTACCAGGGCTTCTGCTTCATCAATTCCCCTGTTGCGGGCAAATGACAATCCCTTATTCTTCTCAAAACAATATTTGCAATTAATGGCAGGATTATCTTTAATGAAATTCGCAGATATAAGGGCCGTATTATCTGTGCTAAAATTATCTACAATGATTACCTGGAAAGCAGAAGTATCAAATGTTTGCTCTTTTATACTTTCCAGTGCTTCCGGCAAGTATGCCGCGCGATTATAAGTGCATATGACAAGAGATATTTTATAATTATTATTTTCCATCGGGCTAATTAATCCAATAAATTGATTTTATTTTGACAAGATAATTTTCAAATATATTTTAATTGATGAAAGTAATTTCTTTTTTTTCAAGGTTTGCCTTTATATGCAATATTGCATTTTTATTATTTGTGTTTTTTAATATAACAGAAGCAAAAAAGCCTGTAAATCATAGCCGGGATACAGTTCAGGCAGTACCTTTTTTTAAAGACCTCATCATCACTCTTGGATTTTCCGCAATAGTAATAAATTTATTAGTATGCATTGTTTACACCATACTTATTATTGCTGGCAAAAAATCGCATGTTCCAAAATGGCTCGCAATACTTAATTTTATTTTCTTGGGGTTTCAATTTTATTTTTTCTTTTTTTGATAATTTTTTTTCATGATACATAAAATATTAAATGATAAACCAACCAAACTCTTTCTTGGTTTTGCCTGCTTTTTTGTTGCCAACGCTTTAATTGCAGAGGCTATTGGGATGAAACTTTTTTCTATGGAAGCCTTACTGGGAATGCAACCAGTAAACTTCACCCTGTTTCATCAAAGCGGTTTGGCATTTACGCTTACCTGTGGAGTTTTGCTCTGGCCCTTGGAATTTGTCATTACGGATATCATCAATGAGTATTACGGGCCCAAGGCTGTCCGGCGAATTTCCATTACTGCTGTGATTTTAATTGCTTACGCTTTTTTAATGTATTTTATTGCCATCGCATTACCCCCGGCAAAAGTATGGCTCAGCAGCAGTCACGAACAGGGTGTTGAGAATATTCAAACTTCCTTCAAAGCTATTTTTGGGCAGAATATGAGAATTATTGTGGGCAGCATCGTAGCCTTTCTCTTTAGCCAGGCCGTAGATGTTTTTGTTTTTCAAAAAATTAAAAAAGTTACCGGGGATAAACATTTGTGGTTGAGAGCTACGGGCTCTACCCTGGTATCTCAATTAGTGGACAGCTACATTGTTTTGTTTATTGCTTTCAGTGGTTTATTTTCCTGGCAATTAATATTGGGTATAGGTATTATGAATTACCTGTATAAATTTACAATGGCCATCATATTAACACCGGTTATTTACGGAGTTGAAAAAAGAATTGAAAAGTATGTAGGACATGATGTGGCTAAAAAAATGAAAAGTGCTGCAATGGGCGATAATACAATATTTGAAAACATTCCAACGGCTGGATAATCAATATTTTTCTTTAATCATCTTTGCTACAATTTTATCAAGCGGCAGCGTGACATCTTCATCAGAAAAAGTATTTAGACTGGCAAATCGAAAAGTTTCTATTTCAGATTTTTCCTCATAAATCTTCAATTGTTCTTCTGTAAAATCAAATTCACGATTAGTGAGTGGGAAAATAATCGGTTCAAGTGGCTTTACAAAATAATAAATAGAAATAATCTGATCCTCCGGATTAAAGGCACTTTTCAGGAAAAAATCAGTGGTATAAATATGCTCCAGCACTTCAACGTTTAAATTCATTTCTTCCTGAAATTCTCTTGCAAGACATTCTCTTGTACCCTCGCCCAATTCAAGTCCTCCACCCGGAAATTTCGTGTAATAATATCCACGAATCAATTCATCGCTTAGTAAAATCTGATTGTCTTTATTGATCAAAATTCCATACACCCTAATTGTAAACATATATCATTTTTTAAATTTGAATAGAACCTTCAAATACAAATTCTACAGGGCCGCTCAGCCAGATATTAATAAATTCAGTATCACTCATTTTTTCAAATTCTACGCTTAGATTTCCTCCCAAAGCTTTTACTTCTACACGATTAAATCCTTTTTCATTATGTGCTGAGACAAGGGCAGAAGCAGTAACTCCTGTCCCACAACTTAAAGTTTCATTTTCTACTCCACGTTCATAAGTTCGAACAAAAATTTCATCATCAGAGATGATTTCAACAAAATCCACATTCACCCCTGTCTCTGCAAATTCTTTGTTGTAACGAATTTTACGTCCTTCAGCTATTACATCAAAGTTGGCAATATCTTTTACATATTTTACATAATGAGGCGACCCCGTGTTTAATACATAATAGTCAAGAGAAAATTGCACATTATTTACATCTTGCATTTTTAAGCTAATTTCTTTATTAATGTCTATTTCGGCTTCGTGTGGCCCATCGGATCCCAGGAATAAGTATTCCTTTTTTTTAATGCCTAACCTGTATGCAAAATTCACAATACATCTTCCCCCATTGCCACACATACTGCCGGTATTTCCATCTGAATTGTAATAGACCATTTCAAAATCGTATCCTTTTTTATTATTCAACAACATTAATCCATCGGCACCGATGCCAAAATGCCTGTCGCACATTTTTTTTACCTGTTCAGAAGAAATATTATCATAAATATTTTCCCTGTTATCCAATAAAATAAAGTCATTCCCGGTTCCCTGGTATTTATAAAATGTAATGTCCATATTAAAGTTTTTCAAAAATTATTTGTAATGATTTTTCAATAAGTTTTCCCACAAGACCCGGGCCATCTTTGCTGAAATTTTGATGTATCCTGTTAGCCACAACAGCGCTAAGCGAGAGGCAATGATGATGCAATTCTTTGCCAATTCCATATAGTGCGGATGTTTCCATTTCAAAATTAGCAATACGATGATGCCCAAATTCAAATTTAGTAAGCTGTTCAATTAAATTCGGATTAGCAATACCAAGACGTAAAACCCGACCCTGGGGGCCATAAAAACCCGGGCAGGTTACTGTTATTCCCTGGTGATAGCCTTCTACAAAATGCCTGATAAGTGAAACTGATGCCCCGGTGATATAAGGATAAGTAATTCCGTTATGGATTTGAGTTTGCGTAATAAAAGAATGCAACAATTGTTTCTCTTCTTCATTGTTTGTGTGCAGGTAAAAGTTCATTAAATTATCAATCCCAAGGCCATGCGTACTGGCCACAAAACTATCAACCGGTATATCGGCCTGCAAAGATCCCGAAGTGCCGATGCGAATAATGTTAAGTTGTTTAAGTTCGGGCTTAATGGTTCTTTCGGCAAAATCAATATTGGCCAAGGCGTCTATTTCATTCAATACAATATCGATATTATCTGTACCGATACCTGTGCTGATAACGGAAATTCTCTTATTACCAAGATACCCGGTATGAGTTACAAACTCGCGGTGCTGCCTTTGTATTTCAAGTTTATCAAAATGCTTGCTAACTTTTTTAACTCTGTCAGGGTCTCCAACTGTTATTATATTGTCTGCAAGTTCTTCCGGTTTTACATCAAGATGATAAATGGCTCCGCGAGAATTTATGATCAATTCCGATTCGGCAATTGGGTGCATAAAGGTTTAATATTAAAATACTAAATTGAATAAATGATAATCAATTTTTAAGTCTTCATTTTTAGCAAAAATACTTCAATCCAAACTAATCAAATTCATCTTGTGAGAATTAAAAAATTCTAATCAAAAATTTCCTATTTTTGTGCGCCTAAAAAAAGGGTCCTGTGGCCGAGTGGCTAGGCAAAGCTCTGCAAAAGCTTCTACAGCGGTTCGAATCCGCTCGGGACCTCTTAAGAAGGGATTATCTATTGATAATCCCTTCTTAATTTTCTCCTATCCACAGTGCTTATGATTGGATTTCAAATGTTTAATAGGATTCCCTTTTATCTATATGTGTCATTATTTCCCGCCTATTGCTATTTTAAAAGGCTTCCAAAATAGTGGAAATCTGGCAGCATTCAACTTTAACCCGTATTTTAAAAGGCAAAAAGAATAGGCTGTTAAATTTCGAACTCTTCTACAAAAATAATCTGAATAAATAATCTTATAAATTTCTTACAAAAATCAAGACTCGATAAAATCAGATTTCAACCAATTATTTTTTTAAATAAATGATACCAATCAAGCATTTGAATGATGCCAATCAGCATTTAGTTGCATGATTACAAATAAATTCGTTAGTGAATAAATAGTCTTTCATGAAAAAAATAATCATTGCTACAGATTTTTCGCCGGCAGCCTTAAATGCTACAAATTATGCTGCTGACATGGCACTATTAATCAACGCCGAAATAGTATTGCTCCATGTATTTCTTCTAAGGTTTAACTATAGTGAAATACCTATTGCAATGAACTCACAAAAAATGTGGCAAGACGCTGAAAATGAAATAAATGAAATTAGGGGAAATTTGTACAAAAAAACAAATAACAAAATAATTATCAACACCCAAATACAGGAAGGTGTCTTTTTTCATGAACTAAAGAATCTGTGTGAACTTATAAAACCCTATACAGTAGTGATTGGCAGCCAGGGGAAAACTCTCTCAGATCGCATTTTTTGGGGTAGCCATGCATTACAGGCTGTAAAAAACCTTGATTGGCCGATAATTACTGTTCCACCCGGAGCAAAATTTTCATCTGTTAAAAAAATAGGGCTCGCCTGCGATTTGTATGCACTTCCTGACAAAGTCCAGATAGAAGAAATTAAAAAACTGGTAACTGATTTTAACGCTGAACTGCACGTAGTAAATGTCAATATTGAAAAGGGATTTAATCCCGGAAATAATTTTGAATCAATGAAATTAAAGCAATTACTAAATTCTATAAAAGCAACCTATCATTTTATATCAGCTAAAAATACAGATGAGGGAATTACAGAATTTGTCGAACAGAATAATATTGACTTATTGATTATGTTACCAAAGCGGCATAGTTTATTTGAAAGGGTAATGTATACCAGCAACACTAAGCAGTTGGTATTACATAGCCATTCCCCTGTAATGGCGTTACATTCTTAATTTTATTCTTTATATGAATCCGAATATAAAACAATCTAGCAAAATCAATTTTTCCGATCAGGTTATCCGCTCCAAAAATGAAGGTTGTATAACCGCTATACGCGGAAGTATAGTAGATATCCAATTCGAAAAGGATCTTCCTTCCATCTTCTCAGTTGTAAGAACCGGCAAAAAAATGGAAGTTGTAATTGAAGTGCAATTACAACTTGACACAAAACACGTTCGTGGTATTGCCTTAACTCCTACCCAGGGACTGGCGAGAGGTATGAAAGCAGAAAGTTCAAATGAGCCACTGAAAGTCCCCGTGGGGGCAGAGACACTTGGGCATATGTTTGATGTTTTCGGGAACACTTCAGATCATTTTGTTTTGCCTGATTCGCTGGAATGGCGGAGTATACACAAGGCTCCTCCTTCATTAATGCAGCGTTCTACTAATTCTGAAGTTTTTGAAACAGGTATAAAAGCAATTGACGTACTAGTACCTTTAGAACGCGGAGGAAAAGCGGGATTATTTGGCGGCGCCGGCGTTGGCAAAACAGTTTTATTAACAGAACTGATTCATAACATGGTGAAGAATCATAACGGTATCAGTATGTTTTGCGGCATTGGCGAACGTTGCCGCGAAGGGCTGGAACTATACCATGATATGAAAGAAGCGGGTGTGTTGCCTAATATGGTTATGATGTTTGGACAAATGAACGAATTACCGGGAGCCCGTTTTCGTGTAGGGCATGCAGCATTAACAATGGCAGAATATTTTCGTGATGATGAGCATAAAGATGTATTATTACTTATTGATAATATTTTTCGTTTTATCCAGGCCGGCATGGAGGTTTCCGGATTAATGGGCCAAATGCCTTCCCGTTTGGGATACCAGCCTACGATGGGGACAGAATTATCACAATTAGAAGAGCGAATTGCCAATACGAGTGCAGGCGCTATTACTTCCATACAGGCTGTTTACGTACCTGCAGACGACCTTACGGATCCGGCAGCAGTCCATACTTTTTCACATCTTTCTGCATCTATTGTTCTTTCAAGAAAAAGAGCCAGCGAAGGTCTGTATCCTGCCATTGATCATTTGCAATCAGGTTCTAAAATGGCTACTCCCGGTATAATTGGTGAAAGGCATTACAACATTGCGCAGGAAATACGGCAAACATTGGCGCAATATGAAGATCTGAAAGATATCATTGCTATGCTGGGCCTGGAGCAGTTATCAGCAGGTGACCAGAAAACAGTGAACCGGTCAAGAAGGTTGGAACGTTTTCTTACCCAGCCATTTTATACAACAGAACAATTCAGCCAGTTTAAAGGAAAAAATGTAAGTCTTAAAGATGCCCTTGACGGATGTGAAAGAATATTGAATGATGAATTTAAAGATTATCCTGAAAGTGATTTTTATATGATTGGCACAATAGATGAGGTAAAACAAAAGAAAGTAAGAAATGTCTCATAATAATCTTGACCCCCTCTCCCGAGAAAGAGGGGTTGGGATGAGGCCAAAAAACAAGATGATGCAAGACACGTTAATGAATCTGAAAATATTACTTCCCTTTAAAGTGTTTGCAGAAATAAAAAATGTAAAAAGAATTGTTGTTGAAACAAGTGCCGGCTCATTTGGGCTTTTACCGCAAAGGCTTGATTGTACCGCATCATTGGTGCCTGGCATTTTTTTATATGAAACCCAAAGTGAAGGTGTGAAGTATATAGCATTAGATGAAGGCATCATGATAAAGGCTGGCCCGGAGGTGCTTGTGTCAGTAAGAAATGCAATTGGAGATGCACCGCTTGGAAAGCTTCGTTCTTTGGTTGAAGAAGAAATGATGCAGCTGGATGAAAGAGAAATAAATACCCGTTCTGCTATGGCGAAATTAGAAAGCGGCTTTATACGTAACATTCAAAAATTAAGAAGATAGTAAGTGGAACATGAACGACCATATAAAAAAAAATCTTTCAGCAATGAGGTTGGCGAAAAAGAAAAAAGACGGTTACAGGCACAACTTGAAAAAAAAAGTGTGTGGGCAGGTTTGGGTTTATACGGAATGGTGGGTTGGTCTGTTGTAATACCTACTTTATTGGGTGCGGCATTCGGCCTTTGGCTCGATAGAAAATATAAAGTTAGTTTTTCATGGACACTTAGTTTGTTGATCACGGGGTTAATGATTGGCTGCCTGATTGCGTGGAACTGGATAAATAAAGAAAATAAAGAAATACATAAAAAAAACGAAGATGAAAATGAATGAAGTTTTAAATATGCTCTCCGCATTAATTGCAGGAGTTATTTTAGGTATTATATTTTTTGGCGGCCTCTGGATAACCACACAAAAAGGATTGCGTTCAAAAAGACCTGCCCTGGTATTTACCGGGAGCTTTATTATAAGGATGACAATTATACTTGTGGGATTTTATTTTATAGGCCAAAATAGCTGGCAAAAATTACTCACTTGCCTTGCAGGTTTTTTGGTTGCAAGAGTTGTAATTGTCCGGCTTACGCAAAAAGATAATCATTCGAAAACTACTCTTATAAAGGAGGTGCCCCATGAGGCTTAGTCCCGACCAAAAGATTTTCTGGCAGCATGGGTTTATAAATATAAACCTTACTATAGTTACTACATGGGCGCTGATGATTATCCTGGTATTGGGCGCAAAGCTCATTAACCGTAAATTAAAATCAGAAATTAAAACTACCCGCTGGCAAAATATCCTGGAGATGCTGGTTATCGGCATGAGAGACCAGATAAAAGACGTGGGGTTAAATAAACCTGAAAAGTATATTGGCTTCATTGGTACGATGTTCCTGTTTATTGTTACATCAAACCTTTGTACCATATTTCCATGGTATGAGCCACCAACAGGTTCACTTTCTACTACAGCAGCGCTCGCTATTTGTGTGTTTATTGCGGTACCCTTTTTTGGAATTGCAGAACGTGGAATAAAGGGATACCTGCGATCTTATTTACAGCCCAGTTTTATCATGCTTCCTTTTAATATCATCAGTGAACTTTCACGAACACTCGCATTGGCAGTAAGGTTATTTGGCAACATTATGAGTGGTGGATTAATCATAACCATCCTGCTTTCAATTGCGCCTTTCTTTTTCCCGATAGTGATGAGCGCCCTTGGCATGCTAACAGGAATGGTGCAGGCATACATATTTGCAATACTCGCCACGGTTTATATAACTGCGGCCACACAGGAGGTAAAAAAGAAAAAAATTAAAACTTTAAAAAAGATACAAAATGGATAGTACAACTATTATTGCAGTAGCATCAATTGTTACTGCCGGGCTTACAACAGGCATTGGATGTATGATGCCTGCATTAGGTGAAGGAAAATCGATTTCGTCAGCATTAAGTTCAATAGCGCAGCAACCCGATGCTTCCTCTACCATTACACGTACATTATTCGTAGGACTGGCAATGATCGAATCAACAGCCATCTATTGTTTCGTGGTGTCGATGATCCTCATTTTTGCCAATCCTTTCTGGAATCATTTTATCGCTAAATAATTTTTATAAATTATGCAGATCAACTGGTTTACAGTTATAGCACAGGTAATTAATTTTCTTATTCTCGTTTGGTTACTAAAGCGGTTTTTATACAAGCCGGTTTTAAACGCTATTGATGAAAGAGAAAAAAAGATTGCAGATCAACTGAATGACGCGGAGGCAAAAAAAGCAGAAGCTCAAAAAGAGCGGGATGAATTTGAACAAAAAAATGAGGATTTTGATAAAGAACGTGAAGCAAGGCTGGATAAAGTGCAGGAAGATGCAAAAGCAGAAAAGCAGCGGCTATTTGAAGAAGTAAGGACTGAATCAAACACTTTACGGGCTAAATATGAGACCGCTTTGAAGCAGGAAGAGCAAAATATAGCTGATACGATTAAGCGCAAAACACAGGACGAGGTTTTTGCAATCGCTTCTAAAGCACTTTCTGATCTTGCTTCAGCAAGCCTTGAGGAACAATTAATAAAAATGTTTGTTAAGCGGATACAGGATTTAAATGAGGAAGAGAAAAAAAATTTTAGGGAAGCATTTAGCAATTCCAATACAACCATAATTATAAAAAGCGCTTTTGAATTACAGGCTTCCTCAAAGGAGAACGTTGAAAAAGCTATTAATGAAATAACAGGAAAAGAAACCAATTTTCAATATCAACCTGTTCCTGAATTAGTAAGTGGTATTGAAATTGATGCGGAGAATTATAAGCTATCATGGAATATTGAATCTTACCTGGAAGCCCTAAAAAAGAATATTACTGAACCATTAGTTGAAATGCATAAAGAAAAAGAAAATGCAGCCGTATAACCTGGATAAAGTAATCACTGATACATTTACTGAAATAAGTCGCAGCAGGGAAAATTATATACATGGCTTTCAACCACAGGAAAAAGGATCTGTAAAGAACGTATCTTCCGGTATTGCAAAGGTCATCGGTTTATCAGGAACCGGTTTTGAAGAACTGCTGAAATTCCCAAACAATTTATACGGCATTGCTTTTAACCTAGATGAAACAGAAATAGGTGTTGTGGTGTTGGGAAATGATGAGCAATTGCAGTCAGGAGATGTTGTTGAAAGAACCAATCGTGTTACAGATATCCCGGTTGGCAATGGCCTCCTGGGCAGAGTGATCAATCCATTGGGTGAACCGATGGATGATAAAGGCCCGATAGCATTTACAGTGCGTTTACCTATTGAGAGACCCGCTCCTCCTATCATGAACCGAGAAGCAGTGAATGTTCCTTTGCAAACAGGTATTAAAGTAATCGATGCACTGATTCCCATCGGGCGTGGCCAGCGCGAATTGATATTAGGCGATCGCCAAACCGGTAAAACATCCATTGCCATTGACACTATTTGTAACCAGCGTGATAAAAATGTATTGTGCGTTTATTGCGCCATTGGCCAGCGTGCCTCTTCTGTAGCTAAAGTAATTGCACAACTTACTGAAAAGGGTGCCATGGATTATACAACCGTAGTGGTAACCGAAGGAAATAATCCACCAGGCTTACAATACATTACCCCCTATGCCGCTACAAGTATTGCAGAATATTTTATGGAACAGGGCCATGATGTTTTGATTGTTTATGACGATCTAACACATCATGCACGGGCTTATCGTGAGTTATCTCTTTTATTGCGAAGGCCCCCCGGCAGGGAAGCTTTTCCGGGTGATATCTTTTATATTCATTCACGCCTTCTTGAAAGAGCAACTCATTTAAATCAAGAACATGGCGGTGGATCACTTACGGCACTGCCGATTATAGAAACAGAAGCGCAGGATATTTCAGCATACATTCCTACCAACCTTATTTCAATTACTGACGGGCAAATATATCTTTCACCGAAGCTATTTGAAATGGGCATGTTGCCGGCCGTAGATGTGGGAAAATCAGTTTCACGGGTTGGTGGCAAAGCACAATTACAAGCTTACAATAAAGTTGCAGGAAATTTAAAGCTTGCCTATGCGCAGTTTGAAGAGCTGGAAACATTTGCCCGCTTTGGCACACGGCTCGATGAAAATACAAGGAAAACAATTGAGCATGGAAAAAGGATAAGAGCATGTTTTAAGCAGTCGGAATTGCACCCGGTTCCTGTCCCTGAACAGGTGACTGTTTTGCTGGCATTAACGAATGGTTTGTTTGATACTATACCATTGAATAAAATAACTGAAGCAGAAAATTTAGTTCGCGATGCATCAGTGCACTTACCCCCAGGTCTGTTGGAGCGGATACAATCTTCTAAACCTTTAAGCAAAAGTGATGAAGAAACCATTTTATCAGTAACAAAGACGGCGCTTCAATCTCTCATTACTATTTCTGAAAACAAAATTAATAACAATGAGTGATACATTGGAAAGTTTGCAAAGGAGAAAACAAAGCGCAGGTGAACTGGCATCGGTTGTGCGCACCATGAAAGCAATGGCTGCTTCCAATATCAATCAATATGAAATGGCTGTAAAATCCTTGCAGGATTATTATCGTACCATATCACTTGGCATTAATGCCTGTTTCAGGAATAAAAGATTATTAATATCTCCCTCTGGTAAAATAGAAAAAAATAAGATACTAACGGTTGCTATTGTTTTTGGATCAGACCAGGGACTTGTGGGAACCTTCAATGATATACTATCCACATTTGTTCAACAAACTTTACAAAATATACCCGGCAAAAAAGAAACCTGGGCTGTTGGTGAAAGAGTGTATTCAAGACTGGAAGACGCGGGACTTTCTCCCAACAAACTTTTTAATGTTCCCAATTCTGTTACCGCAATTACACCCCTGGTGAATGATATTTTGCTAAATAGTGAAGAATACCGTGAAAGCAATCAACTATACAGTCTTTACATTTTTCACAATAGTCCATTAAAAGGTGAAGGCTATCAACAGGAAAGTCAAAGATTATTTCCACTTGATAAAAAATGGGAACAGGAAATAACAAAGTTACAATGGCCTGCAAAAAATTTACCACAAGTAATTGGTGGCACAGAGAGTGCTTTACACGCATTGATAAAAGAATATTTGTTTGTTTCCATTTATAAAGCCTGTGCCGAATCCTTAGCAAGCGAAAATGCCAGCAGGCTGGCAGCTATGGAGCGCGCTGAACAAAATATTGATGACATCTTGGATGATCTTAAACAAAATTATAACCGTATCCGGCAAAGCACCATAGACGAAGAATTGTTTGATGTAATTGCCGGCTTTGAAGCATTGAAAGATAGGCAATGAAAACTTAAATTTTAAACTCATGAACAACCAGGCATTTAATATAGCCCAGTTATATGGCTCTCTCCCTGAGGATATAGAAGGCCTTGATGATCTTGCTGAACTTGCGCTCGATATGCGATGGTCATGGAACCATGCTGCAGACGAATTGTGGCAACAACTTGACCCCGATCTCTGGGAACTCACGAATAATCCCTGGATTGTTTTACAAACGGTCTCCGGTGATAAACTCGGGCAATTGTTAGCTGACAAAGATTTTCGTAAAAAAATGGATGAACTGATCCAATTAAAAGAACATGATGTTGTCAGGGAAGCATGGTTCCAGAAAAATCACGCAAACTCCCCGCTAACAGGTGTTGCGTATTTCAGTATGGAATTTATGCTTAATGAAGCGCTGCCGATTTATGTCGGCGGGCTGGGAAATGTAGCAGGTGATCAGCTTAAATCTGCAAGCGATCTTGGCGTGCCAGTTACGGCTGTAGGACTTCTTTACCAACAAGGTTATTTTCACCAGCAGATCGATCAATATGGTAATCAGCAGGCACTTTTTCCTTACAACGATCCCGGGCAATTACCGGTCACTCCCTTAAGATTACCCAATGGCGAATGGCTGCGTATAAAAATAATTTTATCAGGTTACACCGTTTGGTTGCGGACCTGGCAGGTACAGGTAGGACGTATAAAACTGTACCTACTTGATAGTAATGATTTGGCAAATTTACCCGTTCACCGAGGTATCACAAATGAATTGTATGGAGGCGGACCGGATCTTCGCATTCAACAGGAAATCATCCTCGGAATTGGTGGCTGGAAATTAATACACGCACTGGATATTCATCCCGAAGTGTGCCATATGAACGAAGGCCACGCAGCCTTTCTCGTATTGGAACGTGCTGCTGATTTTATGAAAGATAACAATGTTTCTTTCCAACAGGCCCTGGCAGTAACAAGAGCCGGCAACCTGTTTACTACACACACCGCAGTTGCTGCTGGTTTTGATCATTTCGCACCTTCGCTAATGTGGCAATTTTTTGGCACTTATTCTAAAGATGAACTTAGAATAGACTTTAATGACCTTCTTGCACTTGGCCGGCAGGATCCCAATAATTATTCTGAAAGTTTTAATATGGCTTATCTTGCCATACGGGGAAGCGGAGCAATCAATGGCGTTAGTTCCCTGCATGGTGACGTAAGCAGAAAACTTTTCAGTCGTCTTTTTCCCCGCTGGCCCAATAATGAGGTACCGGTAGGAGCCGTTACCAATGGTGTCCATATGCCAAGTTGGGATTCTGAAATTGCAGATGCCATCTGGACACATTCCTGTGGTAAAGACCGTTGGAGAGGAGAGCTTGAAACCCTTGAACAGGATATTTCTTCTATTTCTGATGAGGATTTATGGCAATTCCGAAATATTTCAAGAAATGAACTTGTAAGCTTTATTCGTAAAAAATTCGGAAGGCAGGCTACCGTTTCAGGCCGGTCGCCGGAGATCATTGAAATTGCCAAAAAAGTTTTTAACCCAGGCACTTTAACATTGGGTTTTGCCCGGCGTTTTGTTCCATACAAAAGGCCTAATCTCCTGCTGCATGATAGCGAAAGATTGATTCGTATTCTTACCAATCCTTCTCACCCTGTTCAATTAGTCATAGCCGGAAAGGCCCCGCCATATGATGAATCAGGTAAAGCCCTGATTCGCCAATGGGTGCAGTTTATTCAACAACATAATTTATATAAGCATGTCATTTTTTTAAGTGATTATGATATGCTATTAACAGAGCACCTCGTGCAGGGAGTGGATGTCTGGATCAATACGCCACGAAGGCCATGGGAAGCTTGTGGCACCAGTGGCATGAAGGTTTTGGTGAATGGTGGCATTAACTTGTCGGAGCTGGATGGATGGTGGGCTGAGGCGTATACAAAAGATATAGGCTGGGCATTGGGTGATGGTCAGGAACATGGAGAGGATCCTGCCTGGGATGATGTAGAAGCCCATGAATTATATGACCTGCTGGAAAAACAGGTGATACCGGAATTTTATAACCGGAATGAAAGTGGCATACCCACTGCCTGGGTACAAAGAATGCGCAAGAGTATGGCAACATTAACGCCGCGATTTTCAGCTAACCGGACTGTACGGGAATACGCTGAAAAATATTATTTACCCGCTGCTAACAATTTTTTAAGAAGGGCTGCCAACAAAGGTGCCGACGGGAAAAAGATCATAGATATACACAATGAGCTCCGTAATAAATGGGGTGGTATACAACTCGAAAAAGTTGTAACAGAAAATATTGAAGACGGATATATTTTCCAGGTATATGTTCTTTTAAACGGAATTAACCCAGATCATCTTTTGGTAGAGCTTTACGCCGATGAGCTCGCTGGCGGTCTCCCCGAAAAGATAGGAATGAAATGGGTACCTGCAAATAGTGATCATGGTGAATATTTATATAAGGCAAAGGTTATAACCAGCAGGCCATCAAGTGATTATACTGCACGTATCATTCCAAATTACCAGTCTGTCGCTATTCCCCTGGAAGAAAACCTGATTCTATGGCAACGATGATAATTAAGATGCTGAATTTAAAAACGAGTACATAACCAAATAAAATATTAGAGAATGGAAACACAATCTATAGAAACAAAAAAGGAAGAATTATCCAATGATCTCTTACAAAAAATGAACGCTTACTGGCGCGCCGCCAATTATCTTTCTGTTGGCCAGATCTATCTCCATGATAACCCACTGATGAAAGAACCGTTAAAAGTGCAACATATTAAAAATATGTTGTTGGGGCACTGGGGTACTACGCCAGGGCAAAATTTTATTTATGTGCATCTTAACCGAATCATAAAAAAATATGACCTGGATATGATCTACATTTCGGGCCCCGGCCATGGTGGCCCGGCCATTGTGGGTAATGTTTATCTTGAAGGGACTTACAGTGAAGTGTATCCTAATATTAGCCAGGACGAAGATGGGTTAAGAAAACTTTTTACCCAGTTTTCCTTTCCCGGCGGTATCCCCAGCCACGTTTCTCCCGAGTGTCCAGGCTCTATGCATGAAGGCGGCGAATTAGGCTATTCCCTCAGCCATGCCTTTGGCGCTGTATTTGATAATCCTGAATTAATTGTAAGCTGCGTAGTTGGAGATGGCGAAGCAGAAACAGGGCCTTTGGCTACTGCGTGGCATTCAAATAAATTTCTCAACCCGTTAACGGATGGAGTGGTGCTTCCAATCCTGCATCTTAATGGATATAAGATTGCAAATCCAACCGTGCTTGCGAGAATTGGGCACCAGGAACTTGATTATTTATTTAAGGGCTATGGATGGAAGCCTTATATTATTGAAGGGGCCGACCCTGAATATATGCATATCGAAATGGCAAAACTTTTGGATAAAGTAATTGAAGAGATTAAATCTATCAAAGCAGACGCTGCGAAACATCCCGATGGTGACCGCCCGAGGTGGCCAATGATTATTCTCAAATCACCCAAAGGATGGACAGGTCCAAAGTTCGTTGATGGGTTGCCGGTAGAAGGCACTTTCAGGGCACACCAGGTTCCTATAACAGATCCTGCCACAAACCCTGAACACCTAAAACAACTGGAAGAATGGCTCAGAAGTTATAAGCCTGAAGAATTATTTGATAATAAAGGAAAATTAAATCAGGAAATAGCAGCGCTAGCGCCTAAAGGATTGCAACGCATGGGTGCCAACCCTCATACAAATGGAGGAGCGGTACTTCATGACCTTCATATGCCTGACTTTAGAAATTATGCCTTTGAATTGAAAACCCGTGGTGAAACAGGGCCAGGAGATACCAGGATTTTAGGCACTTTTATCAGGGATGTCATTAAGCTAAACCTTGAAAAAAGAAACTTCCGTCTATTTGGCCCCGATGAAACATTATCTAACAGGTTAAATGCCGTGTTTGAAGTCACCAATCGCCAATGGGAAGGGGAAACAATAGATATTGATGAGTTCCTTAAAAAAGATGGACGAGTGATGGAAATGTTAAGTGAACATCAATGCGAAGGCTGGCTGGAAGGTTATTTACTAACGGGAAGGCATGGATTATTCAATTGCTATGAAGCCTTTATACACATCATTGACTCTATGTTCAACCAACATGCCAAATGGTTAAAAGTAACTTCAGAACTAAACTGGCGCAAAAAAATCCCTTCTTTAAATATTCTGCTTGCCTCTCACGTTTGGCGGCAGGATCATAACGGCTTTACACACCAGGATCCTGGATTTATTGATCACGTAGTAAATAAAAAAGCCTCTGTTGTGCGTGTGTATCTTCCTCCTGATGCCAATTGTTTGCTATCAGTAATGGATCATTGCTTAAGAAGCCGGCATTATGTTAATGTTATTGTTGCAGGTAAACATCCTTCTCCCCAATGGCTGTCGATGGATGAAGCAATTGTTCATTGCACCAAAGGAATCGGCATTTGGGAATGGGCAGGAAATGATAGCGGTACTGAACCGGATGTGGTAATGGCCTGTGCAGGAGACGTACCCACATTAGAAACTATGGCAGCAGTATCTATCCTGAGAGAAAAACTCCCACAATTAAAAATTCGTGTAGTAAATGTAGTTGACCTGATGAAGCTACAACCTGAAATTGAACACCCGCATGGTTTGAGTGATAAAGATTTTGATGCGTTGTTCACCGAAAACAAACCGGTGATATTTGCTTTTCATGCCTATCCATGGCTCATTCATCGGCTTACCTATCGGCGCACCAATCACCATAACATTCATGTTCGCGGCTATAAGGAAGAAGGAACGATTACTACTCCTTTTGACATGACAGTGATGAACCAAATGGATCGTTGGGACCTGGTGCAGGACGTTATAGACAGGCTTCCCCAGTTGAATGATAAGGCTGATTATTTAAAGCAGGAAATGAAAGACAAACTGATCGAACATAAAAATTATATCAGGAAGAACGGGATTGATATGCCTGAAGTGAGAAATTGGGAATGGAAAAGCTAAAACTAAATAGTGATCACTCATAATCAGAGGGTGACTCTCAATAAATCCTGTAAATGATTTATAAAATTTATGCAAAGCGTTTTTGGGTGAAGAGCATTTGTAAAAGATTATTGAAGAAGCGCAATCCATTGTGAATAATGCGTTATAAAAAAAGGGAAAGGAATCCGAAACTGTTTCCTGAAACCGAAAATTTTTGTGGAAACAGGAGCCGTATTTCAATGTTGAAAGCGCGTTAAATTGGCAATCAATATAATTAGAATCTTATGCCAGACTTATTAATTATCCGTCATGGACAAAGTGTTTATAACCTCGAAAATCGTTTTACCGGTTGGATTGATGTGTCTTTGAGTGAGCAAGGTATTAAAGAAGCAGAGCGAGCAGCAGTTAAGTTGAAAGATTATAAAATTGATGTGGCTTATGCCTCAAAACTAAGGCGGGCTATAGATACGCTGAACATCATTCTGAATATGCATAAAAATAAGCACATACCCGTTATTGAAAATGAGGCCCTGAATGAGAGGAATTATGGAAATCTACAAGGGCTAAATAAAGCGGAGGTAGCGAAACAATATGGAGATGAACAAGTGCATATCTGGAGAAGGAGTTTTGATATTGCTCCGCCCGGAGGCGAAAGCCTCAAGGATACTTCGGCCCGTGTGATGCCTTATTTCCGTTCCTTTATTTTGCCAGAATTGAGAAAAGGTTTAAATGTATTAATTGTCGCCCATGGCAATAGTCTCCGAGCTATCATTAAAGAGTTAGACAAAATTAGTGATGAAGATATTGCTAACCTGAATATTGATACAGGCAAAATATACCTCTATCGCTTTGATGAAAATTTAAAAATAATTTCCCGAAAAATTTTATGAACAACCATTAATTATTAACCCGGAAAAATGTTTTAAATCGTTACATAAATAATGACAAGTGTCATTATTTTCTTTGATGACAATCATTCATTTCTTTTTAGATTTCATACAAATTTGCATTATAAAAAATAAAAAAAAATTAAACCGAGGTGTCATGAAAACAATAAAAAATTATAAAGAGCATCTTGAGGATATTCAATTACTCATAAGTAATTGCGTGAAACGGTAGCCAAAAGTAATGAGTGCCTTTGAAGGACTCTAATGAATGCGAGTTTGGAAGATGGCGAACTAAGCAGGAAAAATAAAGAGTTAATATCCCTTGGCATTTGAAGTATTAAGTCAATTTAAAGAAACTAAGTAATCATATATTGAACTTACCTTTGTTTCTCAATAATCAAAATATAAAAATATGGACAAGAAAATAAAAAACTTAAAAGACGATACCGGGGAAGATGAAAAATTCCCTATACCAATTTATAAAAAAGAAGATGATATTTATAGCCAGGAAAAAGAAGAACCTTTTGAGGAAGATGATGAATTGGGTAATCCGGGAATTAACCTTGATGTGCCGGGATCTGAATTGGATGACGAAGATGAAAAGATTGGTGAAGAAGATGAAGAAAATAATTATTACAGCCTCGGTGGTGACGAGCATAATGATCTTGAGGAAGACCCCCAGTAATGGCAGGCTGAAGTTGATTTTTCTTCCTCTCCTTTTAAACAAAAATTAGTCTATGGTTCGTGTCAATAAACTTAACGAAGTTGTGAAAAACCGACAGAATCGCTAAAGCAAAATATTTTGAATTAAATTTTAACCCCGCTTGCACAACCTCCAAAAATGGAAGAAGAAATACTGCATCTTATCCCCCCGGCGGTTATAAAGTTTCTCCTTGTTGCTTTATTTTCTTTGCTCATCGGTCTGGAGCAGCGGCGGCATTATATAAAACAGGAATTTGAAAGCCGCTTTGGTACCGACAGGACATTTACACTGATCGGAATCTTCGGGTTCCTCCTTTATATTATTGCCCCGCAAACTATGATACCCTTTTTGGGAGGTGGGCTGGCCATCATTATTTTACTGTCAATTTATTACTATCAGAAAATTGTTGTTAAGAAAAAATTTGGTATCACTTCGATTGTCATTGCTCTTATCACTTATTGTCTTGCACCATTAATCTATACACAACCAAATTGGCTGGTACTTTTAATTGTAATATCTGTACTGGTAATAACAGAATTGAAAGAAACCCTTTTTCAATTCTCAGAAAAGTTTGGTAATGATGAGTTCATCACACTGGGCAAATTTTTGCTGCTTGCCGGAGTCATTCTTCCTTTACTTCCTAACAAAACCATATCCACAACTTTAAATTTTTCTCCTTATAAATTCTGGCTTGCGATTGTTGCAGTATCAGGTATTTCATACTTCAGTTACCTACTCAAAAAATTTGTGTTCCCCAATTCAGGGATTGTCCTTACCGGCATATTGGGAGGCATGTACAGCAGTACGGCCACCACCATCATCCTGGCCAGGAAAAGCAAAGAATTGACCGAGAATAATAAAGTAGTGGCGGCTATCATCCTTGCCACCACCATGATGTATGTAAGGTTGTTCCTGCTGGCTTTATTCTTTAATAAGAACATCGCTATGCAATTAGCACCATTCTTCGGCATTTTCGTAGTGGTATCCTCAGTATTGGCATTATACTTTTTAAAATTTCAGAGCGGCAAAAAAATGCAGGCAGACACGAAAACTTTTCAACCCAATAACAACAACCCACTGGAATTTAAAACTGCTCTGCTTTTCGCCACCCTTTTTATTTTCTTTGCTATCATTACCAGCATGGTAACGGAAAGCTACGGAACAGGTGGTATTAATTTGCTTTCCTTTGTTGTAGGTGTTACAGACATTGATCCTTTCATCTTAAACCTGTTTCAAAGCAAATGGAATATTGAAAATACTGTAATTGTAATAGCAGTAATTAACGCTGTCACCAGTAACAATTTACTTAAAATGATATATGGAATTTCGCTTTCAAGCAAATCCATTCGTCGGCAATTAATTACAAGTTTTAGTATTTTAATTGTGCTTGGCCTGTTAATGTCTTTTGTATTCTATTAGCAATTATAAAAAATAGGCTAAATTCTTTTGCAAGTAGATAACAATTAAAAAAATACTGAAACAACTGGATAATTGATAAAAATCATTAATCAAAAACAACAAAGAAGGCTGGTTGCACTTTCAAATGATCATATTATCAAAGCATTAGTATACAACGGTCAATATTTGTCTCTTGTTGCTTAAAACTATTCTGTCTCAAAAACTCAATTCAAAACAATTAATTACAGACCATTTCAAATTAAGTGATATTATCAATGAGTGCGATACATTTCAGAAAGCAGCAAGAGAAAAAACCTTTGCAGGTTATTCTGACAAATGAATAACCTGCAAAGGTTTCAGGTTAGATATACAGCAATCAAATTCATAAAATCTATAAGGCTCCTGGAGAGGCCATAAATCTTATTAAATCGAATAGCAATATTTTATTCAATCCATGGTAGCATTAATTAATATTGCACAACCGATCATCGTAAAAAAACGGGAAAATGCATACCTGCAAAATTTAAAATAAACAGATACTAGTTAGAATCTGGAATTCAGTTTTAAGCCGCATAATGCCCATTTCACGCACCTAATTCATTTTTGAGCAATCTCTTTATTCTTTTTTGTAGAAATTCCAAAAATAGAATATAAGGGACAAAAGCTAATAAAACTGGTAATGATAAATATACCTGCCACAATTAAGAGTATAATGGCGACTGTCCCTGAAATAACATTTGTAAAATAGAATATTGCAATAGCTATTGCTGCAATTATTCTTACCAACTTATCTAGTATTCCCATGTTTGCTTTCATTATTATATTTTTTAGTGAGTAATTATTATTTATCTATAAACGAATTTTAAAAAATGTATACTATTGATTATCTTTTATTCGTTTGTTTGAAAACAAAGATAAAGTAACACCTCTCTCTTTACAGCAACTTATGTTACTTAAGAGTAATTTTATTTCCCCCAGAAACTAAATCGTTTCAAGCAATATTTTAAAATACTATTTTGCATGATAAACATCATTTTACAACCTGTTTCATATCATGGTTTTTATTCACTATTGTTAGATTTTTTTTCATAAATTGGATTCAACTTCATCAAAAAAAGAAACCATGTTTGGAAAATTAGACGATGAGCAAATCGAAAAAGTAATTTCGGAAAATGTTATTGGGAGACTGGGTTGTTGTGCAGATGGCAAGACCTATATAGTTCCTATAAGCTATGCTTATGATGGTGAATTTATTTATGCACGCACTTTTGAAGGCTTAAAAACCACACTGATGAGGAAGAATCCTTATGTTTGTTTTCAGATTGACAGAATGGAAAACATGGCAAATTGGGAATCTGTAATCGTCTGGGGAAAATTTGAAGAACTTACCAATCCGGAGGAAAGAAATATAGGTTTGAAGAAATTAATATCGCGTATACTTCCAAGAATATCCAGTGATACAGTAAAATTATCAACGGAATGGCCTTTCCCTACAAAGGATTATACCCTTATTACCGGAATCGTTTTTAGAATCCGGATTACTGAGAAAACAGGTCGATATGAAAGTGGGTATGCAGAAATCAGAAATCAGAATATTCTTTAAAATTTTTTATTAGGATGGATAGCAGCAATATCAATGCTTCATAATCAAATTTTGAATTTACATTCCTACCTATTCCTACATTCCGGAATGATTATGAAATATTTTAGCAATATAACAACGGTTTCTTCGTTTAAGTTGTAGAATAGAATAAAGACCTATTCTAATTATTTCACCTGTAAAAACACTATAATATATACATAAAATAATTTACCGCATTTAAATATGTATATTTGCGCATATTATATACTCCTACTTAGCAGACTGGATAATCTTCCACAAAGGTAAAAGCTCATCAAGTCATAGGTTCTGAGCATATTTGAAAACAAACTTTCAAGAACCACAACGTTTTCAGGGAAGTTATCATTTACATTAAACTATTTTAAATTGACATTTAAAGAATTACATTTAGTGGCGCCTATATTAAAGGCGCTCGAAACAGAAGGTTATACATCACCTACACCAATCCAGGAACAATCAATACCCCATATTCTTCGGGGAAAGGATTTATTAGGATGCGCACAAACAGGCACGGGTAAAACAGCAGCCTTTGCTATACCCATCCTTCAGAATTTATTGTTACAACAAAAAGAAGACCCTTATAATAATAACATAAAGTCATTAATCCTCACTCCTACCCGTGAGTTAGCTATCCAGATTGATGAAAGCTTCGAAGCTTACGGAAAGCATACAGGAATGCGACATGCAGTGATTTTTGGTGGCGTTTCACAATTTCACCAAACGAATGAATTACGACGTGGTGTAGATATTCTGATTGCAACACCCGGAAGATTATTGGATCTTATTAATCAAAAATTTGTGAACCTGCAAAACATAAAAATGTTTGTGCTTGATGAAGCTGACAGAATGCTAGATATGGGTTTCATTCACGATGTGAAAAAAATTATTGCCAGACTGCCTGAAAAAAGACAGACTTTATTTTTCTCTGCAACTATGCCACCGGAAATTACAAAACTTTCCGCTTCTATTTTAACGAATCCTGTAAGAGTAGAAGTAGCAGCAGTTTCGTCTACTGCGGAAAATGTAGATCAACACATTTTTCTTGTCGAAAAAAATGATAAAAGGCAATTATTAATCCATCTTTTGAAAGATAATGCCATCCAAAACGCACTGGTATTTACCAGGACAAAATATGGAGCTGATAAAATTGCAAAAGAATTGTATCGTGCTAATATTAAAGCAGATGCCATTCATGGAAACAAAACACAGGCTGCCAGGCAAAAGGCTTTGACAAACTTCAAAGAAGGAAAGATTCGTGTGTTGGTAGCTACTGATATTGCTGCCCGCGGAATTGATGTTGATGACCTAAGTCATGTTATCAATTTTGAATTACCTAATATACCTGAAACTTATGTCCACAGAATCGGTCGTACAGGACGTGCAGGCAATTCAGGATCAGCATTTTCGTTTTGTGATATGGAAGAAAGAGCATTCTTAAGGGATATCCACAAATTAATTGATCAAACGATTCCTGTTGTGGAAGGGCATCCTTTTGCGAGTACTATGCAATTTGTGCAAACACCTGTTGCACCCAAAAATCCAATGAACCGAAAACCTGCATCACACAGTGGTTTCAGGAGAGCAAGGAGTTGGAGTCAGGGCAGGTAATTTTAATTGATAATTGCTCCATTTTAAAAAAATATTAAAAAATAGCACATCTTTTTTGTGCTATTTTTTTGTTTTAAATATTTTATTTTTATACCAAATTGTAAAATCCAGGCAATCAAATTAACTCATTAAAATATGGGAAATAAAATTAAACAGGTAGATGAATACATTTCAAAATCTGCAAATTTTGCCAAACCTATTTTAATTCATCTGAGAGAACTGGTTCATACAGGATGTCCAAAGGTTGAAGAAACCATTAAATGGGGATTCCCTAATTTTAGTTATAAAGGAATGATGTGCAGCATGGCATCTTTTAAAAATCACTGTTCCTTTGGTTTTTGGAAAGCTGAATTAATGAAAGATGCGGAAACATTAAAAGCCAATAACAAAAATGCAATGGGTCACGCAGGAAAAATTAAAAAACTTAGCGAACTTCCAACTGACAAAGTAATCATTGGCCTCATAAAGGAAGCCGTGAAACTCAATGAAAATGGAATAAAATTACCTGAAAGAAAAAAAAATAAAGAAAAGCCTGAAATTATTGTGCCTGAAGCTTTAAAAAAAGAATTAGTAAAATATAAAAGAGCAAGCAACATATTCAACAATTTTAGTCCATCACATAAGAGAGAATACATCGAATGGATCGACGAAGCCAAAACTGAAGAAACAAGAAACAAAAGGATACTTACTACGATTGAATGGCTGACTGAAGGAAAAGTACTAAACTGGAAATATATCAGAAAATAATTGCCAGCCAGATTTTGCTAATCCTGAATAAATTTATTGCAAAGCAAAAAATTTAAAACCTTAAACCAGTTTATTTTTATATTTCTTGGGTATCATAGCGTTCCTATAACTCTTATCGTTTCTTTTACCATTTCCTCATTTACACCCAGATGAAAAACCATTCTTATTTGTGTAGAAGAAATAGCCATAACATGTATGTTGTGTTTTTCAAAGGCTTCAGCCAAAGATTTTGCTGTATAACTGTCTTTTACTTCAAAAATGAGAATATTTGTTTCTACCGGCATCATTTTACCAATAAAATCTTTCTTTAATAATGCGTCTGCGATCTTTTTTGCATGAAGGTGGTCTTCAGCAAGGCGATCAATATTGTGCTCGATAGCAAAAATCCCTGCGGCCGCCAGGTAGCCTGTTTGTCTCATTCCACCAC
This sequence comes from Bacteroidota bacterium, assembly GCA_030706605.1. Classification (GTDB taxonomy): domain Bacteria; phylum Bacteroidota; class Bacteroidia; order Chitinophagales; family Chitinophagaceae; genus Ginsengibacter. The sequence goes on from JAUZOE010000023.1 coordinate 45,766, forward strand.
CAAAAACTTTTCTGATTCTTCTTGCTTTTTGAATAAATTCTTTTTTGCCCAGCAAAACACTGCCCACTGGAGCCCCCAAACCTTTACTAAGGCAAATGGAGATACTATCAAAAATTTCTCCATACTCTTTTGGCTTTCCTCCCCTCTCTACAAGAGCATTAAACAAACGGGCACCATCTAAATGTAACTTTAGGTTATTTTTTAGACATACTTCTTTAATTTTTTGAATTTCATTTAATTCATAACAACTTCCTCCACCTCTGTTACTGGTATTTTCAAGGCATACCAACCGGGTTTGGGCTTTATGAATATCATTTGAATTGATTGCTTCCATTACCTGTAAATCAGTAATTCTCCCCCTGTCGCCAACTAAGGTTTTAACCTGGCAACCTGAATTAAATGCGATTCCGCCGCCTTCATAAATATAAACATGGCTTAAAGTTTCACAAATTACCTCGTCACCTGGTTGAGTATGGCATTTTATCGCTATTTGATTGGTCATGGTGCCACTGGGGCAAAATACTGCTGCGTCCATTCCAAACATATCTGCCAACATATTTTCCAATTTATTTGTAGCAGGGTCTTCGTGAAACACATCGTCCCCGACTAAAGTATTGAACATAAAATTCAACATAGCGGGGGACGGTTTTGTAAAGGTGTCTGACCTAAATTCTATCATTTTATAAAAGTAGAGGATTCTTCATTTATTTGTTAATAATGAAAACATTAAATTTATTTTTACATTTTCGCTTAAGCGTTTTAACAACAGGTTATTAAAATGCAATTTCAATTTGTTAAAAGCGGGATAATAAACTAAAATATTGAATCACAATAATTTTAATAGTCAAAAAGCTATGAAATCCCAATTATGCGTTGTAAATTTGCAAATGTTTTAAAGATTTCGGACTTAACATTTCTTTTGTAACATTTCCCCAATCATTACTGTCTTAAAAGTGCTTAATAACTATTTAACAATAAAAAAACATGAGGCAACTTAAAATTGCTACACAGATTACCAACCGAGATTCGCAAGCGGTTGAAAAATATCTGCAGGAAATTTCAAAAATTGGGATGATTACCCCGGAGGAGGAAACTATTTTAGCACAGAAAATTAAAATGGGCGACCAAAGAGCTTTAGAGCGTCTTACAACAGCCAATCTACGTTTCGTAGTTTCAGTTGCAAAACAGTACCAGCACCAGGGATTATCATTAAGTGATCTAATTAACGAGGGTAATCTCGGATTAATTAAAGCGGCACAACGCTTTGATGAAACTAAAGGTTTCAAATTTATTTCGTACGCTGTGTGGTGGATTCGCCAATCTATACTACAGGCGTTGGCAGAGCAGGGCAGATTAGTCCGCTTGCCACAAAACAAAATTGGCACTTATAATAAAGCTAATAAAGCTTATATGGCTTTTGAACAGGAACATGAAAGAGAACCTTCTACTGAAGAACTCTCTGAAATTCTTGAAATGAGTGAAACAGAAATTAATAATATTTTCCAAAGTAATACCCGCCATACATCATTAGATGCACCTGTACATGAGGCAGAAGATGTAGCAATGGGAGATCTTTTAAAAGGACCTGGGGAAACTGATGAAGATGTAATGCATGATTCATTGAAAGATGAAATTCGCCGTGTTTTAAAATCACTTAGTCCACGCGAAGCAGAAATTGTAAATGCCTATTTTGGGCTTGATGGTGAAAATGGTGTAACCATTGAACAAATTGGTCAAAAATACGATCTGACAAAAGAACGCATTCGCCAGATTAAGGAAAGAGCTATCAAGCGTTTGCAGAAAGCAAGATACAGCAGTGCATTAAAAGCCTATTTAGGATAAAATAAAATCATTTAAGCTTTTCTAAAAAATTAAAGAGCTGTCCGATAGTCGCGACAGCTCTTTTTATGCCTTCTATATTTTTACTCTAATAGTTGCAGCATCAAAGTCGATAAATATTACCATAAAGGGCTAGAGGAAATAAACTTTTATTCAGAAGATTAAGAAAACAAATTTCCTCTACAAAATTTATCAGAAAATTATTACAATCATTTTAACAGATATTCAAACAAACGAGAAGTAGCAATTTTTTAAAAAAATCCATATAAAAAACAGAAAAAATTTGAATACCCTTCGCTAAATTATCTGAAAAAGATACAATATTGATTTCAGTACCCTAAAACTGGTCACATCAGGATACAGCACAAACCGGAACAGCCACTTTAAGCGTACAGCCCTTTCCGGGCGCGGAAACTACATTCATATTTCCCGAATAAAACATTACCCTGTTATTAATATTTTTCAGGCCGATACCGCTTACTTTTTCCAAAACATCAAACCCTACGCCATTATCATTTATAGATAAAACGAGGTTATTATTTTCCTTTTTAAGACGGATTATAACATTGGTCGCGTTGGCATATTTGAAAATATTGTTAAGTTGTTCCTGTACAATGCGATAAAACATGAGCTCTACGTTTTTGTCAATATCCTGGGTTTTATACTTTTCATCAACCGACAATTGTACCTTTAATTTATTAATTAATTTTGCATCATTGACCAGTCCCTCCAATGCTTCTTCCAGGCCTATGTTTCCTAGTGATGGCGCTACTAATGAATGGGACAATTTGCGTAATTCATCCATTGCCAGGTTTACATAATCATAGCTTTTACCCAACAGATCTTCTTCTGGTAAATCCCTTGAAGACTTTAACATACCAAGATATATTTTTACGGTAGCTAGTATCTGGTTAATATTATCATGAAGTTCCTTTCCTAATTCATTTTTTTCTTTTTCCTGGGACTCAATGGCAACACCCATTATCAATTGTTGCTGTTTTAATCTTTGTTCAGACAATTCTTTTTCAAGAATTTTTTTATCTGTTAAATCGGTCATAGCGCCAATCATTCGCGAAGGGTTACCCTGTTCATCAAACAGTACAAATGCACGATCGTAAACATCTCTATATGAGCCATCAGCTGCACGAAGGCGATATTCATCCTGACAATATTCAAGTTTATTTTCAAGGCAATTTTTTATGTTCATTATGAATTTCTCTTTATCATCAGGATGGATATTCTCTAACAACCAGTCATGATTATTTTTTACCTGTTTTTTTGAATAACCATATAAATTAATGAACATATCATTGCGGGTTACGATATTAGTATTCAAATCCCATTCCCATATAACATCCTTTGTAGCTTTACTCACAATTTCGTAGCGAAGCAAGCTTTCTTTCAGATTTTCTTCTGTTTTTCTTCGTTCTGTAACATCTCGGGTCACGCCTAAAAGTGAAATAATTTGTCCTTCATCATTTAATAAGGGGACCGTATGCATTTCCAACCAACGTCTAGTACCCTTCAACCCTGTTATTTCAAATTCCATTTCACCCGGCATCCCTTCAAATACATTTTCGATCAATTTATTAAATTGTTCTCTGTAAATGCTATCCACTATTCCGAGTACTGATTTCCCTTTTACTTGCTGGAGGCTGTCTGCTTCTATCATAGTAAGTCCTGCAGGGTTCATGTCTTGTAAAGTTCCATTTCTATCCAATAACTTTACACATTCCGGCTCCGCGTGTATAATGGTACGAAGATAATTTTCACTTTTTGCGAGTGCTTTTTCTACTCTTTTTCTTTCGGTGAGGTCATGAATTGATCCTATCAGGCGTAAACAATTACCCGCGTCATCAAAAATAGGAACAATACTTACTTCGCCAATAAGTTTACCGGCTGGATAATCAGAAGTTTCTTCCCAACGAACAATTTCTTTAGTACGAATGGCTTCTTTGTAATTCTGGATTACACTATCCAATAATTCTTTAGGAATGACATCAAAAACATTTTTACCAACTACCTGGCTATAATCGAGACCAGTGGTTTTTACAAATGCAGGGTTTACCGAAGAATACCGAAAATTTTCATCTTCTTCGACATCTAAAACAAAAATAATATCTGCAACAGAATTAAATATTGACCGCAGTTGATTTTCCTTTATAGTTAATTCTTCTGTTCGGTCTTTTACTTTCTGCTCCAGTTCACGGTTCAATTGTTTTATTTCATCTTCCAATATTTTTCGTTCAGTAATATCTGAACGAATAGCAACAAATTGATACGGCTTGCCATGCTCGTCCATAAAAGGCACAATTGTCGTATCCAGCCAGAAAGAAGTTCCGTCCTTGGCTTTATTTTTCATTTCGCCTTTCCATACTTCTCCATTATGTATGGTCACCCATAGATCACGCATAAATTCAGTAGTGTGATAACCGGAATTAATAATACGATGATCCTGCCCTATCAATTCCTCCCGTGTGTATTGAGTAATTTTACAAAAATTATCATTTACCTGCCTGATAATTCCATTCTTATCGGTAATTACCAGGATGGATGATTCATCCAATGCATACCTGTAATCAGATGTATCTTTTAAACTATTGTTAAGCGCTTCTTCGATCTTATTCCTTTTTCGGGAATTATTATAAATCATTCTAAGAGCTATTAATAATAGCAAGAAAGCAATAACCTGGAATAGTGTAAAAAGTTTTGATGAGTTTTGAATACTTAATTCACTAATCAATTTGTTTTTGGCAACACGATAATTTTCTTCCTGCTCCATTTCATTTACTAAAGAATGAACATTCTTTAGTAAAAGTTTTTCCCTGCTTCCCAGCATTTCTTTTCTTGCCGATTCAAAACCTTCCTCTCTTCGAATTGCTACTAATTCATTTTGAAATTTGATATAAGATTTAAGATACCTCCCAAGAGAATCTATTCTTTGATTCAGGTCAGCATTATTTCTTGACAACTTACTGAGCCGTGCAATTACAAGATCTGTTTTTGCTGAAAGAGGAGCTATAAAAGAAGAATCATTTTCACTGCCAGTTATAATATAATTCATTACCCCACTTTGTATTTCATCAGATATGGAATTTAATTGTTCCATGAGAAAAACAACCTGGTGAGTCTGCTCCTCACTTTTATATGTTTCGGCAGCCTTTTCATTGTTCTTATTAACGGCAAAAAACAGGCAACTGCGAAACAGAATGAGCGCCACAAAGAAAATGGTTATTTTTTTTACAAAAGATAACTGGAGAAACCCAAGTTCTTGTCTGAAAAAAATACTTATAGATAATATAGTAAATAACAATGCCGCTTCCATAGAAGTGGGAACACTCAACTGAATCGCTTTTAAAAAGCTAATACCAAAAAGATTATTTAGTACTACTAATATAGTCCCGGGAATCATTACAACCAGCATGGAATATATGATCCAATTATATTTTCTCCTGCCAAGCATTAGGAAAATAAGACCCAATAGTGTAAAATTCAAGGATCCAATCAGGCTCATCTGATCAGAAAAATAAGAATTATGAATGCCGGATGTTTTACCCCACATGAGTTCATCGATTCCTAAATGCCAATTTAAAATATATTGAGAGAAGGAAAGTAAACCGACAATCAAAATAACCCATGAACAAATGATCCTAATCATTTTGGGTTGCAACCTGTTCGTGTTCTTAACTTCCAACAGGTAAAGATTTAATCCGCTAAGTATAAAACAAAGAGCAGTGTCGAACCGCATGATGACGCCTGAAAAAGGGAATATCCTTTTTAGGAGAAAAAGATTAAAAGTCCAATCAACCAATGCAATACTGCCTGCAATAATAATTATAAAACTTGCAGTCCTGCTAATAAGAAGAGACGTACCCTTCAGGTTTTTCATTGTTTTCATTGGTTTAGCCAAATTTGAAAGGATTGAATCATCGCTAAGAAAATTGACTTATTAAAAATAGAATCATCGGATTTTCAACTAAAAAAAATAATCTTGAATAATGCACATCAGAAATTTTTTCCTGGCACTTTCTTATCAACCATTAAAGTAAATTTTATTATATTTTTTTGCGAAAAAACAGACATTAAATGGGAGAGACAGGTGCAGGTAACACATTAGTTATACCCCTACATCAACGGTGTCATAAACCACTACTTTTTTCCACAAGTGTGCACAGTCTTCGATGAATTTTAAATGTATAGGATCTGTCTGATAGATATCCTGATCTTCTTTATTTTGAAATAATAATAACCACGAAACAGAATAAGAACTGTCAATCACTTCTCGATTTGTATCTGCAGGTGCACCGATATGATAATCTTTAATAGTATGTGCCAAAGAAAGTTTTTTTAAACCTCCAATAAGCAAATTACGGTCTTCATTGCTATCAGAATTCCTTAGCCAAAAAAATACATGGTGAATAAATCCATTTTTTTCTACGATCATAATCAGGGAATTGTTTTATTTGAGTAATTAAAATTAAAGAATTATTTTTTAAATCTATTTCCTGTTTTATAACTTGATAAATTGGGGATACCAAACTAGCCTATTTACGTGAACTACCTTTTCAGACTTACAAACTTTATCTATATTATTACCCTGCTAAACTCAGAAAATAAAAAAAATTAATAACGATTACGAATCATGCTTTAAAATTAAAATGCGACTCATTCACTCCCATTAATTAATAAAGACACGGACAGCACATTAAGGTTATTTTATGCATTTAACGCCTTAATGACAAAAATATTTTAAACAGTAAATTAATGCGTTCAAAAGTAACAAAACGTGCACAAGACAACACGTATAATATGCTTTATCGATTATGTTTCTTTAACAAGAGGTTATATTTGTGTTTCAAAAAAAGACATTTAGCTTCGCTTAATTTTTATGCACAGATTACTATTGACGCTGGCACTATTTTTTTCTTTGCAAAAAATCTCTTTTGCGCAGGACACATTACCAAAAATTACCGTAACACAGCTCGGAAAAAAAGTGTTAATTTCATGGACAAATCCTTACACAACTGCCACTAACATTAATATTCAAAGATCGGCAGATAGTATGAAAAATTTTAAGACTATTGGAAGTGTACTCAATGTAAATGCAAACACCAATGGCTTCGCCGATACTAAAGAGTTTATTCCATCGCAATATTATCGTTTGTTTATTTCATTTGAAGGAGGTACTTACCTGTTTACTCAATCCCAAAAACCTGTCCTCGATACATCAAAATCTGAAGTATTGGAAAAAGTACAGGAAAAAGTTATACCGGTACCGGTGCCCGTACAAACATGGTTTATCCCGTCTAAACATGTATATACCGGCAAGGATAACAATGTAATTATCTCATTACCTGATGCTGAACATAAAAAATATTCTATTAAATTCTATGAAGAAAACGGCACTTTTCTTTTTGAATTAAAGAATATCCCTGAAAGTTTTCTCACACTTGATAAAGTCAATTTTATTCATTCCGGTCTTTTCGATTTTGAACTATATGACAACCGGATCATCATTGAAAAGCATAAATTTTACATTCCAAAAGATGGACAACCTATGCCTGTACTGGACGTGAATGGCCATGAGATTAATTAATTAATTAAGCCCTTCATTACCGAGGCAAAACCCATATGATCCTGATCAACAAAATAATAACATTGAGTTTAATTTCCCTGAATAATTTCCAAGTCATCAATTGCCAATTATTCCATTACTTTCTCTATCACTTCTCCTACATTTCCACTCGGCATCTGTATGTTTAGAAGTGCCGCTATAGTCGGCGCTATATCAGACATATAAGTTTTTTGGGTTGTTTTACCAGGTTTAATATTAGTACCAAACCATATTAATGGAATGTGCGCATCATAAGGATTCCAGGCACCATGTGTAGTACCGGAACTCCCCTCAGAAATATATCCCGGGTTAGAAATAAACCCAATCTGCCCACTGCGTTTTGGATTATATCCATTGATCAGCATACATTTTATAGGTGAGGGTATTGTAGCTGTCGCTAAATCCTTAGTAGCAAATGCGTATTCCACAACTGGTTGCCGATTCAAAAAATCAATTATTTGTTGGTTTACCGTATTTATATCTTTACCTGCTTTTTTTAAAGCCTCGTCATTCACATAAACCTGGCTATTTTGGATTTTTATAATCACATTTTTTAATCCGGTTTCTTCTTCAATTTCCTGTTTTAATTTTTGAGACAATTCTTCCGAACTATAATTTCCGCCCGGAATATTATGTTCTTCCATGAATCCCGGAACATGCTCTACGCCATGATCTGCGGTTAGAAACAATACATAGTTTCCTTTGCCGACTGTTACATCCAGGTAATTTAAAAAATCAGCAATATCCTTATCAAGATTCAGATAAGTATCTTCAGCTTCAACTGAGTTAGGTCCAAAGGCATGACCAACGTAATCAGTTGTAGAAATACTTATGGTAAGCATATCGGTAAAATTATCTACTCCTAATTTTTCATTTTTAACCGCTTGTTTAGCCATATCAAAAGTATAGGCCATGGAAGCAGGAGTATATTTGAATGCAGAATATCTACCTTTAGTTATCTGTGAAAGATGATGTGGAAATGTAACAGTTTTATCACCTGAAATATGGTCTTCATATTTTTCATCATCAGAAGTACTCTGCACATATTTATTAATTGGCAATAAAGTATTCCAGTCTTTTGACATCGCAATATCAGGGAATCCTTTTTCATTTTGCTTTACCACCCAATCAGGTAATTGGTTTTGATAATAAGAGCTACTGATCCATTTGCCTTCTTTACCATCAAACCAATATGCTGCATTAGCAGAATGACCAGCAGGCAATATTGAAGCCCGGTCCTTTAATGATATACCGATTACTTTGCTTCTAAAATTAGTACTTAGACGAAGCTCGTCCCCGATAGTAGTAACCAAAAGATTACGAGGGCTCATTTTACCCTCATCAGATTCGCTTCCGATTGTATTTACAGTAGAATCATCAGTACAATAAACATTTTTTTTAGTGTTACTGTCATACCAATCATTAGCAACTATTCCATGAATTGATGGAATGCTTCCCGTATAAATACAAGTATGTCCCGGACCGGTATAAGTAGGCACAAAAGGAATTAAAGTATGATCGCAACTAAAGCCATCATTAATTAATCTTTTAAAACCACCAGAACCATACAAATCATTATAACGATATAAATAATCCCAACGCATTTGATCAATGACAAGTCCTATAACCAATTTTGGCTTTTGTAATTTTTTGGCCGACTGGGCCAATAGGAAATTAGATACAATAATGAAAACAAATAGAAAAGAACTTCTTTTAATCATATTTTTTAGGTAAAGATAAGTGGGACATGTAAATAAGAATGATGAATTTTTAGTTAATAAATTTAGGTTAAAATGAGAATAAATGAAAAAGAACATCAAAGCATATTAAAGATTGTATACAAATTTATAGCCTCTATATTGTACTTTTGCGCACATTAATAATATTTAAATAGCAATAAATGGTAGACCTTTTTGAAAAAATGACAAAAGATGCGGGTCCGATAGGTACTCACCTCAAAAGAGCACATGGATATTTTTCATTTCCCAAACTGGAAGGAGAATTAGGTAGCCGCATGAAGTTCAGAGGCAAAGAAAAAATTGTCTGGAGTCTTAATAATTACTTGGGCCTGGTAAATCATCCGGAGACGAGAAAGGCAGATGCAGAAGCAGCTGCGAAATGGGGAATGGGCAACCCAATGGGATCAAGAATGATGAGTGGCAATACTGCGATGCATGAAGAACTGGAAAAAATTCTTGCAGCATTTGTAAGCAGGGAAGATGCTATGTTGCTGAATTTCGGGTACCAGGGAATCATGAGTTGTATAGATTCATTGGTAACACGTCGTGATGTTATTGTGTATGATGCTGAAGCACATGCCTGTATTGTTGATGGTGTTCGCCTACATATTGGATTTAGTTACACGTATAAACATAATGATGTAGAAGATTGCGAAAAGCAATTGCAACGCGCTGTTAAGATGGCCGATAAAAACGGAGGCGGAATTTTGGTGATAACAGAAGGAGTATTTGGCATGAGTGGTAACCAGGGAAAGATAAAAGAAATAGCTGCGTTAAAGAAAAAATATAATTTTCGTTTATTGATTGATGATGCTCACGGTTTCGGAGCTATGGGCCCCACAGGCGCGGGCGCAGATGAAGAACAAGGCTGCCAGAATGATGTTGATCTTTACTTTAGCACTTTTGTAAAAAGTATGGGAAGTATTGGCGCTTTTATCAGTGGTCCAAAGAGCATATTAACCTTTCTAAGATACAATGTACGTTCGCAAATTTATGCTAAAAGCTTGCCTCTTGTAGTTGTTGAAGGCATGATAAAAAGAATGGAAATGCTTAAGACAATTCCTGAACTGCGTGAAAATTTATGGCATATTGTAAATAAGCTTCAAAATGGATTAAGAGAAAAAGGATTTGATATTGGTACCACAAATAGCCAGGTGACACCCGTATTTATGAAAGGAGATTTACCTGAAGCAACAGGCATGGTAATGGATATGCGGGAAAACTATAATATTTTTTGTTCTGTGGTGGTTTTCCCGGTTATTCCAAAAGGACAAATTATTTTTAGGCTAATTCCTACCGCTGCACATTCTGACGAGGATACTGATATTACTTTAAAAGCCTTTGAAGAAACTAAAAAGAAATTAGATGCAGGAGCTTACAAGGCAGAAGATATTCCTGATATGGCAGATACCGGGTATGGTCAAAAGGGTGATTTATAAAAGAGGAACTAAAATCAAAAAATTTCAAAAACTAAAATAATATTTCTAAATAGATTTTTTAAATAGTAACAAATAGCATCGATTACAATATTTCTAGAATACAGATATTATTTGAGCAAGTTTTATTCTTATTATTTTTTGTATTCCTTTTACCCTATAGATTGAGACAAACTATTAACTCAATAATATTGAGTTAATCTAATCAGAAAATATTATCCAACTCAAAAAAAATTATATAGTTTCATCAGGGAAGTTTTACTTTTAGGAATTATTTATTAAAACAATCAAATTGATATGAAACAGAAACTATTTACACTACTTGCATTTGTGGCTATGGGAATTGGAGGTGCTGAAGCACAACAAACTATGAAACCTGAAGATACTGAGTTTTTTGCTCCGGTACCTAAAGTAGTCACTCCTGGCAAAACCTGTGGAAATGCTCCTTCAGATGCAATTATTTTATTTAATGGCAGTAATTTAAACCAATGGGTTTTGGCAAATGACACAACCAAACAAGCTGACTGGATTGTAAAAAACGGAATCATTACAGTTAACAAAAAATCAGGTAATATCCAAACCAAACAGTCATTCGAAGATTATCAACTCCACCTGGAATGGAAAGAGCCAAAAGATATTGAAGGTTCAGGCCAGGGTCGTGGTAATAGTGGATTGTTTCTCGCCTCTTTAGGGAAAGGAGATGCAGGTTATGAATTACAAATTTTAGATAACTATAATAACCCCACTTATGTAAATGGACAGGCCGGTAGCGTTTATAAACAATATCCCCCATTGGTTAATGCTAATTTCCCTCCCGGAGTTTGGCAAACTTATGATGTGATATGGACTGCTCCCCGTTTTAATGAAGATGGATCATTAAAGACTCCTGCACGTGTTACTGCTTTTTTTAATGGCATTTTAATACAAAATAATGTTGAACTAAAAGGGCCCACCAGGTATGTTGGCATCGCTACTTATGAAGGTGCTGCCCATGGTCCTGCCCCAATTAAATTACAGGCGCATGGTGACAAAAGTAAACCTATTAGTTTCAGAAATATTTGGGTAAGACCCCTGTAATAAAAATTACTGGTTTTAAAGCAAATTCCTGTGATTTACAGGATAAATGTTTTTACAATAAGAGGCCGTCTCATCATAATTGAGACGGCCTCTTATTTTTCCAGTAAAATACCAATTCTTTGTAAGCAAATAATTATGCCATGTTACCTTTCAAGGAGCTTGTACATTTCTTCCAGGTTAGGTGAAAGGATAATTTCAGTTCTCCTGTTTTTTGCTCTTCCTTCTTTTGTAGAATTGGATGCTACAGGTTCAAAATAGCTGTGACCTGATGAAGTAACACTTTTTGGATTCACTTTATAATTATTTACAAGAATACGAACTATAGAATTAGCACGGGCAGTACTTAAATCCCAATTGTCCTGGTATTTCCCCCTAATGGGAATACTATCGGTATGCCCTTCTATATTTATAGATACATCCGGATTGAGATTAAGCACTGCAGCAAGCTTAGACAATGCATCCACACCCTTTGGATTCACAACGGCGCTACCTGAAGGGAATAATAAATTTTCTGAAAGACTAACATATACTTTTCCATCTTTTTGATATACAGAAAGATCATTGGAATTAAATCCTTTCAATGCCTCAGTCATCTTATTTTTCAAATTCTCTGACTGGGCTTTTTGTTGTTGTAACAAATCTTGAAGTTGTTGTAATCTTTGTTGCTGCATTAGTAAATCTTTTTGACTTTGTGTCAATTTACTTTGTTGTTCAGCCGTTAGTTTCCCAAGTTGATTATTCTGATTATTAAGATATGCCATTTTCTGTTCCAGGTCTCCAACACTATCTTTTAAAACTGAAATATGATTTTGGAGTCCTGTAATATTATTTTGAAGTTCTGTAATATTATTTTGCATATCAGCAACACGGCCAGCCAGGTGAGAACTATCTTCTTGCAAAGAAGCAACTCTCTCCTGGGATTGGGTTAAGTACCTTTTTGCAACACAACTTGACAGCAGAAATATTCCTGCTATTACTATTAAATATTTTTTCATATAAAATGTTTTTCTATTACTTACACATAATTGTGCCAAAAGTTGTTTATAGAGTATAAATGAAGTAATTAAATATAAGATGTGGATATATTTACGTTATTTGGAAAGATTGATTCCAATTAATTTACCTCAATTAGAAACTATAATCGGGCGGTTTTTCTGCTTTGGCTTTCGAAGAAAGGGGGATGCTATTATATAAAAATAACCGCTTAAGTACCTGCAAGCGGTTATTTTGCCTTTTTCAATTATTATATATCCTATTAATTCAGTACCCTTTCAACCTGTTCAGTTCCATCAGGTTTTATGATTTTGATTTGATAAACTCCTTTGGCTGAACGGTTATTTAATTCTATCGTTTGGGTAATATTGCCGCCAGCATGGACAATCTTCTTCGATATAATTTCCTGACCTAAGGGATTGATTATTTTTATTTCATACAATCCCGCTACCTGGTTATGCATCTGAATATTGATTACTCCGTTTATGATCGGATTTGGGTATACCGTTATCTCTGAGCCGGGATTCCCTGCAAATA
>JAUZOE010000024.1 GCA_030706605.1 Bacteroidota bacterium
GCTCATTTCATTTTAGACGATCATTGCAATTTTTAGCTTTTTTTATGCAGCCTTGATTTTTTTGTTACTTTTTGTATCAAGACAAAAAGGAAATAAATATTAACTAAATACTGGTAGAGCTTACCGCCGTTTGAGCTCAATCTACAATGTTTGTTTTATGCCAACATGATAAGTAGTAGTCTGTACAGAGGGTTTGCTTGTCACTTTTTCTCTTGAAAGAAAAAGTAACCAAAAAGTTCAAGGACAACCCGATCAGTTATTCACGCTATATTTATTTTTTTATTGGTGTTCATGATTGCTTCGCAATTCGCGTGTTTGTCCGGCCTGCGCCACCAAAGCACTTAATGACATTGCCCGCCGGGACATGAAAAATACGGCAACCTTTTTTCCTTTTCTTTATTTAAGTGTGACTGGTTTTATTCACTTATTTCAAATCCTGTCTGGCCAGATATTAGGTAATTCTCCGCTGAAACCCATCTCAGGAAGGTCATTGATTTGTTTCATTTCTATTTCTGTCAATTCAAAATCGAACAGGTTGATATTTTCTTTAATTCTTTTTGGCGTATTCGATTTTGGAATCACAATCACATCGTGCTGAATTATCCAGCGCAGGCAAATTTGAGAAACAGATTTGTTATGAGCATTTGCTATTTCTTCTAAAACATCATTGCCAAATACTTTACCTCTTGCCAAAGGCGACCATGACTCAACTGCAATCCCTTTCTTTTTACAATAGGCAGTTAATTCCGGTTGCCAGTAGCCGGGGTGGAACTCAATTTGATTAACCGCAGGAATTACCTTTGCTGTCTCAAAAAGCGCCTCCAGGTGTTCTTGCCAAAAGTTGCTTACACCAATGGATTTAATCTTTCCTTCGGCTTGTAATTCCTCCATGGCACGCCAGGTTTCGGCATTGGTATTCTGCCAGTTTTTATAGTTCCTGGCATTGGCTGGCCAGTGCACCAGGTACAGGTCAATATAGTCCAGGCCCAGTTTGTTGAGAGATTCTTCAAAAGCGGTTTTAGCAGTTTCGTAACCTAAATTTTCTCTCCATAATTTGGTGGTAACCACAATTTCATCCCTGGGAATACCACTTGCCTTTATCCCTTTTCCTACAGCCTCTTCATTTTCATATTTAGCTGCAGTATCAATCAAACGATACCCATTGGCTAAAGCATTAATAACGGATTGAACTCCCTCTTCCTCATTTGCCTTGTATGTACCAAAACCTGCTATAGGAATCTTATTGCCATCATTTAAAATTATTTCTTTCATAAAATAAATTGGGTTCTGTGTTTTTAGGATGTTTGCTACGGGCCCCGCATTTATACAATGCCGGAAATAGAATTTCGTCTACCCTGACCTCTTGCCAAATTTATAATTAAAAGTTCATTGTTACTATTTTTACTGAACAAAGTTCCATTGGTGGTGTAAGCTTCTGCCTGAACCCTGTTGTCACAATTTTCTTCTAAAGGATAGCACCAGTGGACGCTTTGGATAATTTAACTAACAATAACCTCGCGCCTAAAGGGGGGAGCGGGGAAGACCTGCAAAGAATAAAATTCTGGCTTCTTCAAAAAAATAATACAGATAAATTTGCGCAATCAAATAGTTGCACTTCTATTTGCAACCAGATGGTAGCAAATAATTAAAAAAATGGAAATCAGGAGAGATGTTTTTCAAGCCATAGCAGACCCGACAAGAAGAGAAATAATCGGGTTGATTGCAAAAAAACCAATGACACCTAACAATGTTGCTGACTGCTTTGATATAAGCCGGCAAGCCATTTCAAAACATATACAAATACTAACAGAATGTGGGCTGCTTTCTCTTAATATTAAAGGGAGGGACTATTATTACACAATTGAACCGAAAAAATTAACAGAGGTAAATGATTGGTTAGAGCCTTATCGAAAAATGTGGGAAGACAGGTTTGAAGCAATCGATGATTTATTAAATGACATGCAGACCCAAAAAATAAAAATCAAAACAAAATCAAAATCAAAAAAATGACAAAGCAAATGTATCCTTGCTTATGGTTTGATGGTGAAGCCAAAGCAGCAGCAGATTTTTACTGCACAATTTTCCCGAATTCAAAAATCAATAACGACTCAGGAATGGTTGTAAATTTTGAACTCAATGGGCAATTTTTTATGGGGTTAAATGGAGGGGATAACTTTAAGTTCAACGAGGCTGTTTCCTTTGTTATTCCTTGCAAAGACCAAACAGAAATTGACCATTATTGGTACAAACTCATTGCTGACGGAGGCAAGGAAGGCAATTGCGGATGGTGTAAAGATAAGTTCGGATTATCCTGGCAAGTAGTCCCAACTATATTGGGTGAACTTATGTCGAATCCGGAAAACGGACAAAGAGTTGTTCAGGCATTTATGAAAATGAAAAAATTTGATATTGAAACTCTTAAAAATGCTTAAAGGATAAAAAATAACAAATATGGCAAAACAAATAGAAGTTACCAGGACCTTTAATGCCCCCATTGAAATGGTTTGGCAAGTTTGGGTAGACCCTGAACTTGTAAAGCGTTGGTGGGGCCCAAAACATTTTACATCTCCTGTAGCAAAAATTGACTTTCGGGTAGGTGGTAAGTCCATAGTCAGTATGAAAGCACCAAAAGAAATGGGTGGACAGGAATTTTATTCTGTTTGGGAGTACATAAAAATTATTCCTTTACAAGAAATTGAGTTTATTCAGAGCTTACCTGACAAAGAAGGTAATAAAACCGACCCTGTGAAAGTAGGTATGCCGCCAGACTTTCCTATAGACATTAAAACAGTTGTGACTTTCAAAGAAGTTGCAAAAAATAAAACAGAAATGACAGTTACAGAGTATGCTGACTTTGGTACAATTAGCAACTTTGCACAAATTGGATTAGAGCAAAGCCTGGACAAAATGAATACTATTTTTAGCTAAACAAAAAGTTGAAAGAAGAGAAATTATGCTTCTTACTATGTTCTTCTTGTAGTATAAAATACCAATTTCATTTCCAAAAGATCAATTCCAATTCCTTGATAAAGAGTTTTAAAAGAACTTTTTTTCATAGCAACATCCAATATAGTGAGGCGTTGCTGCTTACTATATTAAAAATGAAAATGATAGCGATTTATTTTTGCATCAGTTCTTGTGGAAATGTTTTTGCATCCGGGTTTACATCGCCTGATAATGAATTTAAAAAAGCAACAATTTGCTTCTCTTCTGCAACTGAAAAGGTTTTGTTTAACTGAGCCTTTCCCATAATTATTACAGCAGAATCGAGATTTGCAATACTTCCATCGTGAAAATAGGGGAAGGTTCCTGAAGCATTACGCAATCCGGGTACTTTAAACACGTCTTTATCGCCTGTGTTTTTGGTTACTGCTTTCCTCCCTTCATCATTGGATGTACTGTGCGTTAGAGTACGGTAATCAGTTACTACTCCAAACTTCTGCATAGTTCCTCCACCTATGCCTACTCCACTATGGCAACTAATACAACCGGATGCAATAAATACTTTAAGGCCTTCTTTTTCCTCTGGAGTAATTGCATTCATATCACCCTGCATAAATTTGTCAAACCTGGAAGGTGTAAGCAATGTGCGTTCAAAAGCTGCAATGGCTTTTTGTAAATTATCATATGTAAGAGGCTTGGGCTCTCCTGGAAATGCTGCTTTAAACATATCAGGGTATGGCTTAATGGTACTCAATCTTTCTATTAAAAACCCTTTATGCGGAATAGCCATTTCAACAGAATTTAGAATAGGCATACCTGCCTGTTCTTCTACATCTTTTGCACGTCCATCCCAAAATTGCATATTGTGTAGTGCCGCATTAAAAACAGTCGGCGAATTACGACTACCCTGTTTTCCTGCATCTCCTGTGGAAGTGATTTTATTATCTACTCCATAATTTGCAAGGTTATGGCAGGAATTACAACTGTTGTTCCCGGTTCTGGAAAGACGGGTATCATAATAAAGCAACTTGCCAAGCTTAACTTTTGGCTCAGTAACTTCATTGTTTTTATTATCTGCAACGGCTGGCAATGGTTTAAAAAAATTGCGGGCTGAATTTAATAAAGAGTCATCTGCCTGGGTGTTGGTTACAACAGCTTCCATTGTTTTTTTGTTGCCGGATTCATTACAAGAAAAGATAGCAACTATTATACTAAGTCCAACAATCGTCATTTGCTTTTTCATATCTATAATTTTTTAAACTATAAAAGTAAAATGCCGGGATACCAAAAACACTGACCATATTCATCCTATTGGGTGATAGTGGTCAGTCAAAGTTGAATTTATAAAGCACTGAAATTAAAAATTGGTTCCACCAGGTACTTTAATTCTTTGCCCTTTTATCCAGCTACCATCCCCTTGCCATCCTTCGTTTGCAACTAAGACCGGTTGAACATTTTAAAACAACTTTTACCTGGTGTTATCGGCGGCTGATGTAGCTGGTTAATGATTTTTCAATCAGAATGAATTATTTATGTATTTTTAAAACCTAATTGAACTGTTTTGAAATAACAGGTAACCGATTCAAAATGAACTAAAAATAATCTTAGTAATGAAAATCAGACTATTCTCTCTTATTGCATCCTTCTTATTGTTCACTTTTCATGCCGGTGCACAGACCGGTTTACCAGATTCGCTGAGGGCGGCTATTCTTACGCCTCCGCCACCTCCCTCTCCAAGGATTAACGGGCCAAAAGTATTTGGCGTTCGTCCGGGTTCGCCTTTCATGTATACCATTCCCGCCACCGGCATCCGGCCTATTGTTTTTAAGGCAACAGGTTTACCATCGGGTTTAAGTTTAGATAGCAAGACAGGAAGAATTCATGGGACTTTAAACAAGAAAGGAACCTATGAAGTGACTCTTGAAGCAAAAAATGAAAAAGGAGTTAACAAGAGAAAATTTAAGATTATAGTAGGTGATAAAATAGCCTTAACGCCACCACTGGGATGGAATAGCTGGAATTGCTGGGGCGGTTCGGTAAGCCAGGAAAAGGTACTTAGTTCTGCAAGGGCTATGGTTGCCAAAGGATTGATTGATCATGGCTGGACCTATATCAATATTGATGATGGCTGGCAGGGTATCCGCGGAGGAAAATACAATGCGATTCAGCCTAATTCCAAATTCCCGGATATGAAAGGTCTCTCGGATGAAATTCATGGAATGGGATTAAAAATGGGTATTTATTCTACTCCCTGGGCCGCTTCTTACCAGGTATATATTGGCTCATCCGGCGACAATGCCGATGGCACTTACGACTGGATAAAAGAGGGTCATGAAGATCAATATCATCGTTTTGAAGCCCCGGATTCTGTAAGAAGAAAATTATCATCTGCAATGCATCATCATGGTAAATTTTCTTTCGTAAGCAATGATGTGAAACAATGGGCTGACTGGGGTGTGGATTACCTGAAATATGACTGGCATCCAATTGACGTAAAACATGTGGCAGAAATGCATAAAGCACTACTTGGCCAACACAGGGATATTTTTTACAGTCTTTCCAATAGCGCCAATTATGATTCTGCATCAAGCTATGCAGCATTGTCTAATAGCTGGCGTACTACCGGGGATATCCGGGATAACTGGGAAAGTATGAGTACCATCGGATTTAACCAGGACAGGTGGGCTCCCTTTGCAGGCCCCGGTCACTTTAATGATCCGGATATGTTGGTAGTGGGTGAAGTAGGCTGGGGCCCACGCCTTCATCCAACAAATCTTTCTATTGCAGAACAATATACACATATCAGTCTATGGAGCTTATTATCTGCGCCATTGTTAATTGGTTGCAATATGGCAGACCTGGATGATTTTACATTAAGCCTTTTGACCAATGATGAAGTACTTGATATTGACCAGGATGCTTTGGTGGATGAGGCCACAAAAGTAGAAACAAACGGAGACCTGGTTGTGTACAAAAAGAAGTTAGCCGACGGGACTATTGCAGTTGGCATGTTTAACAGGGGACCTGTAAAAGCAAAAGTAACCATCAGGTGGTCGCGGTTGAATATTTATGGAACCCAGATGGTTCGTGATCTTTGGCGCCAGATTAATATAGGTAAAAGAAATGGTTCGTTTTCTGCTGATGTAGATCCGCATGGAGTAGTATTGGTAAAAATGACACCGGTAAAAGGGTAGGGAATTAATGATTGGATTTATTTTAGACAATCATTTAAATTTTTAGCTTTTTTTATGCAGCCTTGATTTTTTTGTTGCTTTTTGTATCAAGACAAAAAGGAAATAAAGATTGGGCTGATACTGGTAAAGCTTGCCGCCGTTTGGTCTCCTGACCAACGGCTATCTTCTACAACATCTTTCTACCGATATAAAAAATGGCTGTCTGTACGAATAGTTTGCTTGTCACTTTTTCTCTTGAAAGAAAAAGTAACCAAAAAGTTCAAGAACAACCCGATCGCTCCGCGCGTTTGTTCGGCCAACGCCACTGCAGCTCTTTAATGAATAGCAATCTTCTACAGTGTTCGTCTTTGCGAGAAGGCAAGACGAAGCAATCTATATATTGGTACATTCCTTTTCTGGGTCTCGTTTCAAACAAGGATTATTAGAGAGTTTTCCTTCGGTCTCATAAAAAAAGCGTTAAGAAAATTTGAATGATAGTCGTTAAGAAATGAATGTTACTATCGCCAGGACATGCACTTAGCTTGTAAGTTGTACTATTGCTGGGATATATTCTATCGTTGGGGCTAATTTCATTTTAGACCATTATTTAAATTTTTAGCTTTTTTTATGTAGCCTTGATTTTTTTGTTACTTTTTGTGTCAAGACAAAAAGTAAATAAAGCGTAACTAAATATGAATAAGAATTTGAGTTTAAAATACTTGATCGTATATGGATATAAGTTACATTAGGCCAGGTGATATCTCAAAGATTTCCTGGTTTCTTTATCATTTTGTAATCAATACATGTTTTCCGGCAGGCACGTTTTTAATGATAAAAAAACCATCTTTTGGAATAAGATTACTTTTTTGTCCATCAATAATCAAGTCTGGTTTCTTTGAATCAAACGCTACATAAATATTGGCTCTTGTGTCCCCGGGGATAGTTACTTTCATTGCATCCATAAGTTCACTTTTCTTGCAGGAAACTGAAATGGCACCTTTGATGGTGGGCGTTTTTAATTCAGCAAAGGAAAGATTCCCTAACTCTGGTTTTACCTGGAAGGTGTCAAAACCGGGAGTGAGTGGTTCAACGCCCATCAGTTTTCTAACGATAATATTGGCAGGTGCGGCGCCCCAGGCATGGTTCCAGTCAAGATTGGGTTTATATACTTTGTCCCAGGCTTCCATGGTAATGGTAGAGCCACTGCGAATCATATTGTACCAGCTTCTCTGGGTAGTGGCATCTAATAACGTTAATGCATAATCGTCCTCATCATTATCGTATAAGGCATCTAACAGGAATTGGGCTCCGTAAACACTGCAGGCCATTTTTCTTGTTTTAATAAAATTTACTACTTTCTCAATATTGTTTTTGGGAACCAGGCCAAAAGCGAGAGCAAACATATTGGCATGTAAAGAAGTATGGTTGGTACTGTCTCCGTCTTTTATTAAACCCGTTGCCGGATTCAGAAAAATATTTTGAAAAGAGTGATAAACCTCTTTTTCTTTTTCTTCATAGAATTTTGCATCTCCTTTTTTCTGCAGGACTGTTGCAATCTTTTGCATTAATACCAAAGCCCTGTAATAATAAGCATTTACCACAGCATTATAATCATTAAAAACAAAGCCGTCCTGTTCTCCGTCGTATTCTTTTTCATTACCAATATAATGGCTTCCGTGAGGCCAGTCTACATTATCTCTAAGGCCGCTCTTATCGTCAAATTTTTCAGGGAAGTGAATCGATTTTAAAAATTCCGGTGTTTGTTTACCTGTTGTTGTGCTGATGAGTTCATTGTTTCCGGCAAGGGGCATCAGTAATTTTTTCTGTAATTCTGTATAATATTTTTTAAGAAATGAGTCATCACCCGTGTACATATAATCGTTCCATGCCAGCATGATATTTTGCAGGCTCCATTCTGTAGGCCACGTAGGATTATAAATTACATAAGCCATAGAGCGCCTTGCCATGCTGTATTCCGGGTCAACTGAATAATGTGATAACTGGTTGATCAATGCATCCGCTTCATAAGGAACCCGCTCCCTGTCGCCATCCACATAATAGCCCGTGAAGCTGGTAGCTTTTTCAGAATATTTACACAGATCCCATACTTTATTTAAAACACTATCACTGGAAATAAAATGAGAAGCATGATCATCAAACGGGTAGAAAACCATCTTCCGGTGGATAGATTCTTTATTGAGTTTTCCTTTATAATTAGTAATCCTTACATACCTGAAAGGAAATACTTCTCCAATATATGCAGGCATTAATATCGGGCTGTTTCTATGGTTTCTTTTTTCATTGGGCGGCCAGTGAATAAGATAATCATGTGTCCCTTTTTTTACCAACAAGCCAATCTTTATGTAGCGAATATTGCCGTTTGTATTCAGAAGTTCATAATTACTTTTTAACGCTTCTCCTGCCTCTATCCATATAGAATCATTTACCGGGCTTGACAGATGTAATTGCAATTGCCCAAATCCATCTTTGCCAAAATCTAAAAAGTCAGTGTTGTCATCTTTTTTAAATATGGTAGCGGGAGTTTGTATTGTTGCAGATAAGGGATAATGTGAAATATTATTTGAAGAATCTTTTGCGCTTAGAAAGAAGGCGGTATTATCTGAAAAGGGGGTTATAGCATCTTCATCGTTCCATACAGCTACTTTCCAATAATATACTTTACCGGGAATAAGTGCTTTCCCATCATAAACGGCACGGGTATCAGTTGATTTTATTTTTTTTGAATCCCAGTAATCTCCTTTATCTCTGTCCAACAACCAGGAAGAAGATGCCACCAGGATTCTCCATGCTTTTACTTTTTTTATGGAGGTATCCACTTCCCAGTTAAACACGGGCCTGGTACCATATATTTTTGCAGACTGGTATTGGTCTTTTTGGTTTATAGCGGCAAAGATTGGTTTATTTACCTGTAGCCCCCTACTGCTCACATTTCCTGTATGCAATAAGAAATCACACCGAAGATGATTGGGAGCCAATAAAACCTGGCAGTTTGCAGATATAGATAAAATAGTAAACAGGACAGTAATTAAAACAAGCTTCATTTTTTTTGATTAATTAGTTATAGCAATCGAAAAGATTTTTTCAGGTATTTTCCTTAAAAACAGCATTTGCATCAGGATAGGCGAATCATGATTTCCTCTTTTTTAAAAATACCGTTCAATTCAAACTATTCTCCGTTTTTCTTCGGAAACGTTTCCGTAAAAATAAAAAAGCGATGGATAAAATATTGATAATTTGTAGCCGGATTTAAAATGAATTTTTTATTAATATTCTTTTGAATCACTTACGAAACTGCTTAATGATATTATCAACCAATTTTGTGGTAAGTGTTATCGTAATTTTTTTAATTCTAAAATTGATGTCCTTTTAGAATATAAACATATATGATTGCCGGTATTCCCTGCAATTTAAATTAATAATATAAAATTTAATTGTTATCAACTGGAATTTAAAAATGAGAAATAGTTAAATGAGTGAGAACTCTTAGATTAAATACCAATTTTACTATTCTTGCCTTAGCTCTTTTGAGTTGTGGCCAGCATAAAATTATTTATCATAAAGAATGACGAATTTAAAAAGTTTTGGAAGATTGCGCCTTGCCCAGAGATAAACAGAGCATTAAATTAATTTTAATAATAGGGAAATGATTGCAAGAAAAGCCATATTTTTTTTGATTTTATTAGTGCTTACTATTAGTAATGGGTATTCTCAAAGTGAGATAGCTTTAAGAAAAGGGAAATTGATATATGAGAATTCAATGGGCAATGCAGAGATGGTTAAAGGTTGGAAAATGGAAGGCCCTGGCGAGTTGAAATTTAATGATGGATGGATGGAAATGTATGCTCCCAACAAAAAATGGGATCACGTATTCTGGTGTCCTATGGATTTCCCGGGAAGTTTTATAGCAGAATGGGAAATGCAAAATAGGGATACCACCAGTGGTCTTACTATTGTATTCTTTGCTGCTAAAGGCTCTAAAGGCGAAGATATTTTTGATCCGGCATTACCTGCCAGGGATGGAACTTTTAAGTATTATAATAAGGGGCAGATCGATTGCTATCATATTTCCTATTATTCCAATAACCCTAAAAATCCTGAAAGAGATGACTCTCATTTGAGGAAGGATCCAATGTTTGCATTGTTACAAACAGGAGAAGAGGGGATTGCTAAAAATTCGTTGGAGGTTCATAAAGTGATATTAGTAAAAAAGCAGGCACACATTCTCATGTATATAGATGGCAGGAAAATCATTGATGCTACAGATGATGGAAAAACTTTCGGACCGGTATATACTTCCGGTAAAATTGGATTCAGGCAAATGAGATGGACTGATTTCCGGTATCGCAATTTTAAAGTATGGGAAATTAAATAATCATCGCGTCATTAAAAAGAATTAAAAATGAAAAAAACAATAAGGCAGATACTGGTAATTTATTTTATGCTTTTTCATTTTTTGACGGCCGGCGCTCAAAAAGTAAAAAGCCCTAATTTCATATTTATTCTTACAGATGACCAGGGCTGGACTTCTGTGTCTTCTTCTATGGATAACCGCCATCCTGAGAATAAAAGTGATTTTGATGAAACGCCCAATATTGACCGTTTAGGTGATGAAGGAATGAGGTTCAGTGCAGGCTATGCGCCGGCGGCATTATGTACACCTTCACGACGAAGCATTCAATTTGGTCAGACTCCTATACACATTGGTAATACTACATTCAAAAAGAATTATGACCCTCACAAACACAAATGGCTTACAATTCCTTTGATGTTAAAATCAATAAACCCCCGTTATCAAACTGCTCATTATGGCAAGTGGGACTTAAGGGCTGATATATTTCCGGAAGATTTGGGTTATGATGAGAGTGATGGTAATACGGGGAATAATAATGGCGATTTGATGACAGATAAAAAAACAAAGTGGTCACAAGTATATATAACAAGGGATCCCAAAAAAACTTTTACCATCACAGCGCGGGCGCTTAATTTTATGCAAAGACAGGTACAGTCTGATCATCCTTTTTACATGCAGCTTTCCTTTTATGCGCCTCATGTGGATATGGAAACTACCCAAAAAACGTATGATAAATTCTTAAAAAAACCTAAAGGAAAAATTCATGACAATCCCGGTTGGGCAGCTATGCTGAATGATTTGGATAAAGGAATAGGGGAGGTATTGGATATGGTTGATAAATTAGGGATTGCCGATAATACCTACATTATCCTGATGTCTGATAATGGAGGAGTGGAATTTCTTCCACCGCCACCCGCAAAACACAAATTAGATCCGCCGTCTGCATTTGAGAAAAAAATGATCAATTATCCTTTACGGGGAGGAAAATGGGCGTTGTATGAAGGAGGAACAAGGGTGCCGTTTATCGTTAGAGGCCCTGGGATAAATCCTCATAGCTATTGTCATTCACCCGTTTTTGGCTATGATCTTTTACCAACGATAGGCGAACTTGCAGGGGACAAGCAACCACTTCCTGGTTACCTCGATGGGGTCAGCATTATACCTTTGCTTCATGACCCCGCAAATGGAAAAGTGCCAAGAAAGGTTAGTGACTTTTATTTTCATCGGTATGCACCCAGCTATGAACATTCGTCTATCATTGAAGGCAATTATAAATTGATCAAATTCTGGGTTACAGGTAAGGAAGAATTATATGATCTTAATAACGATATAGGCGAAACTCAGGATTTAGCGGCAAGCATGCCTGGTAAGGTTAAGGAATTGGACAATAAACTTATGTTGTACCTAAATAAGGAGCATTCGGAAATACTGGATGCTGCAATATCAAAAGAAAAAAAATCTAAAAAAGACAAACCTGGTTCAGAAGATGATGATGACTAAATATATTTTAATTTCAAATAGAAAATCCCAACTCACTTTTTGCAGAATAGGGATAACCATTTTTCTTATTGGTGCAGCAATGGCTTCTTTTGCCCAGGAAAATAATCAACAACCGGAGTTCCCCAAAGACTATCCTGTAATACATCCTCAATTCAGAAAATGGGCTTCGCCGGCTTTAAATAATGAATCTGCCTCTGTATCTCCCATCTTGCGCTGGCCTGCTGACAGAAAAGGAAAGAATACTTATGATGTGAGGCTATCAATGGATAGCACTTTTGATAATAAAGATTTAATTACAGCACAAAATATACCATGGACCATATTTAATCCTCACCGCCAATTGCAATATGGTACATGGTATTGGCAATACGGGTTGCATAATGGTTCATGGTCAGGTACTTTAAAATTTCGTATAGGCGATAATGCTATCAAGACCTTTGCTCCTCCAGTTCAGAAGTTCTGGGCTGCTATTCCTGCTGGGCATCCAAGGGTTTTGATTAATAGAAATGATGAAAAATTGTTTATTAAAAACGTGAAGGGGAATGAAGATGCGATGATTATATTGAAGAAAGCGGATGATCTGTTGGGAATGACCCCGCCGGGAGAAAAGGAAGGTGAAAGCAAAAAGGATGGAAATTCAGATATGGAAAACAGGAAACTGGAGATAATAGCCAGTGAACATGCAAGTAATAAAATATATAATGCGGTGGATCATTTTTGTAAAGCCTACTTAATTAGCAAAGATAAAAAGTATGAAAAGAAAGCGCTGGAATGGGGGATGGCTGTTGCAGGCTGGAATCCTGACGGAGTAAGCCATTCCAGTGATTTTGGGGATGCAAGATGTATGGTGTCTATGGCGGAGGTTTTTGATACTTTCAATGATGATCTTACTCCTTCGCAAAAGGCGATATTATTAAAATCTATCCAGGTAAGGGCCGGTCGTTTTTATCATGAATGGATCAATAATATTGATGTCAAGGTATTATCCAATCATGTTTGGCAATATATTTTTCATTACTTTTTTCAAACGGCTATTGCTGTTTACGGAGATGTGGATGAGGCAAAAAACTGGGTTAATTATGCCTATGAACTTTGGCTGGCAAAAGCTCCTATATTAGGCGGCGGAGATGGTGGATGGGGAGAGGGCGCTTCTTATTTCAGGCTGGATATGGAGACACTACTCGGTGTTCCTATGATTATTAAAGAATATACGAGTTTTGATTTTTTGAAAAATAATGAATGGTATCAGAGAAATCCGTATTGGATGGCTTATTCTTTCCCCGCAGGTTCTTCTACTGATGGTTTTGGAGACGATGTTGAAAAGATTTACGCTCCCGGGACGGAGTATTTAGCCTACGCGGATGCCTTATCTAAACTAACAGGCAATCAAATAGCTGCCTGGTATGCTCATCAGATTGAACTAGCCGGAAAGGGTGATGATACCGTTGGTGAAAGAGTAAATGGAGTAACCTCGTATACGAAGAAAAATAAACAGGCTGGTCAATTAAAATTGTCAGATGCTGATATGCTTCGCTGGTTCAGGTTGCGATACCTGCGCAATATTAAACGACCCGGTATGATTGATGGCAAGTCACTCCCCGCCGCAGAAGTATTCAAAGGAGTAGGTATTGCCGATATGCATTCTCATGTTACCGACACCAAAAACGACCTGATGATTTCTTTTCGTTCGAGTCCTTATGGTGCTTATGGTCACCTGCTGGCCGATCAAAACACTTTTAATATTTTATATGGTGGGAAAAGATTGTTTTATATGTCGGGGCATAAAGTGGCCATGCAGGACCCTCATCGCCTGGGTTGGTATAAGGCCACTATTGGACATAACGGTATCCTTATAGACGATAAAGGCCAGCCGTTCAATACAGAAGCTTATGGATATATAGCCAAATTTTTAAACGGTAAAAATGTAAGTTATGTTATGGGAGATGCAAGCCAGGCTTATAGTAGTAAGGCAAAAAAAGAACAACCGGGGTTAACGAAATTTCATCGTCATTTACTTTTTCTGCATCCTAATATCTTACTGGTTTACGATGAATTGGAAGCCAATCATCCTGCTAAATGGTCGTGGCTGATTCATAGCCCTTTTAAGATTGATGTAGATGCTGCTAATAATACATTCCGCTGCGATTCAGGAAATATTTCTGCAAAAGTGGCTCTTTTTTCTCAGCAATCACTTCATTGGGAATTAGCCGACACATTTGCAATTCCTGCTGTAAACTGGATAGGGAGGGAAGATGAGGATGGTAATCTTATTGAATATAAAAATGATCAATGGCACTTAACAGCTTTTAATACCCGGAAAACTGCGAAGATGCGCTTCCTGGCAGTTTTTATGATCAATCCACCCGGCGAAATACTAAACAAACCCGTATCTTATATCTTTAATGATAAAAATGAACTAATAATTGGCAAATGGATTATCAAAGCAGAACTGGATGCTGAGAAACCTCCTTTGCTGGAAGCACATACCAGTGATCATAAAATTGTCTTTAGCTCTTCAGCAAACAGCGTATCCTCCGGAAGCAAAGAATTTGTGGGTAAAATAAATGGATCTGCGAAATTATTGGAATGGCTAAATGGCAACTACCGCTTTTCCGAAGCAGGAAATATGATTCCTGAAGCTATTAAATCAATACCGGTTAAAGACACTAATTTAAAACAACGCCTTCATGAAAAATAGGTATCGATACATTTCTCTCGTTTCGGCAATATTCATTTGTATTGTTATATCTGTTTCTTTCAAAGAGCACAATAAACATAATGAAAGAAAAACAGGCAAGCGGCCTAATATTCTTTTTGTGATAGCCGATGATCAGTCTTTTCCTTATGCTTCCATTTATGGCACTACAGGTGTCCAGACTCCGGCATTCGATGAAGTAGCCAGGAACGGGATGTTGTTTTATAATGCTTTTGCCGCTGCGCCCCAGTGCAGTCCTTCTCGGGCAGCAATACTTACTGGCAAAAATATCTGGCAATTGGAAGAGGCAGGTACACATAGCAGCTATTTCCCCAAAAAGTTTAATGTATTTACTGATTTGCTTGAAAATTCAGGCTACTCAATAGGATTTACAGGAAAACCCTGGGCGCCGGGCGACTGGAAAGATGCAGGCTGGAAGCGTAATCCGGTAGGTCCTGAATTCAATGAAAAAAAATTAGCGCCTCCTACAAAAGACATTAGTAATATAGATTACTTCGGCAATTTTGTTGACTTTTTCAACCAGAAAAAGGGGAATGAACCTTTCTTTTTCTGGTATGGTGCGCATGAGCCACACCGAAGATATACGAAAGGATCAGGAGAAAAAACAGGGAAAAATATAATGAAAAGCCTTGTCCCTGGCTTTCTACCTGCTGATACGGTTGTAAGAAGCGACATCGCTGATTATGACCTGGAGATAGAATGGTTTGATCAACAATTAGGCAGAATGATTGATTTTTTACGACAAAAAGGAGAGTTGGAAAACACGATCATTGTGGTAACATCCGATAATGGAATGCCTTTTCCATCAGCAAAAGCTAATTTGATGGAATATGGATCACATGTACCCCTGGCAATATGCTGGCCGGGGAAAATACAAAAAGGTAGTACCTGCAATGATTTGGTAAGCCTTATTGACCTGGCACCCACTTTTCTGCAGGTGGCAGGTATTCATAATCTGCCGGTGATGACGGGAAAAAGCCTGTATGATATTTTATTAGCCAATAAGAAAAAAACGGAACCTCACAGAAGTTATGTATTAACGGGTAGGGAGCGACATTCTGATTCAAGGCCGGATGATTTGGGGTATCCATCACGTGCCATTCGTACCGATGATTTTTTATTCATTCTTAATTTAAAACCTGATCGTTGGCCAGCCGGTAATCCACCATCAGATAGTGAAAAAATTGCCAGCAACGGGAAAGGCAATTCCGGTAAAAATTTTAAATCAGTAGGTATTGGGTATAACGATATTGATGATCCCAGTCCTACGAAGGAATTTATGCTGAAAAATAAAGATCAGTTTCCCGGATTATTCAGTGAAGGGTTTGAAAAGAGACCTGCAGAGCAGCTTTTCGACATAAAGCGAGATGCTGCCTGTACTCATAATCTTGCCGGTAATCCCGAATACGCTTCCATTAAGAAAGATTTAAAAGAACGGTTAAAAAAATTGCTAACCCAACAGGGCGATCCGAGGATGCTCGGATATGGAGATATTTTTGAAAGCTATCCCCGCTTTGGATTGATGCGGAAATGGCCAGGGTTTAAAGAAAGAGGAAAATATAACCCGGAATACGAACCTAAAGGAATGAAAGAAATAAAATGAAAAAGCTTTTACTTTTTATTGTGATAGTATTGCTGGCGGTTAATATTGGCTATGCCCAGCAAAAAGAAGTGCCGGTTATTATCATTATATCAGACCAGCTTCGTTATGATGCCATCGGTAAATACACGCCTAATATTGACCAACTCAAAGCGGATGGTATTTCATTTAACCGGACTTATTGTGCCAGTCCGATTTGTGTTCCTTCAAGAGCAGCTTTTTTTACCGGCAAATATCCTAGTAATAACGGGTCTTTAATCAATGGCTGGGAAACTGCGGATGAGCATTTCCGTGAGGTGAAATCCGGTACGCCTAATTTATACCAGGTAATGGCGGAGCATTGGGATAGCTGGCATGTGGGGAAGCAACATTTCTTCACACAGGATAAAATAGACCACGATCCCAACTCCAAAACCAAATGGATTACGCTTCAGACTTTTAAAAAATGGGATAAATCCCAGGGCGTGAAACCGCCAGGTGGTATTGAATTCGGAGCTATCACTCCCGAATTGGTTTCGGGGAAGTATACACATACCAAGCGATACACCATTCCAAAATATGATGTATATGAACCTGGTTTAAAATATTTTGAAGATGATTTCTTTGCCAATAAAGCGGTAGATATTATTAAGAAAGAAAACGGACCGAAGCCGTTACTATTAAATATAATGTTTGTCTCTCCACACCCGCCTTATGATATACCGGAGCCCTATTACAGTAAATTTAAAAAAGAAGATTTTGTAATACCCGATAATGTAGGAAAATGGTACAAGGCACAATCTCCACTTCAGTTATATAATTTTCCAGGCTTTATTGGCAGCCGTTATTCAAGGAATAATTGGGAAGAGATATGGCCCAAATATTATGGCCTGGTGAGTCTTATGGATGACGAGGTAGGTAAAGTGATCGCTGAATTAAAAAGTAAAGGGATTTATGATAAAGCCCTGATTATTTTTACTGCAGATCATGGCGAGATGCTGGGAAGCCATTCCTTATGGCAGAAAATGTGTATGTATGAAGAAGCTTCTCATGTGCCTTTGATCATTAAATTTCCTTCTGATTTTAATCCCGCCTTTAAAGAAACAAATGGCCTAACCAGTCTTATAGACGTGTGGCCCACGCTGATAGATTATCTTCATATACAGGTTAAGGATAAAACGGATGGAACATCCCTAATGTCAATACTTAAGGGAAAGGTCCAGGACAGAAAAAGTATTTTTATACAATATGATGGCAATGGAGGCTACGGAAATAATCAACGTTGTGTCGTAGACGGGGATTATAAATTAATTATTGATACTTTTAAAGACGAGGTATTTTTAGAATTGTATAATGTGATAAAAGATCCGGAAGAAAAGAATAATCTTGTTGCCGATCCTCAATATGAATCAATAGCAAAAAACCTAATTGGTGAAATTAAAGACCATATGCTCAAAACAAATGATTTATTGAAATTACCCGGGCCTGTCTATGAAAATTTTCTAAAACACTATTTGCAAAAGGAGGAAAAATCCGAAGAGAGTGATTAGCCTTGATGAAATGCATCCCTGGTGCAATAATTTAAAAACTGTTGAAACTAAATATTATGATAAAAAGAAAACTTCATTTATTCCTGTTATTAATTATGGCATATAGCTGCCATCAGAAGGATAACGCACCATCCTCAGTTTCAGAAAAAATTACTCCACCCAATATTGTTTATATATTAGCTGATGACATGGGATATGGAGATATTTCCACATACAATCCTGAGTCTAAAATATTTACACCAAATATAAATCAACTGGCTTCCGAAGGAATGCGTTTTACGGATATGCATGCTCCTTCGTCTGTATGTACTCCATCCCGTTATGGTATCCTGACAGGCGATTATTGTTTTAGAAGCCTTCTACCACATGGAGCCATAACAGGATATGGCCGGGCGCTGATTCTGCCAGGTCAGGCTACTGTTGCTTCTTTATTGAAACAAAATGATTATTATACGGCTATAATAGGGAAATGGCACCTGGGGCTGGATTGGGTAGTTAAACCAGGGCATGAATCTGCTTTACAAATTCCCGAAAATGACCCTGGAGGTGTCAGGATGGTAAGAGACATGAATCCTGATGATATTGATTTTACCAAGCCACCTACAGATGGGCCTCTCAAACACGGGTTTGATTATTCCTACATTTTACCGGCTTCCCTGGATATGGGGCCATATTGTTATTTGCAAAATGATACTTTAACAGAACCGATTACCGAAACTACAAAAGGAAATGAACTCAATCCTCCGGGTACCCCGAATTATGCTACCGGTGCTTTTTGGCGTCCCGGCCCTATGTCGGCTGGCTTTGATTTTAATAATGTATTACCAACATTTACCAATAAGGCTGTTGAATTTATAAAAAACCAGGAGCATGCTACAAAGCCATTTTTCCTGTATTTTGCTATGCCTGCACCTCATACCCCGTGGTTGCCTTCCAAGGAATTTATAGGCAAATCGAAGGCAGGCTTATATGGCGACTATGTAACGGAGGTGGATGCTATGATAGGAAAAGTATTAGCTGCTATTAAAGAAAGTGGGTCTGTTTCTAATACTATAGTTATTGTAACCAGCGATAATGGCCCTTACTGGCGACCTGCATATATTGAAAAATATAATCACCGCTCAGCTTATATTTTCAGAGGTATGAAGGCTGATGCCTGGGAAGGTGGACATCGTGTACCTTTTATAGTTAGATGGCCCAATCATATTAAAGCAGGGAGTGTAAGCAATCTTATTTCTACCCTCACCAATTTAATGGCCACTTGTGCAGATTTGGTTGGAGGAGATAAAAGGGCCGACTCTTCATTTGATAGTTACAGCCTGCTACCGGTTTTACTGCAAAAGCCCGATTCATCTTCCGTGCAAAAACCGATCATCAATGAATCATCCGGAGGTTTATACGCTGTTCGTAAAGGCTCATGGAAGCTGATAGAAGGAAGAGGCTCGGGTGGTTTTAGCAAACCGGTAACCTACCATCCTAAACCCGGAGAGGCGAAAGGACAATTATATGATATTAAAACAGATCCATCAGAAACCAACAATTTATATCTACAGGATCCAGGTAAAGTTGACTCATTGAGTCATTTGATGGATAGTATTAAGAATTTGAAACACTAAAAATATTAAACTAAAAAAATGAAAGGAATATTATTATTAGTTACGATGTGCGTTTTAGGTCAACATAATGTGTATTGTCAGAAAAAATATAACATTAAAGATTTTGGCGCAATTGCAGATGGTAAAACATTGAATACAGAAAAGATACAGGCAGCCATCGATAAAGCAAGTAGTGCCGGAGGAGGACAGGTGGTAGTTCCCGAAGGGAAATTTCTTACAGGAACTATTATATTAAAATCAGGAGTCGATCTTTATTTATCTCCAAAGGCAGTATTGCTCGGAAGCACTAGCCCTTATGATTACCCGTTTATGAAAGAGGTTTTGGTAAAAGGCAGCAGCAAGGATGCTGAATCAATTGGTGCATTAATCGGTGCTAAATCTGCTGACCATATTTCTATTACCGGGCAGGGAACTATTGATGGTCAAGGTCGCAAACTGGCGCTAAACATTGACAGCCTTTTTTACGTTGGTCAATTGGATACGATGTATTATAACCTGCGAAGAAAAAGGCCGGGACGTAGACCAGGTGACATTAAATTTGAAAGCTGCGAGAATGTGACTGTTTCCGGGGTAACTATAAAAAATGCTGCTGGTTGGGTGCAAACTTATGACTTGTGTAAAAATCTTACTATTGATCATATCCGTGTTGAAAGCGATGCTTATTGGAATAATGATGGAATGGATATTGTTGATTGCTCCAATGTCAGAATTACCCATTGCTTTGTAAACGCCGCCGACGATGGTATTTGCCTGAAATCTGAACATGCCGGGCATTTAAATGATGGCGTTTATATTGATGATTGTACAGTCAGGTCAAGTGCCAGTGCTGTTAAGTTTGGTACAGCATCTACAGGAGGGTTTAAGAATATTGTTATAAAGAATATAAGAGTTTTCGATACTTTCCGTTCTGCAATTGCCATTGAATCGGTTGATGGCGGTATACTCGAAAATGTTTTAGTGGATAGCATATTCGCTACCAATACAGGTAATCCTATTTTTATCAGGTTAGGGCATCGTAATGTGGACGGACCTGTTGGAACACTCAAAAACATTGTGATTAAAAATATAACTGTAGAAGTGCCTTTTGGCCGTCCTGATGCGAACTATGATCTTCGTGGCCCTGATCTTGATTTTTTTCATAATCCTTTTCCATCTTCAATTGTTGGGTTACCCGGCCATCCTGTAGAAAATGTAGTATTAGAAAATATAAGAATCAGTTATCCGGGAAATGGAAATGATGGATTGGCTTTTCTTCCATTGTTCCGCCTTGCAACCGTACCTGAAAATGAAAAGGGTTATCCTGAATTTTCAATGTTTGGAGAACTACCGGCATGGGGCTTTTATGTGCGTCACGTAAGTGGGTTAACAATGAAAAATATTTCTATAACTGCGCGGGCAAAAGATTACAGGCCCGGTTGTGTTTTTGATGATGTAAATGGCTTAACCCTTGATCAATGGAAAGTGAGGGAAGATGGTGATGCCGGTCAACAATATATTTTAAAAGATGTAACGAATACTCATCTAAATGTGGATGAAACCCTCGTGAAAACTATTCACTAAACCTTAATATTATGTCAGGTAGAAGAAAATTTATCAAAGAAGTATCTCTTGCTTCAGCTACTATGGCTATTAGCTTGAAAGGAAACAGCAATTCTTTTCCTTTTAATTTGTGGGGAAATAACCAGGGTCCCCACATGGCAACAGGTCTTAAGATAGGGGAGGTTAGCGATACTCAAGCTATTATTTGGGCGCGGTTAACCAAGAATTCTGCGAGGGTAAGTGATGATGCACCTGAGCCGACCATCTTGTATAAAAACGGGAAGACTGGTATTTTTGAACATAAAGGAAATAAAGACTCCCGTCCCGACCGGGAACCCAAAGTAGAATATCCGCAGGGGATTGATGTAAATACTATCGCAGGTGCCGTTCCTGCTGCGCCTGGGGAAGTCCGTGTTCGCTGGAAAGCAGAAAATGAAAGTAATTGGCAATCGTCATCATGGCAGGCTGTTAACCTGGAACAGGATTCTGTAAGCCAGTTTATTTTGAAAAATTTGACACCGGCAAAAAAATATGACGTAAAAGTAGAAGCGCGTTCATCTGGTGGTAACGCTGCTTCATCAACTTTAAACGGAATATTTAAGACCGCTCCTGCAAAAACGGAACAGGCTGGCATTAAATTTATGGTGGTTACCTGCCAGGAATACCATGACCGGGATTATGGCAGCAAAGGATTTAAAATATATGAATCGATGCTTCGGCAGCAACCTGATTTTTTTGTGCACACAGGAGACATTGTTTATTATGACCAACAGGCAAAAAACCTGGCATTGGCAAGGTGGCATTGGCAGCGCATGTACAGTTTTCCCACTCTTGTAGAATTTCATAAGCAGATACCCAGTTATTTTATGAAAGATGATCATGATACATGGATGAACGATTGTTGGCCTGAAATGCAAACGAAATTTATGGGTGATTTTACATTTAAACAAGGGCAACAACTATTTCTTGACCAGGTTCCTATGGGCGATAAAACGTATCGCACTTTTCGTTGGGGTAAAGATTTGCAAATCTGGTTGGTAGAAGGCCGTGATTTTAGAAGTCCCAATCTTATGCCTGACGGACCGGATAAAACTATTTGGGGCAAAGAACAAATCGAATGGTTTAAAAATACAGTAGAGGCCTCAGATGCAACATTTAAAATCCTAATCAGTCAGACTCCAATTGTTGGTCCAGACAGGCCACAGAAAAAAGATAATCTTTCCAATAAAGTCTTTTATCATGAAGGAGAGATGTTGCGAAAATATATTCAGCAGCAGCCTAACATGCATATTGTAAACGGAGACCGGCACTGGCAATATGCATCAAGAGATCCGGAGACAGGGCTTTTGGAATTTAGTTGTGGGCCAGCCAGTAATGAACATGCAGGTGGATGGAAAAAAGGCGACGTGAAACTCCAGGAATTGTACCTGCAGGTAATTGGTGGTTATCTTGAGGTGGAGGTAAAAAGGAAAGGGAACCAGCCTGTAATAGTCTTTAGCCATCATGATGTTGATGGAAATGTCGTTTATCAATATGAACAATATGCTTCGGGGCAGTATTAATTAGTCGATAGACTATTTTTCTTTTAAAAAATTTATTTATGAAATTATCGCACCATAAATTGAATGCATTCAGGTTGGCATTTACCCTTACTTTTTTATTGGCCTGCCAAATGTTGTTTGCAGGTCATTTGCAAGAAAAGTATATCATCTATCATGGTAAAAATGCCAATTCCACCGAGTTGGCTGTTTGCGATGATTTGAAAAATGATATAGAAAATGTAACCGGGCAGAAGGTGATTGTTTTGCCTGAACCTGGGAAAATCAATGGTGAAGAAAATTATTTTTTAGTAGGAACATCTACATCGAGTGCGCTCATTCACCAAATGGCAGAAAAAAATACGATTCAATGGGATAATGAAAAAATGGGCGCCCGTGGAGGTGTGATACAATATGTAAAACTCGGCAAGGCAGATATCATCGTACTTGCCGGTACTACGGTAGAAGGGGAGCAAAATACAGTGTACGAATATTCTAAAACAGAACTTGGAATAGATCCTTTGAGTTATTGGACAGGTTACAAACCTAAAAAGAAAAATGAAAGAGACCTTTATAATGTGAGCAGCCGTATTGTGCCATCATCAGAGGTTCCCGTTATTTGTTATTTTGAAAATGATGTGGACGAATTAGCCAATATGAAAAAACCTTACCTGGAATATGATATGGAAACATGGAAGGGAATGGTGAACTCCCTAAGACGCATACACTATAATGCCATCCAGTTATTTGATATGTTGGGAAGAGCAGAATTCTTTACGCGTGAACCTTATAAAAAACTGCGGCCAAATTATCATACCAATCTTAAGCTGGTGGACAGCCTGATTGATTATGCGCATTTAAAAGGCATGAAAATTCAGATTGATTTAAGCCCGGGGTATGAAATGCGGTCACTAACTGACAGAGAAGCCCTATGCTGGACCCAGTATAGACAAAAATGGATTGATACGTGGGTTTATTACCTTACACAGACGCCTTTAGGCAAAGCTGATATATTTTCTTTACGTCCCCGAAACCAGGTTTGGGACAAAGCTTATGTAAGTAGCTGCGGAGAAAATAAGGCAGAGGTATTTAATGAAGTATATGCAGCCCTGGACAGTATTTTGAATATTTATAAACCCAATGCAGAAAAATTATGCATTTGTTACGATGATGGTATGGAGATGTTTAATGATGGATTTAATCCACCTAAAGATTTTACCGTTGTTTGGGCAGATGATGGATATTGTGATTTTAGTACGCTTCCCGTTAGTACAAAAGGGTACAATTTTGGCACATATATGCATGCAGGATTCTGGAAAAACCATACGGTTCATGACCCTTACCCTGAGAAAATAGATTCGGTGATGAGCTTTATGGCCAATAAATTTCATGCAACGAATTACATCGATGTAAATGGACAAACTTTCAGACCATTTTTACTCAACCTTGAAGCATTTGGTCAATGGGCATATAATCCGTCAGAATTTAACGGACGTAGTTTTTATAAAAATTGGTGTAGTTATTATTTTGGAAGTGCTGGAGTACCTTTTGCAATAGCTTCCATGAAAGCATTGCACCAGGCTCAGTTTGGCCGAAACGGGTATGTGCAAAATTTATCTGAAATAAAAAGACTCATCGCTTTTCTACAGGAAGAAAATAAGATTAGCCAGGCTGGAAATAAAAACGCTCTTAATAATAAAAATCAATTTTCTGATTTACCGTTGCGAAGCAGGTGGGTAAAAATTGCACTGAAAGAAGCTGAAAACGGTTTAGCTAAAACGAAGGACCAGGCTGACTTTTATTATGATTATATTTATTTGCCTGCCTTGATGTACAGCCAGCTTTTAGAATTTGAAAATACATTACTGGATGCTGCCCGGCTAAAAATTGCCTATATGACAAATGATCATCCAAAAGACAGTCTTTACAAAGCAAAAGAATTGATGATAAAAGCTTCAACGCAATTAAAAACTATTTATAAAACATGTCTTGCCGGGGATATAAATCCGAAATGGGCAACCTGGTACGATCCTGCAAAACGCAGGCCCAATAATGGTTTTCCTACTTTGGATATGATTGCATCTATCCTGGTAAATTTGAATAAAATGTAAAAGAAACAATGAATACTATTCATTTATGAAAAACTATTATTTCTTACTAATCATTCTTTTCCTGACAGGTACCGGCTATAAAAATATGCCAATACATAGGCAGCCTCCGGGGCGTCCGAATATTGTAATTATTATGGCGGATGATATGGGCTTTTCAGATATTGGCTGCTATGGCAGTGAAATTCATACGCCGAATATAGATCGTCTTGCCAAAGAAGGCTTACGATTTACCGAGATGTATAATAATGCTTTTTGTTCGCCAACGAGAGCATCGTTGATGACCGGTCTCTTCCCTCATGAAGCTGGGATGGGAGCTCTTGCTGACGCAAAAAACCGTCCACCTGGTGCGTATGAAGGTTATTTGAATTACCAATGTGTAACTATTGCAGAAATATTAGATCAATATGGTTATTATACTGCTTTAACAGGTAAATGGCATTTAGGAGAATTGAGACCTCATTGGCCTACTGATAGAGGATTTGATAATTATTTTGGACTCATCAGCGGTGCAGCAAATTATTTTGACATCAAAAAAACTAAAGCGCCAAATGTAGTTCGCCACATGGCATTGAATGATCAGCCGTACACTCCGCCCGATTCGGGATTTTATATGACCAATGCAATTACCGATTACGCTGTAAAAATTCTCAATGAACAAAAGCAACAGGAGAAACCATACTTTCTTTATGTTGCTTACACAGCGCCTCATTGGCCATTGCATGCGCTGCCGGAAGATATAGCCAAGTATAAAGGGAAATATAGCTTAGGTTGGGATTCATTAAGAGTGGAGCGGTATAAAAAACAACTTGCAATGGGTCTTTTTAAAAACAAGGTGAAATTATCTCCAAGAGATAGTGAAGTGCAGGCATGGAACGATCTTTCCCCTAAGCAAAAAAAAGACATGGCAGCAAAGATGGAAATTTATGCAGCGCAGATTGATCGTATGGACCAGGGTATTGGAAAAATTCTTGATGCAATAGAGGCCACGGGTAAAAAAGATAATACAATCGTAATCTTCTTATCTGATAATGGGGCATGCGCAGAAGGTGGAATCTGGGGTTTTGATAACAGGAAAAACGGTCTTCCTCCCGGTGGAGTTGATTCTTATATGAGTTATGGCCAGTCATGGGCAAATGCAAGTAACACGCCTTTCCGGTATTATAAAAAATGGCTTCATGAAGGTGGTATCTCAACTCCATTGATTGTTCGCTGGCCTGCTAAAATTGCAGCGCAGAGAGATGGAAAGTTTGTTAACCAGGTTTGTCATTTAGTGGATATTGTTCCTACCATTCTTGATGTTACCGGCGCTAAATATCCGAAAGAGTATAAAGGCAATAAAATTCAACCATTGGATGGACAAAGTCTTTTACCTGAAATAAAAAAAGGACAATTGCAGCCACACAAACCTTTGTATTGGGCTGTGAATGGACATAAAGCCATATTGGTTGAAAAATATAAACTCGATGCTATCGCGGACAATGCTCCCTGGGAATTATATGATATAGAAAAAGACAGATCTGAACTGAACAATTTAGCAAGTAAATATCCAACTAAAGTAAAAGAATTAGCTGCTATGTGGAATGCATGGGCTGAAAGGGTAGGAGTATTTAAAGACCGGCCACCGCTTGCTAAAGAATAATTTTTTGTTTAAAAAATTTATTCAAAGAGCAGGAAGTAAATTGATGGTTACTTTTGAAAAATAACTTATTTGTGTATCTTGATGAGAGTGAAAAGCAGGAGAAATATTTTTTTTATTGTTCTGATAATTTGCAGTAGCAAAATTATTTCTTGTAACAATTCTGATAAGAAGAAAATAGTTACAGGTAATGATGATACTACTTCCTGTCATACTAATATTCCGTCACGCTTTGGTGTTGCAATAAATGATTCTTCTTCGATAAAAGAAGGAAAGGTTTCTCATGATGGTATGGTTTGGATTCCCTCAGGAGAATTTATGATGGGGAGCAGTGATGATGAAGGGCGATCAGATGAATACCCGGCGCATGAAGTGAAACTTTCGGGATATTGGATAGATGTTCATGAAGTGACCAATGCACAGTTTAAAAAATTTGTGGAAGCTACCGGTTATGTTACTACAGCAGAAAAAGCGCCTGATTGGGAAGACCTGAAAAAGCAATTGCCAGCAGGGACTCCCAAACCGGCAGATAGCCTTTTGGTTGCAGCTTCATTGGTTTTCACTCCGCCCAATCACCCGGTTCCTTTGGATAATGCGGCAGCATGGTGGAGTTGGAAAAAAGGTGCTGACTGGCAACATCCTGAAGGACCTGGAAGTTCTATCATTGGGAAAGATAATTACCCGGTTATACAGGTTTCGTGGGACGATGCCAAGGCTTTCGCGAAATGGGCAGGTAAGCGGTTACCCTCTGAAGCAGAATGGGAATATGCAGCAAGAGGTGGCCTTGAAGATGAACCTTATTCATGGGGGAATGAGCCAGTAGAACAAGGAAAACCCAAGGCTAATACCTGGCAGGGAAGTTTTCCTAATTACAACAATGACTGGGATGGATTTAAAGGCCTGGCTCCTGTGGAATCATTTGCACCTAATCATTATAAATTATACGACATGGCCGGTAATGTTTGGGAATGGTGCAATGATTGGTATTCTCCCGATTATTATGCCACATTATCCGGAAAAACGACTGTAAATCCTGCAGGTCCAGAAAAAAGTTATGATCCGATGGAACCTACTGTTCCTAAAAAAGTAACGAGAGGTGGATCATTTATGTGTAATGCATCTTACTGTAAAGGTTACAGGGTTTCTTCAAGGATGAAAAGCTCTCCCGACACAGGTTTGGAAAACGTTGGATTCCGGTGTGTCGCTAATTGACTTCAAAGTTTATAGAGTGATAACTAATTATTGCAAAATATCATTGATTACATTTTCTTGCTTTATTCTTCTTCTTTGTTATTTTTTTATACGAAATCGTTTGCAGAGAAAATTTCCGATTACTTAAAAGCTATTCTTAATTTCAAGCTGGTAAATTATTAAATATACATGGTTATAATAAAATATCACAAACATGGTATATGATTTTTAATTACTATTTAACCCAAACTTTTAAACTAAAAATTAAATCAATGAAGATTACAATATCATTGCTGTTGTTAATTTTTTTTAGCGGAATGAATTTTTCTGTTTCCGCTCAATCAAAAGAAGATATATCCGTAAAAGTTAATTCTAAGTCCGGAAGTTACACAATCACATCGAATGATCTTAAATGGAAATTCAGCGGCAGCATCGGCCAGCCTTTAGGTGATTTACAATTTGCCACTGGGAGTGATGCTGTAGGTACATTTAAATCATACACTTTTAACTGGAAAAGCAATAATGATTATGTGGGAAGTATTCGCTGGTATGCAAAATCACCTGTTGTTATATTTTCTTTATCTATTCCCAAAGGCGCTACAGGACAGTCACCTGTTGCCTTTCCTGAATTTACGACTATTCCGGTTTCCTTATATCATTTTAGTTATCACGATGTTGATTTTTCTACACCTGAGTTTACATTGAATGAAACTTCTACGCCCTGGTTATTATTCGATAATAATAAAAATGCCTGTGTCATTTCCCCTGCGTCTGATTTTATTGTAGCTAAACTATCGGGCAATGGGACTACGAATATCAGCAGTGGATTAAATGCAGAAGTTCAGCAAATACTCGCAAATTTTACGCATACTACTATGATGGTTTTTGACAAGGGAATCCAAAATACATGGAATGTTTGGGGAAGCGCTTTGCGTAGTTTATATAATCGTCAGCGCCCTGCCAATGATGCGGATAAAGTATTGAAATATTTCGGGTACTGGACTGATAACGGAGCCGATTATTATTATAAATATGATACCACTATAGGGTATGCGCAAACTTTGTTAGACTTACGGGAACATTACAAAGAGGAGAAAATTCCTTTAGGTTATATGCAATTAGATAGCTGGTGGTATGAAAAATCTATCGTTAATCCAAGAGGAGAACCAACAGCCGATCATAAAAATCCTCAATTGCCTTTCGGGCCATGGAATCGTTATGGAGGCTTAATGGAATACAGGGCAGATCCTTTCTTGTTTCCTGATGGCCTGGCACATTTTCAGCAAAAACTGGGTTTACCTATGGTTACTCATAATCGTTGGGTAGATCCGACAAGTCCATACCAGAAGATGTATAAAATTTCCAGGTATGCCGCAGTTGATCCCGGTTATTGGAAAGATATAATGGATTATATCAAAGCTTCGGGAGTGATTTGTTATGAACAGGACTGGCTGAATCAAATTTATATGCAAAGCCCAAAGATGGCTTCTGACTTATCTGTTGGTAATGCCTTCACCGATGGTATGGCCAATGCTGCAAAAGTGGATGGATTAAGTTTACAATATTGTATGGCAATGCCAAGACATTTTTTACAAGGTGTTAAATATAACAACCTAACGACGATACGTACCAGCGGAGATCGTTTTCAACCAAAAAGATGGATGCCCTTTATTTTTACCTCTCAGCTTGGATACGAGATGGGTATCTGGCCCTGGTGTGATGTGTTTAAAAGTTCCGAACTGGGTAATATGATTCTTGCTAATTTATCTGCCGGTCCAGTAGGAACTGGCGATGCCATAGGAAAGGAAGATAAAGCCAATATTATGTTGACTTGTAGAAATGATGGTGTATTGGTAAAACCTGATGTTCCTTTATTGCCAATGGATGAAGATTATGTACAAATGGCGCAACAGGATAACAAACCTGTACTGGCTTATACTTATACAAAACATCATAATATCACCACCAATTATGTGTTTGCATTTGCAACCGAACAGACAAGCGATATGGGAGTAAGTTTTAAACCTGCAGATATTGGTATGATTGGAAAGGTGGTGGTATATGATCCTATGCACAATAAGTTGCAGATTATATCAGCTAATGAAACCTTTAAAGACGTTTTGCCCGGCGATAAGTACACTTATTATATCATTGCCCCGGTTACCAGTTCGGGCATTGCCTTTCTGGGAGATGCCGGGAAAATTACAGCTACAGGTAAAAAACGAATTGCCGATGTCATCGCCTCAGGAAAAGAAATGCAGGTGAAAGTATTATTTGCCAAAAGCGAATCATCTGTTACGTTGCGTGGATATGCAGATCATATTGTTACTGCTGATAAAGGGAAAGTAACCGTAGACCCTTCTACTCATTTATTTTCATTGGTTTTATCGGCGCCCGCTAAAGGAAATAGCGTAAGTGTGAATTTTAAATGACAAATAAAAATAATTAACTCATTTATAATCGCAAATTTTTAAACAATAATATAATTCTATTATTGAATAGAGGATAGTGTATTATAATTTTTGTAGCGCCACAATGCCTGTAAAAAATAATAATCTGCGTACACAACAGGAACATCAACTCCTGTATTTGAATGTTTATTTACTACACTATGTTTTAATAAAAAATAATAGTTAGATCCTGGCATTGCTAAATATTTGTCAGTGCATAAGTTTTGTAAAATTTTTATTGCCATATTATAGTATAA
This sequence comes from Bacteroidota bacterium, assembly GCA_030706605.1. Classification (GTDB taxonomy): domain Bacteria; phylum Bacteroidota; class Bacteroidia; order Chitinophagales; family Chitinophagaceae; genus Ginsengibacter. Next base: position 30,172 of record JAUZOE010000024.1, read on the forward strand.
CGATTTTGGAACGGCTTGGTAATGGCTAAGTTCCAGCAGGCCGGAAGCTGCTATTGCGGCAGCGGAAACATCTTTAGGAGTATTAGGTATAGCAGGATCATTAAAATCCCAGTAAGGAATATAGTCGGGTATTTTTTTTAGCTGGCTAATGAAATAATTTGCGGCTTTCATTGCATATTCTAAATATTTTTTGTTGTGAGTATATCGATAGGCCATGGTCAGGCCATAAATGGCCCAGGCTTGTCCCCGTGTCCAGCAGGAAGAATCACTATAGCCTTGCCAGGTTTTACTAGCAAGTAATTTGCCGGATCTGGGATCAAAATCCAATACATGATAAGTGCTGCCATCTTTACGAAAACGATATTTTAAAGCATTATTGAGATGCGAAATCGCAATATGGGAAAAAGAAGTATCGTGAGAAGTTTTAGCAGCCCAAAATAATAATTCAAGATTCATAAGATTATCTACGATTACCGGGTAATGCCATGGACCTCCATCCCATGAACGAATGCTGCCGACTACAGGATTAAATCTATGGATTAATGTTTTTGCTCCCTGGAGCAAAATGTTTTTATATGTACTGTCATGAATGAGATTTAATCCATTACCAAATGAAGTATATAAGATAAAGCCAAGGTCATGAGTTTTTGTTACCCATTCGGCTGGTGCCAGGGAAACGGTCCATTTTTTAGCATCATCTTCCCATTTTTTATTTTTAGTAAAGCGATAGAGATACCATAATGCACCGGGAAAGAATCCGCTTGTCCAATCTTTATAAGTAACCGACTTGACCTCATTATTCTTATTAATACTATAAAGATGCCAATTGCTGTCAGGTTGTTGATTAATATAAGCCTGATACTGGGACGCAGCTAAATTCAAAGCTTTTTCAACTGGGATGGTACTGGTTGATTGTGCGATCGTATTGCTTGCAGCCAGAAAAAAGAAAGCAGAAACAATAATACTTTTATAAAATCGTAAAGTAATCATAAGTATAATGGCTTTTAGTGAAATTAATAATTAAATTATATAGGTACGATACCCGGATTCAAAATTAAAGAGGCATTTACGGAAACGTTTCCGTTAAAAATCTATTTGCCCTTAATAAAAAATTACAAATTTGCTTAGTGAATTAAGTATTGCTTGTTTACAACAATATTGAGTTGTTTTGCTCTAAAAACATAGTCTGTCAGTAATGTTTTTCCAATAAATAAAGAATGAAGATTAGATTCTGTGTATTGTTGTTAAGTATGAATTACTTAAAAGAGTAAAAAATGGCAATTGCTAAGAAGAATATTGATATATTAGAGGCCAAATTATATGATCATTATATATTAGTCTATAACTAACTATTTAGTATACAAAATTTAAAATTGAAAGTGGTTTCATACCTTATTATAATCAGAAATACATAATTAAAAATTAAAGCATTGGATTCAGAGAATGGTTTTTTATTAAGAGAAAAAGTTATTGTAGTAACAGGTGGTACGGGTATTTTAGGTAATTCCTTTATTAATGGAATTGCAAATGCCGGCGGAATTGTTGGTGTACTTGGCAGAAATGAAAAGGTTGCTGATGAAAGGGTAGCATCAATCTCGAGCAAAGGTGGTAAAGCTATCGCATTGATTGCGGATGTTACTAATGAATATCAATTAGTTGGAGCAAAGAAAAAAATATTAGATGCATTTGGCAGAATAGACGGCCTTGTAAATGCTGCAGGCGGAAATTTACCGGGCGCTATTGTTCAACCAGACGAGGATGTTTTTAATTTGGATATAAATGCCTTAAATGAAGTTTTGCGTTTAAATTTATTTGGTACGATTTTACCAACACAAATATTTGGAGAGGCTTTGAAAAATAATGGTAGGGGGAGTGTCGTAAATATTTCTTCGATGGCTTCTCAAACAGTAATTACAAGAGTACTTGGTTATAGCATGGCAAAAAGCGCAATAGACTCCTATACCCGGTGGTTTGCAGTTGAGCTTGGGAAAAGATATGGAGACAAAATCAGGATGAATGCCATTGCGCCAGGATTTTTTCTTACGGAGCAAAACAGGAAACTTTTAACAAATGAAAACGGAAGCTTAACGGAGAGAGGGGACCTGATTACTAAAAAAACGCCTTTCAATCGTTTTGGAAATCCTGACGAACTTATTGGTGCACTGATATGGTTATTAAGTGATGCTTCAAAATTTGTCACCGGAACGGTAGTAAATGTAGATGGAGGCTTTTCAATATTCGGTGGAGTATAAACAATAAAAAATTGAATGAAAATGTTTAAAATGGAACAAACATGGCGATGGTATGGCAATGAAGACCCGGTTAGCCTACAGGATATAAAGCAGGCTGGGGCCACAGGAATAGTAACCGCTTTGCATCATATTCCTCATGGAGAAATCTGGACTGTGGATGAAATTAATAAAAGGAAGGCAGAAGTAGAAAAAGAAGGATTTACCTGGTCTGTGGTAGAAAGTATTACGGTACATGAAAGCATTAAAACCAGGACCGGAGACTATAAAAACTATATTGAGAAATACAAAACTTCAATTCGTAATGTAGCTGCCTGTGGCATACCGGTAATTACCTACAACTTTATGCCGGTAAACGACTGGACCCGAACTTCATTAAATTATAAAATGCATGACGGATCCCTGGCGCTTTATTTTAACTGGATTGACCTGGCAATTTTTGACATTTATATTTTAAAAAGAAAGAACGCAGACAATTCTTATTCAAAAGATATTTTGCAAAAAGCAGAAGATCGGTTTAAGACTTATTCTGAAGAACAATTGGAAGCCCTGGCTGGAGTTGTTATGTTCGGAATACCCGGTGAGAAAAAAATATCTACCACTGAAATGTTGCAGAAACTGGAATGGTATAAAGATATTGATGCCGCTGCCCTGCGTGAAAACCTTTGTTTTTTTCAAAACGAAATAAGTGCGGTAGCAGAGGAATGTGGCGTTAAACTAGCCATCCATCCTGATGATCCTCCGTTTCCTATTTTGGGATTACCAAGGGTTGTCAGCACACAATCAGATTATGAATATTTTTTAAATAAAATAGATAATCCTGCCAATGGAGTTTGCTTCTGCACAGGTTCATTAGGCGCTTCGGGGAATAATGATCTGCCGGTTATGGTTAAGGCATTTGGTGAAAAAATTAATTTTATTCATTTGCGAAATGTAAAAAGAGATGTAGAAGGAAATTTTTATGAAGCCGATCACCTGGGGGGCGATAATGATATGTATGCTATAGTAAAGGAATTATTATTGATACAACAAAGATTAAAAAAATCAATTCCCTTTCGTCCCGATCATGGACACCAGATGTTAGACGATTTGAAGAAGGTCACCAATCCAGGGTATTCTGCTATTGGCAGGTTGAGAGGACTCGCGGAAATAAGAGGTCTTGAGATGGGTATTCTTGGTGGTTTATAAAAATTAGTAAAAGGGGAAAATCGGGAAAATATTTTTTAAATTAATATGCAAATGAGAAAATCAACTGTTTTTTGCTTTTTGTTATTGCTGGGGAATCACTTGTTAGCTCAAAAAAACAGTTGGCATATGGTTAAGGGTAAAATCACCACTCCATGGGCCGATAGTGTTAATCCCCTTAACGTATTGCCTGAGTATCCCCGCCCTCAGATGAAACGGGATAACTGGACCAACCTAAATGGTCTATGGCAATATACCGTATTGCCTGAATCAGGAGATGAAAATATTCCTGCCTCTTTCCGGGGAAATATATTGGTTCCGTTTGCTATCGAATCTGCCTTATCTGGTGTTGGAACTAATGTTGGGAAAGATAGTATTCTTTGGTACCAGAGAACAATCACCGTTCCCGGGAAAAGGAAAGAAAAAAGAATATTACTCCATTTTGGTGCAATAGACTGGAGAAGCGATATATACGTGAATGGAGCTAAAGTCGCCTCTCATGAAGGCGGATATGATCCGTTTACAGTAGATATTACCAATAGTTTACATAAAGGAACATCGCAACAATTATCTATCCGTGTTTGGGATCCCACGGATGACGGCCCTCAGCCACATGGTAAGCAGGTAGCAAAGCCACACGGTATATGGTATACTTCTGTTACCGGTATCTGGCAAACAGTTTGGATGGAAATTGTTCCTGAAACATACATCATATCTACTCGCCAGACACCGGATATTGATAACCAAAATATAAGAGTAAGCGCCTCAATTCAAAATCTGAAACAAGGCGATGAAATAAGTATTTCAGCATGGAAAGGCAATGAAAAAATTGCGGAAAAAACAGGCGCAGATACCGCAGGTATTCTAACAATAAGTAATCCTGAATTATGGTCTCCTTCTCATCCGTTTTTATATGACCTGAAAATTTCGATAATCCGGAAAGCAAAAGTGATAGACGAAGTAACAAGTTATTTCACGATGCGTAAGATTTCTATTGCTCCGGATAAAAATGGAATTCAAAAGATGATGCTGAACAATGCATTTTTATTTGAATTCGGTCCTCTTGACCAGGGATGGTGGCCCGATGGTTTATATACGGCACCCACAGATGGGGCACTGAAATCTGATATTGAGAAATTAAAGGAAATGGGATTTAACATGATACGTAAACACGTAAAAGTGGAACCTGCACGCTGGTATTATGACTGTGATCAATTGGGGATGCTTGTATGGCAGGATATGCCAAGTGGTGATTTGGGAAATCATTGGGAACCCAGACCTGGCGTGCTGGGCAAGCAAACTGACAGGCAACGAACACCAGAAAGCGAAGGGTATTATCGAAAAGAATGGAACGCCATTATGGATGCATTGTATAACTTTCCCTGCATTGTAGTATGGGTTCCTTTCAATGAGGCCTGGGGCCAGTTTAAAACTGTTGACATTACCAACTGGACTATGCAAAAGGATCCTTCAAGATTAGTGAACAGTGCCAGTGGCGGCAATTATTATGATGTGGGTCAAATTGTCGATTTACATAATTACCCAGATCCTGCAATGCCAAGACCTGAACTTTTTGGTGCAAAGCAGGCATTAGTGTTGGGTGAATTTGGTGGCCTGGGTTTACCCGTAGATGGCCATACCTGGCAGCAAAAAAGCTGGGGATATCAAAGTTTTCAAAGCCGTGACAGTTTATTTGAAAGATACAGTTCTCTTATTAACAGGTTGGAAGAATTAATAAAAAAAGGCCTTTCTGCTGCAGTATATACTCAAACTACCGATGTTGAAACAGAAGTAAATGGATTTATGACTTATGATAGAAAGGTGATTAAAATGCCTGTTGATAAACTCAAAAAGGCCAATCAAAAAGTGTATACTGTTTTCTGATAATTTTTACTGGTAATAAAAAAGGAACATTATTCTGGTTGACAGAATATTGCTGGTAGTTTGTTTTATTCAAAAAAGGATGCTGTAATTGAGAACGATCTGTTATGGAAATGTAAGGGAAAGCAGGAAAGTCTTTTACTATTGTATTTTTCAAAATATTAATAATTCTAACCAGGAAATATAAAATTAATCTCCTGCGGTTAATAAACTACATCCTCTTAAATCGCTGGAATCCCTTCGCCCCATAACTTCAAAATAATTATTCTTATGTATTTTGCCTACATCATCTGTTGCAATAAAACAGCAGGAGTAAAGATTGGCAAGGTCTATAATATTCAATAACCCGGTAACTGGCTTTTCGGTCTTTGGCTTTGATGTTATTGCAAATGGGTCATTATATTCTCTTGTTAAAACTTTCATCCAGGGGGGGCAACTAAATAAACCATTTCCTTTTGAATAAGCCTGAGAAAGTAATTCTGTCATTCCATATTCTGAATGAACAACAGGAACTCCTAATTTTTCCTGTAAAAAAAGGTGAACTTCTTCACGGGTAATTTCTTCACGCCTTCCCTTCATGCCGCCGGTTTCCATTATTGTTGTAAACTGAAGGTTTAATGAATATTTTTCTGCAAAATCCAATAAAGAAAAAGTAACCCCGATGAGTAAGGTAGGTTGTTCTATAATCTCATTATGAACTAAAGCCTGGTATAATTTCTCATGATTATGCAAATAAAATCCACTATAGGGATTTTTACTTTTCTTAATGAGTTCATCTGCCATGGCTACTAAAGAAGAATTTTCTCTCTCAAGATAACCAGGTAATAATCCTATAATACACCATTGGCTGGGATCTCCATAAAATAAATTAAAAGTTTTGGAAAAACTCTCTTGATAAAGCGATAATTTTTTTACGAAATGGTTACTCGTATTGGTCCCTGTGGTACCGCTACTTTGAAAAACTACTTCCGGCTTAAATTTTGTAGCAGTTATTGAGTGGGTTTTAAAAAAAGAGATCGGTAAATAAGGAATGGTTTCAATGGACTTAATATTGGCAGGAATTATTCCAAGAGAATCCACATATTTTTTATAAATATCATTTTGCTGATATTGCAAATGGAATATCTCTAAGGCTAATTTATCAAAATTATAATAGAAAACCTGGAAGATATAATTTTCCCAATTTGATATTTCTAAAGTATTATTCAGTTTTTAATAATTAAATTTGAACATTAAACCACAAAGATGCGATACTCTATTTTATTTTCACTACTCTTATTTACGACCTTGATGTCTTGCAAAAAAAGCCAATTTTCTACAACTCCTTCATTGAAATTTGAAAATGTAAATACGAAAAATCTTCATCCGGGTGAAATAATTGAATTTACTTTGTCTTTTACCTATAAAGGAGATTTAACCGGGAATCTTTTAGTGCAGGAACTGGTACCTAAATGTTCGACCGATGAAACTGATTCCATAAATACAATTTATACTTTACCTCCTTTTCCTGCATCGCAGCAGCAGAAGGGTGAAATTACGGTTTCTTATGGTTATAATGTGACTGGGTATAGCCCGATTACAACACCTCAATGTGTATCAAGAAATGATACGGCAGTTTTTCGTTTTGTATTAAAAGATGATGCTATGCATATCAGCGATACGGTATCATCGCCGCCGGTAGTTATTTATTATCAGTAATCTTTTTTAGCAAGCGTGGGTCAAAATTTTTTAAAGTTTATTTTATTCAGCAGTATTTTTATAGCATTCTGCGCGGTGGCATTTTGTATGGAAACTAATATCTTATTAGGGCTTCCTTTCAATAATTTCAGCTTTTATTGTTTTGTATTTGGCGCTACGCTGGCACAATATAATTTACATTATTTAGCAAAAAACATTGCTATAAAAAACTCTCTTCGTCTTGAATGGTCACAGCGAAACCGGAAAACTCATTTGGGACTTTTTGCGGTCGGGGTAGCCTTAATCATCTTTAGTTTTTTCAGTTTTCACCTGAAACATTTTATCATTCTTTTTTTACTGGGCGTTATTGGATTTTTATATTCTTTCCCTTTTCTTCCTTTTGCTGAAAGAAAAAGGATTAAAGATTATGGTTTTTTGAAAATTATCACCCTTTCTTTATTATGGACATTGGTTACAGTATGGCTTCCGGTAAGCAGTATGTCTTATGATTCTTATCTCTTTTTATTTATTTTTATCAAAAGATTTGTTTTCATGTTTCTACTGTGCCTGCTTTTTGATATGCGTGATATAGAGATTGACAGCCAGGAGAAAATTAACACCCTTGCCGTTTTCCTGGGCAAAAGGAATTCTTATCTTTTATCTTATCTTTTACTGTTTTTATTTACCCTGCTCTCCGTTGCTCAATATTTTTATTTACCCCAGTGGGGAATTTTGATTGCCATGCTTTTGTCGGTAGCCGTCACCTTATTCAATGTTGAAATAACAAAAAGGTCCAATTCGGATTTTATTTATCTTGCCGGCATTGATGGCATGATGTTACTGCAGGCACTACTCGTCTATCTATTCGGTTTAAACCTTTAAATTTGCACTCAACACAAAAAAGTATTTAATTATTTATTATGGCAAAAAGTAAAAAATCACCTTTCAGCATCAGTGAAAAATCCTTTGATTTTTTAAAAAATTATATGAACAACCCATCGCCTGTTGGTTTTGAGACGAGTGGGCAAAAAATGTGGCTCAATTATATAAAAGATTATGTAGATACTACTTTTACAGATCCATACGGTACAGCAGTCGGAGTGATTAATCCTGAAAAAAAGTTTAAAATAGTAATAGAAGCACATGCTGATGAAATAAGCTGGTTTGTCAATTACATTACTTCTGATGGATTGATTTATTTAAAAAGAAACGGAGGTGTTGATCACCAGATAGCTCCCTCACACCGGGTAATTATTCATGGTAAAAAAGGACATGTGAAAGCTGTTTTTGGCTGGCCTGCAATTCATACGAGGCATGGCAATGGAGATAACAAAGAGCAACAACCTAAAGTTGAGAATCTCTTTTTGGATTGTGGTGCACGAAATAAAAAAGAGGCAGAAGATTTAGGAATTCATATAGGAGCAGTGGTTACTTATTCTGAAGGGTTTGATGAAATAGCCTACGGCAATTTAATCGGTAGGGCATTTGATAATCGAATAGGAGGTTTTATGATTGCAGAAGTTGCAAGATTGTTGAAGGAAAATAAAAAAACGATTCCTTACTCATTGTATGTGGTAAATGCGGTGCAGGAAGAAATCGGGTTACGCGGGGCAGAAATGATTGCCAGGAGAATAAAGCCGGATATCGCTATCATTACTGATGTTACCCACGATACCAATACTCCAATGATTAACAAAAATGTTCAGGGAGATTGTTCCTGCGGGAAAGGTCCCGCACTAACTTATGGCCCTGCAGTTCATAATAAATTACTTGGCGTAATTGAAAATGTAGCTACTAAAAATAAAATCCCTGTGCAATTTCAGGCTGTAAGCCGTAGTACCGGTACTGATACCGATTCTTTTGCATATGCAAATGATGGTTGTCCTTCTGCATTGATTTCAATTCCATTGCGATATATGCACACAACTGTGGAAATGATTCACAGGGATGATATTGAAAATACCATCAGGCTCATTTATGAAAGCGTTTTAGCACTTTCACCTAAAACTAATTTGAGCTATTTTTAAATTAATAATTACAAATAGTACCAATAACTACGTTGAATTATAAGCGGATTGCGGGCTGTTTAAAAAAATAAAAACAATTATCCATTATTAATCTATATCAATGCAGATAAGAAACAACTGGACAAAGGCTGAAATTTCAGAAATATATAATACTCCTTTATTGGAATTGATTTATAAAGCGTCTAACATCCATCGTGAGTACCAGGAAACGGGGGAAGTGCAAGTGTGCACACTTCTTTCTATTAAGACAGGTGGGTGTAGTGAAGATTGTGCTTATTGTCCCCAGGCAGCGCGCTATGATACGGGACTTGAAGTGCAGGCGTTGATGAAAAAAGAAGATGTACTTGCTTATGCCAAAAAAGCAAAAAATGCTGGGTCAACAAGGTTTTGTATGGGAGCTGCCTGGCGAGAAGTAAGAGATAATCGCGATTTTGACCGCGTACTTGATATGGTAAAAGGCGTTAATGAATTAGGGATGGAAGTGTGTTGCACTATGGGGATGTTAACTGAAAGCCAGGCTGAAAAATTACATGAAGCAGGATTATATGCCTATAATCATAATGTAGATACTTCTAAAGAACATTATGGCGATATAATTACCACCAGAACATATGATGATCGCCTTAAAACGCTGGGTAATGTGCGTAAAGTCGGTATTAGTGTTTGTAGCGGAGGTATCATTGGTTTGGGAGAAACGCATGATGACAGGATTGGTATGTTACATACGTTATCTACCTTGCCTACCCACCCTGGTAGCGTACCTATCAATGCATTGGTAAGAGTAAAAGGAACACCTCTGGAAGGAAATGAAAAAGTGGATATCTGGGATATGATCAGGATGATTGCTACTGCCAGAATCATCATGCCAAAAGCTATGGTAAGATTAAGTGCCGGGCGAAGTGAAATGTCAGTATCTGAACAGGCTCTGTGTTTTATGGCAGGCGCTAATTCGATTTTTTCGGGAGAAAAATTGTTAACTACACCTAATCCTGATTTTGATGAAGATAGCCGGATGTTTCAACTATTAGGATTAAAACCAAGAGAATCATTTAAAGAATCTCCAGTTGCTTCCGAAGAAAGTTTTGTAGAAGAAGTGCTCGGTTGATTAGCCAGCGAATTTTTTACCAGAATTTAAAAATCATTGCAGCGATTGCATAAAGAATAGTGATTATAAAAATTCCTTTCGCAGTTTTATCGCGATGCCCGTTAATATAAATCGTAAATAAAATAGCATTTGCCATCAGTGAAACACTTATGGAAACTGAAATTAAATTGGGATTCAATTTCATCCATTGAAGCATTTCAGAAAGAGTAAGCCCTTTGAATTTAACCAATTTGTAAACCAAAAATCCAATCATTGGGGCAATAAATCCCAGTGCTAGTCCAAATATAAAATTGTCTTTTTTGAAGATCATAAAATATCCCAGTTGTTTTCGAGTTCCTTTTTTAGAGTATAATTAGTAAGATCAAACTGCACCGGCACTACGCTGATATAATTGTGTTCCAATGCCCACACATCTGTATCTTCGCCCTTATCAAAATTTTTAAAAACTCCCGTAAGCCAATAATATTTTTTTCCTGTAGGATCCATGCGTTCATCAAAATCTTCATCGTATTTTGCATAGGCCTGCTTGCAGACTTTTATTCCATTTATTAAATCCAGTGGAACCATAGGAATATTTACGTTTAATAAAAAATGCCTATCCATTTTTGTTTTCAGCAGGCTTTTTACTATTTTATTTACATAAAATTCAGAAGCTGTAAAATCAGCTTCAATACTGTGATCAAGTAACGAAAATCCTATTGATGGAATACTTTCTATTGCTGCTTCCATGGCCGCACTCATGGTTCCGGAATAAATTACATTAATAGAATGGTTGGCTCCATGGTTGATGCCACTCAGGCAAATGTCTGGTTTTCTATGTAAAATCTTATCTACTGCCAGTTTTACACAATCTACAGGCGTTCCATTAGTCTGCCATGCCTCAATGGATCCGAATATGTTTTCAACTTTACTAAGTCTTAATGGTACTCCAATGGTGATGGCGTGTCCCATGCCACTTTGAGGCTTATCCGGAGCCACCACTACCACATCGCCCAAATCTTTAACTGCATTTACCAGGCTACGTATACCCGGCGATGTTATACCATCGTCATTTGTAACTAATATTATAGGTCTTTCTTTTTTTTCTTCCTTCATGGATTTTTTTGTTTCAAAGGTTTTCTTTTCGGGCTTACTTTACTATGTGTAAATACTTATCCTTTGTATTTTATTCTTTCCTAAAACCACCTGAACCAAGGTCTTGCCACAGCTTCTCTAAATGGCCATGGTATAGCGATTAGGATTAATAACAAGGCAATCCCAAAAAATACCAGTGTCTTTTTAAACTTTGCCTGTGAGGTAGGCGCTTTCTTTACAGTGGCTCTGCCTATGTGAACCAATATCCAGGCAATGATCATAAGAAACCCGTGCTCCAAAGTAAAAAAACGAAGCATGGGATCTTTCATGTTTTCTCCTAGGTGTTTTAATCTTTCAAACCAAACCCCACTGAAATAAAGTATCATACCTATTAAAAACTGAATGTCCATGCCAAGCATAAAAAAGAAATTGGCACGGCCATCGCTTTTTGTATACTCTCTTTTTGCAGAGATACCACTGATAGCGGTAAATAAGGTCCAGAAAGCAAAAAGAAGTATCAGCCAGCGAAACAGGTTGTGTAATATGAGTAGTATTTGCATGATAATATTTTTTTGCAAAAGTAAGGGTTAAGAAGCAGATGTTATTATTGAGATGATGTTGAAATTTTTTAAGGTAAAGCAAGAATTGATTATTTTTTGGTTGTTATTGAGCAACTCTATAGAACCTGATGATCCTAATTCATCATTAATACGTTTACACTTCTTTGTAAGATATTAAAAGCAATTTCTGCCATTAAATTTTCTTTATCAAGGGTAGGATTTACTTCAGTAATTTCAAAGCAACATATTTTCCGGTTCTGCATAAATTTACTTACAAGATCTTCAGCTTCTCTTTCCCTTAATCCGTTGCTGACCGGAGTTCCTGTACCCTTTGAAATAGATGAATCAAGGCAATCCACATCGAAACTTACATAAATATCTGTACACTCATTCAGGAAAACCAGCGCTGCTCTTACCACATTCTCAGGGCCTTTACGGCGCAGCTCGCTGGTAGTAATCACTTTCATTCCAAACTTATCTATTAAATGTTTTTCTTCTTTTTCATAATCCCGTAAAGAAATAAACACAATATCTTCCGGTAAAACTTTTGGACTGATGTTCCCGAAGTTTTTCAATTGATTCCATTCCTTTTTTGTTTTTTCATCGGGCTCATGTATTTTACTTTCTTCATTATCTTCCCCGATAGATGCTGAAACCGGCATGCCATGAAGGTTACCGGATGGAGTAGTATAAGGCGTGTGAAGATCTGCATGCGCATCAATCCAGATAATGCCAAGACGACTATTGGGTTTCGCAGCTTTTATTCCCGCTATAGTGCCACCGGCAATACTATGATCGCCACTGATAACGACAGGAAATAAATTATTTTTAATACTTTCCTGCACCGCTTTGGAAACCCTTTCATACATTGTCAATATCCCGTTTATTCTTTTGGCATAGGGAGATTGGATAGGCTCAAATAACATCTGGTTTTCGGTTTCTATCTTATCTGAGTGAAAATGAACAAAAAAATTGCTCATAAAATCAAGAGCAGCAATCTTAATTGCTTCTATGCCGAGGCTTGCCCCACGTGTGCCTGCGCCTATTTCGCTGGGTACTTCAATTAATTGAATATTTTTCATAAATCTTATTGATGGTCATTTTATTTTCTTGGCAAGATAATTATTCCTTATTAGATTAGGATTTATCCGGATTTAAATATAGGTAAAATTGATGATCATTATTTTTTAGGAAAAACCCTGTAAACGGGAAAAATAAATCAATTGATCTTCTGAAGTAAGGGATTAAATGCTTTTGAGGCTACCATAACTTTATCTCCAACTTTCATTGTTTGGATCTCGCTTTCAACGGCAACAATTTTTACAATATTTACTCCAATCAGTATAGTGACAATATAAATAACATCTTCTTTATCTATTTGAATTATCTCTCCTGAAAACTGGAATTTTCCACTTACTTTTTTATTGCTAAATACTTCAATGGGTTTTCCCTGTTTAATGATCTTTCCATTGTCAATAACAAAAATAGTATCCGACATTTTTATGACTTCACCTATTTCATGGCTAACAAGAATGGTCGTCAGATTAAATTCTTTATGTACTTTCAGAATATAGTCCTGCAATAGGTTTCGCATTTTGATGTCTATAGCTGAAAGCGGTTCATCCAGCATTAAAATTTCAGGTTTTCTTACCAAGGCTCTTGCTAAAGCAACTCTTTGTTTCTGTCCACCGGAAAGACTTTCCGGTTTGCGACCCTGCAGGTCCCCCAGTTCGATGATACTTATTAATTCATTGATAATTTCTTTATTTTGTCCTTTTTCTAATGCATAAACAAGATTTTCCTTAACGGTCATATTTGGGAACAAAGCATAATCCTGGAATACAAATCCTATTTTTCTTTGTTGTGGTTTAAGACAAATACCTTTTTGGGAATCAAACCATGTGTTTTGATTGACGAATATCAGTCCCTTATCTGCCTGCAGCAATCCTGCAATCATTCTGAGTATAGAAGTTTTTCCTGCTCCCGAATTTCCATATAGCGTAATGAGTTTCCCCTGTTCAATTTCAATATCAACATGGAGTTGCATGTTTCCATTCGCTGCCTTTAATTTTTTTTCAAGAGAAATTTGTATCATTTCCAGAATCTTTTTAAATAGCCTCCATTAATGAGAAAGACAGTCAATAAAATGATGAAGGTAATTGCAAATAAGATGAGAGAATACCTGTTGGCAGTGCCATAATTAAGCGACTCAACTTCATCATAAATGGCAATTGAGGCCACCTTTGTTCTTCCCGGTATATTTCCACCTATCATCAATACCACACCAAATTCACCAATGGTATGCGCAAATGCAAGGACAATTCCGGTAAGTAAGGAAGGTTTAATATTGGGAAGCAGTACTTTGAAAAGTGTTGTGGTCCTGGATTTGCCCAATACATAAGATGCTTCAGTAATGGCAGGGGATAGATTGGCAAACCCGGATTGAATGGGATGAACCATGAATGGCAAACTATAAATAACTGATGCAACAACCAATCCCCCGAAAGAAAAGATAAGTTTTATTCCAAACCAGTTGGCCAGGAAATTCCCAAAAGCATTTGCCGGGCTGAAGGCTACCAGGAGATAAAACCCTAAAACCGTAGGAGGTAAAATGAGTGGCATGCTTACCAACGTTTCTGTTACAGGCTTTATCCGTGATTTTGTATAGGCAAGCCAATAGGCCAGGGGGATAGAAATAATTAACAGCAGCGCTGTTGTTACCAGCGCCAGTTTCAATGTTAATATCATAGGTTCCCAATCCATCATTCTGATAACATGATTTCATTAGTTTTTATCATCGCAGTGATTGTTTCACCTTCCTGTAATTGCATTTGAAGTACCGCATCCAAAGTAATAATTGCAACTATATTTCCAACTGGAGTCTCAATGGTTAGCTTGCTAAGCAATTTCCCGTTTTCTATTTGGAGAATATTACCAGACAATTTGTTTTGAAGGCTCACAAAATGTTCCAACCCTTTTCCTATTACTACTTCTGTTTCTTTAAAGATCACATTAATGTTATTCCCCGTTTTTAAATAAGACGCAGTACCGGGAGTTTCTATTACGATTGTCTTAAATACAATATCGCTGACATTAATAGTTACCAGCGATAAATTACCGTTGACTTTTATTGATCTGATTTCTCCTTTCAGGGTATTCATTGATAAATTTTATTTTACTGAATATCCAAAATTTTTAAGAATATCTTTTGCGGGGTCAGAGAATAAGAAATTATAAAACTTTTCAGCATTAGCCTGTTTAGCATTATTGTCTTTCAATACAACCACTCCCTGGGCAATGGGTGCATAGTCAGCTTCATCCATATCTATCCAGCTACCCTTGCCTTTCAATTCAGGAGATAAAACTACTGATTTAGCAGTAAAGCCCACTTCGGCAGATTTTGATGTGATAAACTGGTTGGTCTGAGAGATGCTTTCGCCGTAAACTAATTTATCTTTTACATTTTCATAAATACCATAATGCCGCAATACTTCAATAGCTGCCATACCATAAGGAGCTGTTTTTGGATTGGCAAGGGCAATATGAGTTACTCCAGGACTTTTAAGCAGGTCTATAGAAGGTTTCATGCCATTTATCATTGACCACATAACCAATTTGCCATAAGCATAAATGGTAGGTTGATTGGTGGTATAACCAGATTTAAATAATCCATCCGGGTATTTCATATCGGCAGAAACAAATACATCGAAAGGAGCGCCTGCTTTAATTTGCGCAGTTAATTTTCCTGAAGATCCAATTATTAAATTGCATGGAATACCTGTTTGATCCGTAAAAGATTCAGATAATTCTTTCATTGCAAATTGCATGTTGGCCGCCACTGCAATGTTCAGTTTTTTATTTTGTTTTTGGTGACATGACACAAGCGCCATAGCCAAACAAATAACTATAAATGCTATTTTCCTCATTTTGATAATTAAAAAATTAAATCATGACAGAAGATAAATTTATAGATAAATATTTAGTCCGGGTCGTGTAGCAACTTTTTTTACTTCCTTAGTTTTCCCAAGAGGGAATGTGGATTAAATAAAAAATAAAATTCTGTTATTAACAGAATTTTATTTTTTATTTAATAAGCTATTTTATTTCCTGTTAAAAAGGAATCGCAATAATTGGCAAATGACTATGGTATGCTAATTTTTTAGTATGACTGGTTTTGAACAGCTGGCTTAAAAAACTATGCTTCCTGGGAACAGTAATAATGGCATCAATATTTTTGGCTTCCACGTATTGATTAATGCCATCAAGAAAATCAAAAGCACGCAAAAAAGAAAATTCGGGTTGATACTCTCCTAATTTATCTTCCATAGCATCCCTTTCAATTTTAAATTCATCAGTTAATTCAACATAATGTTCACTATCTACATTCAGGATATCAAGTTTAGGTTTAAAGATGTCCAGTATTTTTTTCAAAGGGATAAAAGGAGTGGTGCGGGCTACATCTTTAAAGTCAGAAGTGAAAACTACTTTTTTCAGTCCTGTGAAATGTGCTTCAGGAGGAATGATCATTACCGGACAATTGATGTGGCGGATTACATTTAATGTATTGGTACCCATAAAAACCTGAGTAATTCTGGAACTGCCGGTGATACCCATAACAACCAGGTCAATAAAATTACCCATTACGTAGTCTGATATATTCTCTATAAAAGAACCTTCTTCTGCTACGCAGCTAATATTTTCGGTTCCTTTACTAATTTGGGATTTTATTACCTTCAATTCAGCTTCAGAAACTAACTGGCGTGACCCTTCTTCCTTAGAAGTTAAAGTAGCAAGACTGATACGGCTATAAACGTGATACAGTATAATGTTTACATCAGGAATTCCTTCAGTTAAAGTGACCGCATATTTTGCCGCATTTATTGAAGTGTCAGAAAAATCAATTGGTACCAGAAATTTTTTCATGTTTAAATTTATTTTGATTTAGTGATTTCGCACAAAATAAGTTGATTTAATGCTAAAAAGCTGTGCGAATTTAAAAAAAATCAAATTAGCAATAAAAATCAACTAAACAGAGTAAGTATTCAGAAAAATAGTAAATCTGTGAAAAAGGTGTGTATAACTATAAAAGGCAACACCATAATACAAATTTTTCTTTATTGCAGAACCCATATATTTGCCTTCCTATGCACTAGTTACCTGCAGGGCCTATTATAAAAATTAGCAATAGTGAGATTAAAGAGTTTAGAAATTAAGGGATTCAAAAGTTTTGCGGACAAAACAATACTCAATTTCGATGAAGGAATTACAGGCGTAATTGGCCCCAACGGTTGTGGTAAAAGTAATATTGTAGACAGCATCCGGTGGGTAATAGGAGAGCAAAAGATCAGCCAGCTAAGGAGCGAAAACCTGGAAAGCCTTGTATTCAATGGTTCTAAAAACCGGAGCGCCAGCGGCCTTGCAGAAGTGAGTCTCACTTTTGAAAATACCAGGAATTTGCTTCCTACCGAATTCAGTACCGTTACGGTTACCAGAAAATATTATAAAAATGGGGAAAGTGAATACCGGCTTAATGACGTCAGTTGTCGGTTAAAGGATATTCACAACCTCTTTATGGATACGGGTATCAGTACCGATAGTTATGCCATTATTGAATTGGGCATGGTGGACGATATCATTAAAGACAAGGATAACAGCCGCCGGAGAATGCTGGAGCAAGCTGCCGGGATTTCAATTTATAAGACAAGGAAACGGGAAGCCAAATTAAAATTAGATGCTACTGAACAGGATTTGGCCCGTATCGAAGATCTTCTTTTTGAAATCAACAATCAATTAAAGACATTAGAAGGCCAGGCAAAAAAGGCTGAAAAATATTACGAGATTAAAAAAGAATATCGTGAAATAAGCATCGAACTGGCAAAAGCAGCTCTGGAAGGATTTAATATTACTTACAAAAATTTAAATGAACAGCAACAAGCTGAAACTGATAAAAAGGTAGAACTGGAAGCGGTAATTGCCACCGAAGAAGCTTTGATAGAAAAAGAAAAAGCAGGCTTTATTGAAAAAGAAAAAACGCTTCAGCAACTGCAACATGCTTTTAACGAATTGAACAATACGGTTCGTGAAAGAGAAAATAAGAAAAATTTAAGTGCGCAACGTTTACAACATCTAAAGGAAAAAGAAAGCAGCTTAAAAGATTTTTTGTTAAAAGCCGAAAGCCAATTGAAAGGTATTGATGAAAGCATTCAATTTACCAGGCAGCAGATTGGCGATGAGAAAATAAATCTTGATGAACAAAAGGAGCAATTAGAATTATTAAAAAAAAATGCGGAAGAAAAAAGAGCCGTATTTGATAAAAAAAGAACCGAAATAGATGCCTTGCGACAAACACAATTATCATTGCAACGCAATCATTTTAATGCTGAAAAAAATGTAGCTGTAGCCGATACTTCTATTAATAACCTGAAGCGTTCTATTGTATTGATCGAGGAAGAGCAGAAGCAAAGAACTGAATTGCTGACGAAGCTTGAAATAGAAAAAAAGCAGAAGGAGGCAGAACTGAATGAAAAGAAAGAGACACTGGAACATCTGAAAAAGCACAATGAATTTACCAAAGAACAAATCCTGGAAACACAGACGGCTCTTGAAAAATTGCGCAGTGAATTAGCAGAAGAAAACCGTATACTGGATTCAAAACAGAATGAATATGATTTACTGAAAAGCCTCATTGACAAAATGGAAGGCTATCCGGAGAGTGTAAAATTCCTTCATAACAACCAGTCATGGAATTACGCAGCTCCTCTTCTTTCTGATATAATCTATGTGAAAGAAGAATACAGAGCGGCTCTAGAGAATGTATTGGAGCCCTATTTGAATTATTATGTGGTAGATAATTTGAAAGATGGATTAACTGCCGTTCATTTATTGGATCAAAATAAAAAAGGCAAAGCCAATTTCTTTTTGCTTGACCAGTTAAACGCAAAAGAAAATAAATCGGCAACGGAAACGGTAGCCAATGCAATTCCCGCTTTAAACGTAATTGAAATTGACGAAAAATACAGTCATCTTGCTAACTATCTTTTAAGTAATGTATTTATTGCAGAAAATGAAGAAGCGCTTAAAGACAGTAACGGTTATGTGATTCTTGAAAAAAGTGGAAAATATGTAAAAGGTAAATATTCCCTTACGGGAGGAAGCGTGGGATTATTTGAAGGGAAAAAAATTGGAAGAGCTAAGAATTTAGAAAAATTAGCAGAAAAAATTTCGCTCCAGCAGGTAAAGGTTACTGAGCTAAAATCGATCATTAACCAGAAATCAAACGAAGTAATTGCTTTTAATGAACAATTAAAAGAAAATACTATTCAACAAACTCAACAAATTATAAATGAGTTGATTAATGAAACTTATTCTATTCAAAATAAGATTGAAAACAACCTTCATCAACAGGGAATTGCTGAAAACCGGTTGGATGAGATGAACCATCAGTTGGAACAAAATCATGATGCAATTGAAGAAACCAGGACTGAGTTGGCATTATTGATCGAGCAGGTAGAAGAGCATGATGCCAAAATGAAAATTACCGGTGATGATTTTGTAACTACCGAGCAGGAATTCAATGAAGTGAACAGGTTATTTAATGATAAAAATATCCAGCTTACCCGCCAGCAAAGTAAGGTGAATGCGCTTAACCAGGAACTTGAGTTTAAGGACAGGCAGTTTAAAGACCTGAGCGCCCAGGTTGAAAACAGCCATATACAGTTAAAAGAATCGTCTGAAAATTTAGCCACTACCATTGAAGAATTGAAAGGGCTTGAAGAAGCTGTGATCTCGCTGCTTGAAAATAAAGATGCTGAAGAAAAGAAATTGAATGAAGCCGACCAGGCGTATTATAATTTACGGAATGTACTTGCCGAACAAGAAAGTGAACTACGGCGCAAACAAAAATCAAAAGAACAAACTGATCTGTTATTAAATGAAATAAAAGATAAGCTGAATGAATTGAAGTTGCATCTTGCCGGAATGAAGGAAAGATTAAGTGTCGAATTTAAAGTAGACCTGGATGCCATTCTGGATGAGGAAAGAACTTCGGATACTCCCCTTGAAGCGCTCCAGGAAAAAAATGACCGGATGAAGAAGCGGTTAGAGAACATGGGAGAAATTAACCCTACGGCAATAGAAGCATTTACCGAAATGAAAAAGCGTTTTGATTTCATAAAAGAACAGAAAGATGACCTGGTAACTGCAAAAGAATCGCTGATGCAAACCATCCAGGAAGTAGAAACAACGGCCAATCAAAAGTTCCTGGAAACATTTAATAAAGTAAGGGATAATTTTCAAAATGTTTTCCAGGCATTGTTCACCGAAGACGATACAGCGGATATGGTTTTGGAAAATCCGGATAATCTTGCTGAAACAGGAATTGACATTGTGGCTAAGCCAAAGGGTAAAAGACCTACTAGCATAACGCAATTAAGTGGTGGAGAAAAAACACTTACGGCTACGGCGCTTTTATTTGCAATCTATCTCATTAAGCCGGCGCCATTCTGTATTCTCGATGAAGTAGATGCACCGCTTGATGATGCCAATGTGGGAAAGTTTACCCAAATGATCAGGAAGTTCAGCAAAGAATCACAATTTATTATTGTAACGCATAATAAAATGACAATGGCTTCTGTTGATGTTATTTATGGTGTTACCATGCAGGAACCGGGTGTCAGTAAATTAGTTCCAGTAGATTTCAGGGGGCTGGATCACCAGTTTGTGAATTAAGTGTTTTTAGGTTACACTCATGTTGATTGTCTTAATTTTCAACAGATGGAATTTCCCTATTTTTTGTCTTATTGGTCGCTGTTTTTCCTGAAAGAAAAAGTAACCTGGAATCTTTTTAAATAAAATGGTAGAGAAATAAAGCGTCGCCGTTAAATGCTGGCTTTGGCTGGTCTTTTATTTCCAGTTGAATAAAGAGTGTGGCTTTAGTAATGCCTCTCAGGTTGATAATTGATTTAAGCGAAACCCTGCACCGCACTTCACTGTTTACAATCACAGCCTGCCCGAATTTGAGCTGCTCTATACCATAATTCACCTCCATCTTAAGGTTCTGCACATCGGCAACCTGTTTCCAGAAATAAGGAATTAGTGCGAGCGTAAGGTAGCCGTGAGCTATGGTAGCTTTGAATGGGCTTTCTTTTTTGGCTCTTTCTGTATCTACGTGTATCCATTGATGGTCGAGGGTAGCATCGGCAAATTGGTTAATCTGTTCCTGGGTTATTTGATGCCAGTTGGATACGCCGAGCTCTTTACCTAAATGCGATTCGAATTCTTCATGATTTTTTATGACTACCATAGGTGCTAAATTAATGGAATGATTTGTTATTACTAACATTATTTTTATTTGGGTATTAATTGAAACGTGAAGGCTATGTGCTTCCAAAAGTTGATACCCCATGCTCTATAAAAACTTGATGAAATTTATATTACCAACCTTAGTTATACCTGCAGAGGATAAAGGATTTCGTCGTTGTATCTCCCTGCAACGACGAACGCTTTAGAAGATTGCTATTACCCAATGACATGTATTTAGAGAATTATAAGCTTACTATTCATTAAAGCCTTTGGTGGCGCGGGCCGGACAAACGCACGAATTGCGAAGCAACCATGAACACCAATAAAAAAATAAATATTATGTGAATAACCGATCGGGTTGTCCATGAACTTTTTGGTTACTTTTTCTTTCAAGAGAAAAAGTGACAAGCAAACTATCCGTACATACAACCATTCTTTATGTCGGCAGAAAGATGTTGTAGAGGATAGCCGTTGGTCAGGAGACCAAACGTCGGCTAAGTATACTAAGGGAAAACAGCGGGGGGGAATTTATTTATAAGCTCTTTACTATCTAAAAATTAATTATGCTCCCACAGCTTTTTCCTTTTGGTTATAATAAGAACAGACTGCATTCATTACGCATATTTCGCATTTAGGATAAGTTGGCCTGCAAATTTCTCTTCCCAGGAAAGACATAGGCATGCCAGGATCCCAATCCTTTTGAGGAAGCACTTCCATGATTTGCTTTTCTATTTTTTTTGGATCAGTGCCAGAAGCAATACCCAGCCGGGGCGCAACACGAACTACATGCAGATCAACAATTACCCCTTCGGGTTCTCTGCCGGACTCACGTAATATTACATTCGCTGATTTTCTCCCTATGCCAGGCAGGGCTGTAAGTTCTCCTAATGTTAAAGGAATATTTTTATTGTCTTTAATTTTTTGTGCCATCGCTGAAAGCCATTTTGCTTTGTTGCCGAAATTGCGAACGTCACTTATATACTTCAATAAAAGTTCAGGAGTTGATTTTGACAAAGCTCTCATATCGGGAAATGCTTCAAAAAATTTCGGGCCAACCTGGTTAATATGCTTATCAGAATCCTGTGCAGATAAGACTACCATAACTATTAGCTGATAAATATTTTTGTATTCAAGTGGATGTGCGTTGCCTTTGTATTTTTTAAGCAATGGTTTAATAGATTCCGGCCAGTTTACTTTAGTAGACATAAATAAATATTTTAAAGAAAGTTAAGAAAAAAATTCAGAAGCCATTAATGTCTATACAGCTTAAGATAATTGTGCGGTTTGGGTTCAAACTGATGTTGGTGATGCCGGGCTACAACATCTTCCGCACGAACACACAACATCGGGGGCCTTTTTGAAATGCGTTACAATTGAAAGAACGAGATGTAAGCTCCCGCATAGGCTAAAAAAAGCATTTTTTGAGAGAATTTGTTTTTTTTTAAGAAATTAATTGCATTAGATTTACAATAGAAAATTCCATTCCTATACAAAACCTTCCTCTGCAAATTCTCGGTCTCGTATTTTACTTCTTAAATTAAACTCCAATGAAAAGTATTCTTTTTTTATTTGGTGCCAGTTTTTTGCTCCAGCTTCCCCAGGTTAGCCATGGGCAATTTTTAAAAAAACTGAAAGAGAAAGCAAACAGTGTTGTGAATAAAGTGGTTGACAATAAAACCAGTAGTGGAACGCAAAGCACCAATACTACTGAATCGCAAGGCCAGGGTAGCGCCAATAAACCTATAAATAAAGGAGGCGCAGGTTTGAAAAACACAGCGCCCCCTGATGTAAATGCGGCGATGGATGATGCAACTAAATCATTTTCTAACAATAATTACAGTGATGCACGTTATTCGGTACAGCAGGCTTTGGTTGGCATCGAAATTCAGTTGGGCCACGAATTATTAAAATCACTTCCCGACAATGTTGACGGATTAGCAAAAGATACGACTCAAGATGAAGTAGTTAGTACCCAATGGGGCTGGAACAACATGACCATTCAGCGGGTTTATTCAGATAGAAAAGATAAACAATGTACCATTACCATTGGCAATAATATTTTGTATGCAGGATTGGCAAATGCTTATTTCGGAAATGCATACACCGTGGAGTCAAGCGGAAAAGATCCAAATGTAAAACAAGTAAAAGTTCAGGGGAACAAGGCGATCATTACTTATGATGAAAGCAAGGGTTACGGCTTAATTGTGCCAATCGGGCAAAGTTCGATGATCGTTTGGGAGTGTGTCAATTTTACTAATGAAGATGAAGTAATGAACACAGCAAATGTTTTTAAAATTGACAATATAAAAAAATCGTTAGGAGAAAAATAACCACTTCAAAAAAACAGGCAATGAAAAGATATATTTTTTCAATTCCAATACTTCTATTCGCCGTTACCGTTCAGGCGCAGGATTTTTCAAAAGATATTGCAGATGCAAAGGCTTCTTATTCTTCCGGAAATCTCGCAGATGCTCATTTTTCTTTGGAGCAGGCAGTCCAGGAAATTGATATGATCGTAGGCAAAGAAGTCTTGAAATTGTTACCCGAAAAAATGAATGACACCAGCTCCATTCCACAGAATGATCAGGTAACCGCTAACATTGGTTTTGTAGGTGCAACTGTCCATCGCTCTTATGGCAACTCCGGCTCCCAGGTGGAAATAATTAGCAATTCTCCGCTTATTTCCAGCCTGAATGCATTTTTAAACATGCCGTTTGTAGGTGGAATGATGAGAAATTCAACTACAAAAGTGGTAAAAATTCAGGGATATAAATCGCGTCTCGAAAAACAGAGTGATAACGCAAATGGCAAACCCAATTACCAGCTACAAATCCCTTTTAAAAGCGCCTTAATTACCATTACGGCGAATGGAATGGATGAAAACGGCGTATTATCATTTGCCAACACAATTCCTCTTGACAAAATTGCCGCTTTGATCCAATAAAATAATGTACTACTTTTTAAAAAAATGCGATGAATTTATCGCATTTTTTTATGCCCTGAATCACAAAAATTGCAGCCATGCAACGAAACCTAACTCACAGTTTCTGTCCTTACAGGTGTTTCCAAAAATGCTTTTGCGCTGCATGAAGCAATACTTCGCCGTAGTTGTGTGTTTCGTGCTCCCCATTTAGTCCAAGTATATAAAAAAGAAGCCTGGCTCAAGAATGTTCATCCCGCTATAGCACAAGTATAGCCAACTCACAAAAGCCAGGCTAGTAAAATGTGCTAAAGCTTGCTAAATCTGGGAATAAACAATGAACTTTTATTTATAAATTTGGCAACGGTTCCGACGGACAAGAATTCTATTTTCAGGCCTGCATAAATGTGTGGGCGATATTCAGAATTATAAAACAATCAATTTCATGACATCTCCAATTTCAGATACGTTTGGCACTAATGTAATAAAAAGTAAAAAGATGTTTAGAAATGTCTCCGCTCTTCTGATTGCAGTATTCTCATTTTGCTGCTGCAGCCACAAAGTAAACACTACTGATGTTCCTGATATTAAAGGAAAGTTATTGAATGGCGACTCTGTTGCTTTAAGGACAATCGCAAAGGACAAGTTGACTGTCGTTAACGTGTGGGGTATTTTTTGTGGACCATGCATGAAAGAGCTTCCCATTCTTCAGAGCGTCTATGAAAAGTATAGAAACCATAAAGGTTTTGATTTCATCACAATTGCTATGGATAATGAAACAGAGTTGAACCGATTCTTAAATACGACCGATACCACTGATCCGTATCGAAAGATGTTCGTTCATTCGAACCTGGGACACTTCTCTTTACCGACACTTTCAGTTTTGCCTCATGGATACACACACATTTATGGTGGCTATGCTTTTTTTCAGGATTCAACCGAATGTAGAACCATAAATAGAATGATTAAATCTAATGCAGTACCAACAACCCTAATTTACAATCCCAAAGGCAACCTTGTATTTAAGCAGATTGGATCATTCGACAATGATCAATTATTGACGCATGAGATAGATAGCTTATTGTCTTTATGATTCAATAAAAACAAGGCTGGGACATAAAATACTTTTTCCTATTTATCCAAAAACTCTTCTATTAAATGGATTGCATTAAACGGAGACCAATTTCCATTTTCCAATGTTTCTATCGCTCCTAAATAGGCGCCGTGTCCGCCAGGGAAAATGGCCAGTTCACTATCAGGGATGACGCGATACATTTCAACTGCATGTTCGGGGGTACTGATGTCATGGCTGCCGTTGATGACCAATGCAGGCGCTTTAATTAATTTCATTTGTTCATCGGTCCAGCCTTTAAATGTCTTCATTCTTTGTACATCCCTGTTGAACATATTCAATAGCCCGGCTTCATCATTATTTGTAACTTTTAAATAAGCTTCCCTTAAAACCTGCAGCATATCGTTTTGCGTGGCGTGGTTAAATCCATCCCAGAATTGAGGAACGACTGCATTTAGTTTATAAAACGCGGAAGCAATAATTATTTTATTGATTAATTCAGGATGGCGAAGGGCCAGTTCTATAGTGGTTTGTCCACCGTTGCTAAACCCTAAAAAATCTGCCTTAGTAATATCGAGGTTTTTGCATAGTGTTGCCACATCATCAGCATCCTGTTCAAAGGAAAGGTTTGCGTTTCGGTCATTGGTGCGTCCGTGTGCCTGTAGGTCCATGGCTATAATTTGGCGATGTTTTGCGAGTTTCGGAATAATATTTCCAAAAGTAGTTTGTATGTTGGAGCCGCCACCATGAATCAGCACCAGTGGTTTTCCTGTTCCGTAAATTTCATAGTACATGCTAAGGCCGTTCACTTCAGAATAACCGCTTTTAAAATCTACACTTTCTTGCATATTGTTTTATATTTTGTCTAATAAATAAAATTAAAAGATTTCTCTTAAGCAATGTTTGCCGGGAGTAGACTTAGCATGTACAAGATTTATCCCTGTTAGGAGAAATTGTTAAGAAAAAGTAACCTCATAAAATAAAATGCACTGCTGTCCTTATGTATGCGACTACAGGCATTCTTTATTTCAATTCAATCAATAGCTGAGCTATTTTTCTTCGAACTTCTTTTATTTTATCCCAGCGGGCATCTTCAACCTGGCGATATTCTTTCATGCCACCCAATCCCGGTTCCATTCCATATTTATCCAGGCCGCAATAGCGGGCTATTTCAAAAACATCGTCTTTTAATAATTGGGTAGCCTCTTCTTTATATTTCAGGGTTGAATTATCTTTTGACATGGCCATAGCATTCTTTAACTCATTTAACATTCCATAGTCTTCAACGCCGTCGTGGATAGCTTCCCATCGTTTGCTGCTCACCACTCCTTTTCCTTCATAAATAAGCAGATAATCGTACGTGCCATTAGGGTATATGCCACCGGGCATAAACCAGGGATCATCACTGGAAGTACAATAAGTCCAGAATCCCATTCCGGTTAATCCATAATGCCAGGATAACCAGGCTTGTGAGCGATAATAACCAATCGGCGATAAATGTTTGGCGTTTCCAATACATTCATAAGTCCAGATGGGTTTTCCCGTTGATTTTAAATAGGCTAATTTATCTTGTCCTTCATTCAAAAGATACCCGCTTCTGTTCGGGCACCAGATATCCACGTAAGGAGCCATTCTTTTTAAATCATCCATAGAGGCTGCACCAATCGGATCCGCATAAATCCGGGCTTTAGGATCAGCATCCCGTATCGATTTTCCATAGTCAATAAGAAGATCGACACCATTATTCAGACCTGGTTCATCAACAGGGTAAAAAGCATATTGGTCGTAGGTTATTCCCATATCCTTCAAATGTGCTATCCATGCTTTTAACCATGATTTATGTGCTTTTTCCCAAACAGGGGTAAATTGTGCCGCGGGTCCCCTTAACCCAGCCTGGTAGGCAAGAAACAATATCAAGCCATCCTTAATATGGGTTTTTACAAACTCATCGTGTTTACTAAAGTCGATATTGCCGACAATATTACCTTCATTATCAAATTTAGCTACCGGATCAAACTCAGGTGGTTCCACAAACACATTGGTACCATGGCTTATTTTATCTCTGAGGGCCTCCTCCGGATAATCTTTCAGGTAGGATGAATTTACGAATCCCCAGAGGCATAAACGGACAGGCTGTTTTTGGGGCAGGGCATTTTGCCAAACTTTTATGGTTACCGGGATATCAATTTGTGTAGCTTTCACCTCCAGGGAATGAAGCCGAATGATACCTTTCCAGATTCCGGGAGAAAGTACTTTTGTATTTACATTAATCCATAATTGGCGCACATCCC
>JAUZOE010000025.1 GCA_030706605.1 Bacteroidota bacterium
ATATAATCCAATCAACCGGTCTACTTTGTCGTAAAAAGGTTTTACATCATCATAGCTGATAGGCCAGTCATCGGTGGCGCCATCAAAAGTCTTTCCCTTGAAATCATGAGGCCCCATACGAAGTGAAATCCTGCCCCAGTGGTTGGTGCGGCCACCTAACATATGGGAACGAAACCACGTAAACTTCGTATCATCTTTTAAGGTATAAGGCTCTCCGTCTATCTGCCAGCCTCCATAAGCAGCATCAAAATCCCCAAAGGCCCGCGTGGTATTAGCGCCACGGCGGGGAGATTCCCAGGGCCATTCTAATTGTTTTGAATCTTTGGCAGGATCAAAATAAGGACCCGCTTCCAGCATTAACACTTTAATCCCGGCATTGGCCAGCACATATCCTGCCATGCCACCGCCAGCACCGGAGCCAACTATGATAACATCATATTTTTCCGGCGATTTCTTGATCTGTATATCACCCATTATGTAATAATTGATTAATTAAGCAATCGTATATCGTAATCTTAGTATAACAAGTAATGAGTGCATTTTTAAATGCACTCATTACTTATCATTTCATCTATTTAGAAGAATACCTATTCATATTATTGAATTGAAGCAAGTTGGGCATAGGTACTTCCAATCCTATACTCATAACTAACAGAAACACCAGGTACAATATTGGTTATTTTCATAATACCATAGAAAGTACCTGAAGCATTTACAAGTTTAAAAACATAAACTCCTTCACCAAAAGATGGAGAAGCTGTGGCAGAAGGAATTCCTGACATATAGGTAGTCATAGCACTTGTTGGACTATTGGTAGCATAATCTGCAAGTGTTGAGGGTACAAAAGAAATACTATTTGCACCACCAACCCAATTCACACCACCATGCATCAGTAAAGTACCGGCATCAACTGCAAGGATTGCATTAGCACTTGTAGCAGTTACTGCGCCATTATTCAGGAGATTTAATCCATCTGTAGATCCGATAGCCATGGTACCGGCTTTCTTAAGAAAGAAATACGGATCATTGTCTACAACGCTTATAGTAACGTTATCAGTATTAGAACCAGACGTGGCTACGAAATTATAGTACATAGTATCTTTCCCTACGGCAAAATCATCACCGGAAAAAGGTACCTGCGATACGGCTGCAAAAGAACCCACACTTACCCATGGGTCATTAGCACCGTTCTTTCTTTGCACAACAACATTACCGGTGTAAGCTCCTGCTGCAGGTGCAACATTAACACTGAAGTAAGCTGTACCCGCACCACGGATTGCCTTAACTGATGTCTGAACTCCGTTTACGGTATAATATGGACCGGTAACTGAAGTGGCCGCTTTTAAAGTAACTACCATGGAAGCTGATTCTGTTTTACCAGCCCAGCTAACATAAATGTTATCACCGGGATTAACCATCTGCGCCTGTGTCTTTGTATAAGTAACAGAAGCGGTTAAATCACTTGCTACAGTAACGCTTTGCTGAGTGCCTGCCAAAGGGAGCAACTGCGAAGAAGTAGATCCTGCAGGAATTTGTTGTTTAAGCAATTCTACTGTCATCACATCGCCAGCTTTGGCATTAGGCAGGGTTACGTTCACCGTAAAGTTGTCATCCAGCGTAGTAATGCCAGGTGAGGTAGCTGTAGAGATACCCGTAATAGTCGCCACACCATTAACTACATCCGGAACATTAAAATATGGCTGTTTAGAGCAACTAACCATCAAGGCCAGTGAACATATTAATATTAATGATTTCTTATTTTTCATTTTGTATATATAAATTAATTAACAATTAGGTTCACTATGTTTCTACTGTCCAACTTGTTTAGGAAGGAAGTTAAAATTCTGTAAACATTTTGAATTAACGGCAATTTCATTCTGCGAAATAGGACACAACAAATTCATAGCCGAAAAAGCAAAACTAAATCCTGGAGGTTGGTGACCAAAGAAACTTTCAAGTGCCGAAAAAGAGCCTTGTCCGTCTACAAGACATGTCCTTGTACGACGCTGATCCCAAAGCATTTTAGTCTCAAATATTAATTCATAAGCGCGTTCGCTCATAATAGATTTCAGATTTATATCAGTAGAAAGATAATCAGGCAGAAGAGCTCTTTCCCTTACTTCATTAATTCCTTTAACAATATCATTGTCTGAAACAGTAACACCCAATTGTCTCAACGACCAGTTTACTTCTGTCAGCATAAGCAGGATATCTGCATACCGGTAAAAGGTAAAGTTTAAATTAGATCCACCCCCGTTTTTAATCGCAGCAGAATCATAATATTTATATACATAGGGTTGAGCAAACTTATCTGCTGGTCCCTGGTTAGGATCGAACTTCTTAGCATAAGTATCAGAAGTAAAGAACATCTGACGTTCCTGGATACGCTTATCAGCAGGATTATATGAATTAATATACCCTAACGTTGGAACATCAGTACCATACTCATCTCCCAATTGGGAAATATGACTTTGAACCGGAAGACAAGCATTCACAAATCCTGACATATCATTAACACCTCCTAAATACTGGGCCTGGAATATGGCTTCTCCCTTATTATTTATATTACCCGGAGTGTGAAGATCACGATAAGTTCCTAAAGTATACTTGCCATATAATGCATTTAACTGTGTCTGTGCTTTCTGCAAAAATGATATAGCACTTGGCGTATTCACAGGATAGGCCGTTGCAGTAAATAGTCCGCCTGTACACCACGGCTTTGTGGGATCAGTTGCCACTTCCTGGTAAGGATAGCCTGCACAGGTTAGGTAAACATCTGCGAGGATAGCCCTGGAAATATACTTGGTTATTCTACCGTTGCCTGATTGTGCATCAGCTAAACTACTCGAATTAACTGCATACTCAAGATCCGGAATGATTACCTGGTCATAAATGTCCTTAAGTGATACGCGAGGCTGCTGGGCATCAGCTACACTTTTAAGAACCGATGTATCCATCACGAGATCTCCATAATAACGTACGAGTAAAAAATAATAAAAGGCACGAAGGGTACGAACTTCTCCCAATGCAGCAGATTGCTGGGATGCAGTCCAATCTTTGATACCTGGTATTTTTGAAATCGCCAGGTTACAATCCCTTACACCCTGGTAATTATTATTCCAGAAATTATCGTAATCAGAAAGTGTACCTCCTGCAGTCTGGTTAGTTTGAAACTTGAAAAACTGCGGATGCGCATCAGTAGTGTAACAGAAACCGGTAGGATATTCCATAGTACAAGGTAAAAAGTTACCATAATCTCCTGCACCGCCAGTGTAGGAGGCCAGTGATCTATACGTTCCGGTTACTAAAGCTGCACCTTCAGATGCTGACGAAAAACTATAGTCACTTGTAATTTGTCCTGTAGGTTTCTCCTTCAGAAATTTTTGACAACTGCTAAGTACAAATACAATCGCCGAGAATAAAAGAGCGTATTTAAGGACTCTATTATATTTTTTGATATTATTTTGCATATTTTATTATTTTAATATTTTAAAAACTCACGTTAAGTCCAAAAGATAACTGTGTAGGAGTAGGATACTGGTATTTATCAGTATTAGGAACCAGTGCAATTTGTTTATCTAAGGAACTTCCTTCGGGATCGTATCCTGCAGCTTTAGTTCTCAAAAAGAAGTTTTGAGCAGTCAGGTAAACCCTAAATCTTGAAAATCCCCATTTTTGAACCATATTATCAGGTAAAGTATATCCAATAGTTCCATTAGAACCCCTGATAAATGAAGCATCGTACATTTCGTGTGTATCAGGATAAGATTGGTAGTAAGCACCACCATTTCCCGGACGCACCTGAGCAACCTGGGTATTTTGATGGTCAGGACGCCATGCATCAAGAGTAGAATTTAAACCGCCGGAAACTAACTGGCGATCTTCAGCTGATTCATGAACAAAGGCCTTAGTTACACCTTGTACAATCTGGATATCAATTCCAAGATCGAAACTCTTATAAGTAAAGCTATTATTAAATCCAATTAACCAATGAGGAAATGCATTTCCCATAACAGCACCATCTGTAAGTAAATCAATCTTACCATCGTTATTCCTGTCTAAATACTTAAGATCACCAGGATGCAGACCGTAACGTGCTGCTAAAGAGGTTTCCTCTGTGCTATAAACACCTAAACGGGTAAGACCAAAAAATGAACCAATAGGCTGTCCAATGATCAATGCTGATGTACCATTACCTGCACCTGTCTGAGAATAAATAGGTGCGCCGGTAGGACCCAGTTGAACTACTTTATTTACATTATGGGTAACGGTTATATTCGTATTCCATGAGAAATCGTTAGTCGCTATATTGCGGGTATTTAAAGTAACTTCAAAACCCTCATTCTGAACTTTACCATAGTTCTCTGTTACACTACCTGATGTAGTTGAAAGAGGAAGTGGCACCTGAAGCAACATGTTACTTGTAAGCTTATGATAATAATCCAAAGCAACATTGATCCGATCATGTAATAAGCCAAATTCCAAACCGGCATCATATTGTTCAGTTGTTTCCCATTTAAGGTCATTGTTAGCTACTGAACTGGGGTAAAGGCCTGTATAAGAAGCACCGCCCAATACAACATTAGCATTTGAAATATATGACTGGGTCACATAACTTCCTATTTCCTGGTTACCGGTACGTCCCCAACTTCCACGTACTTTAAGATTGGATACAGCAGTAACATTTTTCATGAAATTTTCCTGGGACACTCTCCAGGCTACCCCTGCAGATGGGAAGAAACCATATTTATTGTTGCTACCAAATTTAGAGGAACCATCTTCGCGACCTGTTAAGGTAAGTAAATATTTGTCTTTATAACTATAATTCACCCTGCCGAAATAAGAATTCAAAGCGCTTGATCCATCGGCACTGCTAACACCTGGTCTAACTGCCGCCCCTGCGCCAAGGTTAGAATATCCGTAGAAATCAGATAAAAATACTGAATTACTTGCACCATTGTTTTCATAAGCATACTGAGACCATGAAATACCTAAAACAGCACTTATGTTATGGTCTGTACCAATTTGCTTATTATAATTAAAGTAATTTTCGTTCTGCCAATACATAGTTGTTTGAGTATTAACACTTGCACTACCAGTACTTCCATATAACTGACCACTATAGCTGTTTTGCTTGTATGCGTTGTAATCTATGGAGAAATCACTTTTAAAGGTCAGGTCTTTGGTGATATTAGCCGTAGTGGTAAAACTACCGGTAACCTGGCCAATAAAATTATATCCATAATTTTCATGCCTTCTGTAAAGAACATTGTACCACTGTTCACCCACATTAAAGTCCTGGTTAGTTCCCCAACGGCCACCTACATAAGTATTCCCAATGAATTCGTTAGGATCTGTAGGGTATTTGGTTGGCAAAATGCTCCATACCTCTGCGGTAGAACGGGGGATGTCACCATCTCTACCTGTTTGTTTACTTTTAATAAATTCGAGTGAAGTGCTCATATTAAGCCACTTTAAAACCTTAATATCACTGGTAAGTCTGCCGGTATAGCGCCTGAAGTAGGATGCCCTCATCAAACCTTCATCGTCAGTATATCCAAGGGACATAGAATATTTAGCGAATTCATTACCACCACGAATAGAAATATTCTGATCGTTTGAAACGGAAGGTTTGAAGATCAAACTTTCCCAATTTGAATTGTATTTCGGTGCATAATAATTACCATCTTTACCAATTAAAGGTATTATATAACTACCTGGTGAAACTTGTTTAAATAACGCAGGCATTTCAGAAAAAGAAGTACCGGAGCCAGATGGACGGAAATCTTTGCCTGGATTAATTTTTCCATATTTGTTACCATTCGCCATGGCTTGCATATAAACATACATAAGCTGATCTGAATTCATAGTATAAAGATGCCTGTTCATAACATTCAATGTAGCAGAACCGTTATAATCAAACTGAGGTTTACCTGATTGACCGCGTTTTGTAGTAATAATAATAACACCATTAGCACCACGGGCACCATAAATGGCTGTTGCGGAAGCATCTTTCAAAACATCAAGAGATTGTATATCGTTAGGATTCAAACTCGATAAAGGATTGGCAACCCCTACCACACCATCAACCACATAAAGCGGCTCATTGCTGGAGTTAATAGAGTTAGTTCCACGAATACGAATCATAGGGTTCCCTCCCGGAACACCTGCTCCATTTGAGATAACCTGCACACCCGCCACTTTATTCTCTAGAGCCTTCCCAAGATTTGTTACGGGCTTGTCTACAAGCCTTTTAGCAGAAATATTCTGCACAGCTCCGGTAAGATCCGATTTTTTAGCTGTTCCATAACCAATAACAACAACTTCATTTAAAGAAGTGGTAGTGGCTGTTAAAACAACATCTACTGAAGATTTCCCTGAAATATTAACTGTCCGGGTATCGAAGCCCAGATTGGAAATAACCAGAGAATTTGCTGACTGGGGCAATGTAATACTAAAAGTACCATCGCTACCGGTAGCGGTTCCTGCGTTACTGCCCCTAACAAGAACGGAAACTCCGGCTAACGGATTCCCTTGCTGATCCATGACTTTCCCGGATACAGTCCTGTTTTGGGCACTTAATAGAGAGACATTAAATACGCAGAAAATTAAAAAAGACCACTGTAACAATCTAATTCTCATAAAAAGTAATTTAAAAGTTAAACATGTAAAAAAAATTGATAAAAAGCCGAACGTTTCACAATTCTAGAGGAGATTAATTATACAAGTATATTCAAGCAATCTTAGATAAGTGAATCAGTTTTGGCATCGATTGCGTAAAAGTAGAATCTTTTACTTAATTAACAATCATCTTTGTTAAAAAAAATAAAAATGTGGATAACTTTCCTTCATAAGACTACCTCTTATAATTTCTTATGACCTCTTATAAAGATTATCATTGTCAAATTTTAGGTATTAAAGCTTATATCGGCAAGATATAAGTTTCGGTTAAATCTATTTAAGTTGGGAAGGAGAAATCGTCAGATTTGAAATTGTAATTCTAAATTATATACCTCTTTACTAAAAAATCTGAGGGTCGCACAGGTACGTAATCTTCAATAAAATCAATTATATTATGATAATTAGTAAATTCTTCTCTAGAATGCATAGTAGTAAGTACGACTGTTTGCATACCGGCGTTTTGAGCTGCCTCTACACCTTTGGGAGCATCCTCAAAAACTATACAATCTTCGGGACCAAAGCCTAAATGATGTGCACATTTAATAAATGTTTCCGGATCAGGCTTACTGGTAACTACTTCATCTGAACTTACTATTGCTTTAAAAAAATGGCGCAGGTTTAAATTCTCCAGGACAAAATCAATATTAAAAGGGATAGCCGCAGATCCTATGGCCATTAAAATTCCTTCCTGTTCTGCATTCTCCAAAAATCCCTGTAATCCATTAATCAATTTAAGATTGGGTAAATAAGCTTCCTGATACCTTCGTTCCTTTTCAAAAGATAATTCCTGTATTTTATCCTGTGAAAAATAATTTACTCCAAAAATCCTTTCCAGCAGTTCCGAATTTTTGCCATACATCTGAGCTTTTACTTCATCCCAGCTTAGTCCTGCTTTTAAATCAATATTCAAAATATCATACCATGCCTGCGCATGATAATGCATATCATCGATCATGGTTCCGTTCAAATCAAAAATAAATGCTTTCTTTTCCATAATAAAAATAAATGAACAATTCACTTTCTTTCAGATACTATAATATTAAGAAGAAAGAATTGATAATTACTCCCCCCATAAACTTAACCGGCAGATTTGCCAATTACGCTAATTGAGTTTTACTTTATAAATAGTAATACTATGGTAATTTTCTCCCGGCCTTAAAATAGTTGACGGGAAGCCGGGTTGATTAGGTGAATCGGGGAAATGCTGTGTTTCCAGGCATAGTGCTGTATGTTTTTTTATTGGATTACCATCGCGGTTAATAAAACTCCCGTCTAAAGAATTACCCGTATAAAATTGGAGAGCCGGCTCTGTGGTAAAAACCTCCAGGGACCTTCCACTGACAGAATCTGATAGCTCTGCTACCTTTTGAAGTAAAGAATCATTTTTATTAAATACCCAATTATAATCAAAGCCCCCTTCCAGTAAACCAATATCCCGGCCAATTTTCTTGGGTGTTGTAAAATCAAATGCGGTATCTTTTACTGGCTTTATTTCTCCTGTCGGAATTAAATTACTGTCAACCGGGGTATAACTGTCAGCGGCAATCATCAATTTATGATCATAAATTGTATTACTTAAATCTCCGGATAAGTTAAAATAACTATGATTGGTTAAATTTACGGGTGTGGCTTTATCTGTTGTAGCATTGTACTCAATTTTTAATTCATCTTCATCAGTTAACGAATATTGCACAGTAACATTAAGATTTCCAGGGTAACCTTCCTCTCCATCTTCACTTAAATAATTCAGGGAAATACCTGTAATTCCATCAGGCAGTATTGTTGATTCCCAAACTACTTTATCAAAGCCTTTCAATCCTCCATGAAGATGATTCTTACCATTATTAGCAGCAAGCTGATAAGTAGCTCCATCCAAGGTAAATTTTGCTTCAGCAATACGATTCCCAAAACGGCCAACCAGTGACCCTAAATGAGGTGGATTTTTAAGATAGGGCTCCAAATTATCGAAGCCAACAATAACACTTGATTTTTCACCATTTTTGTCATCAGTTATAAATGAGGTAACTATACCACCATAATTAGTGATGGAAACTTCTGTGTCCTTGGCGTTGACCATGGTAAAAAGATATACTTGTTTACCATCTACCAGTCCCCAGTCAGATTTTGTAACCCCTGGCTTTTTTGCCGGAGCGTTATCATTTTCATCAGACTTATTGAAGGGCCCAATTATGTGTGGAAGTATAGCAGCAAGTATAAGACTCATAAATTTTAAATTAATTTGTTCAGATATAATCAATAAAGAATTTGTATAATTACAATTCTTTATTATTTGCGTCAATCCAATTTGTATTCGGGATATGGGCAGTATTTTCTATATTAAAATTTTTAACCTCTCTAAGAATTATGGTGGGTACACCTTCTGATTTTTGGGAATGAATATGCTGAAAATCCGCACCATCTACATTTTCAAGAATGTAAGCAGGACGCATATCCTCTGTAATAAAACTGGTTTCCACATTGCTGACTTTTAAGTCATTTACATCCCTGATAAAAAAACCATACGAAGGGGTAATGCCAAACCTGGAAGGTTCCGGGTATTCTTTTGTTAATTCAGGAACTTTAATGGCTGCTTGTTCTTTAGTGCCTCCCCCTTTAAAATAGATATGAATATTATCCAGCGAAATATCCTGTATTTTATGATCAGGTAAACCGACAATCAAAGCACCTTGTTTTGCGTTTACATCGTATGCAACAATATTACTGATGATAACCCTTTTGACATCTCCAACCGGAGTGCCGGCAGGGCCGCGCATGCGTTCGCCCAGGCGAATAAATATAGGCGCATTTACAATATCTCTCATCGCAATATTAGAGATAGTTACATCTTCCAATAAAGCACCATCGACACTTTCAAGTGCAAAGCCACCGCAATAATCAAATACGCAATTGGATATTGTGATATTTTTAAATCCACCATTAGATTCTGTTCCGAATTTTATACGCCCGGTGGGGCTATCGCCCTCTTCTTTTTTTAGTGTGCCATCCAAAAAAGAACCTTCCACAAAACCCGATACCTGGCAATTGGTAATGGTAACGTTTTCTGTAGCCCTGGGATAATTTAAAGCAAAATCACTCTTCAAACAAATAGCATCATCATGTGGTGAGTTTACACTACAATTAGATACTCTCACATTTTTGCAGGAAATAATATCCATTCCATCACGATTGGTGTCCATTTTAAGGTTGTCTATAGTCACATTATCCAGACCATTTAATAAAAGGACAAACCAACCACCATGAAAAACTGTAAAATCTTTAAGAATAACATTCCGGCATAATTTTAAACTTATTGTTTTATTTCCATACCCATTTTCTCCCTCTTTTCGGGTTGACCGGAGTAAGCCCTTCCCCCAAATTCTACCAGGACCCAGAATGGAAATGTTTTCAAGATTCTCGCCTACTATTAAACTATTGTGAAAATGACAATGCCCATAATCCTGGTAAATTTCGTTTGCATTTTTTTCAGGCAAATCGTATTGTGCCGATGGCGAAGTTTCTGCAGCTATGATTGTTGCTCCCTGGTCAAGGTATAAAGCAATATTGCTTTTGAGATGTATGGTCACTGATAAATAATTACCTGCCGGAAAATAAACAGTTCCTCCCCCGGCTGCTGCTGCCACATCAATCGCTTTATTAATTGCCTTACTATCAAGGTTTTTACCATTTCCTTTAGCCCCATAATCTTTCACATTATAAAAAGGGTTTGTTTTTGCGTTGGCTGTTTGAATACTACAAAAAACCAGCATAAAAGTTGCGAAGAAACAACCATACAATTTTCTCATATCAGATGTCATATTAAATTTATATTTTTTAAAAAGAAAAATCTAAGTAACGAATAATATTGTATAAAAAGAAAATCGAAAAAAAATTGCACTCAATTTTCTTGTATTAATTCTATCATTAATGAAATTTAATACTAAAAAATACCTTAGTCTTTTTTCGAAAATTTGTTTAATTACAATTAATCTGAACGTATTCAAGAGAAATCGATAGGAAATAAAAGGCTCTCAATTGAATCTGATATTTCGGAAAGTAGTTTTTTGATAAAATATTAATTGACTTCCAAATCATCTCTTGAAGGAAGCGGAGGAAAAGGAGTATGCGGTTCTGACTGGTACCAATATACTACCGAAGCAATATCATCCTGCAAAGG
Source organism: Bacteroidota bacterium (assembly GCA_030706605.1). Classification (GTDB taxonomy): domain Bacteria; phylum Bacteroidota; class Bacteroidia; order Chitinophagales; family Chitinophagaceae; genus Ginsengibacter. The sequence continues at coordinate 10,856 of JAUZOE010000025.1, forward strand.
CAAATACCGTCCGCCTGAATGCCAGCCCAGATCCTGTATGGTCACCTTTAAACTATTTTCAAAACGAATGGGATCAACAATATGCCAGCGATACAAACCAAAGCGTTGCTCAACCTGATAATGCCCATCGCCACGAATTACCTGCGGCAAACCACTGTAAGGAGTACAGAATTCAGTATACGCACTGGTCTCAACACCTGCTGCATTTTTTTTCCTTGTATCAAAATCATAAGAGCCACAAAAATAATCTTCAGTACCTGTACCACAAATTGTAGGATACTGCGTATCTCCATCCATATAAAATTTAATTTCACCCTCGCCCCACCAGCCATTGCGATGAGAGCCATAGGCAATATAAGTTCCTACATATTGTCCCTTACCTTTAATATTATCAACCAACACATAATCCTGTTTATATGGTTGAGGATTTACCCTATGAAACTGGGCATGAAAATAAGCAGCGTCTGCAGGAACATCAGTTAAAATATAATCTACCTGGTAATATAAAACCATGTCTTTGTCAGCGATATTTTCCATGGTTATCCTGCATTTTTTATGAAAAGGCATTGCCCAGTAACAATTGAATGCGCTGCCGGGATTTACTGCAACGGCTAATGATTGTAAAGGCGAATACTGCCCCCATCCCATGCAAAAGAAATCTCCCACAGGCACTTCTACAGAAGGAGTTGTTTCGTCATCCCAATAAATGCGTAAAATCTCATCTCTCCAATTTCCTGTTGGCGTCATCCAGATATGCTTAATGCAACCTGGGTTATCTATCTCTGCTAAAGTAAAAGTGGTTTTTGACTTGATAACTACACTCGGACTTATTTTCCAGCCTTTCCCCAAATCCCGTGCAGCTTTGGCTCCCGTACCGGTTATGGCTTTTGCACCTTCTCCTTTTGCTCCCGTAAAATTTTCAGGACTTATAGATCGCGATTTAGCATCTGATAACCGATACAAATTATTCATGTTAACATCAATGCCATTAAATGAACCCTTCTGCTGGGCTGACGATTGTAATGAACCCAAAAGGAATAATCCTATTATTATATTTCTTTTCATGTACTATATTTTATAAATGGATTTTAAAATTCAACCAATATGAATTTTTATATTTATCAGCAATCAACCTTTTCAAAATTAGGCCAATTAGTAACATAAAAAGTTTTATCGTTTACACTTTTTTACTGATCTGGGATTAGATAAAGGTTTTCTCCGGAATAAATTTAAAACCTAATCCTTAAATTGACAATTCTGGTTTCGAAATAACTAAACTATACACCCAACATCTCAAGCATCATAGCTGCCAGGTTCCACAATCTATCCAAAATCTTTACCGACAAAATAAATTTGCATTAAGCCAGGAAAGGACTCTCGAAAAATAAGTTTTTTTAAAACGGAATCCTGATCACCAATCTCTATACAAATATGTACCATTTTTTTTCTCTGCCTTCCGCACAAGAAAAAAAACTTTTTTATTTTGATCTAATGAAAACGCAGAGGAAAGAAATTGAATAGCTTTAATTAATTTAAAGATTCATATCCTGATCTGTTTTTTTTGTAAAAAAACGGGGAAGTATGCAATCCAAAATTTACCTGGTTTGCTGCGAGAAAAATATTTAAACCCGCTAAAAGCACAAATTGAGAAATAAATAATCTCACAAAAAAAGTAAGTTTGCTTCGTTAATCATAAAATTTTTTATTTTTTACATGGTACTTTTCAGACACATCCCTTTTTTAAAAGCAGTATTTTATTATACAATTTCTGCTTTTGGTGGACCTCAAGGTCATTTGGGGATGATGATGAAAACCTTTGTTGACAAGCGCAGAGACATTACAAAGGAAGAACTTATGGAATATGTGGCCTTTTGTCAACTGTTGCCCGGGGCTTCTTCTACCCAAACCTTAACACTCATCGGATACAAACGGGGAGGTGTACCTCTTGCTATACTCACACTGCTCATCTGGATATTACCAGCAAGTATTTTGATGGGAATATTTTCATTTTTAGTTCATTATGTAAATACGTATCATGTAAGCCTTGATATATTTACTTACATACAACCAATGGCTGTAGGCTTTATAGCGTTTGCTGCCTTCAAAATGTACAAGGTCTCTATAAAAAATACAATAACTTATGTTATTATGTTGGTGGCATTATTTGCCACTTACCTTTTCTTTAAAACCCCATGGGTCTTTCCTATTTTGATTGTCCTTGGAGGAGTGGTTACCAACTTTAGTGATAAACGAATTCCGGAAAAAGAAAACATAAGTCCAAAGCATATCAAGTGGACCAATATCTGGCTGTTCATTCTTATATTTTTAATTGTGGGGTTTTTGAGTGAAACTGCGCGTAAACATGATTGGAAAGATAAAAGGGCCTATAATCTTTCTGAAAACACCTATCGTTTTGGAAGTCTCGTTTTTGGTGGTGGAGATGTGCTGATGCCTATGATGTATGAGCAATACGTTGTTCGTGAAAAAACGAATTACATGAGCAAAGAAGAATATTTAACCGGATGGGGGTTAGTGAGAGCAATCCCAGGGCCTGTTTTTTCTGTAACGGCCTATACCGGAGGAATGGTGATGAGAGACCTTGGGACCAAAATGCAATTACTGGGATGTTTGATTGGGTGTATAGGAATATTTTTGCCGAGTGCGTTATTAGTTTTATTCTTCTACCCGGTATGGCACAATCTAAAAAAGTATGCGGTCGTTTTTCGATCGTTGGAAGGAATTAATGCTGTAGTGGTAGGAATTATGTCGGCATCTTCTCTTTATTTACTTAAAGACATCTCCATTACCGGCCTGGACACCGTAAGTTTTGTAAACATTTTTGTAATAATAGGCACTTTTTACCTGCTCACTTTTACAAAAATTCCCGCACCTTTTATTGTGCTGGGATGTCTTGCGCTTGGGTTTATTTTTTAAAAGTTGCTTAGCCCAGTTTTATGTTTTAAATAAGTTAGTCAAAACCAGCAGGCTATTCTGTAACAGAACACCTATTAAAAAGGTCAAGCCTAAGTTATCCAAACAATTCTATCCAAATAGGCAAATGCTTTCACAATGAAAAAATTATTATCTCATACCCTTTTTTTAAAAAACATCGGATGACTTATACAATATATATATATCGAAAATCTGGGTTGATCATTTCTTTTTCCAGTATCTTTTAATTCCAATAATAAATAGTTGAATACAAAAATCATGATATTCATCATGATTTATTTTATCCATTGGATAACATAATTTATTACCTTTCACTTACAAAAATTGTTATTAACCCAATTGAACTTTTTGTATGGGATCTTCTTCAATGATTGTTTTAATTATAGCAGCACTTGCCTTTTCTTCCATTGCTATATTGATTGCTAAAATTGTAACAAAAGCTACTACCAATCCTCAAAAGGGTGAGCCTTACGAGTGTGGCATTCCCACTAAAGGCACCACGTGGAAACAATTGAACGTGGGGTATTATTTATTTGCATTGATATTTTTAATCTTTGATGTGGAGCTGGTATTCTTGTATCCGTGGGCCGTGGTGGCAAAGCATGTGGGATGGATGGCACTGGTTGAGATTATCATTTTCTTTTTTATATTATTTATGGGATTTTTATATGCACATAAAAAAGGCGCTTTAAAATGGAAATAGGGCAGGTATAGCAAGAATTGAAATTGTAGACCGGAGACTTGAATGATTAAAATTATTAAAGAGAATACATCATATTAATGAGTGACACTTCAAATAATGTAAGGACTTCAAAAGTCCCCTTCCCTGGAGGGGATTTAGGGGAGGCCTCTTTCCCGGGGCAAATACATGAAACACCCGGAGGCGGTATTGTATTGAGCAAACTGGATGATGTGATTAACTGGGCGCGTTCCAATTCATTATGGCCATTGACCTTCGCAACCAGCTGCTGTGGAATTGAAATGATGTCTGTTGCGGCGGCCAAATACGATTTTTCAAGATTTGGGTTTGAAGTAGCACGTGCCTCACCCCGGCAGGCTGATGTGATCATTATTGCCGGAACTATTGTGAATAAAATGGCGCCGGTTCTAAAAAGATTATATGACCAGATGGCTGACCCTAAATATGTAATTGCTATGGGTGCCTGTGCTATCAGTGGCGGGCCATTTTTTTACAATACTTATTCGGTGGTGAAAGGAACTGACCATGTGATACCGGTTGACGTATATGTAGCAGGTTGTCCCCCAAGACCGGAAGCTTTGTTACATGCATTGATAAGTTTACAGCAAAAAATAAAAAGCGGTTTAACAAGAGAACAAATAAAGACAGGTAAAGAATAATAAATGGAGAACGAAGAGTTGAAAACCACAATAACAGCATTGCTTCCTTCAGCCACATTTGAAGAGGATGGTGAGTGGCTCAATATCAATATTGAATCAAAAGATTGGTTACCATTTGCACAGCAGTTGCGCAAGGGTGATTCTTTATTTTTCGATTATCTCTTTTGCCTTACCTGCATCGACTGGAAGACACATCTTACAATGGTGTACCACTTGTCTTCTACAAAATACAGACACAATATTGTGGTGAAATCCAAACTTGACAGCAGCAACCCCGAAATAGAAACGGTAAGTAACATATGGAGAACAGCAGATTTTCATGAAAGAGAAGTGTATGAAATGTTTGGTGTGAATTTTTTGAATCATCCTGATTTAAGATTGTTGATTTTACCGGATGGATGGGAAGGGAAAAAACCAATGCTAAAAGATTTTGAAGACCCAATAAATATGATAAAACTATAAAGCCCCCTCTAACTCCCCCAGAGGGGGGAGAACAAGGCAAAAACATTATGTATAGACAAACTAAAATAATTGAAGACTTTCAAAGTCCCTCCCCTGGAGGGGTTTGGGGAGGCCGATATAATTAAACTCTAATGGTTGAAGAAATAGGCACAACGGAAGAAGGGGATTTAATCATAAACGTAGGACCACAGCATCCTGCCACGCATGGCGTGTTGCATTTAGTGATTACGTTAAATGGTGAAACCATAAAAAAAGTAGAGCCTCATTTGGGTTATATACATCGCTCTATAGAGAAAATGTGTGAGAGCTTAACCTATCGACAGTTCATTTATGTCACCAGCCGGATGGATTATCTCTCTGCTCACATTAACAACCATGCATGTGCGTTATGTGTAGAAAAAGGTTTACAGGTAGAAATTCCTCCGAGGGCACAGGTGATAAGAGTGCTAATGGATGAGCTTACAAGAATTGCATCGCATGAATTATGGTGGGGTGCCATGGCTATGGACCTTGGTGCGTTTACTCCTTTCTTCCATGCATTCAGGGAAAGAGAAACCATCAATGATATTATGGAAGAAACCTGTGGTGCAAGATTAACAATGAACTATATGGTTCCGGGTGGAGTAATGGCCGATTTGCATCCAAATTTTCAAAAGAAAGTAAAGGAATTTATCACCTTATATAAATTAAAGATCAAAGAATACGACGAACTGGTTACCGGTAATATTATTTTTCAAAACCGTATGAAAGGTGTTGGATATTTATCTGCTGAGGATGCCATATCGTACGGATGCACCGGGCCAACAGCAAGAGGCAGTGGAGTAAGTTGCGATATCCGCAAATTGTATCCATATGAAGTTTATGATAAACTGGAATTTGATGAAGTTCTGGAAACGGAAGGTGATTCTTTTGCCCGTTATATGGTACGGTTAGGAGAAATGAATCAATCCATAAAAATAATAGAACAGTTAATCGATAATATTCCGGAAGGTGATTTCCAGGCCAAGACAAAAGTGGTGCTGAAATTACCCAAAGGAGAATTTTATTCAAGAGTGGAAACAGCTCGGGGAGAACTAGGTGTATATATTGTTAGCGAAGGAGGATCGACTCCTTACAGGATTAAATTCCGCTCACCGGGATTTTCTAATCTTTCAGCATTAGATCATATGGCAAGAGGCCATTTGTTGGGAGATCTGGTAGCAATGATGGGAACACTTGATTTGGTGATACCGGATATTGACAGATAGGGAACGGGTTATTGAATACTTGCAAACTTCGATATTCTATATTCCGTGTTCAATATTCATGATTGATAAGTTGCTGAATATTGGACATAGCAAGAAATAATGAATGGTAGAGTTGAAGAAATAATTAACACCGAACAAAGAATAAAGAATGTAGAAGAAAAAGGACGATCAATTTGTATTATTTAAAACATGTGGAACTTTAGTAACATAGCAGACTCAATTCATAAATGGTTAAACCTAACGTTTAGCCCTACACTGGCAACTATTATTGAAATGGTAATCGTAGGAGTTTGCGTCATTGGTTTATTCGCTGTTTTAGGATTGGTATTGGTGATTATGGAACGCAAAGTATCTGCATGGATGCAAATACGCCTTGGCCCAAACCGGGTAGGGCCAAAAGGAATGTTTCAATCGCTTGCAGATACGGTGAAACTTTTAGTAAAAGAAGGAATGACACCAACAGGTGCTGATAAGTTTTTATTCAACCTGGCTCCTTATATAGCATTAATAGTTGCGATGTTATTGATGGCGCCGTTAGCCTTTGCAAAAGATTTCCAGATGTGGGATTTGAACATTGGTGTATTATATATAGCAGCAATTTCATCTGTTTCTGTCATCAGCATTTTAATGGCAGGCTGGTCAAGCAATAATAAATATTCTCTGATGGGCGCTATGCGCAGCGGAGCGCAGATTGTGAGTTATGAATTGTCCGCAGGATTTTCTGTTTTGTCTGTAGTGGTGTTAGCAGGCAGTTTGAATCTGAATACGATCATTCAATCACAAGCGGATGGCTGGTGGATTTTTAAGGGGCATATACCGGTATTTATTTCTTTCATCATATTTATTATAGCAGTAACTGCAGAAACAAACAGGGCGCCTTTCGACCTCGCAGAAGCCGAATCAGAATTAACGGCCGGCTTTCATACAGAGTATTCGGGGATGAAATTCGCCTTGTTCTTTTTAGCGGAATATGTAAATGTTTTCATTGTGTGTGCTATCGGTGCAACTTTGTTTTTAGGCGGCTGGATGCCTTTTCATATAGGCCATTGGGAAGGATTTAACCATATAATGGATTACATTCCATCCAGCATTTGGTTCTTTGGAAAGACCTTCTTTTTAATATTCCTGATTATGTGGTTCAGGTGGACATTTCCGAGATTGCGGATAGATCAGTTATTAAATCTCGAATGGAAATATTTATTGCCAATTAGTTTGTTTAATATTTTATTGGTAACAGCGATGGCAATATTGGGATGGTATTTTTAAAAGTAAAAAATGTTTATAGTAAAATACATAAAAGAAGTTTTCAATGCTGTAAAGTCATTGCTTGTTGGTCTTAGGCGGACAGGATATTATTTTACACATCACAAGGAAATCATAACACAACAATATCCTGATAATAGAGATACTTTACATTTTCCCGATCGTTTCAAAGGCGAAGTAGTAATGCCGCACAATGAAAATAATGAGCACCGTTGTACGGGTTGTACTGCCTGCGAACTGGCGTGCCCTAACGGAACCATTAAAGTGATTACCCAATTTGACATTACCCCTGAAGGAAAAAAGAAAAAAGCGATTGACAAATTAGTCTATCACCTGGAACTGTGTACGATGTGTAACCTTTGTATCATCGCTTGTCCATCAGATGCTATTGTAATGGCGCAAACATTCGAACACAGTGTCTTTGACCGAAGCGAATTGACCAAAATATTAAATAATCCCGGTTCTAAAATAATGGAGGGAGTAGAATAATGAGCGGATCAACAATTATATTTTATATGCTGGCAGCACTTACCTTAGTAAGCGGATTGTTTGCTGTAGGAACACGGCAAATATTCAGGGCTGCTATCTTTTTATTATTTTCTTTAATCGGCGTGGCCGGTTTGTATTTCTGGATGCAGTATGAATTTATTGCAGCGGTGCAAATCGTAGTCTATGTTGGCGGCATAACTGTCCTGATCATCTTCTCTATTTTTTTAACGCAGCAGACAGGAGAAAAAATGCCCAAACAAAAATTGGGCAGGCAAATTTTTTCTGCCCTGGCAGCCTTTTGTGGCTTTGCCTTAATTATGCTGCAGGTATACCAGCATACATTCACCTTCACTGGTAGCTTAAACCTAATAGTAGACCCAAATGTTCAAAATATCGGTAATCAAATGCTGGGAGTGAACAATGGCGGTTATGCATTACCATTTGAAGTAGTTAGTATGTTGTTGCTGGCGGCGCTTATTGGGTGTATTCTAATTGCAGCCCCCTCTAACTCCCCCAAAAGGGGAGAACTGCCGCACTCTAACCCTAAATCTGAAACAACATGATGCAGCCAGGACTATATCATATATTATTTATCAGCACAGCGCTTTTCTTTATTGGTGTATTTGGTTTTCTTACAAGAAAAAATTTAATAACCATCCTGATGAGCGTAGAATTAATATTGAATAGTGTGAATCTAAATTTTATTGCATTCAACAAATACCTGTGGCCGGAAAAATTAGACGGATTATTTTTTACCATATTTATAATTGCCATTGCTGCCGCAGAAGCTGCCGTAGCTATTGCAATCATTATTAATTTATATAGAAGTCATCACTCTATTGATGTCGATAATGCAGAGGAGTTGAAATATTAAAATACAATATTTAAAATAAATGCTTAATGCAACTTACATAGCGCTGATTCCTTTACTGCCACTGGCAGGATTTTTATTGCTTGGCTTATTCGGAAGAAAATATTTCAAGAATTCATCGGGTATAATTGCAACTATAATATTATTAGTTGCAACTGTTTTAGCAATCTACACTGCATACACCTATTTTTTCGAGGTTGGCAAAGTTCATGGCGTTTATCAAAAATTAATTCCTTTAAAATATACATGGCTTGAATTTTCAAAGGGCGTGTCTATTGATATGGGGATATTGCTTGATCCTATTACCTGTATGATGCTGGTGGTAATAACTTTTGTTTCCTTAATGGTACATATCTACAGCCTGGCCTACATGAAAGGGGAAGAACGTTTTGCCACCTATTATTCATTCTTAGGTTTGTTTACTTTCTCTATGCTCGCATTAGTAATCTCTTCCAATATTTTCCAGATCTATATTTTTTGGGAACTGGTGGGAGTTTCTTCTTTTTTATTGATCGGTTTTTATTACGACAAACCGAGTGCCGTAGCCGCCTGCAAGAAAGCATTTATTGTGACAAGGTTTGCCGACCTGGGATTTTTAATTGGGATCTTAATGCTTTCATTTTATTCCGGAACTTTAGATTTTAATACACTTATTGAAAGATTAACATCACCTGGTTCAACAGAATTAAGCACAGCGCTTTCTTCATCATTCCTGGGCATTTCTGCATTAACATGGGCAATGATTTTGGTCTTCATAGGTGCTGCGGGAAAGAGCGCTATGTTCCCGTTACAAATCTGGTTGCCCGATGCCATGGAAGGGCCTACGCCGGTTTCGGCATTAATACATGCTGCAACAATGGTGGTAGCCGGTGTTTTTTTAGTAGCAAGATTATTCCCAATTTTTGCATTATCAGCTCCTGAAGCATTACAGTTAGTCGCTTATGTAGGCGCCATATCAGCCTTTTTAGCCGCAATCATTGCCTGCACACAAACAGATATAAAAAGAGTGCTGGCATTTTCTACCATATCCCAAATTGGTTATATGATGTTTGCATTAGGTGTATCGAAATATGGCGGAGAAAACGGTTTGGGTTATACTGCTTCCATGTTTCATTTATTTACACATGCCATGTTCAAGGCACTGTTGTTCTTAGGTGCGGGATCCATCATTCATTTTATTCATAGCAATGAAATGAAAGACATGGGAGGTTTGAGAAAATTGTTGCCTATTACTCATATCACTTTTTTAGTTGCATGCCTGGCAATTTCAGGCATACCGCCATTCGCAGGCTTTTTTAGTAAAGAAGAAATTTTGCTGGCAGCATGGCAGCAAAACACAATTATTTATTGGATTGGATTATTAACTTCGGGCCTTACTGCTTTTTATATGTTCCGTTTATACTTTGGTATTTTTTGGAGCAAGGCTCCCTCTCTTTCGGATAGCGCACACCGTAAGCACCATGGCGAAGGAGGATTTGCAATGATGCTGCCATTGGTATTATTGGCTATAGGTGCAGCAGCAGCCGGGTTCATACCCTTCGGAAATTTTGTTAGCTCTGATGGCAAAGTGTTGGAAAGTGAATTTCATTTACAGCTTTCTATAGCTCCTGTTACATTTGGACTTATAGGAATTTTCATAGCCATGTGGTTGTATAAAAAACAAAATGATAAACCGGATAAAATTGCAGCTTCCATAAACGGCTTATATAAACTGGCCTGGAATAAATTTTATTTTGATGAACTTTATATATTCTTAACCAAGAAAATAATATTCAATTTAATCGCTAAGCCTGCCGCATGGTTCGATAAAAATGTAGTGGACGGATTAATAAATGCAACTGGCAATACCACTCAATTCATTTCAAAAAAAATAAAGGGAGTACAATCGGGTAAAGTGCAGCAATATGCTGCTTACTTTCTGGTAGCTGCCATAGCAATTGCAGTGTTGTTTATTTATTGGTGGAAGTAAAATAATTTAAGAAACAGAATGAATCTAAGTTTACTCATATTGATTCCCTTAATCACTGCGGCAGCCGTGTTATTAATGCGTAATAAACAACAGGTAAAGTGGGTCGCCCTTGTGGGAACTGCTATTCAGCTTGCATTAGCATTGGTATTGCTGTTTGCTTACAGGAATGAAGTAGCATCCGGCAATACCAATCAGTTTTTATTTCAGCAACAGTATGAATGGTTTCCTTCGTGGCATATCAGTTTTCATTTAGGCGTAGATGGCATTTCAGTAGTAATGGTCTTACTAACGTCGCTCGTGGTAATAGCAGGGGTATTGGTATCCTGGAATATAGAAAAGATGACAAAGGAATTTTACTTCCTGCTTATTTTATTAAGTATTGGCGCTTATGGATTTTTTCTTTCATTAGATCTTTTCATTCTTTTCTTCTTTTTGGAAATTGCTGTGATACCAAAATATTTATTAATCGGTATCTGGGGAAGCGGGAAAAAAGAGTATGCAGCCAATAAACTGGCATTGATGCTTATGGGAGGCTCTGCGTTGGTACTGGTGGGATTGCTGGGTGTTTATTTCAGCAGTGAGGTAAGAACATTTGACCTTATAAAATTATCCCATCTGAATATCCCTGTCAACATACAAATGATCTGTTTCCCTTTATTGTTTGTTGGTTTTGGTGTATTCACTGCCTTATTCCCTTTTCATACATGGGTACCCGACGGGCACTCATCTGCTCCAACTGCTGGTTCCATGTTTTTAGCTGGCATCTCTATGAAGCTGGGGGGCTATGGCTGTTTGCGTGTAGCCACTTACCTGATGCCTGAAGGAGCTAAGCAATATGCCAATATTATTATTGTACTTTCTACTATCGCCATTTTATATGGAGCCTTTGCTACTATGATGCAGAAGGATCTGAAATATATGAATGCTTATTCATCCGTTAGCCATGTTGGTTTTGTTTTGTTTGGAATTGGCATGTTAACCAAAACAGCCATGACAGGCGCCGTCATTCAAATGGTAAGTCATGGTTTGATGACGGCCCTTTTCTTCGCTGTGATAGGGATGATCTACGAACGCACACACACCCGCCAGGTAAACGAAATGGGCGGACTGCTGAAAGTAATGCCGTTTATTACCACCTTATTATTTATTGTAGGATTGTGTTCCCTGGGATTGCCCGGCCTTAGTGGTTTTGTAGCAGAGATTACGGTGTTCATGGGAGCATGGGAACACCCCGATGCTTTCCATCGTATTGCAACTATCCTGGCTTGTATGAGTATTGTGGTTACCGCAGTGTATATTTTGCGGGCTGTAAGCCGCACTGCCATGGGGTCGGTTAAAGAAAGCTTTGCACATATAACGGATGCTAAATGGAATGAAAGATTAGCTGCCATTATTTTGATAGCAGGGATATTGGCGATTGGTGTGGCACCATTCTGGATCAATGATTTGATTAAGCCAGGTGCAGAAATAATAATGCAGAAAATAATGTTAGTGCCTTAAAATATAGACCAGCATGAATGAATTTGTAACATTGATGAAATCTGAACTGGTGATCACGGTGATCATCTTCCTGCTGCTGTTTATAAAATTGGGCAGCGGAATGAAGAACGGCATGTTGTTGCTGGTTATTCAGAATTTATTGTTGCTGAACCTGGTGATAGGATTTTTCTTCAATGCAGAAGGCAACCTGTTCGATGGCATGTTTCATACCACTGCATTGATTGCATTTCAAAAAAGTATTTTAAATCTTGGCGTGTACCTTATCTCTTTATTGTTTGCCGGTTGGTATATGAAGAGTGAACACCTTGCGGAATTTTTTATCCTGCTGTTGTCTGCTTTATTAGGTTTGGACTTACTGATCTCCAGTGGTAATTTTTTAATCTTCTTTTTATCGCTGGAACTGGCGACCATTCCTTTGGCAGCCATGGCCAATTTTGATTTGGAGAAAAAAATATCTTCCGAGGCTGCCATGAAAATGATTTTATCATCAGCTTTTTCTTCGGGCATTTTATTATTTGGTATTTCCCTGGTCTACGGGGCTACAGGTACTATTAGTTTTGCTGCATTGCCCGTATTGCTTGATGGAAGCCCGCTGCAGATAATGGCTTTTGTCTTTTTAATTACCGCTTTTGCTTTTAAATTATCCATCGTACCGTTTCATTTATGGACAGCCGATGTATATGAAGGCTCGCCGATAGCCACCACTTCTTTCTTATCGGTAATTTCCAAAGGCGCCATTGCATTTGTATTTGTTTCGGTATTGTACAAGGCATTTCAGCCCATGCACGAGGTTTGGCATAATATGGTAATGATGTTATCAATCATTACTATGATCATTGGTAATCTCTTTGCCCTGAGGCAGCAGAATATTAAACGTTTCCTTGCTTTTTCTTCCATTGCACAGGTCGGTTTTATTTTGGTAGGCATTACCGGGAATTCTATAGACGGGATATCTTCTGTTGTGTATTTTATTTTGATCTATGTATTTTCTAACCTGGCTGCTTTTGGTGTGGCAGCAGCTATCTCATCACAAACGGGCAAAGAAAAAATTGATGATTATAAAGGTTTGTACAAAACCAATCCCTGGCTTAGTTGGGTAATGGCGCTTGCACTATTTTCGCTGGCAGGCATTCCACCTACTGCCGGATTCTTTGGTAAATTATTTTTATTAACCGCAGGGGCAGCCAATGACAATTACGGATTTATTTTGATTGCGGCATTAAACCTGATTGTTTCATTGTATTATTATTTAAGAGTGATACGCTCTATATTCATGGATAAAAATGAGCAGCCTGTTGAAAAAATAAATATTCATCCGTCCACTAAATTTGCATTGATCATTTGTGCTGCCGGGATTATTTTGGTAGGATTGATGAGCTGGATTTACGATTATATTCATACGTTAGGTTAACTCAAACTCATTACTCATTACTCATAACTCTTACACATGGCCATAAATAAAAATCACTTATTTGAAGAACTGGATGGTGTAAAGTGCGGCATTGTTGAAAAGGAAGTTTCACCAGAAAGAGTTATGTTCTTACAACAATTATTAGAATATAACGGTTATACGGTAGTCGCAGTTCCGTCACCTCCTCCCAAAGTGGCTCCTGCACCGGTTGTAAAAGATGAAGACGGAAACGTAATTCCTCCGCCGCCGCCACCGCCTGCACCGGAAACATTTACAGTTGGCGTTACCGATTATACTTTCAATCCCATCAATGCCATCTTTGGAAGATTGCTGCATACGCCCGATGGGCACGTGGTTACGCTTGCTTATTGGGAGCAGAAGGAAAAAGTAAGCCATGATGAGGTGCCATATTATGAGACTTCGCTTTAATGGATGTTTTAGTCCCTCAAGTTGGTGCCCTGGCTTTATTTATCAATTCACACTGAAGTCTGTTCCCTTTTTTATACTGCTATTTTCAAAGCAAATGGAATGCTTTCTTTGCAAGGTAAACTTCACTATGGAAGATGTTGTTGACATGGGTTTTCAAAAGAAGAAAACACGCACCGAAAGCTGACAACAAAGCTAACCTCTGAAAACAAAATCAATAATGACAAATGCTGTTACTTTTTTCTTATATAGAAAAATGAAAAAGAAATGATGTTTTTAAATAAACCCTTCCTTTATTTTGAAATAGTACCCGAACTCTTTATTTTTAATAAACCGGCTAAGGTTCATTGAATTTCTGTTGTAAGCTAAGCACCAATATATTTTTTTGCAGGTATATCCATTTGATACAATTATCTTTATGGACTTGTTGCTAACTGTTAGTACCTTGGGAAATCTTAAAACTAGTCCCTTTATCATTCCTTAATTAGTATGAATTTTTTCCTGGAGGTAAATAATAAAATCTTTAGTTAGCTCAATATAGTTTACCTTTTACATAGTATTAAAAGTAGAATTCTATTTTTTCGAAAGTTTACTGCAAAATGCTCTTCTCTACAATACATACAAAAGGGTTTCTTTGTTAGGCCCTTTATGAAAAAATGCGGTACTACTTTTTTTTAAAAAAATTTCTTTTCATCCCCAAGGATTTCAACTGACTCATAAATGAGTTTTGAGGAAATTACCAGGGAGAAAAAGTAGAATGAAATTAGTTTCATTTACAATTTGTATGGCAAACCTATTTTAAAACAATTCTATTTTGCATCAACAAGAAAAAGATAAAATAAAAAAGTTGGATGAATTAATCATTGCCAGGAAAAAACTTGTCTTTCAAAATAAAGAGAAAGAAAAGCGGGAAGCAGAATTAATTATCGCCAACAAAGAATTGGCTTTCCGGAAAAAAGAGAAAAAAAAGGGGGAAGCTGAGTTAGCCACTGCCAACTATGCCAGGAGTTTGATAGAGGCAAGTCTGGATCCACTTGTTACCATTAGTGCCGAAGGAAAGATAACAGACGTAAATGAGGCATTGATAAAAGTAACAGGGGTATCCAGAAAAAATCTGATCGGCACAAGCTTTTCAAATTACTTTACGGAACCGGAAAAAGCGCATGAAGGATACCGCCAGGTTTTCGAAAAGGGTTTTGTTTCTGCCTATCCGCTAACTATAAAAAATAAGAATGGCAAATTGACTGATGTTCTATATAATGCTTCCATTTATAAAGACAGTAACGGGAATGTACTTGGCGTTTTTGCAGCAGCCCGTGATGTTACAGAACAAAAATGGGCTATTGATTTAAGAGTTGCTAACAAAAAACTTGCCTTTCAATACGAAGAAAATGAAAAACGGGCAGCAGAGTTAGCCATTGCCAACAAAGAACTTGTTTTTCAAAATAACGAAAAAGAAAGGCGTGCAGCAGAGTTAGCTATTGCGAACAAAGAACTGGCCTTTCAAAATAAAGAGAAAGAAAAAAGGGCAGTAGAGTTAGCCACTGCCAACAAAGAACTAGTTTTTCAAAATGATGAGAAGGAAAAGCGTGCAGCCGAGTTAGTTATTGCTAATGAAGAACTAGCTTTTCAAAACTATGAGAAAGAAAATCGGGCAGCAGAGTTGGTTATTGCTAATAAAGAACTGGCTTTTCAAAATGAAGAGAAAGAAAAACGGGCAGCAGAGTTGGTTATGGCAAACGAAGATCTGAACAAAGCGGAAATAGTTATAAAAAAACTAAATATGGGCCTTGAAAAAAAAGTAATGGAGCGTACAGCAGAACTGGAGTCAGCGAATAAAGAATTAGAATCCTTCAGTTATTCCGTTTCACACGATTTGCGTGCACCGCTTCGTGCGGTTAATGGCTATGCCCAGATCCTTAACGAAGATTATGGAACTCAATTGGAGCCCGAAGCGGGACGGATAACTAAAAATATCATGACCAATGCAAAAAAAATGGGACAATTGATTGATGGTCTCCTTACTTTTTCACAGCTCGGACGAAAAAAACTGGTGAAGAAAATTGTCCTGATGCAGGATATGGTATCACATCTCTGCAATGAGATAAAAGACAAAGAGAATAACAGCAATATTCAGTTTCAGATAAATGAATTGCAGCCGTCTAAGTGTAATATCATTGCAATTGAACAGGTATGGGTAAATTTAATTTCAAATGCAGTAAAATACTCCGGGGGAAAAGAAAAACCAATCATCGAAATAGGTTCCGAAATAAAGGGAGACGAAATTATTTACCATATAAAAGATAACGGGGCAGGATTTGATATGCGCTATGCCGACAAACTTTTTGGCATATTCCAACGCCTGCATTCTGATGAAGAATTTGAAGGAACAGGAGTAGGCCTGGCAATAGTGAAGCGACTGGTAACGAAACATGGAGGCAGGGTGTGGGCAGAAGGCAAACTGAATGAAGGAGCGGCATTTTATTTCACCTTACATAAATAATAGCATTGAAAAGCAAAATCAATATACTCCTGGTAGAAGACAACGAATACGATGCTGAAATGACGATTCGTACATTGAAAAAAAATAGTTTAGACAATAATCTTTTGCATCTTAGAAACGGGGCCGAAGCATTGGATTTCATTTTTGCGAAAGGCGCCTACTCAGAAAGGCATATAGAGAACACACCAAAGGTTATCCTGCTCGATTTAAAAATGCCTAAGGTAAATGGTATGGAAGTACTTCTCAGGATAAAAACAGATGAACGGACCAAAAAAATTCCGGTGGTAGTGCTTACTTCCTCTAAGGAAGACAAGGATATACATGACTGCTATGCCTTGGGCGTAAACAGCTACGTGGTTAAACCTGTTGAATTCAGTGAATTCCAGGAAGCAATAACCAGCTTAGGATTATTCTGGTTAAATATAAACCAGTCACCTCAATAGATAATAATGGACACGCAAACCAGGATATTAATTGTAGAGCATGACCTGAATGATATTGAGTTAATTCAACACGAATTAAATAAAGGCGGGATCAGCTACATGGCAGAAATCGTTCAAAACGAAGCAGAATATCGAAGTGCGCTTAAAAACTTTGTTCCCGACATTATTTTATCCGATTATAAACTACCAGCATTCCATGGACTTGTGGCCTTTGAGATAAGAGAGGAAATATCGCCTCTCACACCGATATTTTTTGTTTCAGGAACCATAGGTGAAGAAAATTCCATTGAACTGATTAAAAACGGATTGACCGATTTTGTGCTGAAAGATAAATTGTACAGTTTGCCCAATAAAGTTGAACGGGCATTAAAAGAAGCAAAAACGAACCGACAAAAAATTAAAGCGGAGGAGAAACTTGCTTTTGAATACAAAGAAAAAGAAAAACAATTAGCTGCGATAATAATTGCAAACAGTAATCTTAAAAAAGCCGAAGAAAAAATCATCAAAGTCAACCGCCTCTATTATATCACCAGTCAGATTAATCAACTGATTGTGCACACTACTGATGAAAAAACACTTTTCAAAGAAGCATGCAACATTGCCATTGGACTGGGGAAATTCAGAATGGCGTGGATAGGAATAGTAGATGAAAAAACTAAAAAAGTAATTCCGGTGGCGCATGCAGGCGAAGAGGGTGGTTATCTTTCTAAAATAAAAACGATTTCTGCAGAAAATGTCACGGAAGGAAGAGGTCCTGCGGGTACGGTCTTTCGTGAAGGAAAATATAGTATATGTAACAATATTGAGAACAACCCGAATATGGCTCCGTGGAAAACGGATGCATTGAATCATGGTTATTATTCCTGCATTGCTTTGCCTTTAAAAAAATCCGGAAAAGCCGTGGGTGTATTTTCTATATATGCTGCTGAACCTAACTTTTTTAATGACAAAGAAATCGCTTTACTTGATGAAGTAGCGTGAGATATTTCTTTCGCTCTTGATAATTTTAGAAAAGAAGAACAGCGCACAAAAGCCGAAGCCGCATTAACAGAAAAAGAATTTTTCCTGAGAGAATCGCAAAAAGCCGGGCATATAGGTTCCTATAAAACCAATTTTATTACAGGAGATTGGCAGTCGTCAGAAACTCTTGATAATATATTCGGTATAGATGAAAGCTATATCCGGAGTATAGAAGGTTGGAAGGAGATTGTGCATCCTGATGATCAAAACACAATGGATGAGTATCTCCGTTTGGAAGTAATAGGTAAACAAAAATCATTTAACAAAGAATACAAAATCAAAAGAATTAATGATAAACAAACCAGGTGGGTTTATGGAATTGGCGATGTAAAATTTGACGATACGGGCAATATCACAGAAATGGTTGGAACGATCCAGGATATCACCGAACGCAAAAATGCAGAAACCGCACTGCGTGAAAGCGAAGAGACCTTTCGGCGTTTGTTTAATGAATCTGCTGATTCAACCTTGTTACTTGATGATACAGGATTTACCGATTGTAATCAGTCAGCAGTCTCTATTTTAGGATATTCTTCCAGGCAGGAGGTTCTCAATAAGAAACCCTGGGATATTTCACCTGAAAAACAACCCGATGGCAGGCTTTCATCCGAAAAAGCAAAAGAGATGATTGCAAAAGCTGTGCAGCAGGGATATAACCGCTTTGAATGGGTACACATAAAAGCTGACGGAACTAAATTTCCCGTTGAAGTGATGCTGACAGCAATCACTTTAAAAGGCAAACAATCGTTTTATACCGTCTGGCGCGATATTACCGAACGGAAAATAGCAGAGCAGAGTTTAATTGATCTCTCAAACCGTTTATTGCTGGCAACCAATTCCGAAGGTACCGGAATCTTCGACTGGGACATTCAAAAAAACATATTGTTATGGGATACTAATATGTATAAAATTTTTGGAGTTTCTCCTGACAAATTCAACGGAACTTTTGAAGCCTGGAGTAATACCGTGCATCCGGATGATTTAGAAAATTCCTTAGCGGAAGTTCAGGCGTTAATTAATGGGACTAAGGATTTTCATACTTTATTCAGAATTCTTTGGGCTGGCACAGAGGTTCGCCATATAGAAGGCCATGCAATTATTATGCGTGATGGGAATGGGAAAGCCTATCGGATGATTGGCGTGAACCGTGATATTACTGAACAAAAAAAAGCTGAAGAAGAAATCTTAAAAGAAAGGGACCTTTCTAATTCCATCATTAACAACCTGCCGGGAATATTTTATCTGTTGGATGAAACAGGAAACAATTTACGCTGGAATAAAAATTTTGAAACCGTTTCCGGTTATAGTGCCGGGGAAATAAGCCAACTTCATGCGCTGGATTCTTTTGAAGCTGATGAGAGGCAAGTAATTGAAGAAAAACTTGAAGAAGTATTTAAAAGCGGCAGGGCTGATGTAGAAACTATTTTATTGACAAAAACCAAAAAGAAAATTCCATATTATTTTAATGCCTGGCGGATAATTTTTGAAGGCAAACCCTGCCTGATTGGTGTGGGCATTGATATTACCGAACGCAAGCGGACAGAAGAGGCATTACGAATAACCCAATTTGCTTTTGACCATGCAGGTGATTCCATTTATTGGATGACCCCTGATTCCCGAATTGTTAACGTTAATGAGGCGGCATGTCTAACGCTTGGCTATACACGCCAGGAACTGCTGGAGCTTTCCGTTCCTGATATTGATTCTAACTACAACGAAGAAGTATGGTCAATGTTTTTCCCCGAACTTCGGGAGAAAGGTTCGCTCTTTTTTGAAACCATGCAGCATGCGAAAGATGGTCGCTTGATACCTGTTGAAATAAGAGCCAATTATATAAAATTTGGTGATCAAGAACTTAGTTGTGCTTTTGTACGTGATATTACTGAACGAAAAAAAGCAGAGCAGGAAATAATAATGAGCGAAGCGAGATTTAAAAAAGCGCAAGAGGTTGCCCACGTCGGCAATTGGGAATTAAATTTTACAGACGGCAATACTTTTGTGTCAGACGAAGCATGCCGCATCCATGGTATCCCCTTTGGTCAAAATAAACAATTGCCTGAGGCCTGGCTTTCATTTATCCATCCCGAAGATTTGGATTTTGTTTTAAAGAATATGAAAGAGGCGCAGGATCACTTTAGCGATTTCACCTTAAATTATCGAATCAAGCTCAACGACGGATCCATCAGGCATATTTACTCAGAAACCAAATTTCAGTTTGGCTCAACCGGCAAACCCACCGGGATGTATGGGACAGCCCAGGATATTACAGAACGCAAAAAAACAGAAGAAAAAATAAAGAAATATGCAGAGGAACTGGAAAGCTCCAATATGGATCTTGAGCAATTTGCTTATGTAGCCAGCCATGATCTTCAGGAACCTCTGCGCATGGTTAGCAGCTTTTTGGGATTACTGGAGAAAAAATATAAAGGACAGCTTGATGAAACTGCTGAGAAGTATATCAATTTTGCAATAGATGGCGCCGTGCGCATGAAGATCCTTATCCAGGACCTGCTGATGTATTCGAGGATTGGTAATAAAAAAGATGATTTTACCAGGGTTGATCTTAATGAAGTAGCTCTATTTGCAACTAAAGTGGTTGAAGAAGATATAAAGAAAAGCCAGGCTATAATAACCGTGTCACCTTTGCCGGTTATTACTGCTAATAATTCTCTTATCAGCCAATTATTTATAAACCTAATAACCAATGCGATTAAATACCGTAGCGATACAAAACCAGAAATTGAAGTTGGCTATTCCGAAGACAAGGGGAACTATACCATTTTTGTAAAAGATAATGGCATAGGGATTGATCCTAAATTCTTTGATAAGATTTTTGTTATTTTTCAACGTCTGCACAACAAAGACGAATATTCCGGCACCGGTATCGGGCTTGCTATCTGTAAAAAAATTGCGGAAATACATAAGGGAAAATTATGGGTTGAGTCAGAAGCAGGCAAAGGCAGTACTTTTTATTTCTCCATTCCAAAAACAAAACAAAGCGCATGAAAAAAGAAGTTCAAATTTTGCTTGTTGAAGACAATGAAGGAGACATTGTACTGACCCTTGAAGCGCTCAAAGAGGCAAAAGTGCTCAATAGTGTACAAGTGGAAAAAATGGTGAAGCAGCGTTGCAGTATTTAAGAAAAGAAGGTATATATAAGAATATGGAAACACCTGACCTTATCCTGCTGGACATTAACCTACCCAAAATAAATGGCAAGGAAGTGCTGATAGAAATAAAAAAAGATGTGACCCTCAGGATCATACCGGTAGTGATGCTGACTACATCCGATTCAGAAAGAGATATCATGGAGTCGTATCAAAATCATGCCAATTGCTATATCACCAAACCGGAGAATTACCACGAATTTATAGAGGTGGTATATGCACTCAAACATTTCTGGATAGATATTGTGCAACTACCTAATAAAAAAAATTATGAAACAGCAAGTTAATCCTTATCGAATACTGGTAGTAGAAGACAATCCGGGAGATTATGTTTTACTGGAAGAATATCTTCAATTGAGTAAACTACCAGTCGAAAAAATTATTCATGCATTAAATATGAATGCAGCAATTTCTTTGGTGAAGGATACTATTTTCGACATTGCCTTCCTTGACCTTTCATTACCTGATAGCTCAGGGATAAAGTCAGTCATATCATTAAACCGACTTTTGCCCAAAACACCCATTATAGTACTTTCCGGTTTATCCACTATTGAAATAGCCATAGAATCCATTTCACTGGGCGCCCAGGACTACCTGGTAAAAGGTGAATATGATGAGAAAATGCTTGCCAAATCTGTACAATACAGCATCGAAAGAAATGTAGCCAGGGGAAAACTCCAAAAAAGCAATGAACTATATGAGTATGTAAACAAAGCCACACAAGATACCATATGGGAATGGGATTACCTTGCCAAAGAAGGCCTTTGGGGTAATGGGATTATTAATACGTTTGGGTATTCAAAAGATAAACTGAAATACGATGAAAATTGGGTGAAGGAATATATACACCCCGCCGATAAGCAACATATGGCCAATAGTATAGAATCCTACATCAAATCGGGAAAGGAAAACTGGCATGATGAATACCGATTCCTATGTGCAGACGGCTCTTATAAAGAAGTATTTGACAGGGGATTTATTTTATATAATGAAAATAAAAAGCCCTACCGGATGATTGGGTCTATGACAGACCTGACAGAAAAGAAAATGCTGGAAAAAGAATTGATAAGCCAGCAAATGAACCAACAAAAAATGATGACAGAGGTTGCCATACAGGCTCAGGAAAAAGAAAAAAACGAACTGGGTAGAGAACTGCACGATAATATTGCACAATTAATGGCCACCATAAAAATATACCTTGGCGTATTAATATCCGGTTCAGGCAGCAAAGAAGATCTGTTAGGTAAAAGCTATGAATATATAAATAGTGCCATAGAAGAAACCAGGAAGTTGTCTCATTCACTGGTGGCCCCATCCCTGGGCGAGCTTGGCCTAAAAAATGCCCTGGAGGAATTGTTGAAAGATTTAAATTTGTCTAAAAGTTTTCATTTGCATTTATTGATAGATAAGAAATATGATGAACAGGCAAAAGATAAAAGCAAAGAATTGGCTCTTTACCGGATCGTACAGGAACAATTGAATAATATCAATAAATATGCGCAGGCAACAGAGGTTTTTATTAATTTAAAATCTGAAGACGGCAATCTTTCTTTATCTGTTTCTGACAATGGTGTGGGGTTTGATACGACCGTGACTAATAATGGTATTGGCTTAAAAAATATAGACAACAGGGTGAAATTGTATTCCGGAACGATGAACATTATCTCTGCTCCCGGACAGGGATGCAACCTCCAGGTCTTTATCCCTGTTTAACAAAAAATAAAATCCAGGCATGCCCGCAAAAGTTTAAAATTAATTTTTGATTCATAAGAACGTAATAAATATTCAAATAAGCCGACACAATTTTGCAAGTTTCCTAACAGGTAGCTTCGGAATGGTGCCCCATTATTCAGGAAACTAATAATGGGTTGATCTTCCTGTTGGTCAGATACCATGCGGGCATTCCCGACCTCAAAAAGTATTAGATTTGAAAGTGAAATACCGGCAGAAGTAAATTTCTACTCACGAAAAACAGGAACTTGAAAATTAAAGGTGAACTTACTATTAACCTGGAAAATACAACAATGAAAAAAATTATAGCATCATTAGCAGTATGCCTGCTCTTTGTTTTAAATGCGGTGCATGCACAGGATATGCCCAGCATAAGAAAGTTTGGTGTAAAGCCGGAGAACAGCGCGGCGGTTAATAAAGCCAATCTTCAAAAAGCAATTGACTGGGCTTCTGAAACAGGCACTGCATTATTTATAGAACCAACCGGTGAACCTTATCATATTGATGGAGGAATCATTTTAAAACGGAATGTTTCCCTGGTTGGCGTAAACGGACCAACGCCAAGAGGCACAGTGAGTCCAACCAAAAAGCAACCGGTGGGCAGCGTGTTTGAGATAACTGACAGGGTACATCCGTTTATTACAGTTGAATCAAGCACGCAGATAAAAGGCATACAGTTTTGGTATCCTGAACAAACAATCAACAATCCTGATTCCATTATTCCCTACCCGGCAACTATACAGGCTTCACAGACAAGTATGACCCAGGGTGTATATCTTTCATGCCTTACATTTTATGGGGAATATTTAGCAATGGATTTTAATACATCACGCAAGCTTCCATGCGAGCTCATGACTTTTGAGCATTGTTATGGTTATCCTTTAAGCGGCCAGTTTATCCGTATTGATTATTGTTATGATATTCCGAGGATATTGCATTGTCATATCAACCCGGCGGTGCAACGCTTTATACGAGGTGGTTTTAGCAAGAGCGTAGTAGATGCCGTTATCGCTAAAAATACTTTTGCCTATACTATCAACCATACTGATAATGCACAGTTGATGGATGTATTTACTTTCGGCACTTATGGCGGCATTTTATTGGGTGATGAAACCTATGGGCAGCTAACTAATTTTAATTTTGATTGTGTGTCGGTTGGTATTTATAAAAAAGGAGCGAATACCAAAAATCGTAACTGGCAGATAGCACAGGGTTCTATCATTGCTAATACTGGTGATAATGTAAAAGATGTTCACCCGATTATTATTGAAGGACAAGGGCACACCACCCTTACCAATGTGGAAGCATTTTCTGGTGGTAATGGTGCATTAACTACCGTTCCTGAAAATAAATCATGGGATTTTATGCTGGTCAGGGGCGATCAAAAACTGACCATCAGTTTGTTTGGAAGCAGGATGCGTGATTATGTTTCGGATCAGCCTTTCACTATTGAGAATAAAAAAGCGGTTATCCAGGCGGTAGCCTGTATTGATAAAAATGAAGATTTGTATAATCTTACTATTGATCCGGACAAAAATAAAACCACGAGTTCTCAATAAGTTTTTTATAGGATGAAAGCAATTCTTTTGATGCATTAAATGATAGAGGTTTTAAGAAAGAAAAACAATAGCACATTAAAAATATAATTATGATAACAATGACACACAAACGTTTATTTACGAAGATGAAAACGATTGGTGTTTTTTCCTGCATACTCTTATCGGCTTGTGTTAGCAAAACGCCGGAGCTTACTTCTTATGTTGATCCCACAATTGGTTCCGGTGGCCACGGCCATGTATTTGTGGGTGCCAGCGTTCCATTTGGCGCTGTGCAGGTTGGCCCGGATAATATTTTTAAAGGATGGGATTGGTGTTCAGGTTATCATTATTCGGATAGTTTGATCATTGGCTTTGCGCAAACACATTTGAACGGAACAGGCATTGGTGATTTGGGCGATGTATTGATTATGCCCTATACAGGCGCTATAAAAGTTTCGAAAGGTTCGCAGGAAAATCCATCTTCGGGCTATGGCTCAAAATTTTCACATGATAATGAAAAAGTAAAACCTGGATTTTATTCCGTGAAACTGGATAATGGTGTTGATGTGGAGCTGACTTCCTCTGAGCGTGTGGGCTATCATCGTTATCATTTTCCGGCTAGCAGTGATGCACATATTATTATTGATCTGAAGAATGGTATTAATGATCATTCGACCGATACTTACATTGAACAAACCGATGCAACAACTTTTAAAGGCTATCGGTTTTCCAAAGGCTGGGCTAAAGACCAGCGTTTATTTTTTGCGATAAAGATATCAAAGCCGGTAACAGATTTTAAGGTATATAACGATACCACAATGATGCAGGGCAATAGTGCTAATGGCGAAGGTGTGAAAGGGTTGATCAGTTTTAAAAATTTTTCCGGCGATTTGGATTTGAAGATTGGCATTTCTCCTGTTAGCGCTGATAATGCTTTGGCAAATATTACTGCTGAAATACCTGGATGGAATTTTGATGCGATCGCAAAAATGGCCGATAAAAAATGGAATGATGAATTATCAAAGATCAAAATAGAAACCAGCGATACAGTGAATAAAAAAATATTTTATACCGCTTTGTATCACACCATGATCGATCCAACATTGTACAATGATGATAATGGCGATTATCTGGGCACCGATAAACAAGTGTATCATCACGCCTCTTTCAACAACTACACGGTGTTTTCATTATGGGATACCTATCGTGCATTAAATCCTTTGTACACCATCATTCAGCCTGAAAGAGAAAATGACATCATGCAATCTTTTCTGGCTATTTACCAGCAACAAAAAAAATTACCAATATGGCACCTGGAAGGTTGCGAAACCAATACCATGCCCGGGCTGAGCAGCGTACAGGTTTTGGCAGAAGCTTATTTGAAAGGCTATAAAGGCTATGATACTGCGCTCGCTTTTGAAGCGATAGAAAATTCTATGAACCGAGATGAACGTGGATTGAAGTATGATAAAGCATTTCAGTACATACCATGCGACAGTACAAGAGAATCGGTTGCATCAGCGCTTGAATATGGAATTTCAAGCGCCAGCGCTGCATTGATGGAAAAAGAAGCAGGCCATACAGATGAATACAACTACTTTAATAAGCGTTATCATAATTACCAGCTATATTTTGATTCATCGGTTGGATTTATGCGTGGTAAATTAGCCAACGGCAACTGGAATCCTTTTTTCATCCCATCAAAATCTTCTCGTCCTTATATTAATGATTACAGCGAAGGAAATGCCTGGCAATATTTATGGCTGGTGCCTGAAGATGTGGAAGGATTGATTCATCTTTTAGGAGGTGATGAGCAATTCAATACAAAATTGGATTCACTATTTACGATCCAGGCAGCGCCTGATCCCAATGCGCCACCTGATATTGCCGGCTTAATTGGCCAGTATGCACATGGTGATGAGCCCAGCCATGCAACGATATACTTATATCCTTATTCGGGACGACAATGGAAAACCGCAGAGAAGGCAAGGTATATCATGAAAAACCTCTACAAAGACAATACCGAAGAAGGCATGAGTGGCAATGATGATTGCGGACAAATGTCGGCATGGTATATTTTATCTTCTATTGGTTTTTATCCTGTGTTTCCGGCAAATGGCGCCTATGTTTTTGGAAGTCCGTTATTTGATAAAGCGACTATTAAAGTGAAGGACAATAAAACTTTTACGGTTGAAACCGATAATAACAGCGCTGATAATATTTACATACAAAATGCTGAACTTAATGGCCAACCTTATAACAAAACATACATCATGTATGATGACATCATGAAAGGCGGCACTTTGAAATTCACCATGGGCAGCACGCCCAATAAAAATTATGGAGCTGATAAAATGAATCGTCCGAAATCAATTTATTGATAACGGACATTTTTATTAATTAAACATTATTATTTATTTGAAAGAGAAAAGGGGAAATCTTTTTCTTCAGTTCCTCTCTGTTTATTGGGCACCGCTGACATTTGTACATTTAGTACTCCACCCTTTAGTAAATCAAAATGATTATAATAATTCTTCGTGTAGGGTTTTCCGTTAAAAGTTACTGATTTGATATAGCGGGTGCTTTCATCATTCCCCGGTGCATTAATAATAAGTTTCTTTCCATTTTCAAAATCAATTTCTGCATGTGGAAATAAAGGCGCTCCTGTGGCATATTCTGTACTGGCAGGCGTTACCGGGTAAAAGCCCAGGGCAGAAAATGCATACCATGCAGAGGTCTGTCCGTTATCCTCATCACCGCAATAACCGTCAGGTGTTGCTTTATACAATTTGTTCATGGTTTCCCGGGCCCAGTATTGGGTTTTCCATGGCTGGCCTGCATAGTCATACAGGTAGATCATGTGTTGTATCGGCTGATTGCCGTGCGCGTATTGGCCCATATCTGCAATCTGCATTTCTCTTATTTCGTGAATAACAAACCGATAATAACTATCATCAAATACGGGTGGCATTATAAATACAGAATCCAGCATTTGCACAAAATTTTTCTTGCCCCCCATTAGCTTTACAAGTCCGGCAATATCCTGGAATACAGACCAACTGTAATGCCAACTGTTTCCTTCTGTAAACGCATCTCCCCATTTGAATGGGTTAAAGGGCGACTGAAAGCTGCCATCTTTATTTTTGCCCCGCATCAATAAATGAGATGGATCAAACAGGTTTTTATAATTCATTGCGTGCTGTTTGTAAATTGCAATTTCTGATTCCGGCTTACCTAATGCCTTTCCTAATTGATAAATACAATAATCGTCATAAGCGTATTCAAGCGTTCTTGCTGCGTTTTCCCTAATACCAACATCGTAAGGCACATATCCCAACTCATTATAAAATTTTACACCGGTACGGCCGGTACCTTGCGGTCCCTCATTATTGGCACCATGTGTTAATGCTTCATACAGGGTATTAATATCATAGCCACGACCTCCTTTTAAATACGCTTCTGCAACAATAGAAGCAGAATTATTTCCAACCATTACATTTCTGTAACCCGGTGCAGACCATTCCGGAAGCCAGCCCCCTTCTTTATAATCATTCACGAGGCCTTGCTGCATTTCTTTCATAACAGAAGGATACACCAAATTGAGAAAGGGATATAATGCACGGAATGTGTCCCAAAATCCTGTGCCGCCAAACATATAGCCATCCTCTACTTCGCCGGTATAGGGGCTATAATGAATGATTTTTCCTTCTGCATTTTTTTCATAAAACTTTAATGGGAAAAATACCATACGGTATAAACAGGAATAAAAAGTACGCATTTGATCAACCGATCCACCAGAAACTTTTACTCTCCCCAAAACTTTGTTCCATGTATCTTTCGCATTGTCTTTTAACGTCTCGAAATTATGCTTACCAATTTCTTTTAAATTAATTTCAGCCTGTTCAAAACTGATATAAGAGGAAGCAACTTTAGCGTGAATAATTTCTCCTCTATGAGTATGGGTAAACCCAATAATGGCGCCTACGTGATTGCTCTTTTGTTCAATACCTTTTGTAATAACACTGTCCAGGAAAGTATAGGTATAATCAAATGGCTTGTCAAAAACAATCACGAAATAATCTTTAAAATTTTTGGCAACACCGCCTCTGTTGCGTGTTGTATAACCAATAACTTTATTTTCTGCAGGAATAATCTTTATATAAGAACCTCTATCTAACGCATCAATAATTACAGAAGAACTATCAGCTTTTGGAAAAGTAAACCGAAATGAAGCCGCACGTTCTGTTGGAGTGATTTCTGTAGTTACATCATCATCGGCCAGGTAAACTTTGTAGTAATAAGGTTTGGCAATTTCTGCTTTATGAGAAAACCAGCTAGCCCTGTCCTGTTCTTTAAACCTGACTTTCCCGGTAATTGGCATAATTGCAAAATCGCCATAATCATTCATCCATGGTGATGGCTGATGAGTTTGCTTAAAGCCGTTTATTTTGTTTGCGGTGTATTGATAGGCCCATCCATTGCCCATTCTTCCGGTTTGGGGAGTCCAGAGGTTCATTCCCCATGGAAGACCTATTGCAGGAAATGTATTACCATTGGAAAGATCAGGTTTCGAATCTGTTCCCATTAATGGATTTACATAATCAACAGGGTTAGTATTTTCTCTCCTATTCTGCGCCCCTGCAAATAAATTGCTTATAATAAAAATTGAAATAAGTATTTTTCTCATGCGTGATTCATTTTTAGATAATGAGTATAATCCATTTTTTGTGAACAAAAAAGAAACGACTTTAAACAACCACAATAGTTAGTTCCAATGCTTTGAAATTTATGCAATCGGTTTGACTGAAAGGAAATCAATTCATAATTGAACATGCCAAAATTAATATAGAAAAGGTTAACAAACAGTTCTAATATATAGAGAAATTATTGCTGGTGCTGATAAAGCAGAGCAAATGAATGAAAATACTATACCAGGGGATGAGTACCGGGTGGATAGTATTTGCCTTATTTGTCCCAGTTTGAAACAAGTTTGCCTGAGTTTAGCAGCAATATCTTCTTCACTCCCCGGCTTGCGAGTCACGAGATGATTCATGGCTTACCCTAAAACAATCTTACCCAAAAAATGTATAATACGCTCAATCTAATTTCTTAATCCAGATATTTCGCACGGCTACTTTAGTAATTGCTTCAATTTCAATCCCGATATATCCTGCCTGGTTATTAGATGAATTGGGGTCATCATCGATCATCACCGCCATTAACTGGCCGTTAATAATATGCATAAAAACGCCGCCCCGTGCAATTACTGTGTATTCGTTCCAGGTATCTGGCTTTACATATTTGGCAAGATCCATGATGTCACCAATGTTACCCATCAGGCGTTTGCTCTTATTTCCATAGCCCTCCACCACCTGTCCACGCCATGCCAGAATGCGCATAGGTGTATTTTCAGAATAAAACTGGCCTGTCCAATATTTTGCTGCGGGCCAGAAATCTGCCTGGGGACCGGTCAGCATCCAGTTTAAATTTACAGGACCAACATTTTTGGTTACATCTGCCGCAATGTGCGCCCTCCAGGGTATCCCCGTCTGGCTCCTGTATTGTAATCCACTACCTCCTTTACCTTCTACTTTAATTTCAAATTTTAAGGTAAAATCCTTTGCCTTCATGCCACGGTAAACGATGTAGCTGTTGCCACTTGGATTTTCTTTGGTGGATTCCCCAACGATAGCTCCATCCTCGGCTCTCCAAAATTTTGGATTGCCATCCCAGTCTTTCAGGTCTTTACCATCAAAAAGAGAGACATAACCTACATGGTCATTAAAGTCCATAGGAGAGGGCTGGGTAAATGCGTCCTGGGCATATAATGCATTACCAATCATTACAAGGCAAAATAACAGGGCCAAACGATGTAAATAAGCAAGTTCATTTTTGATCATAGCAATCTGTTTTATTTTAGAAATTATATAAGACTCAATCGCGGGAAATTCAATAATCGTAAAATAGCTTTTGTTATGAATAATCAGTGGTATTTTTTAACAATTACCCCGCTGGTAAAATGATCAGTCCATTCCAAAAAACTTACTGTAAACTTAACCAGGTAATTTCCCTGAACTGTCCCGCACTATGCTGCCAATAAACATGGTACCTGGAAAACATTTTATAATAAGATGGTTTTGGCTTTGTAAAAAATAAAGTGCCTTCATCCCTCACCGGTTTTCCTTCTTAACTTTACCCTTTAAAAACCTCATAACATGGGTAAATTTCACACAAGCATCAGCACTGCTCATGCCGCATTTATCAGGAAGCAACATATATTCTTTGTGGCTACAGCTCCTTTAAGCGCTGAGGGAAGAGTGAACCTATCGCCAAAAGGACTGGATTGTTTCAAGACCTTGTCTGAAAATAAAGTGGCTTATATGGATCTCATCAGCAGCGGCAACGAAACCTCGGCACATACATTGGAGAATGGGCGCATTACATTTATGTTTTGTTCGTTTGAAGGGTCGCCCAATATTCTGCGCCTTTATGGAAAAGGTTTTGCCGTGCTACCGGGTACAAAAGACTGGAACCTGTATGCTCCCCATTTCAAAATATATCCCAGTACCCGGCAGATCATTGTTGCCGATATTGACCTGGTGCAAACTTCCTGTGGCTTTGGAGTTCCTTTATTCACGTATGAAGGAGAACGGGATTTTCATTTTGAATGGGCCAAACAAAAAGGAACAGAGGGTCTTCGGGAATATATGCTGGAAAAAAATTGTAAAAGTCTTGATGGATTGCCTACCGATGTGGGTTTGGAGAATGAGTAAGGAAAGTGTATTTATGCTATAGCTGTGTATTTATTCTTTTTGCTCAATAGGTATCTGAACTATTATTGAACAACCTTGCTCGGGGGAACTTGTAAGCCGAAAGGTTCCGCCAAATAATTCTGCACGTCGTTTCATATTGGCCACGCCAATTCCCGATTTTACTTTATTTACATCAAAACCTAGACCATCATCAGCTATTTGCATGCTAAGGTTTTTGTTTTCCCGTCTTAGTATAATCGCCAGGTTTTTGGCGTTTGAGTATTTGACAGCATTTCTTAACCCTTCCTGCAGGATTCGATACAGGTTCAATTGTAAATCAGTGTTTAGTGAAATTTTATTAAGATTGTTGCTATATAAAAAATCCACAGCAAATTGATTGTTGAGGTCTAAATTTTTAATAAGTGCTTCAATGGCCTCTTCAAAAGAGGTATTATTAAAAAATGCCGGAGCCAGCCGGTGCGAAAGATTCCTGATCTCATCAGTAGCCATATGAATGTATTCTTCGATCGCTTCAAATTGTGAGAGGCCCCCGGAAGCCATGTTTTTTTTCACAGAACCCAGGCTCATCAGGCTGGTGGCTAATATCTGGCAAACATTATCGTGCAGCTCGCTGCCAATTTCATATCGCTCTTCTTCCTGAGTTTTAATGATGGCCTTCGTTACCTTATGATCAAATTCTATCCTTTCGGTTACGTCAATGGCAATTACTGATCTGCAGTACCTTTGATTGATTAAAATTGCCGTACTATATATTTCTACAATAATCAACTCACCTGATTTTTTTTTATGTTTGAATTGTCCTGTATAAATTAAATCATTCCCCTGTCTTCTTCTTTCTATGGCAATTGCTGTTTTATTTTTTTCCGAATCAGGCCTGATATCCATAATAGTCATTCTCTTAAATTCAGCTTCACTGTACCCATAATGATCGATAGCGGCTTTATTTACCTGTACTAATTTCAGCGTTTCCAGGTCATATAAGAACATGGGCTGCGGGCTTAAATTAAACAGGTTGCTGTATCTTTTTTCAGACTCCTGTAGTGCAGCCAGATTCTTACTTCTTTCTATGGCATACAGTATGCTTTTATAGAGGATCGTAGCATTGAGTTCATCTTTAACGAGGTAATCTGAAATACCCAGGGAGATTGATTTTTTACTGAAATCAATATTTGAAAACCCCGTAAGAATGATTATAGGGATTGGGGCGGCTATTTTCATCATTTCGTTAACCAGTTGTTCGCCGCTTTTATCCGGGAGGGTAAGATCCAAAAGAATCACATCCAGAGGCGGTTTTGCCGATAAAAAAAAATCTGCCGCCTTTCGAAAATCTGTTACTTGTGTAATAACAGGGTTTTCAAACTGCTCCAGCAAGTGATCTTCAATCAGCAGGTAATCACCCGGATTATCTTCTACCACCAGGATATTATATAGTTGTTTATCCATGGTCATTCGTTTTTAATTTACCAGGAAGATGTACAATAGATATCCAGAAATTCTCAATACTACTTACCACCTGTAAAAAATCGCCTATTTCAACAGGTTTTGTAATAAAGCAGTTGGCGTAGTTCTTATATGCCATGATGATATCTTTTTCGGAAGAGGAGGTGGTTAAAATGATTACCGGTATCATTTTAAATTTTTTTGATTTTTTGATATACTCCAACACTTCATGGCCATTTTTTTTAGGAAGGTTTACATCCAGCAGGATGAGATCAGGAAGGGTTTCTTTTTCGTAACCTTTCTCCTTTTCCAGAAAATCAATCGCTGCTTTACCGTCTTTTACCACGCTGATCTTATTTACGATTTTCCCTTCTTCAAGGGCTTCGGTTGTCAGGAGTATATCCCCCTCGTTATCTTCAACCAGTAAAATATGTATTTGATTCATGCGCTTATTTTTTGAAAATTAATATAAAAAGTAGTTCCTTTTCCTTCTTCTGATTCAACCCATATTTTCCCATGATGTTGTTCAACGATTTTTTTGCAGGTTGCCAATCCTAAACCCGATCCTTCAAATGATTCCCGGGAATGCAGGCGGTTGAATGCTATAAATAGCTTAGGTTGATCTTCAGCAGCTATACCAATTCCATTGTCCGTTATGGCAAATTGCCAAAACTTGTCTTTGTCTTTGAGGGAAATTGACACAACGGGATTTGTATCGTTTGATACAAATTTCAATGCATTGCTGATAAGGTTAAGAAATAACCGGTACAGCAGGTTAGTATTTCCCATTAAGTTTACATTAACACCGGGGTAATTGATCACTGCTTTTGTTTTTTTAATCCGGTGCTTCAAGTCTTCAAGTACCTGGTTTATGATTTCGTCAATATTTACAAGTTCAAAAACTGCGGCATGTCCATCCAACCGGGCATATTCCAGTATGTCTGCTATCAGGTGCTGCATTCGGGTAGCGCCGTCTTTAGCAAAATAAATATATTGTAAAGCTTTTTCATCCAGTTTTTCGCTATATTTTTTTTCGAGCAGGCCGGTAAAATTGGAGATCATACGGAGCGGCTCCTGCAGGTCGTGTGCAGTGATGGAAGCAAATTGCTGCAGCTCGCGATTGCTTTTTATCAAAGATTCGTTCAACTGCTTCAGTTTGTTCTCGTAAACCTGTTTTTCGGTAATGTCTGTTATAACTTTTATTACTGCTTCTTTACCATTGTAGATGTTCTTGTGCAGGTTCACCTCTACAGTAAATACATTACCATTCTTTTTTTTATGTAATATAGGCCCATAGCTTGATATCGGTTTTCCAGCTCTCAGTTTTTTAACCATGGACATAAAATACGCCACTTCGGTTGCGGGCCGAAGGGCTATCATATCAAGGGAAAGGAATTCCGTTTTACTATAGCCGTATTTTTCCAGGGCGGCATCATTTACGTCAAGTATATGCAGGGTTTCCAGGTCGTACATGAATTTAGGAAGCGGGCTGTTTTGAAACAGCATCTTGTATTTATTTTCCGATTCCTGAAGCTTCAGAGCCTTTGCCCGTAAAGCCTTGGCCAGTTTGATCAGTTCCTTTTCTGAATGCACTTTAGCTGTGGTTTCGGTACAGGTCACAAATACACCGGTTACATTGCCTTTTTCTTCAAATACAGGGCTGTAGCTGTATGTCCAGTAAACGTCTTCTATTTTATTATTGCGGAAAATAGGAAGAAGCATATCCTCATGCCAGGTGGCTTCGCCTCCTTCCATCACCTGTTTTATTTGCGGATAAATAATATCCCATATCTCAGGCCATACCTCCTTTGCTTTTTTGCCTATAGCATCCGGGTGCTTACCCGCATTACCCAGCGAGGGCTTATAGGCGTCATTATAAAAGCAATAATGCTCCTTACCCCAAAAGAGGAACATAGGAAATTTTGAATTCAGTAAGATGCTGAGGGTGGTTACCAGGCTTGGGGGCCAGGTTTCGGGTTTCCCTAGCGGATGATGGTCCCAGTCTATACCTACTATTATACGTGTGCATTCACTTTTTTTATTCATAAATCCCTGCATTCGTATAGACTTCCCTTGCATCTCATTTAATTTTTGGTATTGTAAAATAAAAAGTACTTCCTTTTCCTTCTACTGATTTTAGCCATATTTTACCACCAATATTTTCAACAATCTTTTTAGTTAAGGCCAATCCCATTCCTGTACCTGCAAAATGCTCCCGGCTATGCAGGCGCTGGAATATGATGAATATCTTTTCAAAATATTCTTTATTAATACCGATACCGTTATCGGCCACAGCAAATTCCCAATAAGTTATTTTATCCTTTGCAGTTATTTTTATTTTTGGGGCTATGTCTTCCCGGGCATACAATAATGCATTTGCAACCAGATTTTGAAATACCTGTCGAATAGGGGTTCTATTAGCCTGAATTACCGGCAGGTTTTTATAAGAAATAGTTGCTTTTTTATCCTCAAGCTTTTTTCTGTACAGGATCCGAAATTCCTGCATTAAACCATTCAGGTCAACTTCTTCTTCCTCACCATCCAGCCTTCCTATCCTTGAGTATTCCAACAGGTCCAGGATGATCTGTCGCATGCGTTTTGCCCCGTCAACAGCAAAGTGTATGTATTTTTTGCCCCTTTCATCCAACACCGATTCATATTTCTTATCTATCTGGGTAAGAAAACTGCTCACCATACGCAGTGGCTCCTGAAGGTCGTGTGAGGCTACATAAGCAAATTGCTCCAGCTCTTTATTGGAATAATCCAGTTCCCTTGCTCTTTTTTCCAACTCTGCATTGATTTGTTTCAACTGAACTTCATTCTCTTTAAGCTTGGTGATATCCTGTGCCGCACCAATCATGCGGATTGCCCTGCCCTGTTCATCCCGGATAATAAATCCTTTATCCTTTATATATGCATAGTTTCCATTTGCTTTTTTAAACCGGTATTCCTGGTCCAAATAGTAAGCATTATGGTCGGCAAAGAATTCTTTAAACTTTCTTTGTATCCATGCTTTATCATCCGGATGCACCCTGTTTGCCCAAAAGGTAGCATTGTCAATATCTACCTGATCTGTAAATCCAAATAGTTTTTTTATAGCTTCCTTAGACCTGATCACTTCATTGGTTACAAGGTTCCAGTCCCACATCACGTCACTGGTTGCTTTTGCTGCCATGTCGTACCTTTCATTAATGGAACGAATGGTTTCTTCCGATTTTTTCTGTTCCGTAACGTCCCTTTCAATAGAAATAAAATGAGTAATTTTCCCATTTTCATCGGCCACCGGGTTAACTGAAAAATTAATATAAAATTCTTCGCCACTCTTTTTATAATTGATGATGGTGATTTCGCGAGACTCGCCTTTTTGCATGGCTATTTTTAGTTTGTCAAGCTGAGTACGATCGGACTTTGGACCCTGAAGGATGCGTGGCGTTTTATCTATCAATTCAGCTTTAGTGTAACCAGTCATTTTGGTAAAAGCATCGTTCACATAGATTATCCTTGGACCCGGTTCATCAATAAGCTCAGCTTCTGTAATTATTACAGCATCGTTTGAATTTACAATAACTGATTCTAATAATTTCAACTGCTCTTCTCTTTCTTTTCGCTGGCTGATATCCTGGCAGGTACCCACTGCTTTTATTGGCTCACCATTTTCATTCCTGACGATTTTCCATCGCTCTTCAATAATCTTTTTATGCCCGTTGCCAGTAATGATCCGGTGTTCAATACTGTGTTCTTGGATATTGCTTTTAAGCGAATCGGTAAATGCCTTATCCACGGCTTCTTTATCGTCGGGATGTACATACTCCAGAAACACCGGGTGCGTCATCATAAAGTTTTCAGAATCTAATTCAAATATCCTGAAAGTTTCACCTGACCAAATAACTTCTAAAGTTTTTAGATCTGTTTCCCAACTACCCACTTTGGCAACAGCCTGGGCTTCAATAAGACTGGCCTCGCTTTTAATAATCCTCTCTTCAGCTGCTTTGCGTTCTGTTATATCTTGTGCTGTTCCAAACAGACGTATCACTTTACCCGTTTCATCTTTTTCCCCATAACCAAATTCTTCAATTATGCGCTTCTGCCCCGTTAGTGTAGTTATATGGTATTGAATATTAAATGGTTCACCCGTAAGTTGTGTATTTTTACTGGTTTTTTGTATAAGTTCACGGTCAGCCTCATCAACAAGATTTACAAAGGAATTATGTGTTTCGTTAAAGGTTTTTTTATCAGTACCAAAAACACGATAAAGTTCATCACTCCAGGTGAGTTCGTCATTAACGAAGTCAAAATTCCAACTACCTATTTTTGCAAGCTTCTGGGCTTCGGCTAAAAATGCTTCACTTTGCTTCAACTTTTCTTCCATATTTTTCCGCTCCGTAATATCTCTTGAATAGCAGGCGATTCCAATTATTTCCTTGTTATTATAAATGGGATTGAATATTGTTTCTGTCCATACAAGAGACTTGTCTTGGGAATATGAAGAATAGGTCTCTACCCGAAAAGATTCCCCCTGCAGAGCTCTGCTGTAATAGGATTGCCATTGTCTGAGAAACTCTTCAGGAAATTCTTTTAACACAATATCATCCCCGGGCTTTATGGTATTACCTGTATTACTTTCAATATTCTTAATAAAGGATTTATTAGCCGCTATCAGTTTTAAATCGCGGTTTACACTCCAGATTAGATCTTCTGTGGCGTTGATTAACAATTCTTTTTCCTGCTGTTCATAAAGCATTTTTTCTTCTAAGTGTTTTCTTTCGGTTATATCCCTTGAATTGGCCACGATTCCCCGAACAGCAGGTTCATCCAGTAGGTTGGTGAGGGTTGTTTCTATCCAGCGCCAGGTTCCGTTTTTATGTTTAAATCGAAAGAGAGTTAGATTTAATTTTTTATTTATTGTCAATGCACTAAAATCTTTAAAAACTATTTCCTTGTCATCGGGATGTATAAAATCAAAGGCATTTTTACCAATGAATTCTTCAGGATGATAACCAAGCAGAGGATAGGAGGTAGGACTTACATATTGATAATTTGCTTCTGCATCCAATATGCCAATCAGGTCTGATCCATCCTGTACCAGGCTTTTAAAACGCTGTTCGCTTTGCAATAATTTTTGTTCGGCCAAAACCTTTTCTGTTACGTTCCTGCCAATGCCATATCTTACTTTTTCGTCTTGGTGCCAGGTAGCCATCCACTCCAGGTAAACCAGCGAACCATTTTTGTGCTGGTAACGGTTATAGTAATTGGCTACACTACCCTTTTTCTTTACGATGTTGTTCGCTATCTCTTTGGTTTTTTCCAGGTCTTCGTGGTATAAAAATTCAAAAAGGTTTTTACCAATAAGTTCATCCGGCCGGTAACCCAGAATTTGCTCTGATGCCGCACTGATTTTTAGAATAGTGTCATCGTCGGCAATTCTACAGATCATATCCAGTGAACCCGACATAATCTTGTCTATCTCTGCCTTTGTTTTTTCCAGGTCTTCCAGGTACAGGGTTTCTTTAGTAATATCCTTTGCGGTTACAAAAGCGCCAATAATTTCTTCCCGTTCATCTTTTACCGGGCTGTAGATAAGCGAATAAATTTTTATGCCAACATTCAGAGTAGGGATGGTAACTTTTGATTCTACCTTTTCACCCTTAAATACTTTTTTGTAAATATCAAC
Organism: Bacteroidota bacterium; assembly: GCA_030706605.1. Classification (GTDB taxonomy): domain Bacteria; phylum Bacteroidota; class Bacteroidia; order Chitinophagales; family Chitinophagaceae; genus Ginsengibacter. Next base: position 49,091 of record JAUZOE010000025.1, read on the forward strand.
CACCGTATCTTTTCTTTCTGCCTGAGCATAGTCCAGTATTGAATGACCTGTTTCTAAACGGATACCCAAGTTGACGGTATAAAATTCCTGGGACGCTCTGTTAAATGCAGTTAAAACAAGATTTTTATCTATTAACAGGAAGGCCTCTTCGGTATTGTTCATTAGCAGGTCCGTATCACGGATGACGCCCCATTGACTCATGGCTTGGTTAATAGCAATGTATATTAAGTCTTGCCCGCCTTCTTTAAAACAGGAAGCAGAAAACATTGCCTGGAATCTATCTCCGCTTTTTTTAATACAGGTGATATCGCCGGTTGCACTTTTAGAATCCCCGGGTGTAGTGGCAGAAAAAATGAAAGCTTTTTCGCCATTATCGAATAATTTAGAATAGCAGATTTCAAAAAAATCATCCAATGTATAACCAAATAAGCTACATGCTGCAGCATTAGCAATCACTACTTTTCCGGCTGGTTTGTAAATGAAAGATGCAACAGGCGAATTATCAAATAGCATTTTAAATGCATTATTGGGAAACTGTTCCTTGTCGGTAGGAAGAATGGACTCTTTGCTCCATATTTTATTTACGTCCATATTTTCTGTATGAAGATTTTCATCCATATTATCTATTTTTCTAGGTCAGGCTGACAAGGAATAGTCAGAATTTTTAGAGACTGGTAACCAGTTTTGGAAAGCCATTCACTTCACCGAGATTGATTATAAAACAATTTACATAATTTTTATAAGAATTGATGAGGCCATTTTCCATTATTTAGTTATTACTTTTTCAAATATAATAATAACCAACTCCTATTCAAACTTCAAATTTCAACCATATATATTTCCATCGGGTAGTTTAATTATTCATTTACAAATAAAAAGATTAAAACTGTGCCAGAAAATTCTGCCCTGGAATCTAAACGGGAAAAAGCCCGGAAAATTGCTACCTGGTGAGTGGCGGCAATGCATTGGATTTCTATTATAAAAACAAATTCTTAAGTTAGTTCTCAATTACTTCACAGCATGGAAGTTATTTCCTTGTAAAATTCTCTTTTACTAACCGTTTAAAGTAAAACAGGGTGAAACCCCTGTAAGTCAAAAACAGGAATAACTGTAAAGCACGGAATACATTTTTTAGTAGTAAAAAATAAACCTGTAATCTTGTATCAGTAACAACAAAAAAAAATGACAAGCTAATTCTAAATTAACCCTCCCAAAATTGTAAAGTAAAACCCGTACGATACCATGGGTCAAGTTTTTTTAGGAGTGGACAATATCGTTCTCTCACAGGGAAATATCCTTCTCCCGATGAGAAATTTAGAAAAGAACATACAAATGGGCGGGTTTTTTGCAAAAAAGAGAAACCCAATGCCTTGGTGGCACAGAGGAAATAAATTTTCCTTTTAGTGGCAAGTGGAACCTGGCCACAGATTATTTGGATTATTTCTTCTCAGCAATGCCTCCCAACGGGAACATTGCGTATTTTTAAAATTCTCTTTTACTAACCGATTAAAGTAAAAAAAGGAATCCTTGTTTTTACTTTGTTTACTGCATTATACTTTCTAAATCCTTGTTTTATTTTTTATCAACCGTCAATTTTCCCTGCAATCGAATATCATCAGAGGAACTCCCAACTTTAACGCTAAACATCCCGGGTTCTACCACCCGCTTCATTTCCCTGTTCCAAAGCGATAATGCATCATGTCCAAGTTCAAAATGGACTATCCCACTTTCCCCGGGCTTCAGTGTAATACGGCTAAACCCTTTCAAGGCAAGAACCGGAGTGGTAACACTGCTTACCCTATCCCTTACATAAAGCTGCACCACTTCTGTACCTTCTACTTTCCCGGTATTTTCAATTTTTACACTTACTGTGGTTTTCCCGTTGACCTGAATGTTGGATGGTGAAATCTTTAAATCAGAATAATGAAAAGTGGTATAACTTAACCCGTGGCCAAAGGCAAATAAAGGTGTTTTAGCTTCATCTATATAACGATGAAATGAGGCAGGCTTATGATCATAATAATAGGGAATTTGACCTACGGAACGCGGAAACGTAACCGGCAGTTTCCCGGAAGGGGTTACATTACCTAACAATACATCCGCTATGGCTAACCCACCCTTCTCCCCAGGGTACCATGCCTCCACAATAGATGGAATATTCTTCGCAATCCAATTGATTGTGAGGGGGCGGCCATTCTCTAAAACAACCACTACCGGTTTATCTGCCTCGTGAATGGCATGGACTAATTTCAACTGGTTTTCATCTAAATTCAAATTGGACCGGTCTTTTCCTTCTCCATCTTCATTTTCATATTCCCCAATTACCACAATAGAAACATCACTTTGCTTTGCCACGTTTACTGCCTCTTTTAAAAGATCAGCCTGCTTAACAGATGATGTATCCTGGTTGTATCCTTCAGCATAATTGATGCTCATGGAATTTCCAACACGATCTTTTAAACCATCTAAAACAGATACGCCATCGTGCCCATCAGAATAATCACCCAGGTATTGGCTGGTTGCCAATCCTCCAATCACAGCAATAGAATGAATACCTTTTTTTAATGGCAGTAATTCACCGTCATTCTTTAACAAACAAATTCCCTCCCGGCCCGCTTGCAAAGCCAGTTGCTGATGTGGTTCACTATGAAAAACTTTTGATACCAACGTAGTATCAGTATAAGGATGATCGAATAAGCCTAACCGAAACTTGACACGCAACACATCACGAACCGCATCATTCAAATCCTTTTCGGTAAGCCTGTTTTCTTTCAATGCCTTTAGCATAGCCGTGTCAAATTTCTCATGGCTAAAATCATAAAATTGCATATTCATTCCTGCCTTAAAAGTTTGTGCCAATGCATCACTTACGCTGGATGCTACATCATGGTTATCTAACGTCATTCTTATCGCTCCCAAATCAGACAAAACAAAACCTTTAAATCCCCATTCCTTTCGCAGCACATCTGTTAATAACCATTTGTTATCTACACAAGGTATCCCGTCCAAATCGTGATAAGCAGCCATGATGCCCATAGCCCCGCCTTCGCGTACTGCTTTTTCAAATACATATAAAAAATCGGAACGAATCTCCCTTTCCCCGATGCTTACTGATGAAGCATTGCTGCCGGCTTCCGGAATACTATGAACCGCAAAATGCTTAGGCTCCGAAATAACAGCATTCTCATCTGCCAGGCTGTTGCCTTGCAATCCTTTTACCATCGCCACTCCATTACAGGCATCCAAATAGGGATCTTCTCCATACGTTTCCTGCACGCGGCTCCAGCGCGGTTCGCGTGCCAAACCCAGTACAGGCCCTAAAATCATATCCACCCCATGCGTCCTCGTTTCGGTGGCGATGGTTCTTCCAATTTGATGAACCATCATAGTATCCCAGGCAGAAGACAGCATAAGAGGAATAGGAAACATCGTACTCCCGTGGCCCAAATAACCATGAAGCCCTTCTTCAATAAATAAGATGGGGATTCCCAGCCGGGTTTTTTTGATAGCATAATTTTGAAGCTGGTTGGCAATTGTGGCATTCAGCGGATAAAAATCATGTACAGAACCTACACCTGTATTACCAATCATCTTTTGCGCTTTTTCTTCCGAAAAAGAAGCCGCTTCATGCCCTCCCATATTAGCCACTTCCTTCCCCGAATACATATCTAATTGTTTGATTTTTTCTAAACTGGTCATCCTGCCGATTAAATCATTAATTCTTGCCTCAACCGGTACTTTGGGATCCTGGTAAGGATGCTTAATGGATTGCGCCCCAACGGGATAGGTATAAAAAGAAAAGAGACAAATAATTAAATAATAAATGGTGCTTTTTTTCATTGTGTTTTAACTATTTTATGATTTTGTATCCTAAGCTGCTTTATCGCCGCATGCGGTTGTGCCACTTCTGTAAAAGTAAAACAGAAAACTTAATTTTTTATTTAGAGGAGAAGGAGGAGGTTTGGGTAAATCTATTGTCTCTGTCACCAATTTAAGCAAAACAGGAATTATTGTTTTTTTTTTACTACAGAATAACAACTAAATTTAATTGTTCCTGTATTCAGGCAACTTAAACTACTAAAGCCTATGAATCTTTGTACATCAACATCCATTGCTTGAGACTTTGCTACGAAAAAGATTGATTGGACAATTCAAAGATATGGTTTTGCTCAATTCGCTTTTTGCGGAAACAGCTACACTTTTCCTCTGATCAACAGCAACCTTGAGATTTGCATTTAATAATTTTAATTAAAATTATTACTACTATTACTCTCTTTTTTTAGAAGACCAACAAAGGTTGAGCATTCATGCGCCATATCTTTGTTATCAGGATATTGGTAGAAAAAAAAAGGCGCCATTTTATAAAATGGCGCACTTAAGTTTTAGCATACATCAAAGAAAATCATTAACACGTTTCCTTTAAGACAAAAAGTCCCGAAGTCGCTTATACTCCCTATCATGTGTAGACTGAAAAAGCATTTTGAAGCCAGATGCAAAATAAAACAATAAAGCATTCAAAATACCGAAGCGATTGGTGGTTTGGTTTTTCATAGATCAGGTTTTTATGTTAAAAAATGAAAATACTTTTCATTTTATCTTAAATATACCTCCCCGGTAAGTACCGGGGGGAATATTTAAGATAGGTGTCCGAGATCAAAAGATACTCGCTTGTTTTCATAGGTTTGCTAAGGCCATACATCATGGATATTGTTATCTTATAAAGAGATCTCTATCCCGGTTTTTCATTTATAATGGATAAAAAAACATCTTTATTCTATGAGTACAATTTATGCAAAGAATGTGCTAAGAAAACAAAGAAATCGTACAAATTTTAATTTTCTTAATTCAGATTAATATTCTTGAGAAAACTTTTCCGAATCAATTGATTCAAGGATATATGCTTTTTTTAATTTACTGAAAGTTTCGGGTTTCAGATTAAGGTAAGAAGCAATATTAATTTGTGAAAGACGCAATGCCATCTTTGGCCTCAACCTATAAAATAATTCTACTTTCTTTTTTGCGTCATTTGATAAAAATTTCCTTTCTCTCTCTTCTTTCAGGAAGAAAACCCTTGCCATTAGCAATTTTCCAAACCTAAGAAAATTCATCCCCTGTGACTGAATATAGTCCATATCTTCTACCGTTATAGATAACAGTGTTGAGTTTTCAACAGCTTCCGATATGTATCCAGATGGCGTGCCCGAAAAATAGGAAAACTCAGAACAAATAATATCCCCTGCATCAGCAAAGCGCGTATTTACTTCATTCCCGTTTTCGTCTATATAATATTGCCTTATCAATCCTTTATATACAAAATTAAAATACATTTCAACCTCACCCTTATTAAGAATTTTTTCTTTCTTTTTAAAAGTTCTGATTTTAAAATATTTTTTCAGGTTTTTCTTTTCTTCACCAGAGAAATTCTGTTCCCTGATTAAAGGAATTTGATGTAACAAGGATAAAATCATATACTGGATTTTAGTAAAGTATTCTCAGAATAACTGGATTGCATGAGAAAATGAATGTTTCAATAATTTAATAGATTCTATTAAATATTTAAATTATATACAAGACATAAAGACCGGTTCCCTCATTCTAAATATTTAAGCATACTGAAAATCATTAATTATTTCTCATATCCTTGCAATAGAATTTCCATTTATGCATCTATCTAAACATCCCGGCTTTTTTATGACCTGAAAATATTACTTATATTTTGTATAAGGTTGTGCATAACTGCTAAATAGTTGGGTAGGTTCATAATTTTTTAATAAAAATCAAAAGTCTTAAATCTTAAATCCAGGAATAAGGTGGCAAATTTATTGCAGCAAATAGCCTTAATAAGCGAAGTAAGTTTTGGCATTGCAAATCCCTAAAATTTAAATTATCTCTCACCTTAATCTGAAATCGGAAACTTATATTTCCCCCCTGACGGACCTGCGCATATTTAGGAACAATAGAAACATTGGAAAATGAGAATTGGTCTGCATTTAATGCAATCCATTTAGTTAAAGAGTTTTGAATAAATAGGTAAACATATGTCTCGTCCTAAAATAAGTTTACACTTTTTGGTTAATAATCCTGCTATAAAAGTACACTTAAAGGTTAATACTAAAATAGCTTTACATTTGATTTGAAGATAAAAACATAAGCAGGCTCTGCTGAGGAGCAACCTGCCA